>JBATOT010000132.1:0-9904 GCA_049291095.1 Ignavibacteriaceae bacterium | reverse complement strand
GGGTGGGTTTCACATAGTTATGAACCAAAAATATATCGGACCTATAATGGAGGACTAACTTGGAATACATTCAATACAAATTTACAAGAGCCTTTTAAGTTAGTTGCCTTTGCGCAGTTAAATGAGGGGTATGCAATAACCGCATATTTTGGGAAAGTATATCGCTCTACAGATAATGGTGAAACATGGCAGTTTACTGATACAACTTTAACTAACCAGAAAAAATTAAAAATGTATGTGAACGGAATCGGCTGGTCAATTGGCAATGGAATTTGGCGAACAGAGGATGGCGGATTTAGCTGGACACAACAACTTGCAGGTAGCTTTGTTGATGCACATTTCTTCAATAAAGATAAAGGATGGGTTATCGGGAAAGTGAACGAAACAAATGTCCTTTTCCGGACCATCGATGGAGGAAATAATTGGGATTCAGTCGAAGTTCCGTATACGCAAGGAAGTTTTGTAGATCTAGATTTTGTGGATGAATTACACGGGTGGATTTATGCTCATAGTTGGAATAGTAATGAATTACTAAGAACAACAAACGGGGGAGTTACATTTGTTGAGGATGAGAGATTCAATAATAAACAGCCAACAGATTTTACATTACAACAAAACTACCCAAACCCATTTAATCCAAGTACGATAATTAGTTATCAGTTACCAGTTGCCGGCAATGTTTCATTAAAAGTTTTTGATGTTCTTGGAAGAGAAGTTGCTACTTTAGTTGATGAGTATAGAGATGCTGGTTCATACAATGTACAATTTACAATGAACAATGTACAATTAAGTTCAGGAATATATTTCTATCAACTTAAAGCTGGTGAATTTGTTGAGACGAAGAAAATGTTGTTGATTAAATAAGTTTTGAGCGTTTTTAATTTGGTTTTAATATTATAAAAATTTGTAGCGCAGGGCTCCAGTCCTGCGTTTTTGTTTTCCTAATCTTTAGATCTTTCAATTATTCAAATCTTTTAATTTATTACATCTGATTCTCATCCCAATTTTTTTTAAGTTTAAAGTAGAATATGAATTTACTTTTTACGGAGACTTAAAATGATCAAAAAAATAATTCCTGCTGTTAGAACCGAAAACATTACTTACGCTGTTAGAGATATAGTTGTACTTGCAAATCAGGTTGCAAAAACCGGAAAAGAAATGTTGTACTTAAATATTGGTGATCCGAATCTTTATGATTTTGTTCCACCAAAACACCTTGTTGATGCAACGTATCAGGCAATGTTAAAGAATTTAAATGGTTATGCGCCTTCATCAGGAATTGGTGAAGCTGTAAAAGCAATTGAAGCTGAAGCAGAGCGAAAAGGTATTACAAATGTCCACGATATTTTTGTAACAACCGGCGCAAGCGAAGCAATTGATATTTGTTTAACTGCACTTGTAAACGATGGTGAAAATGTACTTACACCAACTCCGGGATATCCGCTTTACACGGCAATCGCAAGTAAACTACAGATGATGGAAAATCCATATTACCTTGATGAATCAAACGGATGGCTGCCTGATATTGAGGATATTAAATCAAAAATAAATGATAAGACAAAAGCAATTGTACTTATCAATCCAAATAATCCAACTGGTTCACTTTATACGAGAGAAAATTTGCAGCAAATTGTTGATTTAGCACTTGAGCATAATCTTGTAATCTTTGCTGATGAAATTTATGACAAGCTTTTGTTTGATGGAAAGAAACATATATCAATCGCATCGTTAAATAAAGATGTTTCCTGTATAACTTTTGGTGGATTATCAAAAAATTATATGGTTCCCGGATTTAGAATTGGCTGGGGAATCGTAAGCGGAAGAAAAGAAGTTTTATCAGATTTTATTGAGGCGGTAAATAAAATTCTTCGTGCAAGATTATCTGCAAATCATCCTGAGCAATATGGAATAAAACCTTCGCTCGAAGGTAATCACGATCATCTTACAGAAGGAATGAAAAAACTTACAAGGCGAAGAGATTTAACAGTTGAAATGTTAAATGCAATTCCTGGAATTAGCTGTGTAAAACCCGAAGGCGCATTTTATGCTTTTCCAAAACTTGAAATGAAACAACCTGATGTACACTTTGTTGGTGAATTGATTCGTGAAACCGGAGTTGTAATTGTTCCCGGCAGTGGATTTGGACAGGTTCCCGGCACACATCATTTTAGAGTTGTGTTTTTACCTAACGAACAAATTCTGGAAAAAGCTTACAAAGCTATCGGTGAGTTTTTTGTTAAGTACCAGGAAAAATATCCGGATTTAGTTGAAGTTTAAATTTTAAAAAATGGTACACTGATTTTTATGATTTAATAAGATCAGTTAAGATCATAAATAATCTTAATGATCAGTGTACTATTGTTTTATTTTCCTCTTTTTCTTTTCTTGATTGGCTAAACCTCTTTATCTATATTTGAACCTCATTTAATTCATTATTAATAGATTGAAACTGTGGATAATTGTAAAGTAACGACGCTTTCAAACGGTGTGAAAATTGTTTCAGAATTTATTCCTTATCTTAAATCTTTTTCTTTAGGATTTTGGTTTAATGTTGGTGCGCGTGATGAGAATTTGAAGAATAATGGAATCTCACATTTCGTTGAGCATATGCTGTTTAAAGGAACCAAAACCCGCACTGCAAAACAAATTTCTGATGAAATTGAATCTTACGGCGGCTACTTAAACGCTTTCACTTCAAAAGAGCATACTTGTTATTACGGAAGAGGCTTATCAGACAATTTCAAAAAAACATTTGTTGTTCTTTCTGATATGATTCAAAACCCTTTATTCAAAGATTCACATATCAAAAAAGAAGCTGGAGTTGTTATAGATGAATTAAAAGATATTGATGATAATCCGGAAGAATTAATATTTGATAAGTTTGAAGAATCAGTTTTTAGTGGCCACACATTAAGTTATCCGATAATCGGAACTGAAAAAAATATTTTATCCTACAACTCAAATACACTTCATCAATTTCACAAAGCAAATTATCGTTTGGATAATTTAATGATTGCAGTTTCAGGTGCAATTCCTCACGAAGAGGCTGTAGCACTTGCGGAAAAATATTTTACTTCAAAAAAAACAACATCTAACCAAAAAAGAAAAAACTTTGTTAAGCAAACAGTTAGTAGCGAAGTAATTGAAAAAGAAATTCAGCAGGTTCATTCCATTATAGGAAGAACAACTTATGGATTTAATGATCCAAGAAGACACAAATTAAAAGTTCTTTCAACTTTACTTGGTGATGGTAGTTCTTCAAGATTATTTCAAGCAGTTAGAGAAAAACTTGGAATGACTTATCAGATCAATACTTTCTTAAATTCTTATGAAGATGTTTCGGCTTTTGGCGTTTATTTTTCAACTAATGAAAAACAAATTGATAAAGTGAATGAGATTGTTAATCGCGAGTTTAACAAACTTAGAACGACTGAAATAAAATCAAAAGAACTTAACAGAGTTAAAGAGTACATCAAAGGCAACACGTTAATGAGCCTTGAAAACACGACTAACAGAATGATAAGACTTGCTAATTCAATTTATCATTATGGCAAAGTTGTTCCGATTGAAGATATATTAAATAAAATTGATGCAGTTACAGTTGAAGATGTTTTAAAACTTTCTAAAGAAGTTTTAAATGAATCAACACTTAGTAAAATTGTAATTTGTTCAAAAGATAATTCAATAAAAAAAGCAGCTTAACATAAAATAGTAAGCAAATATTCAGAGTAGATTATGCCTAAAATCATTGTTGATGGAAAAGAATTAGAATTCAAACAAGGCCAAACGATTATTGAAGCCGCCAAAGATCATGGAATTGATGTTCCTCATTTTTGTTGGCATCCAAAACTTTCCGTTTCCGGTAATTGCCGAGTTTGTTTGGTAGAAGTTGAAAAAATGCCAAAGCTCGTTATAGCTTGTTCAACAGTTGCCGCAGAAGGAATGGTTGTTCATACCGCATCTGATAAAGCACTTGCTGCTCGCAATGCTGTTATGGAATTTATTCTTATCAATCATCCACTTGATTGCCCGATTTGTGATGAGGCTGGTGAATGCAAACTTCAGGATTATGCTTACGATCATAGTGCTGGTGAAAGCAGATTTGTTGAAACTAAAAATCATAAAGATAAAAGAGTTGAACTTGGTCCTAATGTTATGTTTGATGGTGAGCGTTGTATTTCCTGCTCACGTTGTATAAGATTTTGTGATGAGATAGCAAAAGATCCTGAACTAACATTTGTTCAAAGAGGCGATAGAGTTACGATTACAACTTTTCCGGGTCAACAACTTGATAATCCGTACTCAATGAATGTAGTTGATATTTGTCCTGTTGGTGCGCTTACAAATCGTGATTTTAGATTTAAGGCACGCGTTTGGGATATGGCTCATACAAACACAATTTGCAGTGGCTGTGCTCGAGGATGCAACATAGAAGTTTGGACAAGAAATAATGAAGTGTTAAGATTAGTTCCAAGACATAACGAAGAAGTAAATAGTTATTGGATGTGTGATCACGGAAGATTAAACACATTCAAGTTTATCAATTCAGAAGATCGTGTCGATGGACCTCATATTAGGGTTGAAGGCAATTTAATTAAAGTTGGATGGGATGAAGCTTACGCAAAAGCCGCATCAAGCTTAAAGGCATTTGGTAAGGATGAAGTTGCTGTACTTGGTTCAGCTTGTGCAACTGTTGAAGATAATTTTGTTGCTGCTAAGTTTGCAAAATCAGTTTTAGGAACAGGACATTTAGATTTTGTTCATCATATCAATCCATCTTTTGGAGATGATATTTTGCGAAACGAAGATATAACTCCAAACTCTAAAGGAGCAGAATTAACAGGAGTAATTCCATCTAAAAACGGATTAGATTTTAATGGTATAATTAAATCGATTCGCGAAGGAAAAATAAAAGCACTTTATATTTTAGAAGATGATATTTTAAATGATAATCCCGAATTAGAAACTGTTCTATCAAAGCTTGATTTATTAATTATAAATGCAACTAACTTTAACAAAACCACAATCCTTGCCGATATCGTCTTTCCGGCCGCAACATATGCTGAAAAGAATGGAACATATGTAAACTTTGCCGGAAGAGTTCAAAGAATTCGTCCTGCAATCGCAACCAATGATGTTGATCGTGCTTTAGAAGGAATGTCAATGAGTCGATTAGATAAATTTGGAACTAAGTTCGATCGCTGGGCACAAGGTAAACATTATGATGCAAGATCAAGCTGGAAAATTTTAGTTGGATTAGCTTCAGTACTCGGACATAAATTAAAATACAATATGGCCGAAGAAGTGTTTCTTGATGTTGCAAACTCAATTGATGCTTTTAAAGGTTTAGATTACGATGTTATTGGTGAGCTTGGTATACAATTGAAAAATGTAAATTCTAAATCTACTGTTAAAATTTAGGTTATAAGGAATTAATACTTAATGGAAGCAATTGGAAATATTTTGTGGTCAATCATTAGTTTTTACAATTTTTTATTAATTAGAATTGTAATTGTACTTGTGATGATGTTAATGACAGCCGCTTATCTTGTTTACTTTGAAAGAAAAATAAGTGCCTGGGCGCAAAACAGAATTGGACCAAATAGAGTTGGCTGGTATGGTTTGCTTCAATCTTTTGCAGATGTTTTTAAACTTTTATTTAAAGAAGATATTGTTCCAGATGTAGCAAATAAAAAAATACACGCACTTGCTCCAATGATTGCTTTGTTTGTTGCATTTACAACTTATGCAGTTGTCCCAATCGGACCAGGGTTTACAATTGCAGGATATGAAATTCCAATGGTAATTGCGGATGTAAATATTGGAATTTTATATGTACTTGCTTTAACATCATTAGGTGTGTATGGAATTACATTTGCAGGATGGTCATCAGGAAGTAAATATTCTCTACTTGGCGGAATTCGTTCATCTGCACAAATGATTTCTTACGAAATTTCTATGGGATTTTCTGTTGGCGGAGTAATTCTTTTATCAGAATCATTAAGACCAATTGCAATTGTGGAATCACAATCTGGTTGGATGTGGAATGCAATTATTCAACCAATCGGATTTATTACTTTTCTTGTTTCAGCATTTGCGGAAACAAATAGATTACCATTCGATTTACCTGAAGCGGAACCCGAACTTGTCGGTGGTTATCACACAGAATATAGTTCGATGAAATTTGCAGCATTCTTCTTAGCAGAGTATGCAAATATGTTAATTGCAAGTACGTTAATTGTAACATTGTATCTTGGTGGCTGGCAAATTCCTTACATTGAAACATTAGGATTATCTTCAGGGCTGGTGATTGCACTTCAAGTTTTAGGATTTATGATAAAAGTTGGTGCACTACTATTTTTCTTTATATGGGTAAGATGGAGCATTCCGAGATTTCGTTATGATCAATTAATGAATTTAGGCTGGAAAGTAATGTTCCCGTTATCGTTACTCAATATAATTTGGGTAGCAATTTTAATAATGATTTTTAAACTATAATTTTTAATCATCAAACATTGATTGAATAATAAATTATAATCAGGAGTTTTAATGTCGGATAATAAAATACCACCAAAAAAGAGAATCAAAGATTTAACTCTTGGTGAAAAAATCTACATTCCGGAAATTGTTAAAGGTTTATCGTTAACCCTTAAAACAATGTTCAAACCTAAGTTTACAATGCAGTATCCTGAAGAAAGATTTGATCCAGCAGGTTCATATCGTGGAAGACCTGTTCTTGTTCAAGAAAATAATGGTGATGAAAGATGCGTTGCTTGTGGATTGTGCTCAAGAGTTTGCCCGGCACTTGCAATTGAAGTTCAAGCAGCAGAAACTGAGAGAGAAAAAGAAAGGTATCCAGAAAAGTTTGAGATAAATATGTTACGTTGCATATTCTGTGGATTTTGTGAAGAAGTTTGTCCTGAAGAAGCAATTGTGATGAGTAAGGATTATGAGTTGGCTTTCTCAAATAGGGAAGAAGCAATTTATGGTAAGGATAAACTTTTAACTCCTTTAGCTAATTTACAGGATAGAATTGATTTCTTGAGAAATTACAGATAAAGTTTTCTGTTCGGTTTTTATATTGTAGTTAATTGTGATTTATCTTGGGGTGAATCATCTCGCCTCAAAATTTTAATCTTAAAAAAATTGGATCAATTATGTTATCCAAAGTACTCACCAGCTCAACCTATGGCATAGATGCATATCTTGTTGAAGTTGAAACTCATGTCGAAAAACAAATTCCTGGATTTATTATTGTTGGATTGCCGGACAATGCTGTGCGTGAAAGTCGCGAAAGAGTTATTGCTGCAATCAAAAATTCTGGAATAAAATTCCCTACTAAAAAATTTACTATAAATCTTGCGCCGGCAGATATTAAAAAAGAGGGAAGTTCATTCGATTTAGCAATTGCAATAGGAATATTAACTGCTGAAGAATTAGTCTCAGATAAGTTTTTAACAGATTCAATTTTTCTTGGTGAGCTTTCACTCGATGGAACATTACGGCACATCAAAGGTGCTTTACCAATTGCAGTTGAAGCAAAGAAAAAAGGAATTAAAAGAATCATCTTACCTAAAGAATCAGCAAATGAAGCAGCTATTGTTAATGAGATTGATGTGTTTGGATTTGAAAATTTAACAGAAGTAATTGCCTTTTTAAATGAAGAATCAAACCTAGAAAAAACATTTACAAACAAAGATGAACTTTTTTCAGCAATCAATAATTATCATTTAGATTTTTCTGATGTTAAAGGACAAGAAAATGTTAAACGCGCCTTAGAAGTTGCTGCTGCGGGCGCGCATAATATTTTAATGATCGGTCCTCCGGGATCAGGAAAAACAATGCTTGCAAAAAGGTTTCCATCAATACTACCACCGCTCACTTTTGATGAAGCACTCGAGACAACTAAAATTCATTCTATAGCGGGAATTTTACCTAAGAGCAAAGCAATAATTACTGAACGTCCGTTTAGAAGTCCGCATCATACAGTTAGCGATGCTGCATTAGTTGGAGGGGGCTCTTTTCCTAAACCAGGAGAAGTTTCTTTTGCCCACTTTGGAGTTTTGTTTCTAGATGAACTACCAGAATTTAAAAAAAATGTTTTAGAAGTTTTGCGCCAGCCACTAGAAGACGCAAAAGTTACAGTAAGCCGTTCAAAATTATCATTAGAATTTCCTGCAAACTTTATGTTAGCCGCTGCGATGAACCCCTGTCCATGCGGGTTTTATACAGATCCAAATAAAGAGTGCACTTGTGCACCACCGCAAATTCAAAGATATATGGCAAAAATTTCTGGTCCTTTGCTGGATAGAATCGATATTCATATTGAAGTTCCCGCAGTTAAGTATAAAGAGTTGTCTTCTAAATCAAATGGAGAAAAATCTGAAGAAATAAGAAGAAGAGTAATTGCAGCAAGACAAATTCAGCTTGAAAGATTTAAGGAACTAAAACATGTTTTTAATAATGGTGATATGAGATCCAAAGAAGTAAGAACATTTTGCAAGTTAGATGAACAAGGTGAAGAATTATTAAAGATGGCGATGACAAAGTTGGGATTATCAGCAAGAGCATATGATAGAATATTAAAAGTAAGTAGAACAATTGCAGACTTAGAAAATTCTGAGAATATATTATCCCAACATATCAGCGAAGCAATTCAATATCGTAGTTTGGATCGCGAACTTTGGAAACATTAATAAAAAAAGCCGAGATGAATCTCGGCTTTAATAATATTTTGTATAATTTAGTTAACAGCTAAATCAAATTCTGTTACAGTATAGTAAGCATATAATTTTAGATTTATAACACCATATTTTGCATATTCTGGTATTGAAAATTTTGTTCCCCATGGTCTTTGTAAGAAAACAAAAAACTTTCCTTGTTTTGTTTCAATTTCAGCAAACACATATTTTAAACTTGATGGCCAAGTTCCAGCACATTCAACAGAAATACTGCTATTATCTACTTTCCAACCATTTAAGCTAAGCTCATTCATAATAGTATTATTTGAAAAAGGTGGAACACCTTCTCCGCTGATTTGTGAAGCATCTAGACCGTAAACTACAATATCACGTACTTGAGAAACATTCAAACCATAAACTTTAAAGAAATTTTCGCCAACTTTATCTACAAAGAATAATTTTGATGGTGAATCTGATATATAAGAAGCAACTACGTAAAGTTGAACATATTTGTAAGCAGCTTCACCCATATAAAATTCGATTGCATCTTCGCCTTCATTTGATAAATATTTTACATCTTCTAATTTTGTAAAATTGAATAAGTATGGATAAGGAGTAATAGGGTAAGGGGTTGTTTCAGTACCTGATACTCCAGATTTTTCAGTGATAGGATTGACTAATAATGAATTATCACTTACGTCTGAACAAGATGTTAGACCTAAAACGAAAAGCACGGAAAAAAGAACTACTAAATTTTTCATAATGAACTCCCACGTTATATTGTTGTTGATTGTTTTTAACTTTACCAGTTGCTAAGTACACGACAAATCACGTACCGTTTTTGGCAATTAAGAAAAAGTGCTCAATTTTAGGTTTTTAATTAGGTGAAATTTAAGATTGTAGAAATTTTACCTGAAAAAATTGTCGTCGGTAATATTTACTTATCAAGTTAAGGAAGTAAATAATTTTTGAATTGAAAACTCTTCAAATATTTGGATTTTTGTTTGAATAAAAATATATTTGTCGCTCGCTTTTATTTTAGCATTATTCTGGGCGGACGCCGGAGTTGGAGAGCCGGGGCGGACTGTAAATCCGTTGGCATGCGCCTTTGGGGGTTCGAATCCCTCGCCGCCCACAATAACTTTTTAAGTTTCTGTTTAGAAACTTTTTTGTTCTTATAAATAAAGCAACTTTGCGGGAGTAACTCAGTTGGCTAGAGTCAC
>JBATOT010000131.1:0-82087 GCA_049291095.1 Ignavibacteriaceae bacterium | reverse complement strand
TCACCCTTGCGGGCATTGCCCAATATTCCTCACTGCTGCCTCCCGTAGGAGTCTGGACCGTGTCTCAGTTCCAGTGTGGCTGATCATCCTCTCAGACCAGCTACTGATCGTTGCCTTGGTAGGCCATTACCCTACCAACTAGCTAATCAGGCGCAAGCTCATCTTTAGGCATTACACAAACTTTAACAACATCACCATGCGGTGCCGCTGCATTATCCGGTATTAGCCTCGATTTCTCGAAGTTATTCCAGACCCAAAGGTAAATTGCTTACGTGTTACGCACCCGTACGCCACTTTACTAAAGATATTGCTACCTCTTTCTCGTAGACTTGCATGTGTTAAGCACGCCGCCAGCGTTCGTCCTGAGCCAGGATCAAACTCTCCGTTGTAGAGTTTAATTTTTTGTAATCTTGGCGTTAGACGCAAGTTAAACTATGGAATTAACTGGCTTATATTTCTCACTCTTTCAAAGAACAAATCCTTCATAAGAAGGGCTACAAATTTATATTCTCATTAACTTAAAGTCAAGCGACTTTAGTCTTAATCGATAAATCATTTTGAAAAATTTTTAAAGAACAGATAATTATTAAAAAGTAGCTGACAAATATGCAAGTAAGTATAATAAATGTCAAGTTTTTATTTGGTTAATTGCACAATCAATAATAAAATTGTGGCAATACTTCCTACGATGCTGAAATATCCACCTAATTCATTTATAGTTGTTTGGAAAGATTTTATTCTTTGTTTGGGTATAAAAATATAATCACCATCTTCAATAGTGATATTTGTTGTTGCGGTTACCCAATTTCTAGAATCACCTTTTATTATCATTATTTCATCTTCTGCATATTCACCTAACCCACCAGCTTGATCTATGTAATAGATGTAATCTTTATTTTCAACGAACTTAACATGACCAGGGCTAGATACTTGGCCAAAAACATAAACAGTTTTTGTGTATGGTGGAACTACTATTACATCACCGCTTTCAAGTACAAAATTGTAGATATCGGATTGTTCATCACTAACTTGAGTAAAATCTATTGCGCTACCTTCGTTCAATACTCTATACTGATTTTCTGTGGCAAAATAATATTTATCTTCTTCAACTAAATTTGACATCCTAAACATCATTGCTTGTTCATAGTTTACAATCCTATCAACTAATTCTTGATTATTATTTAATAGGTCATCACCAATTTTAATTCCATATTGACGTTCTAATAATGGTGTAATACTATTTCCCCTAAAAATTCTTGATCTTTTTAATGAAGCATTAGCAGTAAAACCCTTAACTGACTTCATTATCTCCCCAAGTTTTGTTGTGTTCTTTGTTATTGGAATGTAGCCAGGTTGGTTTACTTCCCCAAGTACAAGGACATAAAAATCCCTTCTTTGAGTTTCATCAGCTAAAATTATTATTTGATCACCGCGTTTAAGACTGTAATCATCTGAAGTATTAACTTGAATTGTCTCTTGAACTAAACCATCATAGCTAAGTCTTTTTATTTGTGCATATTTCACACTTTCATATGCAAGATTTAACCCCCTTGCTAGTTCAATCGCATCTGATAATTTATCGCCTTCCACAAAAAAGTACTTGTCTGGCCTATTTACTGCACCATTAATCGTGAAGAAATTTCTTTCCATATCATAGGTTGGAAATATCAACACATCATCATTTTTTAAATAGGGATTATTTTTAAAGTCACCGTATAATCTGAACTTCTCCAAATCCAAAGTTACTTCTTCACCTGAGGATCTTATTAATTTTATCCCACGTAATGAATATTGCGAAATATCTTTTTTTAATTGTTCAAGCATCTCTTCATCTTGAGCATTTGATAATGACCTTGAAACAGCTTCGTTATAAATTCTTGTAATAAACTGATCAACTCTTTCCGTCATTAACGCAGGGAAAGAGCCTGTTAACGGGAAGCTGCCACCAATTGTTACACTGATTCCGGAAAAACTTAGTAAATTATTTTTTTCTGAGGTAGATGACTGTGAATAAATTAAAGTTGTAAAGATTAACCAAACTAAAAAAAGATTTTTCATCTTATTCCTTAAATTCTATTTGAGTATTGAAGATTATAATATTTTTGATATTCGCCTGACATAATTCGTTCCCACCAACTTTTATTTTTAAGATACCAATCGATTGTATGTTGAATCGCTGAATCAAAATTAAATTCTGGTTTCCATCCAAGTTCTGATTGAATTTTTGTTGAATCTATTGCATATCTTCTATCGTGACCAGGACGATCTTTTACAAAATGAATTAACTCATCTCCTTTTTTCAAGTTTTGTAATATCAATTTTATGATCTCTAAATTTGGCATTTCGTTACTTGCACCAATGTTATAAACCTCGCCAATCTTTCCTTTTTCAAAAACTAATTCAACAGCTTTGTTATGATCAATAACATAAATCCAATCACGAACATTCATTCCATCACCATAGACTGGAAGTTTTTTGTTTTGCAACGCATTCAAAATCATTAATGGAATTAATTTCTCCGGAAATTGTAATGGACCATAATTATTTGAACATCGCGTAATAAGAATTGGCAATCCGTAAGTGTGATGAAACGCCTGAACCATCATATCAGAAGCAGCTTTGCTTGCTGAATACGGACTGTTTGGAGTGATTGGAGTTTGTTCTGTAAATAATCCTGTTGCGCCAAGACTTCCGTAAACTTCATCGGTTGAGATTTGTAAATATCTTTCAACTTCAAATCTTCTTGATGCTTCTAATAATACATTTGCACCAATTACATTTGTCCTGAAAAATATTTCAGAACCCGAAATACTTCTATCAACATGCGATTCTGCTGCAAAGTTTATTACGTATTTGATTTTGTATTTTTCAAAGATGTAATTAACCAACTCTGAGTTTGTAATATCGCCTTTTATAAAAGTATAATTTTTATTTGATTCAACTTCTTTTAGGTTTTCTAAGTTGCCTGCATAAGTAAGTTTATCAAGATTAACAATAAAATAATCGTCTCTGGATTTTAATATGTAGTTGATAAAGTTACTGCCAATAAAGCCTGCGCCGCCTGTTACTAATATTTTTTTCATAATTAAAACGCGAAAAATCCTGCAAATATTCCTGCTTGAATAAAAAATCCATCCGATTTTAAATCTGATGGAACACCATTAATTGATTGACCATTTTCTGCTTCCCAATCACCCGCAAAAGTTAGTTGATATCCAACACCTACTCTTAAAGCAACAAACCTATAAACCGGAAATTCAGCCTTTATCGTTGGTGAAAATATCCAATAGTTGTTTTCTATCTTTGATGAAACATTTTGTGATTCATCCCAAATATTTTCCCAATTAAATGTACCGGCATTTTTATAATACTCAATTGATAAGCTTCCAGCACCTAGAATTGCACCGACAGACAATCCAATATTTTTTACAAATGGAAGAGTATATTCAACTGTTAATCCACCGCCACCAATTGAATAAATCGCTTCAAAATTTTCATTGTTTATTATTGTTGAAGTTGAAACAGATCCGCCAAAACCCATACCACCAACACGTAAGTTTTTTACGAAACCAATATAGATAAATCCTTCGCCTCCTGTTGTAAACATTCCGCTTGTGGAAAATTCTGGTATTCCAATTTCTTTCAGTTTAAGGTTTAAAGGATCAACATTTGGAATATGCCAGCCTGCAACAAATCCGCCGCCGCCGCCGAATGGTGCATCAAAATATTTGTTGGTTTGTGCTGAAGTACTAAAAACAATTACAACAGCTAAAATCAATGTTAAAAAATATTTCATAATTCTTTCATTATTTCTTGATAAATTTACCAAAGTAAGTATGATTTTCAAAAGTAATAGATTTGTGTTACGAAAATAAACTTCTTATTTAAAAATTATAGTGTAAAATTAAATCAATAGAAATATGAAAATACTTATTACAGGCGGAAGCGGACTATTAGGACAATACTTAAATATTGAATTATCACAACAGCACCAGATTTTAACTTTATATAATTCAAGTTTTGGGAATTGTAAAGATTTTAATTCAATCAAAGTGGATATAACTAATCAATCCCAGCTACAAAATGTTTTTTATGATTATAAACCAGATGTTGTAATTCACACGGCTGCTATTTCAAATCCAATTTTACCAGATAATATTTCACCTAAAGATGTTTACAAGATAAATGTTGATTCAACAAAAAACATTGCTGAGTTATGCTTTAAACATAAAGCTAAACTGGTTTATACTTCAACAGATTTGGTTTATGCCGACTACCGTGATTCGATGTTAAAGGAAGATGCGAAACTAATTCCTGCTTCCTTATATGCCGAAACAAAGTTAATGGGTGAAGTAAAAATTCAAAATACTTTTGATAATTATCTAATTCTTAGAACTGCTTTATTATTTGGTTTCGGCTTAACTCATTCTAAAAATCATTTTCAAAAAATGTTTAATGATTTAAAACAAAATATTCCTGTAAAATTATTTGTTGATCAATTTAGAACACCTTTATCATTAAAGGAAGCAGCAAGAACTATTAACGAAATCATAAGCAAAGAAATCAAATCAGAAATAATAAACTTCGGGGGACCTGAAAGAGTATCGCGTTTTGAACTTGGAGAAAAAGTTTGTGAAGTAACAGGAATTGATAAAAATCTGTTAACTAAAATTAAAATGGATGATGTTCCTGAAGTAGCTAAAGTTGAAGACGTTTCGATGAATACAGATAAACTTCGATCTTATGGAATAAAACAAAAAAGTTTAGATGAAATGATTTTAGAATCTCTAAATAATATTTAAGGTTCCTGAACTCTTAAAACAATTATTCCATTTCGCTTTTTATTTTTTATTACATAATCACTTAAAGGTGATTCTGTAATTTGTACTTTACTTCCAACTAATGGTGCGTGTAGAAAATGAATTCTACCATTAGTCATTTTGATTGCAATACCAACGTGACCAATATCCAAACCCTTTTCCGGGGTTGTTAATGCAATTAAATCACCGGTTTGAATTTTATCTTCAAACTTTTCAATTTCTTTTTCCGGAATGAAATAATACTGCCGTGAGTTAACTTCTTCTTCCTGTTTTCTAATGATCGGAATGAACTCTGGATTTTCTTTAAGCTGTTTGTAATACTTTGGATTCTCAGACATAAAACTAAGTTTAAACTTAATTTCTTTACCGCCAATCTCTTTGGTTATGTCTTTTACAATTCCTTTTTGTTGATTGTTAAAAATCCAATCTGAAAAATAATGTAAGCGTGAAGGGTATTTGTCAATTTTACCATCACGGTATCTTACAAAGGTTAATTCGTTCTGATAATCTTCAAAACTTGTTTTATTTTTTTTTATGCATCGAGAAAGTGTTAATGCATTTTCCAAAAAAGTGGTGCAGTCAAGTCCGGTAAGATTTATAACAAGTTGTTCATCGCCTTGTTTTTCAAGGGTGTGAGCAACATACTCAGTTTCTAAAAAACTTTTTCCTATTTCAACTACAACTTCATTAATTGGTTTTTGGGATAAAGATTTATCAATAGCAAGACTAAATTTTGCGTTACAAACTTCTACATCTTTTTTAGAAAAAACCTGAGATTTTATGTTTGATGAATAGAGAAAAATTGTTAAAAGTACTATTAAACTAATCTTACTAAAAACAGATTTCTCTCTTCGTTCGAAATGACTCAAATTATAATTATTCATTATTCATTTTTAATTGTTAATTAAATAATATCTTCATTAATTGCAGGTACAGATGAATAATCAGCAATCTGTCTTGCGTGTGCAAGGTTTTCAAATCGCGCGTAATCTTTTATGAATGCTAATTTTACAGTGCCAGTTGGACCGTTACGCTGTTTACCAATAATTATTTCTGCAACACCTTCATTTGATTCACCGTTTTCATCTTTATCAATTCCATAATACTCAGGACGGTTTAAGAATATTACAACATCCGCATCTTGTTCAATAGAACCTGATTCACGTAAATCTGATAGCTGTGGTTTTTTATCTGTTCTTGCTTCTACAGCACGATTAAGCTGTGCTAACGCAATAACAGGAATGTTCAACTCTTTTGCAAGTGCTTTTAATGATCGAGAGATATGAGAGATTTCTCGTTCACGACTTTCAGCTTTAGCCTGTCCCTGCATTAACTGAAGATAATCTATTATAATCATTCCAATATTTTTTTCAGCTTTAAGTCTTCTTGCCTTAGCACGAATTTCCAAAACAGTTTGTGATGGCGAATCATCTACATACAAAGGTGCATTAATTAATTTGTGAGCATTCTTGCTAAGCTTTACACCTTCTTCACTCGGCAACTTTCCAGTTCTTACAAGATGTGCATTTAACCTTCCTTCAGCACAAAGCATACGGATAATTAATTGCATCGTGGACATTTCAAGACTGAAAATTCCTATCGGCACGCCGTGATCTATTGCAGCATTACGAGCAACTGTTAATGCGAATGCTGTTTTTCCCATGGATGGCCTTGCAGCAACAATAACCAAATCTGATTTTTGAAATCCGCCAAGCATCTCATCCAACTCATAAAATCCTGTTGGAACAGAAAACTTTCTATCTTTCTGCGAGTGAATTGCTTCAATATATTCAAGAGCATCACGTACCGCGCGATCCATTCCCTGGAAAGATCTTTGAAGATGTGATTCTGTTATTTCAAATATTCTTCTCTCGGCATCATCAAGAATTTCAAACGCATCAAGGTTACCTTCATAAGCGGCTTGTGCAATTTGGTGTGATGATGAAATCAATCCGCGTAAGATTTGTTTTTCTATAATTATTTTTGCGTGGAATTCCACATTGGCAGCGGAAGAAATGTTTTGCGATAGTTTACTTAAATAAACCGCACCGCCAACTTCTTCAACCTGGTTTCTTTTCTTAAGTTCTTCATACAAAGTAACAGTATCAATCGGTTCATTTGATTCAAACAAAGAAATCATCGCTTCAAAAATCATTTGATGCTGACGCAGATAGAAACTTTCTTTTGTAAGCATTTCAATTGCTTTTGGTACAGCTTCTTTTTCGATGAGCATTGCGCCAAGTACAGCGGCTTCAATTTCAGGTGCTGAAGGTGGTTTTACATCTGCAGGAATAACCCGGCTTGTTTCATTGTATGTTTTGCTTGTTTTTGCCATATTTTAAATATTTTTCCCGGTAGAATGGGGATGTAAAAGTAAGGGTGATAGAAATTATAAGCAACAGAAGTAAAATTATAATCTTAACAAATAATAAATCAATTTTACTTCTCCTATAATGATTAAATAATATAAAAGAGGAATTAATATCAAAGCAATTTCTGCTCCCTTTGCTGACTGTCTGTCATCATATTTAAAGAGAATGTTTGGAATAGCCCAATAGGTAAGAGCTTCTTTTACCGTCGATAAATCACCAAATATTACTTTAAAGAGAACATATATTAGAGGTAAATTTATAAAAGTCAGCAAATTTTTAAGATCGGCTTCTTCTATTCCTTCTGTTACGCGTAACCAAATAATTAATGTGTAAAGAATTAAGTAAAATAAAACAAATACAATTTTCTTTTTTTGAATAAATTTTATTCTCGAAGCAAGTTCAGGTTTTTGTTTATTAAAACACTCCTCACAGTAGTAATGAGTCCGATCTTTAAAGACTTTATCCAAATCTATTATTTTTTTACAATGATCACAGTATGTTTTCATATTTCCACTAGTATTTCGAGTAAATCTTGATAGCCTAATAATAATCAACAAATATTTTTAAATGCTTATTAAATAACCATATTATCATGTAAATACTGCGACAACTTATGCTTATAAAAAATAAAGTTCAATAAATTTTTATATTTATCTTTAAAAACAAAAAATCCCATTGCAGTGTATTAAAACTGCACCGGGATTCAATAACGGGGTCGTTCTATGATGACCAAGAGAACAATCAAAAATAATTTAATTTCTATTTTTATCAAATCTATTGTTGCAATAGATTCTCACCTTCGTGGGAATAACTAGAAAAAATTACACACCACAAGTAAGAAAAAAATACTTGACCGACAGCAACAATAAACGTTACTTCAATAATTTTTTACAAACTATCTTTTTTATTTTGCAGCCTATCCATTTTATTTTGCTCAATTTCCGTTTGCTTTTGCTTTCTATCCAATTGCTGGCGTAAACTATCTATTTACTTTTGCTCACTATCTTATTGCTGGGGCTCCCTATCCTTTTGACGGAGCTTACTATCCAATTGATGGAGCTAACTATCCTTTTACTTTTGCAAACTATCTATTTGCTGGTGCAGACTATCTATTTGACGGAGCTTCCTATCCATTTTTTTTAGCGTTACACCAAAAGTATTTTGCCAAAATTACAGGATGACTGACAGGAGTAATCTGTAATCTAAAATAGTTGGTACGATATTTAGGAAAGTAAAACCAAGTTCGTTGCCTTTCTATATAAGATCCAACGCAAGTGTTAAGAAGATAATTTTTATTTGGAAGCGAGATTGGGGGTTTAACCCTCCATTTAATTAAATAATCTATATAACAAACTACAGGAGTTCGATATGGCATCCATATCAGAAAAATCTTTCGGTCAAAGATACACTAAGGGGCGTGAGCTTGTAGAGTATCTAAAATTATTACCCACCTATACACCCGGCAATACAGATCTTGAAGCAACTTCGCTTACAACTTTGCTGGATAACATTCTAACAGCAAACTCAGGCGTAGCATCTAAAATTTCTTCTTTGCAAACAGAACGTGATGCAAGATTAACAATGTACGTTAGTCAAACCGGTTTAATAAATAAATGCGGACAGATACGGGATTATATTGCATCGATAGAACCAAAGGGCAAGAAAGCTGTTGATTATAAAAAAGTGCGCGGCAAAAGATTAACTCCCAAACCAAAACCACCGGAAGCAGGTGCAACAGCACCAAAAAAAGTTTCTACCAGTGAGGTTAGTTTTGGTAGTGTGCTTTCTACAGCGTTTGAAATTCTTGAAGTAATAAAAGGTAATGCGCTCTACGCACCAAGCAACACTGCTTTAACTGTTGCAAACTTTACAACTTTACTTAACAGCATAGATGCAAAGAATAAATTGATTGCACAAAAACGTGAAGAATGGGATGATGCAGTTGAAGACAGAATGAGTTTATATACTGATTTGCAGAGTCGGGTTACAAAAACAAAACTTGCATTAGCATCACAGTTTGGTAAAACAAGTAATGAGTATAAGGATTCGGTTAAGTTTTAAAACAACCTCATCCCTGCCCTTCTCCTTTTAAAGGAGAAGGGTTTTAAATTTTCTCTCTCCCAACAAGACACACAAGCATCAACTGAGGACATAAAACCGTTGAAACGGTTGTAACGTGTTGTTTGTCCATTCCCACACGGTTGAAACCGTGGGTTATAATAAAATATTTGAGGTAGATTCCTATAGCCCACGATTTTAATCGTGGGATTTGAAATATATGGAAAATTTTCTTTTAACCGTTTCAACGGTTTATTATGCTCTATTTCAATTAATTAAAACTATCGATCGCTATATATACACCTGCTACGTTGACGCATACCCGTCAAGGCAGGATCAGCGAATTTGCAAGGAGAGGAATAAAGGGTGAGGTTAATTTTTTTATAAAGTATAATCCAATTCAAACTTTATCCCCGTTTTATCAGCAGTATAAAAACCTGAACCTTTTATGTTATTTAATTCACCAGTAGCTGAGCCATCAATAATTTTTAGTTTTGAATTTGCAGAACTGTTTTCATAATCACCAGATTCTTCCATAACAAAACTTCCATCTTTACCGGCAAGTTTTCCAACAAACCTAATAAACCCAAGATATGCTGCGGATGATTTATGCTGATCGGTTTCATCAAATTGTTTGTAGTACATTAGACTGTACGCAGTACCCGTTCCTTCAAGATCACCTTTAAAATCATACTCAACAAAAGCATTTGTAACTTTCTGAGTATCAGATAATTTTTCGCTGGTTTTTTCATCCCACTTTTTTACAGAAAAGATTGCAGTTGCTTTCATTAAATTCCTTAAATAATTGTTGTTTGAAGGTGCTAGTTACCGTTACTCCTGGCAAGTGAGAAACTTATTGAGCCCGAAAAATTATTAAACTCTAACTGAACTTTTCTTGGAGTACCGACTCCGTTTTTTGTAAACGATATAACTTTATTGCTTTTTAGCTGTTCAGAATAAGCATACGAACTTTGCGGTTCCATAAACACAGTTAACACTCCATCACCAGATTTATAACCAGAAACAACCAAAGAGTAAGCTAATGAATCAGAATTAAATGAAACATCATAACTAAAGGTTGAGGTATAATTGTTAGCAACAAGTGTATATGCAAATGCATTTTGAGTGTAAGCAACAACAGGCGTATTTGAGTATGGTGTTACAATATCATTTTTTTCTGTGCAGCTAACAATAAAAACAATAGGTAATATTATTAAAGAATAAATTATTTTTTTCAATTTTTTCTCTCATGTTTTTTAATGTTGTTATACAAATTTAGATTTAACTTTTTCCAGTTAAACATATAAAAAATATATCAATAATCATTTTGAAGAATTGATTTTAATTTGAGCAGATCATTTTCAATTCTTTTGCTAAACATTTTTTCAATTGATGAAGAAAACAGTTTATAGAGACCTGTAAGGTTTGCACTTAACTCATATTTCATTTCAGTTTTTCCGTTACCTAAATCTCTAACTTCTCTAAATCCCCACGTTTCGATTGGTGCTGAAACTGATTTAAATGATAATCTTTTATTCATATCAAATTCTACTACTTTAGCTTTAACAACAAGCTTTCTACCCATAAATTTTATAGTTTCAAAAGTTTCCGATCCCATTTCAGTTTTACCCTGCGGAAGTTGTTTCATTTCTAAAACTCCATCACGCCACTTAATATCGTTTGGGTAATAAGAAATAAAATCAAATACTTTTCCTATTGGTAAAGAAATATCTATTTGTTTTGAAATTGTTAGTACCATTTTTATGTCCTTGTTAAACTATGTTTCGATAATTTATGGGAAGTAATGCAATTTTTTATTGCGGTAAAAATAATTCAGACAATATTTTTTTTTACTTTTATTGTGATAAGCGGATTAATGATGAAATGAATTGCTGTTAAAACAATAGACATCTAAAAGGACTAATTATTTATCGTACCCTAAAACATTTATTCAATTGTAAATTAATCCAGATAATTATCAGGTATTGGAATTCCTTGTTGTTTGAAAAATGATAACTGATCAAAATAACCACGCTGAAAAACAATAAGATCGTTTTTAATTTGAAAAAATCCACATCCCCTTAATCCTAAGGGATCTTTCCATTCGAGAATTACCCAATCATCAGCTTGATGAATTTTTTCTGGTATGCAAACCATTTTTGCTCTTTCAAAATCAACTTCAAATAATTTTTTGATAGCAGTTTTTCCCAACAGCGGTTCAGTAACCACCTGGTGATTTATTGCGTCATCAGAGTATAAAGATAACAATCCATCAAGATCGGCATTGTTAAATTTTTCAATCCAAAGTTCTATGATAGCTTTTGGTTTCATACAATCTTAATATCAACTAATTTTTTTGTAATGACTTTTTACGCTCTGCTCTAATAAAATTTCTGTTTTGATATGCTCAAATTTTTGGTCCTTCGTTAAACTGCTAAAAAGCGGAATGCCTTCACCAATCAGAACTGGTATTGTGGTTATTATCATTTCATCAATCAATTCCAGTTTAAGAAAATCCTGAATTGTTTTTCCACCATCTATGTAAAGATTTTTAAATCCTCTTTGATTTAATATTCTTAACACGTCATTTGGTTTGGCATTTAATAATTCGGCTTTATCAGAAAATTTCTCCGGTAATGATTTAAGAGTACGGCTTAATACAAAAACTGGTTTAGTATATATCCATTCATTAAATGATTGAACTATTTCAAAAGTATTTCTGCCCATCACAACGGCATCAATATTTTTCATAAAATCAGCAAATCCAAAATCACTTCCATCGGGATTAGGCAGTTCCAAAAGCCAATCGATGTGTCCATCTTTTCGTGCAATAAAACCATCGAGGCTTACAGCAATGTAAATAAAGTTAGACATTTAAATTCATTTTATAATTAAAAATAGTGTCTTGTATTATTTTGCTAAAAATAATTTAGCAACCAATAAGTTTCAACTACTTTGTGATGAGAGTGGATTGTTTCTATATGATGTTAAAATCAATAATTAAGAATTCAAGATATGGAATAATCTACAGGACGAAGTGACTTCGCCCCGTAATTTTTTATCCGGGATTTTAATTCCCTTTTATTAAAATTTATAAGGAAGTGAAATAGTTTTTTTGTTTCCCTTATCATCTTCATAGTCGATTACCAACTCATATTTTACTCCACCTGCTCTATTAAAAAACAACATTCCAGATTTTGACTCATTCGGAGTAATATCACCGCTTGGAAAAGCATTGTTTGTAATTTCATCTTCAAAATCTTGATTTGTTCCTCTAGCTCTAAAAAAATTAATAGCGCCAATAGGTAGCCCTATAGGTAACCAAAACCCTGAAGTTTCTCCATTAATATTTTCATGATATCCCATCCACAACAGCCCCCATAACCAATATGTTCCTGTTGCTAAAGACATTCTATCAGAAACTTCATTTGGAGCTAATTGAGAAATCGGTTCTCCACCGGGAATACCTTTAAGGTAAATGTTTTTTGTGTCAATAAATAAAAGTTCGCTGGAAATATTTTCAACAGAAAGTTTAAGAATAGTAATTTTATTTTCTTCAGCTTTGTCCTTAAACCTGCTATTATCACCAAGTGGTTGAATACCAACAGTAATTTTTAAATCTGAATTACTTGTTTCTGCATCACCAATGGATTGAAGACCAGCAATTGGGCTATAGGATGTTGCGCATCCAAATAAAATTATTGATAGAAATAAAAGGAAGGCGGAGTGTTTCATAAGGGCCCCTGAATAAGTGAACGATAATTTGATTATTTATTTATGATATGATACAATAAAAATACTCACCCTGAATAATTTAATTTTCAAATTCAAACTAAATAGTTTTTCACTTTAAGTCAATTTTACTTGTGAAGAAAAGATTGTGATTAATTCATCTCATCATAAAGTTTTCTAAACTTTTGCACATCAACCCAGCAATCTTTTTTCCAGTTGGGGTTTCGTAAAAGTGCTGCCGGATGAAATGTAACCATTGTCTTAATGCCTTCGTATTCAAAAACCTGTCCGCGTAAAGCAGTTAAACTTTCCTTTTTCTTTAGCAGCCCTTTTGCCGCAGTAAGTCCCAAACACAAAATAAGTTTAGGTTTAATAAGCTCAATTTGTTTTGCTAAATAAGGAATGCAAGTTTCCATTTCTTCAGGTAAAGGTGTGCGGTTATCAGGCGGGCGGCATTTAACAATATTGCCAATAAAAACTTCATCCCTGCTGAACTTTATTGCTTTAAGAATATCGGTTAAAAGTTGTCCTGCTCTGCCAACAAAAGGTAAACCTTGTTTATCCTCTTCAGCACCGGGACCTTCACCAATAACCATTACATCAGCATTTGGGTTACCGGACCCAAATACAAATTTATTTCTTCCTTTATGCAAAACACACTTGGTGCAATTACAAATTAAACTATTTAATTGTTCTAACGATTCTGATTTTTCCCAATCACCTTTAACAACATTTGTAGCAGCAAACGATTTTGAAATTGGTTCTTTTACAATTGGTGTTTTATTTAATGCTTCTTTAGTGTTTCTGCCTGCTTCAGTTTTGAGGCTTTTAGATTTTTTCAAAATATTTTTTTCCTCAAAAAGATCATCACCAAATATTGCCCGCTGATCTTTAAGTGCTTCTATAATTTTTTTCTTTGGTGAGTCCATTTGAATTTCAAAAAATTTAATAAAAAATAAAGAGAAGAATAATCCAATAAAAAGAAATGTCATCCTCTGGCTAACCGAAGGATGACATTGAAATAACAAACTAAACTATAAATTACTTTTTGTATTTAAACTTTACCTGGCCATCCAGTAATTCATTTAACGCTTGTAAATGCGGCTTAGGTCTTTTTTCATAATCTAAAGCCATTTTTAATTGTGCAGGATTAGTAACATCTTCAGCATCGTCATCACTTCCGGAAACAGGAATTGTGTTAAGCAAAGCATTAAATTCAATTTTATTGTCATTGTTAACTTGTCTTGCTCTTAATGATGCAGCAACAATGGCCTCATAAACATTTTCTGCTCTTTCATCGATCACTCTTAAATCAACTGGTGTTATATTCATATATTTTATTCCTTATTTATTATTTCTTTAATTAAACTTTTTACACTTTTATAAACTTTATTCAACTCATCGTTAACAAAAATATAATCAAATTTATTCTTGTAACTCAATTCCATTTTTGCTCTATCAATTCTCTTTTGCAGATCTTCCGGACTTTCGGTTTTTCTGTTTTTTAACCGTTTAACAAGTTCTTCATAAGTAGGCGGATCGATAAAGATTAAAATACTTTCCGGGTAAATTTTCTTTAGGGATAAGGCACCTTTCACATCAACTTCAAAAAGAACAGATTTACCATTGTTAATATTGTCATCAACAAAACTTTTTAACGTACCATAATAATAATCATAAAATCTTTCCCACTCTATAAACTCATCGTTTTTTATTTTCAGTTCAAATTCCCGCTCATCAACAAAAAAATAATCAACACCATTTACTTCATTAGACCTTTTAGGTCTTGTAGTTGCAGACACAGAAAAAATAATCTGAGGAAAATCTTTTAATATCTGTTTTACAACAGATGTTTTACCGCCGCCACTTGGCGATGAAATGGCGATTATCTTACCCTTATTTTCCAAATTATTCTATGTTCTGGATTTGTTCTCTTATTCTTTCAATTTCTTCTTTTACATAAACAGAGTTGTGTGTAATAATAGTAGAAACTGTTTTGGCCGAAATTGTATTTGCTTCACGATTCATTTCCTGGCAAAGAAAATTTAATTTTCTTCCCGGATCTTCTTCTTTATTCATGCTATCTACAAAAAACTTAAGATGACTTCTTAATCGCACACATTCTTCAGTTATATCTGATCTTTCTGCCATCATAGCAAGTTCAGTTTCTAACCTGTCATTATTGATGTTTACATTTTCATCAAGTAGATTTTTTACTTTCTCTTTATACTTTGCAAAATGATCACCAACGCTTGGTTTAGCTTCGTTTTCAATAACTTCTAAATATTTTTCAATAGACTTAATTCTATTTTTAAGATCCTTTTCAAGCTCACTTCCTTCATTTTTTTTCATCTGCAATAAAGATTCTAAAGAAAGCAAAATCGATTTTTTGATTACATCAAAATCTTTTTCATCAATATCTTCAACTGATGAAGTAAAGATATCTCTGCTGATTAGTAAATGTTCCAATTTTATTTTATCTGCAATCTTTGCCGATTTTTTTACTTTTTTAATCAGAGCCAGATAGTTTTTTAATCTTGCTTCATCAAGAGTTACAACTTCATCTTCAAATCCATTTTTTTTGATCTGGATACTTAAATTAAGTTTGCCTCTTCTGATTTTAGATTTAATTATTTCTCTAATTTCATATTCTTTATTTGCCAGAATTGGAGGAAACTTTAGAAAGACTTCTAAATATCTGCTATTGATACTTTTAACTTCGGCATCAGCCTGCCATTTAGTGTTAGAGGCAGAACCTTTGCCATAACCTGTCATGCTTAAAATCATAAATCTCTTTTAAAAAGGGATGAAAGATAGTGATTATTAAAGTTCCATAAAAGATTAGAATAACGTAAAAAAACCAAGAAAAGCTAAAAAGCTTCTCCAATTCCGAAATGAATACTAAAATTATCCCAAAAATTCTTTTTAAATATCATTTTTTGGTCAAATGGATCATAAAATTTTGTTCCAAAATCTAATCTAAAAGGAGCAATCGGAGTATATACACGTAAACCCAATCCAAGCGAAACAGCAATATCTTTTAATTCAATTTCTTTCCAGCCGTTCCAGGTATTTCCATAATCAGCAAACAATGCATAACCAAAATATTGCATTAACTTTTTTCTATACTCAAATGAACCTTCAAACCACATTGTTCCACCTCTAAAAGCATTATCTTCAGTTGTATATCCTGCGTATGTTATTTCATTTTCAGGTACTAATTCTCTGGATTTCCATCCTCTAACAGAGTTACTGCCGCCGGCATAAAATGTTTTGTTTGGAGGAATTAATTGTTCTGATCCGATATCAACATTATTTGAAGATGTAAATGTTTGTGCATACCCAATTCTAATTTTAGATGCGAAGACAGAACTTCTATCATCACCCAAAGAACGATAATCAGAGATACCGGTTTGAATTCTATAAAAGTAAGTACTTCCTGTTATAGTTGTATCAGAAATTAGAGCACCTGTAAGTACTTGTTTTTCAGATACATATATTGAAGTTTTTGAATGGAACAATTCAGGTGTAATAAAGAAAAAACTACCTTGAGTCGGAAACATAATATCATCAGTTTTTGAGGAACCTAACTCAATACCAACACCAGGAGTAAAACTATTTATAGAAAGAAACAATTCTGAACTTGCACCAGGTACTTTAGATTTAAAATCTCTCTCAGCAATATCAAAACTTAAAAAGGGACGTAACAAAGTAATGTAAGTATAAGCTGGCATTTCAAAATCAAATCTTTGTGCGCCACCATAAGAGTTTTCTATAAACTCGGTAACAGTTTGTGACCTAAGAAATAACTCAGTTGTTGTAAGTATCGGTCTTCCAAATAAAAATGGCTGTTCTAATTTTAAATTTATATCAATTACACCTTGATAAGTAGAATCTCTGTTTTCAGATGATTTAAAGATGTTTGTAAGATTAAAATTTAGTATATCTATTAATCTAAATGATGTTGAGATACTAAATTTGCGTGCATCGCCTAAGAAGTTTTTTCTTGTATAACTTATTCCCAAACCTGTGTTAAAAGTATTAAACTCATTATCAGTTTTTATTTCCGGAGATAATTCATTTAAGGATGAGATAACAGCATTTACTTCTACCGGAATTGTTTTGTTGATTGTATCGCCAATTAGTGGTGTTATATCAAGGGAAGAAAATAATTCTGTTTTTAGTAATCGTAATTCACTTCTATCAACCTGTGATTGATCATAAGTTCTACCCGGTTTAAGATCTGCTATTTCGCTTATTAACTCATTACTTATTTGCTGTATCGATTTTCCTGATTTGTTAATTATAGTTTCACTTAAAGAATATTTATCACCAGTACTATAATAAATACTTATATCAGTCCTGCTTGAGGAAGTATCTATTGAAATTATAGTACTATCATAGCCTCCGAAGATGTATCCATTATTTGCTAAAAAAATTCTAATTAGACTGATGCCACTTTGTATTTCAGCTTCCGAATACTGTTTTGAAGAGTCAATAGTAATTGATTCACTAATTAATTTTTGGTATTCAATGTCCGATAATTTATTTAAACCAAAGAGATTAAACTTTCCGTAATTGAAATATTTGTTTTCAGTAATAGAATAGTGAAGTTCAATTGAATTGTTGGATGAATCGGGTATAATCGAATGCTCCACATCAATAGTAAAAAATCCATTAGAACGATAAAATTCTTTTAGAGCAAGTTTATCAATAGATATTTTGGATGAATCAAAATAAACAGGTTCATCGCCAAATGATGTAAACGAGTTTAGAAATACCCAGAACCACATGGGTGATTCCTTACTTTCGATATTTTTTTTAAGGTCGGATTCAGAAAAAAAATTATTTCCAGAAAATGTTATAGATTTTAGTTCATAATCATAATATGATTGACTGAACAAGCTGCTTTGAACAAAGCAAATCATAAAAGAAAAAATTATTACTGTTCTTTTTAACATCTACTGGTTCTGATTTTTAAGATAGATTTTTATGCACTAAATGATTTGTTTACAATGTTTTTAATCAGTCAATTATTATATCATCAGAAACTATTTGCAATCCAGGATAATCTTTCCTTAATGTCATATTAAAAAAGTTTATTAGCTCCCTTCTTTGTGTATTTTCAGAGAGGTACAAATAAATTGCAGATTCTGATTCAACTACAAGATGAGCATAATAAACTTGTTTAAGTTCTAAATCGATGATATAAGAAAATACTTCACCACCTCCACTGCCCATAAAATAGCTTTGCGAGCTGTAATATACGAGTTCATAGTCAAACGATGATAGTTTTATTTTATCAATCATACTTTCCTTGAACGAACCATTTAATAATTCAGTTTCAAACAGTTCAATAAATTCATCATTTGATTTCTCTAGAAAAGTAAATTTTATTCCCCATTCATCAGAGTTATTTATCTCAACACCAGAGGCAATAAATTCTTTACCTGTCTCATCAAACATTCCACCAAGGGCTACTTCTGCATCTTTATTATAATGTTTCTTTACTATGTCTAGTAACTCAGATTTATCCTGATAATTGATCTTTGGAATTTTATCTGTCTTTTCAGAACAGGAAATTATAATGAAAAATGAAATGATTAGTAGAAAAATTACGTTTCTATTTAATGACAACTTGAGTCCCTTGCTTTGTTACTGTTAAAATTTCATCAAGATCTTCATTGCTTAATGCGATAGATCCATCTGTCCAATTATAAACGAATGGAAGGTTTTTAAAAATGGGATTTAATCTGCCAATTCCTTGAATTCCAATATCGCCGCCCAATACTGTATTTCCATTTACACATTCTTCATAATAAAATTCAAACTTAATTTGATTAAACTGTTTTTGAGTAATTAAAGATTTACGCAATGCTTCCGAAGCATCTTCTAAGTTTGGGTAATTGAGCTTTAAGAATTTATGATAGACGTAATTTTGAGAAATATTACAAATCTTATACGTGCCAACCGGTGTAGCCCCATCTTCACTTAATTTTTTTTTATCATTAAGATTTCTACCAAAACTTACACGATAAGATTTTATAAACACCGTATCTTCATATAAACTTAAAGTATATGTTTTCCTATCGACTAAAATATTTACTTGATTTAGTTCTCTAAACCCTTTACTTGCCATTGCTTCTTTTAAAGGTACTTCTCTTAATTTTAGAACAATTCCATAAATAATTACTCCAGACACAAATAATGCAATTGCACCAATAGTAAAAATAATATTTCTTAACAATCCGCTGCTAAGAAACAGTAAAATACTATTCTTTTTTTCCTCGGGTTCAGAGTTCATTATTAGTTAGATGTAAATTATTACTTTGTAAAAATAGTAAATTAAATAAACCTTTATTACGGCAAAGATAAAAAAAAACCCAACTCAATCTGAGTTGGGTAGATAAATCTTACAAAAACTATACTTCCATAATTTCTTTTTCTTTATGCTTTAATATTTCATCAATCAATTTGATGTGATGATCAGTTAACTTTTGAACTTCATCTTCAGCATGTTTTAGATCATCCTCAGACATTTTTTTGTCTTTTTCTTCCTTTTTTAGATGTTCATTTGCATCTCTTCTAACATTTCTAATTGCAACTTTAGAATCTTCCCCAAATTTTTTTGTTAGCTTTACAAAGTCTTTTCTTCTTTCTTCAGTTAATGCTGGAATTGGAATTTTAAGATTCGTTCCATCGCTAATTGGATTAAATCCCAGGTTTGCCTCTAAAATAGCTTTATCAATTACTTGCACCATTGATTTATCCCAAGGAGTAATAGATAAAGTATGCGGATCTAGAACTGTTACATTCCCAACCTGATTTAATGGCGTCATAGTTCCATAATAATCAACTTTAACACCATCTAGTAAAGTTGTAGTTGCCTTACCGGTTCTAACTTTTGACAGTTCAGAACGAAGTGCTTCAATAGTTTTATCCATTCTATTGCTGGCGTCTTTTATTAATTGGTGCATAACACCTCACAAATTATTATTAAAAATTAAAGTTTATTATCGTTGTTAATAAATGTTCCAACTGCTTCACCCATAACCAACTTTAATAAGTTCCCTGGCAGATCCATATTAAATACCATCATAGGTAAATTATTTTCCTGGCACAAACTAACTGCAGTAAGATCCATAATTCTTAAATTATTTTTTAATATATCTATATAAGATATTTTATCAAATTTTATTGCATTGGGATTTTTTTCAGGGTCAGAATCGTATACTCCATCAACACGAGTGCCTTTTACAATTACATCAGCACCTATCTCAACTGCTCTTAAAGAAGCAGCAGTATCTGTACTAAAGTAAGGATGCCCCGTTCCCGCTCCTAAAATAACAACTCTTCCTTTTTCAAGATGTCTAATCGCTCTCCTTCTTATGTAAGGTTCAGCAATTTCTTCCATTTTAATTGCGCTCATCAACCTTGTCTGTATTCCTTTTTTCTCAACAGCATTCTGTAAAGCCAAAGAATTTATCATAGTTGCAAGCATTCCCATTTGATCTCCTGTAGCTCGATCAATACCTTGTTTGGCAGCACTTAAACCACGATATATATTTCCTCCGCCAATAACAATTCCTAACTCAACTCCAATATCGTGAACTTTTTTTACCTCATCAGCAAAGAAGTCTAACACTTCGGATGAAATCCCAAAACCTTGTTCACCTTCTAACGATTCACCACTTAATTTTAATAAAACTCTTTTATACTTTACAGCACTCATCATAAACCTTTAAAAATTCTTTATTAAATATAAAAAAAGGTCTTAAGAAACTTAAGACCTTTTAAGAATAAAATTATTTATTCTCATCACCAAGATGGAACCGCTTAAACATATTAATTTTTACCTGAGAATTATTCTTTTTGTTATATTCTTCAATCAGGTTAGCAATTGTTTTAGAACTTGTGCTGTCTTTGATATAGCTTTGTTCAAACAAACAATTTTCAGCATAGAACTTATTTAATTTACCTGTTGCAATTTTTTCAAGTATATTTTCAGGTTTACCTTCTTTACGGGCAAGTTCTTTATAAATATCAATTTCTTTTTCAATCATTTCTTTAGAAATCTCTTCTCTATAAACACTAATAGGATTCATTGCTGCCACTTGCATTGCAATATTTTTACCTATCTCAAGAAGTTCACTCGTTTTTTCACTAACACTATCAAACTTAACTAAAACACCAAGCTTAGAACCCATATGTATATAATCAATTATCAAACCATTTTCAGCTTTTTCAGTTAGCACGCGAGATACCTCGATTTTCTCACCTACTTTTCCCATAACATCAACAACCTTATCATTTAAACTCTTGTCCGAATCAATTAATTGTTTAGCATTACTTGATTCAGATTTAAACTCTGCTTCAACAATATCTTTTGCAAGTTTTACAAAGTCTTCACTTTTAGCCACAAAATCAGTTTCACAATTAACTTCAACAATTGAAGCTTTTTTATTATCATCAGAAACTTTTATTACAACCATTCCTTCATTAGTAGATTTCTCTGCACGCTTAGAAGCAACTGATGCACCTTTTTTTCTAAGTATTTCGATTGCTTTTTCAAAATCACCATTTGATTCTGTAAGAGCTTTCTTACAATCCATCATTCCGGCACCGGTTTTTTGTCTTAACTCATTAACTTGAGCAGCGGTAATTGCCATAGTTAATACACTTCCTTTCAAAAATTTATTTTATCAGAATTCTATTATTCGGATTTTTCTTTAGAATCAGATTCTTCTTTAGCTTCTTTCTTCAGTTTAGATTCTGATTTTTTCTTTGCTTCTTCTTTTCTTTCAGTTTCTTTTTCCTTTTTTACTCTTTCTTTTTCAGCAACTTCTTCAGCCTTCTTTTCCTTCAACTTTGCATCGCCTTCAATAACTGCATCAGCCATATGCTGCGTAATAATCTCTACTGTTTTTACAGCATCATCATTAGCAGGGATTAAATAATCAACTTCATCAGGATCACAATTAGTATCAACAATTGCAAATACTGGAATATTTAATCTATGTGCTTCTTGAACTGCAATTGATTCTTTCTTAATATCAACAATGAAAAGCGCTCCAGGAAGCTTACCCATTGTTTCAACACCCTCAAGAATTTTTTTCAATTTATCTTTTTCTCTTGTAAGAAATAGTCTTTCTTTCTTTGTTATCTTTTCAAAAGTGCCGTCAGTTTCTTGTTTTTCAATATTACTTAATCTTTTAACACTTTTTCTTATTGTAGCAAAGTTTGTTAACATTCCACCTAGCCATCTTTCACTAACCCAATTTTGTCCGCATCTTCTTGCTTCAGTTTCAATAACATTTTTAGCTTGTTTTTTTGTACCAACAAAAAGTACTTTTCTTCCATCAGCAACTAATTTTGAAAGTTCATCTGCTGATTCAGTTAAATGTTTTTGGGTCTTTTTAAGATCAATAATATGAATTCCATTCTTTTCCATAAAGATGTAGGATTTCATTTTTGGGTTCCAGCGACGTGTTAAATGTCCGAAGTGTGCACCAGCTTCAATAAGCTGAGTAAGATCAACTTTTTTCATATTACTCCTGTTTATCTTCTACTTTCTTCACCTTTACCTTCCATCCCTTTTTATTGTGGGACACAGGAGGTAAATCTGAAAGTATGATTGTTTATGTTTAAGTTCAGGTTCAAGTTCAAGATTAGAATTAATACTTGAACTTGCTCTTGAACTCTGTTATTATCTCTTAGAAAATTGAAATCTTTTTCTTGCTTTAGGTTGTCCGTATTTCTTTCGTTCAACCATTCTTGGATCTCTTGTTAATAATCCATCAACTTTAAGTTTTGGTCTATAATCAGGATTAATTTCAATTAATGCTCTTGCAATTCCTAATCTTACAGATTGGGCTTGACCGGTTGTTCCACCACCTTGAACATTAACCAAAATATCGTACTTACCTTCAGTTTCCGTTACTTTAAGAGGTAATAGAATATCTTCACGACTTAATAATTGAGGAAAAAAATCTTCAAACGCCTTATCGTTAACAGTAATCTTGCCGCTTCCATTTCTTAGAATAACACGTGCTACTGCAGTCTTTCTTCTTCCAATATAAATTTTATCAGTCATTATTTCTCCGTTAAACTAATTATTTCAGGCTGCTGTGCAGCATGTGGATGTTGAGTACCAGCATAGACTTTTAATTTTTTAATTAACTTATTTCCTAGTTTTGTTTTAGGAAGCATACCACGTACAGCTGATTCCAATACAAATTCTGGCTTTTTTGCTATCATATCCTTAAAAGCTGTAGTTGTTTGCCCTCCAGGATAACCAGAGTGACGTTTATATTCTTTAAGTTGTTCTCTCTTGCCAGTTAATTTAACTTTTTCAGCATTGATAACAACTACAAAATCACCAGTATCAGTATTAGGTGTAAAAATAGCTTTATTCTTACCTCTAATAATCATAGCAATTTTTGTTGCTAATCTACCAAGGATTTGTCCTTCGGCATTAACCAGATACCATTTATGATTGGCATCTTCAGTTTTAACGAATTTCGTCAATTTTTCCTGCTTCACGTAGTATTCCTCCGAAAACCTTAAATCGTTTCAAATAAAGGATGGAAAAATATGGGTAAGCTGATGAAAAGTCAAGAATTATTAAGTTTATTAATGTTATCAATACATTTCATTAACAAAATTCTATTGATTTGTACGTTTATATCAAAATAAAGAGGTTCTAAAATCAAATGATTTAAGAATAGCCCAAAACTTTGGTTGAAATAATTTGAATTCTTCTTCACCTTTTATCATCAATTTAAGTTTAAAGTCAGAATCTTCATCCGTTCTGATATAAACTATTTGTGTTATGTAACCTTGCATTATCTCTTCATCATTGTAATATGCATGATATTTTTTCAATTCTAACTTATAAGCGAATCTTTTTTCAATAAAATAATTTTTATCGACAACTTCAAGATGGATGTAAGGTGGTGGTTTAAACTCATCATCTGTTGCCCAGAACGTAACACCATCAAGTTTACTTTTATTGTTCTGATCAACATAAGTCCATCCTTTCGGATATTTAATTGAAATATTTAATGTTGATTCAGAATATACCTGATCAAGATTTGTTGTATCCAAAATAATATCATCAAAGCTAACAGCACTAATTTCATTTTCATTTAATGGTTTTGATTCTTCAGAAACATTTTGCTCATGCTTGTTATTTTCAATAAGCGGTTCTTCAGGCTCTGAATAACTTTTAATAAACTCTTCTGTATTCAACGTAAAAAAAGAGGAATTAACTTTTGGTGATTTTTCTTGTAAAACAGATACATATATAAAAGTTATAATAATAATTATGTGCAATATGATTGAAAGTGAAAAACTGCTAATCCACAATTTGCTCTGAACACTATGTTCTATTTCTAATTCTTCTTTATTCATTCCATTTAAAACACATTTATTTGATGGCTATAACAAAATTACTAATTTTGCTGCCACATTATTAATAAATTCTTGAGTAAAATGAAGTACTTAATTACAGGCGGAGCTGGCTTTTTAGGAATTAATTTAGTTAGATATTTACATTCTAAAGGCCACAAAATTACATCTTTGGATATTGTAGCATTTGATTACCGGGATATGAATGATAAAATAAAAATCATAACCGGAGATATCAGAGATAAACAAAAAGTTAAAGAAGCAATAACTGGGCAGGATATTGTTGTTCATACGGCTGCGGCTCTTCCACTTTATAAACCGGAAGATATTTATTCAACCGATATCGATGGAACAAGAAATCTTTTAGAGGAATCTTATAATCAAAAAGTAAAAAGGTTTGTTCATATCTCATCTACAGCTGTTTACGGAATTCCAGATCATCATCCACTTGTAGAAAATGATAAGCTTGATGGTGTTGGTCCTTATGGTAAAGCAAAAATTCTTGCCGAAGAAGAATGTTTGAAGTTTAGAGACAAAGGAATGTGCGTTCCAATTCTTCGTCCAAAATCTTTTATCGGACCAGAAAGGCTTGGAGTTTTTGATTTGCTATTCGATTGGGCACAAGATGGAAAAGGATTTCCAATGATTGGAAATGGTAAAAATCGTTATCAACTTTTAGATGTTGAAGATTTATGTGAATCTATTTATCTAACAGCCACGCTTGATGAAAAAATTGCCAATGATACTTTCAACATTGGTGCAAAAGATTTTACAACCATGCGAGAAGATTATCAGGCAGTTTTAGATGTTGCCGGGTTTGGTAAAAAGATAGTTGGTTTACCAGAACGACCAATCATTTATACTCTAAAATTTTTAGAAGCATTAAAACTCTCTCCACTTTATAAATGGGTATATGAAACAGCCTCAAAAGATTCCTTTGTTTCAATTGAAAAAGCGGAAAAGATTCTGGGTTACAAGCCTAAATTTTCAAACAAAGATGCTTTGATAAGAAATTACAAATGGTATATCAAACATAGACACGAATTTATAAACAAAGGTGGAGTTTCGCATCGTGTGCCCTGGAAGCAAGGGATTTTAAGATTTGCAAAAATCTTTTTCTAATTAATTAGATTGTGATTAAAGTAAATCATATTTTTTATTGGTAATCCAAAAAAGAAATTAATAACACTAAGGAGAAAAAATGGCAGATAAAAAAGATTATCTAAAAGAAGTTGTTAAGCATATCGATATTAAACAGCATAATGTAGTTCCGCTTGTTGATGCAATGGAAGATATGGCATTTACGGCAAGAGATTTAAATCGTGCGGCAAACATATTGGATAAAATGATTAAAGATGAAAACTGTGCAGTAATACTTACACTTGCCGGTAGTTTGTTTAGTGCCGGATTGAAAAAAGTAGTTTATGATATGATCATGAATAACATGGTTGATGCAATTGTCTCTACTGGTGCAATTATGGTTGATCAGGATTTTTTTGAAGCTTTAGGATTTAAGCATTACAAAGGAACAAAGTGGGTTGATGATAATGAAATGCGCGAATTACACATTGATCGAATTTATGATACTTTTATTGATGAAGATGAATTAAGAGTTTGCGATGATACAACTGCAAAGATTTTTGACGGCATGAAACCTGGGGCATATTCATCACGAGAATTTTTATGGGAGTTTGGAAAATATCTTGAAGAAAACGGCGGACCAAAAGTAGATGATTCTGTTGTTTATGCTGCATACAAAAAAAATGTTCCAATATTTGTTCCGGCTTTCTCAGATTGCTCAGCTGGATTTGGATTTGTAATGCATCAGCATTCACATCCGGATAATCATGTTTCTTGTGATTCAGGAAAAGATTTTTATGAATTAACAAAAATTAAACTTCATAGTAAAGAAACAGGCCTTTTTATGATTGGCGGCGGTGTTCCTAAAAACTTTACACAAGATATAGTTGTTGCAGCAGACATTCTACAAGAAGATGCTGATATGCATAAATATGCAATTCAAATTACTGTTGCTGATGAACGAGATGGAGCTCTTTCTGGTTCGACATTAAAAGAAGCAAGTTCCTGGGGAAAAGTTTCTACAAGTTTTGAACAAATGGTTTATGCAGAAGCAACTGTCGCAATGCCTTTAGTTGTCGGTTATGCCTATCATAAAGGCGGATGGAAAACAAGAAAAGCAAGAGAATTTCAGAAAATATACTCTAAATAATTTTTTATAAAGTTAAATTAAAAACGCCTCATAGGAGGCGTTTTTAATTTTCCGGATTCGCTAGGTCTCCCCCAGGGACCTTGATTCGAATTACCCCTGGGAGCGAATTTCTTGTATGAAAAATATCCAGAGTATTACCTTATGTAAATAGCTAATTGTAGCTATTTTTAAAGTAAAAAGCTGGATTTTAAGCTCTATTTATTTGATAGCGGGCAAGTATTTGCATTGAACAAAATAAGTATAATATTTATTCACAATCTTTAAGTAAATAATAAAATTAATTTTCTATGAGAATTATAATTGCAGGAATGGGAGATGTTGGCTATCAATTAGCTAAACAACTTTCTAATGAATCACATGATATTATTGCAATTGATCAGAATAGCGATAGGCTTTCATACTCAGATCAAATGGCTGATATACTTACGATAAAAGGTTCATCTACTTCAATAAAGACTTTAAATGATGCAGGAGTATCAAAAGCAGACCTTCTGGTTGCTGTAACTTCATCTGAAGAAGTTAATATCTCCACAGCAATCATTGCAAAAAAACTTGGAGCAAAAAAAACCATTGCACGAATTTCAAATGCAGAATATTTAGATCCTGATTCAAAAATTAATTTTTCTGAAATTGGTTTGGATTTTATGATTTACCCCGAAGAACTTGCTGCTATTGAAACTGTTAGCTTAATTAACAGAACTGCTGCAACAGATGTTTTAGAATTTGAAGATGGTAAACTTGCAGTTATAGGATTACGACTTGATAAAAATGCACCCATCGTAAATAAAAAACTTATTGAGATTGCTTTAGAAAATCCAAGTGCAGATTTTAGAGTTGTTGCTATACAAAGAAACTTTAGAACTATAATTCCTAAAGGCAATGATAAATTTTTAGCCAACGATCAGGTCTTTGTTATTACAAAACCTGAAGGACACGATCAGATACTTAAGCTTGCCGGAAAAGAAAATCTTAAGTTTAATAATATTATGGTACTTGGCGGTGGAAAAATTGGAAGAAGAGTTGCAAGTTTACTGAGTGACAAGATGCAGGTAAAATTAATTGAATCTGATCCTGATAAGAGTTTTGAGCTTGCAGATAAACTGCCAAATACACTTGTTATCAGGGGTGATGGAAGAGATATTGATTTACTTGCTCAGGAAGGGATTATTGATGTTGATGCATTTATCGCGGTTACTGAAGATGCTGAAACAAATATTATTTCCTGCCTGCTTGCAAAACATCTTGGTGTAAAAAAAGTTATAGCACTTGTGGATAAAGTTGATTACGTGCCGTTAACTCAAACTATTGGTCTTGATTCACTGATCAATAAAAAATTAATTGCTGCAAATAATATCTCGCGATTTATACATAAAAGTGATGTTATAGTTATTGCAACTTTAGAAGGTATAGATGCTGATGTACTTGAATTTCAAGCACAACCAAATTCAGCGATTACAAAAAATCAAATTTCTGAAATTGATTTTCCTAAAGGTTCAATTGTCGGAGGGTTTATCAGAGGTGATCAAGTGTTTATTGCAACGGGTGAATCAAAAATTAATTCCGGCGATAAAGTTGTAATATTTTCACTACCAGATACTGTTAACAAACTTGAAAAGCTTTTTGAAAGATAACCTGTTAAGTGAATTATAAACTTATAATAAATATTCTGGGGTTTTTACTTATCCTAACAGGCATTTTTATGATGCTTGGTATTCCCTTTTCTATTTACTATGGTGATGATGATATCCTCTCATTAGTTCTTTCGGGAACTATCACTGCATCCATTGGACTATCAGCCTGGTTTATTACAAGAAAATCTGATAAAACTGAAGTTGGGAAAAGAGAAGGATATATTATTGTTACTCTTGGCTGGATTTTAATGTCTGCATTTGGTGCTTTACCATTTGTTATTCACGGATCAATTCCTTCTTATACTGATGCATTCTTTGAAACTATATCTGGTTTTACAACTACTGGCGCATCGATATTAAAAAAAGTTGAAGTTCTTCCCTACGGATTAATGTTTTGGCGCAGTATGACACACTGGATTGGAGGAATGGGAATTATTGTTTTATCACTTGCAATTCTACCGATGCTAGGTATTGGCGGTATGCAACTTTACCAGGCAGAAGTTGCTGGACCAACAAAAGACAAACTACATCCGCGAGTTAGAGAAACAGCAAAAAGATTGTGGGCTATTTATGTTTTACTGACTTCTGCTCAAATAATCTTATTGCTTTTTGGAGGTATGAATTTATTTGATTCACTTTGCCATTCATTTGGTACATTAGCAACCGGCGGCTTTTCAACTAAAACACAGAGCGTTGCTTACTACAATTCGGCTTATATAGAATATGTAATCTTAATTTTTATGTTTCTTGGGGGAACAAATTTTACTTTGCACTATTTTGCACTGCATGGTAAAATAAACAGATATTTAAAGGATGATGAATTTAAATTTTATCTAAAATTAATTGTATTTACTGTTACTGCACTTACTATATACCTGGTGATAGTAAATCAAACACCATTAGAAAAAACATTTAGAAATGTTGCATTTAGTATTTTATCCATATTAACATCAACAGGATTTGCAACTGCTGATTATGAATTGTGGGCGCCATTCTCCTCTATGTTTTTCTTAATTATGTTATTACTTGGTGCATGCGCCGGCTCTACCAGTGGTGGAGTTAAGATGATAAGATATCAACTCCTTATTAAAAACAGTCTTTCAGAGGCTAAACGATTGCTGCATCCGAATGCAATAGTACCGGTAAGACATAATGGTAAAGCTGTACCAAATGAAATCATTGCAAAAGTATCTGCATTTGTACTCACCTATCTGGCTTTTTTTGTAATTGGATCTTTACTTCTCACGATTACTGGATTGGATATTAAAACTTCTATGGGATCAGTGGCTGCCTGTATGGCAAACATTGGACCCGGTTTAGGAATGACTGGTCCCGCAGGTAATTATTCTGAAGTTAGTGTATTTGGAAAATGGCTGCTTAGCTTTTTAATGTTGCTTGGCAGACTTGAACTTTTTACTGTTCTGATAATTTTTACTCCTTACTTCTGGAAAAAGTAGAAATATAAATAGCATTATTAAATTACCTAACCTGCTTATTATGCATTCACTTCATTTTATTTCATAAATTTTATTAAATATACAATGTGTTAAATGAATATTATCCAAAGGTGTACTTATGCGCCATAATAAAGTTTTAATTATTGATGATGAGCCGGAATTAAGAAATCTTATCAGGCGATTATTAGAACTGGAAGGGTTTAGTATTTTAACTGCCGGTGCTTCCACCGAAGCATTAGAATTACTACATAATAGTGAAATTGACATAGTCGTTTCAGATGTAAGATTGCCCGATAAAAGTGGACTGGAATTACTGCCAATTATAAAAAAACAATTCCCATCAATTGAAATTATAATATTAACAGCTTATGGCAGAATTGAAGATGGTGTTAATGCTATAAAAGATGGCGCGTTTGATTATATTGTTAAAGGGGATGAAGACAATAAGCTGGTACTTGTTGTAAAAAACGCACACGAAAAAGTAAAGATGGTTAACCGGATTTCTCACCTGGAGAAAAATGTATTGTCAAAATATTCTTTCGATAGTATTACGGGCAGTTCACCACTTATTCTTGAAGCAGTTAGTATTGCAAAGAAATCTGCAAACTCAGATGCACCTATATTACTGTTTGGAGAAACCGGAACTGGTAAAGAAGTTTTTGCACAATCTATACATTATGAAAGCAATAGAAGAAATGAACCGTTTGTTGCAATTAATTGCAGCGGATTTGCTAAGGACCTTCTTGAATCAGAAATGTTCGGATACAAAGCTGGTGCTTTTACCGGTGCTGTAAAAAATAAAAAAGGATTGTTTGAGGAAGCAGATAAAGGCACTTTATTTCTTGATGAAATTGGGGACATGGATATTGTATTGCAAGCTAAACTTTTAAGAGTTTTAGAAAATAATACCTTTATTAAGGCTGGAGATACCAAGGAAACATCTGTTGATGTGCGTGTTATTGCAGCTACAAATAAGGATCTTAAAAAACTTATAGGCGAAGGGAAATTCAGAGATGATTTGTTTTATAGAATAAGTGTCATTCAGATCAATCTTCCGCCTTTAAGAAATCGAGTTGATGATATAAAAGTACTAGCAGATATCTTTATCAATATATTTTCTAAAAAGTTAAAGAAAAATATTCCTGTAGTTGAACAGACATTTTATGATAAACTTTTTTCATATACTTTTCCCGGCAATACACGTGAACTAAAAAATATTATCGAACGAATAATTCTCCTTGGCGACAAATCAACTCTTACAGCCTCAGACCTTCCTTTGGAACTAACAAACGGATTGGATGAATATGGTTTAAGCAAGCCGGAAAAACTTGAAGACGTTGAAAGAAATCACATTCTTTCAGTACTTAAATCAGTTAACTACAATAAGAACGAAGCTGCAGATATTCTTGGAATCGGTTTGACAACGCTATATCGAAAACTAAATGATTATAAACTTACTGATGAATGAAAAAGCTTAAAACTAAAATATTATTGGGGTTAGTTTTTTTATTACTTGTAATTTTTCTACTAAGCATCACGGGAATATTTTCCATTTATTATCTATCTGAAGATTCAAAAGTAATTATTAAGGATAATTATGCTTCTGTTGAACACTCAAGTAATATGTTAGGTGTTATTGAGAGTATTTTTACTTTGCAATTATCCATATTTGGAAATCCGAATAAAGATACGGCGTTTCTGAAAGCAATCGATGATTCATTGCAGAATAAAAAAGAAGAGTTTTTAAAATATCTTAATTATCAAAAAAACAATATCACGGAATCCGGTGAAGATAAATTAGTAAGTAGTGTTATTGATTCATATCATCGATTTATTAATGTGATTGATTCAATTAACAACAAAGCAAATAATTTTAATACAATTGATGTTGATGAATTAAAATCAAACTATATAATTGCAACCTCTTCTATTAAAGAAATTTACAAGTTAAATATGGCTGCAATTTATCATAAGAATGATGTTGCAAACAAAACCGCAGATAATGTTTCTCTTTATATGGCTATTGCTGCAACATCAAGCATTTTAATTACCATCATCTTTATATTTTATTTTCCATCATACATCACAAACCCGATAACCGAGCTGACAACAAAGATTAAAGATATCTCAGATAAAAAATATGATCAGCGTATAGATATCCAGACAAATGATGAGCTTAATACTTTAGCAGATGCCTTTAATATAATGGCAATTAAACTGCAGCAGTATCAAGCACAACAGCTTGATGAACTTTTAATTGAAAAACGCCGGCTAGAAACTCTGTTAGCAAATTTACAGGATGGCACTCTGCTTTTGGATAATACTTTTAATATTGTTCATGCAAATCATAAGTTTTGCGAACTCTCTGGAATGAATATTACAGAGTTATTAGGGAAAAAGATTACAGAGTTGGAAAGTAATAATCATTTTTTAACTCAAATTAATACTCTTGATATTACGAACATTAAAGATTTGGTAAACAAAAAAGCGAAACCATTCAGTTTACTAATCAACAATAAGACTGAATATTTTCAAATACTACTTCTGGATATCAGCAAAGCAGATAGAATTGATACATATGTTGAGCCATCAGGATATATTATTTTAATTCAGAATATTACCAAATATGAAGAGCGTGATTTAGCAAAGACAAATTTAATTGCAACAATTTCACACGAACTAAAAACTCCCCTTTCGTCAATCAATCTTTCCATTAAACTGCTTGAAGATGATAGAGTTGGTCAATTAAATAAAGAACAAAAAGAATTAACTGAATCAATAAAGATTCAGAGTAATAGAATACTAAATCTTGTGAATGAAGTTTTAGATTTTACACAAGTAGAAACAGGGCATATTAAGCTAAAGATAAAACCTTGCGAAGTTAGTGACATTGTTGAACTTGGCACCTTTGCGATTTTGATGATTATAAATGAAAAAGAAATTAATTTAAATATTTCTATTCCCGAGGATATTAGTAAAGTAAAATGTGATTTAGAAAAAACGGTTTGGGTAATTGTAAATTTATTGAATAATGCTATTCGCTACTCTTCTCCAAAAGGCAAAATAACAATTAGTGCAAAATCAGAAAATAATTTTGTAACTATCTCAATTAAAGATGAAGGCCCTGGCGTATCTGTGGAAGAGCAGAGTAGAATTTTTGAAAAATATGTAAAATCAAAATCCGAATCTGCAAAAGGCACAGGTCTTGGGTTAGCTATTGCAAAAGAATTTGTTGAAGTTCAGGGCGGAAGAATCGGAGTTGAAAGCACGCCCGGCAAAGGCAGCGTTTTTTATTTTATATTGCCAATTGCCTGATATTTCCATTTTGGAAATAATATTTCCATTCTGAAAATGAACTGAGCATCCAATAATTTTCTTTCCTTCAAATCCTTTCTTTTAAGCAAATCCGAAGCATATATCTAAACAATTAATTGGAACAGTAATTGGCAACTTCCCAAAAAGATCATTTGGAATAGTACAATATTATGTTTCGATTATTAGAAAAAGCTTTAACACCGGTTCAACTTTTAAGTTTAGGATACATCATTATTATTTTGATTGGCGCATTACTGTTGATGTTACCTATCTCATCGGAAAATCATACTTTCCAATTTTTTGTAGATTCACTTTTCACTTCAGCTTCCGCAGTAAGCACAACCGGATTAGTTGTTGTTGATACAGGAACTTATTACTCCACCTTTGGTGAAATAGTTATTCTCCTTCTAATTCAAATTGGTGGTTTAGGCTATATGCTGTTCTTTGTAGTCTTTGCAATTATGCTCAAAGAAAAACTTTCATTATCGGGAAAAAAATATTTAAGAGAAGCTGTCTCCAGAAACCAAAGCGTTGATTTAATCAAGTTTGTAAAACTAACTTTAATCTATACAATTATTATAGAATTAATCGGTACAGTTGGTTATTTCATTGTACTAAAAAACAGTTTTAGTTTTACTGAAGCACTGTATTCATCACTATTTCATTCTGTATCTGCATTTTGTACAGCAGGTTTTGGCTTATATCCGGATAGCTTAAGTTCATTTAGTGGAAATTTGATAATAAACTTTAATACTTTCTTCCTTGTTATAACTGGTGGAATCGGATTTTTTGTTCTTTATGATTTACTGAATTTTGTTAAGCAAAAGATTAAGAAAAACAAAGTTGTCCGATTATCACTTCATACAAAATTAGTCTTATCATTTACTTTTTCACTTTTTCTATTTGGTGCTTTAATAATCTTAATAGCAGAACACACTAAGTTTTCAGAAAATATATTTCAGAATATACTGATCGCATTCTTCCAATCTGTCTCGGCATCAACAACGGTTGGTTTTAACACAATTGATATAACTATAATGTCTAATGCAAGTTTATTTGTAATGATAATCTTGATGTTTATTGGTGCATCACCGGGCAGCACAGGCGGCGGAATTAAAACAACATCGTTTGCATCTAGCGTACTTTCTTCAATAGCCTCACTAAAAGGTAAGAATGTTGTTTCCATTTTCAGACGCACTATCAGCAGATTCAGTATTGATAAATCAAATGCTCAAATATTTGTTGCACTAACTTCAACATTAGTAATCACACTTATTCTAACTATAACAGAAAATTTTAGTTTTATAAAAATACTTTTTGAGGCCACTTCCGCATTTGGAACTGTAGGGTTATCAGCAGGTATTACATCCAGTTTAAGCATAATAGGAAAATTGTTAATAATAGCTTTAATGATTATAGGTCGAGTTGGACCAATAGCCATAGGGCTATTCTTTGTAAATAAAAATGGGAATAATAATTACACTTTTCCTAAAGAAGATATTTTTACATCATAATAGTAGGAGCTACAATGAAAGAATATGCAGTTATAGGCTTAGGCAGTTTTGGATTTAACATTGCCAAAAAGCTCGCATCTATAGGTAATAAAGTTTTAGCAGTAGATGTTAATCCGGAGAAAGTTGATGAGATAAAAAACTTTGTGAATGATGCTGTAATTGGTGATATCAAAAACAAAGCATTTTTACAGGAATTTATTGATAGTAAAATAGATGGCGTTGTAATTAGTATCGGCTCAAACATGGTTGATAGTATTCTAGCAGTTCATTATATGAAAGCGATGAAGGTTAATAACCTGATTGTAAAAGCGAATAATGAAGTACATGCGGAACTGTTAAAAGTAATGGGCGTAACAGATATTATTTTTCCTGAAAAAGATATTGCCGAATGGGTAGCGCACAGACTGACTGAACCAAATCTGCTCGATCATATTCCACTAACTTCAGATTACTCAATTGTTGAAGTTGCTTGTCCTGATAACTTTACCGGTAAAACACTAAGAGAGTTGAAACTGCGATCAAAATATGATGTGCTGGTTATTGGTATAAATGAAATTTTAAACAACAACTTTATACTGATGCCAGAACCTGATTACAAATTTAAACCTGATGTTGTAATTACTTTACTCGGTAAAAAATCGAGCTTAGATAAATTTAGATTGAATTAGATAAAGTCATATCTATTAGATGATGATAAATTATAAAAATCAAGATGAGTTTGATGATTTTACAATTGTAGAAGTTTGGCGAAAAGCTATTCCTTTTAAACATTTTGAACTTTATAAAAAAGATCATTTGGGATCAATAATGTTTTTTGATGATTATGAAATCAAATCTGAAAATGGCTGGCTCTTAGAATATATTATTCCAATTGACAAATGCGGTATGAAGGAAATTGATAATCTAAGAGCAGTACATTGGCAAAATTATGGCAAGGAAAAATCTTAGTTTTTTTTGAATAGTAAAACTTAAATGTAGCACACTTAATACTACGTAATAAATACTAACTAACAACACTCACTTTTAATAAAAACCTTTATAAGTTCTAATTTTCCGTTTATTTTTGGCACAGCATAAAGGTACAATTTATGTTATATTTGTGCCCGAACGGAGCAATATTATATGAATGTCAAAGATTTAATTAAAAAATACAGCAAACCCGAAAATTTCATCAATCGTGATCTTAGCTGGGTTGAGTTTAACAAACGAGTACTTGAAGAAGCGTTACATCGTGAACTGCCTCTTTTAGAAAAAGTTAAATTCATTTCTATCTTCTGCTCAAACCTTGATGAATTTTATATGATAAGAATTTCAGGTTTGAAGGAACAAATTGCTGCAAATGTAAGTGAGCCTTCAATCGATGGATTAACTCCGATTGAACAGTTAAAGAGAGTTGAAAAAGCACTTAAACCTTTGTTAAAAACTTTAGATAATTTCTGGATGGACGAAATTATTCCATCACTTAAAACAAATAATATAAAACTGCTTTCATTTGATGAAATAAATGAAACCGAAAAAGAAAAACTTACTGAATATTTTAAAAAAGAAATTTATCCGGTATTAACTCCGCTTGCCTTTGATCCGGGTAGACCGTTCCCTTACATCTCAAACCTTAGTTTAAGTCTTGCAATTCTTATAAAGAAACCAAACGGAGAAAACCATTTTGCCAGAGTAAAAGTACCAAGTATTTTACCACGTTTACTTCAAATAGATCAAATTTTAGATCCTAAAATATCTCTCAATGTCAATGGAAATTTTTTAGCAACATACGTTTGGCTTGGCGATTTAATTAAAGCAAATCTTTCATACCTATTTCCGGGGATGGAAATTGTGGAAGCTCATAGGTTTAGAATTACACGAGATACTGATATAGAGCTTCAGGAAGATGAAGCAGATGATCTTTTAAGTGTTATTGAAGAAAACATTAAACAACGAAGATTTGGAAGTGTGGTACGATTAGAAGTTGGTCACCCTGTGCCAGATTTTATGCTAGATACTTTAATTGATAATCTTCAGATAACCAAAGACGATGTTCATGTTTCTGATGGACCTTTAGGTTTAAGTGATGTGATGGGATTATTTAAATTGCCGCTGCATCAATTAAAGGAAAAACCTTTTTATCCTATTACACCAAAGGTATTTGAGGAAGAAGAAGATTTCTTTTCGATAATTAGACAAAAAGATATTTTACTGCATCATCCATATCATTCATTTTCTCCTATTATAGATTTTATAAAAAAAGCAGCAATGGATCCGGATGTTCTTGCTATTAAACAAACACTATATCGCGTTGGTCCCGATTCTCCAATTGTAAGATGCTTGATTGAAGCTGCTGAAATGGGAAAACAGGTTGCTGTTTTGGTTGAGCTTAAAGCAAGATTTGATGAACAGAATAATATTTATTGGGCAAGAGAATTAGAAAAAGTTGGTGTTCATGTTGTATATGGTTTAGTTGGATTAAAAACACATGCAAAAATGACATTAGTAGTGCGTAAAGAATATGATGGCGTAAAACGGTATGTGCATCTTGCCACCGGGAATTATAATGCTACAACTGCTAAACTTTACACAGATCTGGGATTATTTACATCTGATGAAGATATATGCAGCGATGTTTCCGATATTTTTAATTTTTTAACGGGTTATTCAAAACAAAAAGAATATAAAAAACTCTTTGTTTCACCTGTAAATATGAGAGAAAAATTTTTGGAACTTATATTTAGAGAAATAGAAAATTCAGTTGCCGGTAAAGATGCAAAAATATATATGAAATTAAATTCATTGGTAGACCCAGCAATAATTTCTGCATTATATGAAGCCTCAAACTCAGGTGTTGAGATCAAACTTGTTGTTCGTGGTGTTTGCAGTCTTATTCCTGGAGTTAAAGATTTAAGCGAGAACATTGAGGTGAGAAGTATTGTTGGCAGATATCTTGAACATAGCAGGGTTTTTTATTTCTATAATGGTGGTAAAGAAGAAATTTATTTAAGCAGTGCTGATATGATGCAGCGAAACTTAGACAGAAGAGTCGAGATAGCTTTTCCGATAGAAAACCCCAAACTAAAAGATGAAATAATAAAAACTCTCATCAAATTTTCTCTTAAGGATAATGTTAAAGCAAGAATACTTCAACCCGATGGTTCGTATAAATTAGTAGAGTTAAAAGAAGCAACAAAACAAGTTAATAGTCAGGAGTGGCTAATGAATCATGCACTTAAAGCTATGGGAATAAGAGTGCAGAAACAATTCCCTAAATAAACAATAAAGTAAATCATCTATTAAAAATCTTTATGATTGCTTAGAATATTCAGAATAAATAAAAACAGGAACTATCTAATGTCCGAAATAACAAAAAGCACAATTATAAACTCACTTAAAAATATTCAGCACAAATCATTTAATACAAATCTGCTTACATTAAATTCAATAAAAAAACTTGAGGCAGTTAATAATACATTAACACTCGAACTATCTTTAAATACAATTGATTCAAATGAAATTAAAAATTTGATAGTTGATCAATTAAAAAAAGATTTTAATAATCTTACTAATATCGATTTATCAATTCAAACAAAATCTTCATCAAAAATATCAACACACAAAGACGCTCGTAAAGATGCTATTTTACCGGGAGTAAAGAATACAATTGCGGTTGCAAGCGGTAAAGGCGGAGTTGGTAAGAGTACAGTTGCTGTTAATCTTGCAGTTGCACTTGCCAAAGATGGTGCAAGTGTAGGTTTGATTGATGCTGATATTTACGGTCCAAGTATTCCATTAATGTTAGGTTCTGATGAGAAACCAAAGGTTTACCAGGCAGAAAACTCTGTAAAGATTATTCCATTGGAAAACTATGGAATTAAGTTTATGTCTATCGGTCTTCTTGTAGATTCTAAAGATCCAATAATCTGGCGCGGCCCAATGGCAAGTGGTGCGATTAAACAGTTTTTGACTGATGTTGATTGGGGAGAACTTGATTACTTAATATTTGATATGCCTCCTGGAACCGGCGATATACAACTTACTTTAGTTCAAACAATACCATTAACCGGAGCAGTAATTGTGACTACTCCGCAGGAAGTATCCTTAATTGATGCCCGTAAAGCATTAAAGATGTTTGAAAGAGTTAATGTGCCAATACTTGGAGTGGTAGAAAATATGAGTTACTTTATTGCGCCCGATACAGGAATCAAATATGATATTTTTGGTTCAGGAGGCGGAGAAAAAATTTGCAAAGAATTAAACACAACATTACTTGGTGGAATTCCGATTGATCCGAGAATCAGACAAGGTGGGGATGCAGGAATGCCAATGGTTTATGGAATTCCAGATTCGAATGAAACTAATAAGTTAATGGATATCTCAAGAAAACTAACAGACCAAGTGAACATTAGAAACTCAAATTCAAGCGGTAAAATTGAAATTCTTCTTGGTGATGAGGAATAGTTTATAAAGAATTTGCATTTATTTATTTGCATCATTGTAATTGGGATATTGATCAGTAAGTTTTAATTTTGGTTATCATAAATAATAGAGGCACTGAGATGAATAAAGTTATTTTGTTTCTATTTGCTTTTTCAATTACAATGATCGCACAAACTTTACCTACCTCTGGAAGAATCTTTAAAGTAGAATACAATCCCAGCGAAAAAAATATTTTCACTATAAAATCTAAACTTACCCTGGTTTACGCTTTTGATTTTTGGAGCACTAAAGGAATTGCAAGACAGGGCACAGAAAGTTTATTTAATAATGTTTTAAATCCTGATGAAGGCAGAAAAAACGAAACATTAATGATTGAAAAGGATGGCATTTTTTCAGCAATGATAGAAATTCCAGATTCAGCTCAATTACTAACTTATTACATTTCTGATGGTAGTAACTTTGATTACAACGACAAGAAAACATATTCAAGCTATATTTATGATAATACTGGTAAACCTGTTAAAGGTGCACGATTTAGAAATATTGATTTTTTTGTTATGGCAGGTGTTGATAATGAAATTTGCATAAAGGAAATTGAAAATGAGCTTAAAGACTATCCTGATTATCACTTGGCACGTTACGTACTTTGGAATAAAAAATTTGGGAATGAAAAAGACTTTAATAAACTACTTTCTTTAAAAGATGATTTTGAAAATGAGTTTGCTGAGTTAAAGATAAATTTTCCAAATGATTACAATCTTTTAAACTCCGAAGCAAAATGTTACTATGCTTTTCAAATGGCATTAAATAATCTTTCTTACCCGCTGCTAAAATCTGCTGGTGAAAAGATGAATGAAATTGCTAAACAAATTCCGGACGGCAAAAGAGATCAAATAGTTGAAAGAGTTTATCAATCATATCTGCAACAACAAAAATCTGCTAAATTTACTGAAGAAATAGTAGGCAACCCATCTATTGATTTTGAATTTACAACAACAAAAGGCGAAAAGAAAAAGCTTTCTGATTATAAAGGGAAGGTTGTTCTTCTTGATTTTTGGGGAACTTGGTGCGGGCCCTGTGTAGGCGAAATTCCTAATCTAATAAAAGCGTACAACAGGTTTAATGATAAAGGATTTGAAATAATTAGTATTAGCAGTGATTTAATGATGCAGACAAAAACTGAAGAAGAATTCAAATCATTTATTCAAGAAAAAAATATGAGTTGGACTCACACTTTAGATGATAAGAATAAAACTATTCATACTCTTTATAATATTGCTCATTGGCCAACTTTATTCCTTATAGATAAAAATGGCGTTATTATAAAAAATGAAAATGTTCTTAGAGATTCTGAATTGCACAAAACTCTTGAAGAAGTTTTTAGCAAAAAATAAAAACTACTTATTCTTTTGTTGCATTAAATAATTTTTCAAACGATATTTAACCAAGAACACAGTTCATTTTTGCAATATTACAGATATGATTAAAGAAGATATTCAAATGGCATTAAACAATATCAGACCTTATCTGCAGGCGGATAATGGCGATATTGAATTAGTAGAAGTAACTGACGATGGAATTGTTAAAGTGAAACTACTTGGTGCTTGCGAAATTTGTCCGTTATCGGTTATGACATTAAGAGCAGGAGTTGAAAGAGCAATAATGAGAGAAGTACCAGCAGTAAAAAGGATTGAAGCAATTAGTTAGTTTTTTTTATGACAGAAATAATTAATAAAAAAACAACCAGATTATTGTTAGCATTTGTTGTAATAATTGCAGTAATTTATTTTGTTTATATGCTAAGCAATATAATAGTATTAGTTGCGTTATCACTATTGCTTGGATTTATTTTTGCCCCGTTCGTTAGAATACTTGAAGGGAAAGGTTTTTCCCGAACATTTTCTACACTAATTGTATTTGCCGGATTCGGATTCCTTGTTTATCTAGGCTTATCATTTGTAATCCCAAAACTTTATTTACAGATGGGTCAACTGCTTCTTGAGTTAAAAGACTTTTCCCTTAATGAAGAACTGAACATACTGGAGAAAAAAATTTTAAGCATCTTCCCTCTTTTCCACCAGGGAGAACTTGCTCAAAAAGTAGAAAATATAATTGCAACTTCGTTTAACGATGCCATAAATCATTTAACCTTTTATGTTAGCAGTATTGTTTCGGTAACTGCATTTTTATTTATAGTACCATTTATATCATTCTTTTTACTAAAAGACTCTGCTTCAATACAAAAAGGGTTAATCCATATAGTACCAAATAAATATTTTGAAATGTCTTATTGGATCCTTAAACGTGTTACACTACAACTTGGAAGATTTGTTAGGGGCTGGATTTTTGATGCGGCATTTGTCGGGATATTTATAGGTTTTGGATTTTATTTTATTGGATTACCAAACGCACTTCCACTTGGTGTTATTGCCGGGCTAGGTCATTTAATCCCTTACTTTGGACCAATAATTGGAGGAGTTCCTGCAATTGTTTTGTCTATAATGCTAACCGGAGATTTAAGTTTGGTGCCAATAATAATGCTGCTTGTTGCTTTAACATACACAATAGATAATGGATTTGTTCAGCCTTATGTGTTTGCTAAAAGCGTAGATATGCATCCGATAATAATTATACTTTTAATAATTATTGGAAGTGAATTGTTTGGTTTGATTGGAATGTTATTAGCGGTTCCAACAGCTACAGTTATTAAAACTGCAGCTACGGAAATTTATTTTGCTTATAAAAATTATTCGATTGTGAAATTGTAGTTCTACAAAATTAAGATTCCATCTCAATTCTTTTAATCACATCAATTGATGAAATTCCTTCAGCCTCTGCACTAAAATTTGTAATAATTCTATGCCGAAGTACGGGAAGCATTACTGATTTTACATCATCAATATTTGGAGAAAATCTACCTTCTATTACAGCCTTAGTTTTTGAAGCAAGCACTAAGTATTGTGATGCCCTTGGTCCGGCACCCCAGGTAATCCAGTCTTTTACATATTTTGGAGAAGTTCCGTTAATTGGTCTGGTCATATTTGAAATTTTAACAGCAAACTCAATCACATTTGGGGCGACGGGTACTTTTCTAATCAAATCCTGAAAGGAAATAATTTCATCTGAAGCAACAACTTTTTTTAATTGAGGTTTATATTCACTGGTTGTTGTCTGTACAACTTTTACTTCTTCTTCGCTGGAAGGATAATCTAACCAAAGATTAAACATAAATCTATCTAACTGAGCTTCGGGTAATGGGTAGGTTCCTTCCTGCTCTATTGGATTTTGAGTTGCTAAAACAAAAAATGGTTCGGGTAATTTATAAGTTTGACCTGCAGCAGTAACTTTATGCTCCTGCATTGCTTCAAGCAAAGCGGCTTGTGTTTTAGGTGGAGTTCTATTTATTTCATCAGCAAGAACAATATTAGCAAACACCGGCCCTGAAATAAATCTAAAATTTCTTTTCTTGGTACTAAAGTCTTCATCAAGTATTTCTGTTCCCGTAATATCACTTGGCATAAGATCAGGTGTGAACTGAATTCTGTTAAACTTTAAATCCAGTACTTCGGCTAAAGTTTTAATAAGAAGTGTTTTTGCTAAACCTGGCACACCAACAAGCAAACAATGTCCCCGGGAAAGAAGAGAAATTATTAATTGATTAATTATTTCATCCTGCCCAACAATTACTTTTGAAATTTCAGTTTTAATTTCTAAAACTTTTTGATTTAATTGCTCAACAAGCTGAACATCATTATTACTAGAATTTGAATTACTCACTTAATTCCTTTATTAAATATTAAAGTCTTACTTCCCAGAAAATCTGTCCTTTAATTTTCTCAATCCATTTCGTGTATTCTTTTTGCTTTTTATTTTCATCAGCAAGCTTTTTAACTTCAGTATAATCTTCGGTAAGATCTGCTTTGTGTTGAGGAATTCTTGATTGGAGCCACACTATATGATAACCATAAGTTCCAGGCGCATATTCTAATCTTCTTGGGTAACCAATTTCACCTTGCTTAAGTTTTCCGACTGCATCGAGTAATGCTTTATCTAATTGGTTTATATAATATGTGCCAAGTTCACCACCAAATGGAGCGCTTTCTTTATCTTCGCTGTATTTTTTAGCACACTCTTGAAATGTACGTAAGCCTTTCTGGATACTATCTCTAACTTCACTTAAAAAATCAATAGTTTGCAAGTCAGCATTTTCATCGGCTTTAATTTTAATCAGTATGTGCCTTGTATTTATAGATTCCCCACGTTTTTCAATCATCTGTATGATGTGAAATCCAACAGGTGATTCAATAACACCCGATAATTCACCAACATTTAATTTAAACGCTGCTTCCTCAAACTCCGGATAAAATACTCCTTTTTTTACAAATCCCAGATCGCCACCCTGTGCTGCACTTCCAGGATCATCAGAATATTTTTTTGCGAGCTCGGAAAAATCTCTTCCAGCTTTTATGGAATCCAGTAACGCTGTTGCTTTTTCTAAGAATTTCTTTTTTAGTTTTTCACTTGCTTTTGGGTTTTGAAAAATATGAAAGATTGTAACTTTTTCTGGAATAGTTCCTATACTGTCCTTATAGGAATTAAAAAATTCCTCTACTTCTCTTCTAGTTGCCTGCAATTTTCCAAAATTCTTTTCCTGCAATCTTTGCGACATTAAACTTTTACGAACTTCATCACGCAACTCTCTTTTAATTCGGTCTATACTCATCCCATAGATTTTTTCAATATTAGCTATTGAACCATATTGTTGAGTAAATGAATTGATTTGATACTCAATTCTCTGATTTATTTCATCTTCAGTAACAGTAATTGAATCAATATCTGCTTGAGCATACATTAGTTTTTCTTCAATCATCGAGTTTAATAATTGTTCTTTTAATCCTGAAGTACTTGGGTCTAACTGTCTTTGCGATGCAAAAATATTCACCTGAAATTCAAGCTCACTTTGGAGTATTATTTCATCATCAACAACTGCAACTATTTTATCTAATGTTTGCTGAGCTGCTAACGATATGGTTAATATGAACAATAAGATTACAAAGCTAGTTTTCATTTTTTATCTCAATTTCATTTTGGGAGTATAGTTCTATTAAATAGTTCTCAATAATTTCATTTTTCTTTTCAGCCACAAATCTTCTAGCTACTAATTCTTTAGTCGATTCAAATGGAAGAATAGTTTCTTTGGGATATTTATTCAATACTTGAATAACAGAATAATAGCCAGGCTTTTCAGTAATTACAATACTAATTTCGTTAGGATAAAGATCAGAAATAATTCTTGCAAGCTGTAAAGGATAAATATTTGGTTCCTCAATCAATTTTGAAGTTTCGCATCTGTGCAAAGAAGAATCTTCAATAAATAATTCAACCGATTTATCCCAATCATTAGCAAGAACAAATTCTCTAAATCTTATTGCCCTATCCTCATCCTTAAAATAAGCGCTATTAATTAGATAAGAATTCGAGTTGGCGAGAAAATAACTCTTATTGTTTTCGTAATATTCTATTAAATCCTGATCCGAAAAATCTAACTCTTCAGAGTCTGAAAAATCTTTTAAGAGCATTGCTGCAGCTAATTGTCGTTCGGAATTTTTTACTATTCTGTTAAAATCCTCATTTCCAACAATTCCATCTTTAACAGCTTCCTGAAATAATAATTCATTGTATATCCAATTTTTTATTATCTGTTCTTTTTGAAAAGAATTAAGTTTGGAAGTATCAACCAGGGAAGCAAATTCTTCCCTGGTTAAATAGGATTCGTTAACGCGAGCAATATAATCATCTTTCCGTTGTTGTTCAGAACAAGCTGTTATTGACAACAGTGCAGAAAGTATTAAAATATTAGTTAATGTTTTGTTTAAATGCTTTTCGCAATTCATCATAATTAATTACAGGTGAATACTTTTTCTTCAACGAATCTAGATATTCATTTTCAAGTCTTTTGCTTTCATACTCTTGAAAAGCTCCGGAAACTTCTGCTTTAGCTTCTTCAAATGTCTTTAGTCTTGCTGGATCTTTGATGTCCAATCTTAATATTGAAAATCCACCAGGATTAGTTATCGGTTCAGTATATTCTCCAACTTTAGTCAGGTTATTTACAGCTTTTGAAAATTCGCTGGAACCTACTACCTGAAGATCATACTTACCTTTTTTCTCTTTAAGCTGTGGTCTTTCCGTTTTAGCTGCTAAAATATCAAAACTTTCTCCTGATTTGAGCAATGAGTAATAGTGTTTGATGACAGAATCTTTTTTTGCAAAAATCTCGGTAAACCCGACACGATCTTCCCATTTATATTTCTGCATATTTTTCTGATAGAAATCGTAAAGCTTTATACTATCCACTTTAACTTTATTCCAGACTTCTTCTTCCTGCAATTTGAAGATAAATATTCCGTTTTGATAATCTTTCATTAATTCAGCAAACTGAGTATCCGTTTTTTCTAAAGAGAGTGCCTTCTCTTCAAGCAGCATTTGTTCTGTATACTTTTTGATTCCTTTATTAATGAAATCACTTGTAAACTTTTTACCAGTAAATTCATTATCTGATTTTATTTTTGAGTAAAAGTCATTTGCAGATTCTTTATGGTTTGCGAATGAAAATAAGGTTTTATCACCATAATTTTCAGCACCCTTCATCTCTCCACCAATAATAGTAGAATCATTTGATCCAATCATTTGCCTAACAACTTCTTCATTAAGGCTATAGTTAAACTCTTTTTTATAATCGTTTATTAAGCCCGCATATAAATCATTATATCTAGAACGTTTCAATAAATTTTTAAGATTTTCTTTTTCTTCTTCAAATGTTGGATAAGGTTGCTTTTCCATTAATTTGATTACGTGCAACCCAAAATTTGTAACAACTACATCTGACATTTTGCCGACTTCCAGATTAAATGCTGCCTCATCAAATTCCTGCACCATCATACGTCTTTCAAAAAATCCCAAATCTCCGCCTTTGTCTTTTGTTCCGGTATCATCAGAAAATCTTTTTGCAACTTCTCCAAAATCCTGTCCTGATTTTAATGCAGTCATCACACTATCCATCGTAAGTTTTGCGGCTGCAGAATCCACTGTACCTGAAGGGTTCATATAACTTACAAGAATATGACTTGCTTTAATTTTAGGAACTCTAGGTTTTCTATCAGTTACTTTTATTATGTGAAACCCGAATTTTGTTTGTACTACTTGAGGATAAATACTGTCTTTAGAGGTTTTATAACATGCATCTTCAAATTCAAAAGGCAACTGACCGGCGGTAAAATAAAAAATATCGCCGCCTTTGATTTTCGAAAAATTATCCTGCGAATACTTTTCAACCATTTCTTCAAATGATTTACCCATTTTAATACTATCTAAAATTGCCTGGGTTTTAATTCTTGCAGCAATTTCGCCAGTAGAATCAGGTCTAATCATCAAATGACTTGCTCTTATCTCAGTTTTTCTTTGTTCGTACCATTCTTTTATATTAGGTTCAACTAGATATTTTTCTAAAATGTATGATGCTCCAACTTTCTTTTTATAATCCAACAACTCCTGATTAAGAGCCTGGTCATTTTGATAACCACGGGATTTAGCATCATCTAATTTCATTCTAAAGTTAGTGTATAGATCAGCAAAATTTTTGTAGTTTTCAAAACTATCATCAACTGCTGCTTCTAATCCACCTACATTTTTTGCATACGCTTTTTCAAATTCATCCATCGTTATCTTTGCATCATTGTACTCTGCAATTACGATTTTAGAGTGTTCTGGTGAACAGGAAGCGAAAAGAAATGCTAATAAGGCAACGAAAAAAATGGATATCCTTAAAGACATTATTATCTCCTATATTATTTTTACAAATTTAACTTTGAATTTTATCGATTGAGGACTTGAAAATCAAGGTAAAATAAGGCTGATTCAAACTCTTTTTTGATGAATCAGCCTTTAAGAACTATTTAATTAAGCTAATCTTAATAATTTGTTGTTTTCCCATAGCAATCATTTTTACAAAATAAGTTCCGCTTGATAAACCTGTACCATCTATTTCAAGTTCATATGATCCTGCTTCAACTTCATTCTCTTGTAAAATTTTAATTTCATTGCCAAGAACATCATATAAACCAATTTTTAAATATCCAGCGAACGGGATAAAATATTTAATTTTTGTTGAAGGATTAAATGGATTAGGATAATTTTGAAATAGTTTAAAATCACTTAATTTTTCAACATCTGCATAAATTTCGCTAGAATATTCAAAAGAACCGTCAAAATCTAATTGTTTTAATCTATAGTAATATCTGTTTGCAGTTAAATTATCATCAACATAATTATAAGTTACTCTGTTAGTGCTTGTTCCATTACCATCCACAAAAGCGATTGTCTGATAACTTGATAAATCATCTCTTCTTTCAATTTCAAATCCAAAATTGTTCATTTCAGTTACAGTAATCCATTCTAAATTTACTTTGCCATTAAAATAATCTGCCTTAAATGTGGTTAGTTCAACTGGTACAGGAATCATATTAATAGCATCAAGTGCATCAATTATTCCCCAACCATACTCATTATTAGGTGTGGTGCTAAGAGTTGCAGTCGATCTTAAGATATCCAGTACTTCCATAGGAGTTAAATTAGGATTTGCATCCAAAAGTAAAGCACAAACTCCAGCTACTAACGGACAGCTATACGAGGTACCGCCACCTGACCAATAGTTATTACCAAAAGAATCTGCATGATAAACATTTGAACCCATAGCCATAAGGTCCGGTTTAATTCTTCCATCAGCTGATGGACCAACAGAACTAAAAGATGTTCGTATACCTGAAGATGTAACTGCACCAATAGCTATAACACTATCACCATCTGCAGGAGCACCAAGTGTATTGTGTGAAGAGTTATATCCTTCATTTCCGGCAGAATTAACAACTACAATTCCTTTTGCAACAGCTAAATCACCTGCAATAGTAATTATAGCTGTATTTCCATCCATATCTTCCCAGGTATAACTTGTAAAAGGGAAATCGTAATCTATATATCCGAGTGATGTTGAAGTAACATCAACACCAATGCTGTCTGCCCATTCCAATGCTGCGACCCAGTTATCTTCTTCAACGGGTGTTTCACTATCGGTATTTTCTGTTTTAGCTAGAATAAAATCTGCACCATAGGCAGGACCAATTAATTGGCCTTCTTTAAATCCGCCAATAATTGATAAAGTTGCTGTTCCGTGTGAACCTTCTCCCATATCACCTTGATTACCAACATTCGGATCATTATTAACAAAATCATAGGCTGCAATTATATTCATAGATGAAAAGGCTTCATGCGGAAGATTATCAAATCCAGCATCAAGAACGCAGATTGTAACTCCTGAACCATTATAACCAGAATCATGTACTGCAGGAACATTAATTTGATTTACCTGAGTAAAAGAAGATCCATAGTTTAGTGAGTAAATTCCAGCTGGTTGCTCAGTATTATCATTTATAAATTCTGAATGATCAAATTCGATATTATCGACTCGTTTTGCAAAAGTACCAACAACATCAATCAATCTTACAAAAGAAATTTGTGCAATTTGATTTATTAAAGTTTCACTTGCATATCCGCTAACAGCATTAAACCATTTTGATTTTTGTTTTAGTATAAATCCATTTTGCACTATTTGATTTGTATAACTTTGATTAACTGGAAGATCTGTAAAGTTTATAAGTTCAGATTGATCTAAGACTTTGGCTCTTCTATCTAAAGATTTTTGGCTTACAATACTCAGAGGATTTGAAAAGTAAGCATCTAGTTCATTCCCTTTATCTGAAAAATAAATCCAAACAAGATAGTTATCTGATTTGGAATCCGATTGTAATATTGTTTGCAGTTTCGGTGAAATTTTTTCAAGTGGATTTTGTGCATAAACAGTTATCAACCCAAAACAGGCAAACATAAGAATAAGTTTTTTCATCATCTTCCTATAATTATTATTTAACTCTAGTTCCGTTATTAACTGATTCCGGGACATTGAGAACTTCCAGAGAACCGTCTTTAGTTTCAACAGCCAAAATCATACCTCTCGATTCCAACCCCATGAGCTTTGCTGGCTGCAAATTAGCAACTATTACTACTTTTTTACCAATCAAATTTTCCGGTTCGTAATTTTTAGCGATTCCAGCAATAACCTGTCTTTCCTCGTTATCCAATCTAACTTTGAGTTTTAAAAGCTTTTCACTCTTTGGTACTTTTTCAGCTTCGATTACTTCTGCCGTACGAAGTTGGATTTTCATAAAATCATCATAAGTAATCAATTCAACTTTTTCTTTTTCAGCTTCAGGTTTTGGAAGTTTATTTACCTCAGCTTCAATTTTTTCATCTTCAATTTTTGGAAAAAGTATTTCGCTTTGATTCAATTGATGTCCTTCTTTTAATTGAGATTTACCGCAATCTTTCCAATCAACAGGTTTGGCATTTAACATAACAAATAATTTTTCTGTTGAGAATGGAAGAACCGGGGAAAATAATTCCGCAAGTGAGTAAATCGTTTGTAAACAAATATTTAAAGTTGTTCCGCATCTTTCCTTATCTGATTTGACAGTTTTCCATGGTTCGGTGTCATTAAAATATTTGTTTCCATCACGAGCAAGATTCATTATTTCATTTACGCCATCACGAATTTTATACTTTTCAAAAAGATCACCTACTCGTTTCGGATAATCTGAAATCTCATTCAACATTTCTTCATCAATCTTTTCAAGTTTTCCTATAGCAGGAACTTTTCCATCAAAATGTTTGAAAACAAATGTAAAAGTTCTATTAATAAAGTTGCCAAGAATATCTGCAAGCTCACTATTATTTCTTAACTGAAATTCTTTCCAATAAAAATCCGTATCGCGAGTTTCTGGTAAGTTTGCTGCAAGTGTATAGCGAAGCAAATCCGCATCAAACAAATTTAAAAATTCATCAACATCAATTCCCCAATTTCTACTCTTTGAAAATTTTTTACCTTCAAAATTTAGAAATTCATTTGCTGGAACATTTTGCGGTAAACAGTATTGTTCTTTTCCACCTTCATTCCACGCCATTAAGATTGCAGGAAAGATTATTGTATGAAACACAACGTTATCTTTACCAATAAATGCGATGTATTTAGTTTTTGGATTCTGCCAATATTTTTTCCAAAAATCAGGATCATTTTTTTGTTGTGATAATTCTTTTGTTGATGAAATGTAACCAAGCACTGCTTCAAACCAAACGTAGATTACTTTGCCGGCAGCAGAATCAACAGGAACTTTTATTCCCCAATCTAAATCTCTGGTTATCGCTCTTTCTTTTAGTCCATCTTTAAACCAACCACGACAATATTGAAGTACATTTTCTTTCCAGCCATACTTGTCATTCATTTCATCAACATACTTTTCTAAAGCAGGTTGATATTTACCAAGCGGAAAATAATAGTGCGATGTTTCTTTTAACTTTGGTGTTCCACCAGAAATTTTGCTCTTAGGATTTTTTAATTCTGATGGATCATAGAGTGAACCACAATTTTCACATTCATCACTTCTTGCTTCTTCGTTACCGCATTTAGGGCAAGTACCTTCAACGTAACGATCGGGCAAAAACATATTTGCTTTATCATCAAAAAACTGAAGTGATTTTTTTTCAACAAATAATCCGCGATTATAAAATTCTAAAAAGAATTCTTTAGCTGTTTCGTGATGAATTGGAATACTTGTTCGCGAGTAATTATCGAAACTCATTCCAAATCTTGAAAAAGCTTTTTTATTTGCTTCGTGATAACGATCTATAATTACTTGTGGAGAAACTTTTTCTTTATCCGCACTAATTGTAATCGGCACACCATGTTCATCAGAACCGCAAATGTAAATAACATCATCGCCATTTAATCTTTTATATCGCACATAAATATCTGCCGGTAGATATGCACCGCTAAGATGACCAAGATGAATTGGTCCGTTTGCATAAGGAAGTGCGGATGTTACGAGTATTTTTTCTTTAGCCAAGATTATAACCGAATTAATGTTTTATAGATTTTAAGGGTCAAATATAAGGAATTTGATCACTAAAATGGATTTCAAAATCAACTAAAATTTATGCTGGACAGAATAATCAGTATTAAAATTTTCTTAGTTTTGGATATTAAATTAAAAGGTTTTTCGATGAAAAAATTATATTCTTTACTCTCAATTCTAATAATCTATTCCTTTAATATATTTTCCCAAACTACACCAAGTTTTGTATCAGATAGCATCGATAATTATGTACATCGCGGGATGAATAATTGGCAAATTCCTGGTGTGGCAGTTTTAATCGTTAAAGATGGTAAAGTTATTTATGAAAAAGGATTTGGAGTTAAAGAATTAGGGAAAGATGAATTAGTTGATAAAAATACTTTATTTATGATCGGTTCAAACACGAAGGCATTTACAGGAACTGCACTAGCTATACTTGAATATGATGAAAAATTAAAACTTGATGATAAAGTAATAAAGTATCTTCCAGATTTTAAAATGAAAGATGAATGGGTAAACAAAGAATTAAATCTTCTTGATATCGTATCCCACAGAATGGGACTTGAAACATTTCAAGGTGACTTTATGTATTGGACTTCTGATCTTAATGCAGATGAAGTAATTGAAAAATTCGGAATGATTACTCCAAAATATAATTTCAGGACTAAATATGGTTATACAAATGCCGGCTATGCTATTGCTGGAAAAGTCATCAAAAAAGTTTCTGGACTTAGCTGGGGCGAATTTCTTAAAGAGAAAATATTCAAACCACTCGAGATGAACAGAACAGTTCCTTTATCAGAAGAATTTGTGAAATCAGATAACATTGCCAAACCTCACACATATGTTGAAGGAAAAATGACTCTGCTCCCATTTCAAAATATAGATAATCTTGCACCTTGCGGCAGCATCGGCTCTTCAGTTAATGATTTAAGTCATTGGGTAATTGCTCAGCTTGATAGCGGAAAGTATGACGGTGTAAACGTGATTCCATTTTCAGCAATACAAAAAACTAGACAACTTTTATCAATAGAAAGAAGAGGCCGCCATCCATACAACAAAACACATTATTCTTTATATGGAATGGGTTGGGCATTTCAAGATTATGAGGGAAGAGAAATTATAATGCATACTGGCGGAGTTAATGGTTTTGTTACTTCTGTTACTTTAATGCCCGAAGAAAAACTTGGAATAGTAGTACTTACTAATACTGATCAAAATGCGTTCTTTCAATCTTTGAAATGGGAAATATTAGATGCTTATCTTGGCTTACCTTATAGAAATTATGATTCAACATTTTTTGCATCTAATCAAAAAAGCAAAGAGAAAAGAAATAAATGGCTCCAAGAAATTCAGGATTCTGTTAACATGAAATTAATTCCTGAAATTGGCTTATCAGAATTTGAAGGAAGATACATAAATGATGTCTATGGTTATGCTGATCTTAAACTTATTAATGATAATTTAGAGTTAAGTTTAAAACATCATTCTAAGTTAAAGGGTAAATTGGAATACATTGGGAATAACAGATTTTTCTGCACTTATTCTGATCCAACTTATGGCAAAAAGGTCTTTCCATTTTTTATTGAAGATGGTAAAATTACATCTTTTGATTTGTTTGTTGATGATTTCATTGAATATCTACCATACAAATTTGTAAAGCAATAATATCTCTATTTTTAGGAATGGACAAAAGTCCATTCCATACCTTTCATAAATTTTTCCTAATTTTGTGCAATAAATTTTTTATTTAATTCTAATGGGAAAAAATAATATGAAAAATCATTCCAAGGTTGGATTTGAAACGATGTGTGTTCATTCTGGTATTGATGAGTATGAATACGGTTCTGTTGTTCCTCCAATCTATCAAACATCAACATTTAAATTTAAATCTGCTCAACACGGTGCATCCCTTTTTGCTGGTGAAGAAAAAGGTTACATCTACACAAGAATGTTAAATCCTACAGTACAAGCAATGGAAGATGCAATTGCTGCTCTTGAAGGTGGACATAAAGCTCTTGGTTGTGGTAGTGGAATGGCTGCAGTCCATACAATTTTTGCAGCTCTTACTCAAGCAGGAGATCATGTTGTATGTTCATCCGCAGTTTATGGACCAACTACAACTTTGCTTAATACAATTATGAAAAAGTTTGGTGTTGAAACCACATTTGTAGATACATCAAATCTTGAGGAAGTTAAAAAAGCAATTAAACCTAATACGAAAGTTGTTTATGTAGAAACTCCAGGTAATCCAACTCTTTGTATTTCTGATCTTGAAGAAATTTCCAAAATCGCGCATAAAAATAATGCTTTGGTTGTTGTTGATAATACTTTTATGAGTCCTGCTTTACAAAATCCAATTGCACTTGGCGCTGATGTTGTGATGCACAGTTTAACAAAATTTTTAAATGGTCATGCTGATGTTGTAGGTGGAATTATTGTTGTAAAAGATGAAACTACTTATCAGCATTTTCGTAAAACTCTTAATCAAGTTGGCGGAGTTATCGATCCGTTTAATTCTTTTCTTGTTCATCGTGGATTAAAAACACTTGCTCTTAGAATGGAAAAACATTGTGAAAGTGCCCAGATTATTGCTGAATGGTTGGAAAAACATCCTATGATAGATTCAATCCGTTTTCCTGGATTAAAATCTCATCCGGATTATCAAATTGGATTGAAGCAGCATAAAGGTCCCGGTGGAATGATAACGATTGAACTTAAAGGTGGATTAGAAGCTGGCAGATTAATGATGAATTCTGTTAAACTTTTTCAACTTGCGGTAAGTTTAGGCGGAGTTGAAAGTTTGATTCAGCATCCTGCAAGTATGACTCATTTTTCCATGGGCAAAGAAGCTCGTTTAGCCGGTGGAATTACAGATGGTTTGGTTCGTATTTCTGTTGGGATTGAAAATGTTAATGATCTTATTGCTGATCTTGAACAAGCTCTAAAAAAAGTTGAAGAAGCACATCTTAAAGATGTAGAAGTTCACGTTTAGAATTTAATTTTATTCCAAAAGCCCGATCAATTGGTCGGGTTTTTTTATAAGCGTACCAAAAATCTTTTAAGTGGTAAACTCATTTAAATATTATTTACATAAATTTAGCATCATAATTATTGAGTAAAACAATGAACGTACTTGAAGTTATAAATCTTACTAAAAGATTTAATGGATTAACTGCTGTTAATCAGGCATCTTTTAATGTTGAAGAAGGTTCGGTATTTGGATTGATTGGAAGAAACGGAGCCGGCAAAACAACAACTATAAGAATGATGCTAAACATTTATTTTCCTGATGAAGGTGAAGTTTTATTCCGAGGCAAAAAAACCGAGCAGGATTTTAAAGATATTGTTGGATACTTACCTGAAGAACGCGGACTTTATAAGAAAATGAAAGTGATAGATATGCTTTTGTTTCTTGCCGAATTGAAAGGCAAGAAAGGGAATGAAGTTCTAAAATCTGCAAATAATTATTTGGAACGATTTGAACTTGTTGATAGGAAAAATTCAAAGGTTGAAGATCTATCAAAAGGTAATCAACAAAAGATTCAGTTTATTGGAACAATTTTACACGATCCTGATTTTTTAATTTTTGATGAACCATTTTCCGGGCTGGATCCAATTAACACAAATCTATTAAAAGAAATAATTCTGGAGATGAAGCAAAAAGGCAAAGTTGTAATTTTTTCAACTCACTTAATGGAATTTGCAGAAAAGATGTGCGATTCAATTGCGATGATTGATAAAGGTAAAATTATTCTCAACGGAAAGCTAAATGATATTAAAGCTAAATATGCTAGTAGAAACGTAAGTCTTGATTATCAAGGTAATATCTCATTTCTAAATAATCATAATCTTGTTGAAAGTGTAGAAAATTTTGGAAACACAACCGGTATAAAATTAAAGAATGAGAATACCGATCAGGAATTGTTAAAACTTCTTATTGAAAATAAAATTGCAGTTAAAAAGTTTAATGTAGATGAAATTTCATTACACGAAATTTTTGTTTCACTTGCTGGTAAGGAGGTAACAGATGTTAAATAGAAGAACACTCGCAATCGTTAAGCGCGAAATAAAAACAAAACTATTCAGCAAGTCATTTATCTTTATGACTTTACTAGTACCGCTTTTTATGCTGCTGATTTTTTCAGTCCAGTATTTTATTCACTCAATGTCCGGCGATGAAAGATCTGATATAATAATAATTTCAGACTCAGATGAAATATTAAATAAAGCACAAAACGAAATCTTTCTTACAGCGGATTTTAAATCTGGTACATTATCCTCACGTACAGAAAAAGTTGATTTAAGTAATTTCGAAAAGAAATTGGATGAAATAAAACCGGATTTAATTGCACAAAGAGTTACTGGAGTGATTTACATACCAAGTTCAGCATTACAAACAAAAGAAATAAAATATTATTCTTCAAATCCAACAAATTCAAATTTGTTTTACAAGATAAAGCCATCAATTAATAAAGCATTGGTTGAGATTTATTTTTCCGGGAAACAATTAACCCAGGAAGAAATAAAGTTCGCCAGAAAAGATGTTGATATAAGTGGTTTCAGAGTTTCAGCCGATAAAGAAGTTGCACAAGAAGGTTATGGGAACAGAATCGCAATGGTGTTATTTTCGTTTCTACTCTACATGGCTTTATTGTTTTCAGGTTCAATGACGATGAATGCTGTTGTCGAAGAAAAAAGCAACAAGATTGTTGAAGTTTTACTTTCATCAGCAAGCAGTACAGAATTAATGGCTGGTAAAATATTTGGAACTGTAGTTGTCGAAGTTATTCAAATGGCAATTTGGTTAAGCCCAATTGTTTTATTGTTGACAACAAGCTGGTTTTTCATTCCGTCTGAGTTTATGCCGCAAATGAGTTTTGGTTATATCTTTTATTTTCTATTCAATTACAGTCTTGCGTTAATTACATACGTTGCATTGTATGCAACAGTAGGAGCTATATTTGACAATCCTCAAGATGCCCAATCAAGTGTATGGCCTTTAATGATGCTTGTTATGATTCCGTTTTTTATTGCCTTAAGTATGGAATCAAATGCACAAAGCTCATTGGTAATAATCGCATCACTCTCACCATTTGCTTCATTAATTGTTATGCCCGCAAGAATGATTTTAGTTGAAGTTCCTTTGTGGCAAATCATACTTTCAATCTTAATAAATATTATGATGGTTATTGGAATTTTTAGGCTTGCAGGAAAAATTTATAGGATTGGAATTTTGTTGACAGGCAAAAAACCTAAATGGTCTGAAGTATACCGCTGGTTAAAGTTAAGTAATTAAGAATTTATTATTTCTAAGCACTTCCAACTCTGGAAGTGCTTTATCCCACAAAAAAATTATATCCATTCTTTTTTAAACCTATTTTTGATTTTATTTGTCTAATTTTGCCGTCAATAAAATTTAAAAATCAAAATATTAGGTACTAATGAAAAACTTTCTTCTTACAATCTTGATAAGTTTTCTATCCTTAACAAACTTAGTTGCTCAAAATGGCAATGGTAGACAGAATAACTCAACTCCAACAGGAAAAATTTTTGGCAGTCTGTACGATGCCCAGACAAATCAAATAATTGAATATGGAAATATTGTTTTATATCGAATTAAAGATTCAAGTATGGTAAATGGAACGATTACCGATAAGCAGGGAAAGTTTGTATTGGATAATCTTCAATTTGGGATGTACTATATAAAAACATCGTTTATTGGTTATGCTACAAAATTTATTGATAGCATTCGGGTTAATCCAAAATCTTTAGAAGTTGATCTTGGTAAAATTATGCTCGATGAACAATCTATTGAACTTGGCAATGTTTTGGTAACTGGACAAAAAGAAATGATCATTAATAATCTTGATAAGAAGGTTATAAATGTTGAAAAAGATTTAACCACAACCGGTGGATCAGCAGTTGATGTAGTTGGAAATATTCCATCAGTAACTGTTGATCTTGATGGAAATGTTAGTTACAGAGGAAATCAAAACATAACAATTTTAATTGATGGAAAACCAAGTGTTCTTGTTGGTGCAAGTAACAGCGATATTTTAAACAGTATTCCTGCAAGCCAAATTGAATCGATAGAATTAGTTACAAATCCTTCTGCCAGATATGATCCTGATGGAACTTCAGGAATTTTAAATATTATTTTAAAGAAAAGAATTGATGGCGGATTAAATGGAAGTGTAACTTTAAATGTTGGAACTGGAGATAAGTATAATGGCTCGATAAATCTTAACTATAGAACGCCTTACTTTAATTTCTTTGGATCTTATGACAACAGAATTGCTAATATGTGGAACGAAGGAAATTCTCTAAGAACAAATAATATCAACAACACAACCTCGTACTTAAGTACTGTTAACGATGGAACATTCAGGTTTGGAGCACAAAGCGTAAATGTTGGTGTTGATTATTTATATGATAACGATAACACTTTTACGCTTGCATATCGTTATAGAAAATTTGGATTTGATAGCGATGGTGACGTGACTAATACAAGTAAGGATTCTGTTAATCAATTAACTAATTACTTTGAGCGATCAAGCCTAGCTGACAGAAATATGCAAGGCATGAGTTATACAGCTAGCTATAGAAGAACTTTCGAGAGTAAAGGTCAGGAACTGACTGCTGATGTTATTTTGAATGATCATAAAATGGATAGAGAAGAAAATATTATCCAATCAAATTTTGATTTGAATTTAAATCCTTTAAAAAATAATCTTCAACAAGGTTTATCAAACAATTCAAACAAAGAATGGACGGTTCAATCAAATTATATTAACCCGATTGAAGGATTTGGCAGAATTGAAACCGGGTTTAAGGTTACGTTAAAAGATTTAAATTCGAAGAATGACTATCTTAATTTGGATACAAATCAAATTTGGGTTGAAGATCTTACCAGAAAAACCAATTTTGATTATGAAGAACAGGTTTATGCTGTTTACGGAATTTATTCAAATAATATAAACAAATTTCAATATCAAATCGGATTTAGATTTGAAAAAGCTAACGTTGATGGAAGCGAATCTGAAACTTCAATTAAGTTTAATAAAAATTATTTTGCTGTTTATCCAACAATACATCTTGTACAAGTTTTACCAAATGAGCAGGAAGTTCAACTTAGTTACAGCAGAAGGGTTGAGCGACCCAATAACAGAAGATTAAATCCATATGTTGATAAAACTGATTCACTAAACATACAATATGGTAATCCTGAATTAAATCCAGAGTTTGTAAATTCTTTAGAGCTTGGTTATTCAAATTTCTTTGGCAAAACGGCATTAACGTCATCATTGTTTTATAGAATCACTAATGATGCTATTTCTGATTACACATTTTTAAGAAATGATGGAGTTACCGAAACAACATTCAGAAATCTTGCTAACAGAACTTCCTACGGATTGGAGTTAACCGCTGCGCATCCATTATTTGAATGGTTAAGATTGAATGGAAGTTTTTCATATTTTAATATTAAATATGATGGTGCAGATATTCTTGAAGAATCAAATAGCTGGATTAGTAAAGCAAGTATGGTTTTATTTTTATCCAAAGATTTTAATATGCAATTTAATGTAAACTATAATTCTCCTATTGTTGATGGACAGGAAAGAGAAAAAGAAATGTTTACAGCAGATTTTGCAGCAAAAAAAGATTTTTTAGATGGACAACTTTCTTTAACACTTAGAGTTAGTGATGTTTTTAATACAAGGGAAAGGGACGAAGAAAGAACCGGTATAAACTTTTTTAGTACTTCATATGGTAAGAGAGAATCTCAGGTTGTTTATCTCGGCATAAGCTATCGATTAAGTCCTGGATCTAATAAAGAACGAGAAAGACAAAGACCAGAAGATGGCGGAATGGATGAATTTTAATAGCAAAATTTTCTATTCTTGAACTATATTTAAATAAAAACATTATTTATTTGGCAACTAACTGATTTCTTTGCAAATTCACTCCTGAATATTCAATATTAATATTTAGGAGTGACGTCGATGAAGAAAACAATTATTCTTTTTATACTGTTAACAATTTCATTTACAGCAAATGCTTACGATAAACTTTCACTTGTTGAAAGATTCACAAATTGTTCCTGTGGTCCTTGTGCAACTGCAAATAATTCATGGTACAATGCAACAACTGCAAATTTATTAAGTAATGGTTCTATCACACAAATAATTTATAATGTTGATTGGCCCTCCCCTACTGATCCAATGTATATTCTAAATGCTGCTGATAATAATCAAAGACGAGGATATTATGCTGTTACTTCTGTTCCCTGGATTGATGTTAATGGAACAACTATAGGAGTTTCACAAACTGCGCTTGAATCTGCAGTCACAACTGGAAACTCATCTTACTCGCCTTTTAAAATTGAAATCTTTCCTGTAAGATTTTCTAATGATGTGTTAAACATAAAGATTATAGTTACCAGGGATTCATCTGATAATACAAATTTTACTAATACAAAATTACGAGTGGCATTAACAGAGTTTACGGTTGATAGATCTTGTTTAACCTGTTGTAACAATGGAGAAACATTATTTCATAATGTTTCAAGAAAGATGTTGCCGGATGGAAAAGGGACTGATTTACAAATTCCTGCTGCTGGCGAATCTGTAGAATATGAATTTTCTTTTATTCCTGATTCTCAATTTTTGCAGGATGTTGATATAACTTCACTTTCGGTCGTTGCATTCATTCAAAGCGATGCTAACAAACTAGTATATCAATCAGCTACTGCTGATGTTGAATTTTCGAATAATATTAATGCAGCTTTTAGTGTAGTTGAAAATGTTGGAGCCTCACCTTTTGATGTTACATTTCAGAATTTTTCTACCGCAACCGATTCCACCTCATTGACTAATTACGAATGGGATTTTAACAATGATGGAACCGTCGATTCTCAAGAACCAAATCCTAACTTCACATTTAACCTTGAAGGATCATACACCATAAGACTAACAGTAGGTGATGGAGTTAATGAGCATAGCAGGTTAATTGAAAACTATATTCACTCGCTGACAAATGTTTCTGATATTCTTGTTGTAAATGGAATTGATTACTCCACTGCAGCATACATTCCGGAAATGCAGCAATTCTATAATAATTCTGCTTGTTTTGGAAATAATAGTGTGGACGTTTGGGATTTATTTGGAAATCAAGGATTTAATTATGGTGCAAATGCTTCAATTCAAAAGATTCGTCTTTTCAACAGAGATATACCTACATCTGTTTTAAATTTGTACAATAAAATAATTTGGATTGGAAATAATTATAGCGGTGATCTAGTTTTCTTTAATCCAGCTCAAGTACTTGAGTATGTACAAAGTGGAAGAAATTTTTTATTAGCAACAAGATTAGGCTCCACTTTTTTTGATACTCAGCTGCGAAATTATTGCGGCATCCAGTCGTTTACTGGTGATTTACAAGTAACAGATCTTGTTCCGCTTGAAACCGGTATAATTACAATGCCATCAACCGGAACAAATAATCTTGTGCATTTAGTTTCCTTTATGGCCGGTACAGAAGCTGTTCCAATATTTGATGATTTAACAACAAATACATTTTATGCAGGTTTTAAAATTAACAAACAAAATGAAGGAAATTTTATTTATATAGCCGGCAGACCATATAGATTTAATTCTGCTGCTTCTTTTGCTAATTATGATTTTATAATTAATAATTGGATGACCAGTACACCAACCGGAACTGATGATTTTGAAGAAAAGGTTCCCACGGATTTTGCTCTGCTACAGAATTACCCAAATCCATTTAACCCATCAACCCAAATTACTTTTAGTCTGCCGGAAAGAAGTAATGTGACTTTAAAAATATTTGATATACTCGGGAAAGAAATTGCAACTTTAGTTAATGAAACAAAATCGGCTGGTACTTACAATGTTAATTTTGATGCAAGTAAACTTTCGAGCGGTGTTTATATCTACTCAATTCAGGCTGGTGATTTTGCGGAAAGTCGAAAAATGTTGTTGATGAAGTAAACAAGTAAAAGCGATTTGTAGAGTTTAAAAGGCACGAACAATCGTGCCTTTTTTGTAATTAAAAGTAAATTATTTCTTTTCAAACAATTTAATTTTTTCAGCAAACTTCGAAGCGAAATCATCAAACATTTTTGCAGTATCATTATTGCTTGTAGATTTTCTATAAGTATCACCAAGCTTAAGTATAATTTGGTAGAAATGCAGATTCATATCATCAACTAACATTTCCTTTGTCCATAAATCAATTCCTAAAGTTACCTTATCTTCTTTGTCCCAGAGAGATAACAACATGGTCTTAGCTTCTTTCATACCTTCAAAATCTCCATCATCTGCTTGCCACATTATTTTCTCTGGCATTTTTTTATCATCAAGTTCAATTAAAAACTTTATTTCCGATTTTTTATTCATAACATACCTTCAAAATAACTTTCTAATGATTTTATATGAGTTTATTTTAATGCAAGCAAAAATTAAGGAATCAACTTGAAAGTAAAAATTGTATTCGTATTGTTAATTCTAATAACTTCCAGGTTATTATCACAAACAGAAATTTCAATCGGCGGTTCACTTGGCGGCGGTTCATTTAAAGGGAACTCTTCATCTGTAGGAGGATTTTCATCAAGTTTATTTTTAGAAGCCAACATTCCACTTTTTGATGAAGTTTTTCCTAGAGTTGGCTTTATATTTATGAAGGATTTTAATGCGATCCTTCCAAATACAAATCAATCATACAATCCTTTTATATATGGTATTTCATTTAAAGGAATAACTACTCAATATTTTGACAGCAAGATTTTTTTGGAAGAAGGAGTCGGATTATTAGCAATAAAAGATAGAACATTTAATGATACAAATGTATGGGATTATGGCGTGGATATTTCCCTATCTGTCGGCTATGATTTAAGAAATTTTGATTTAAAAGGATTTAAAATTGGAGCTGGTGTTGAATTTGGATTCACATTTTTTAATACTCTGCCAAAGTATTCATCAGTTCAAATATTTGCTCATTACACGATTTAAAAAAGAAACCCGCTATCAATTAAGAAAAGCGGGTATCATTGGGGAGAGGCAATCTTATATTATAAATAATTTTTTAATTTTTCTTAATTACTGATTACAATATAAAATCTTGAATTAGAAGAGTTGTCATTGTTTAGTCAACGATTGTAAAAAGTTGTCATGAGAATTTAAGAAGTTATTAAAGAGAACAGAACGATAATTTTTTTTGTTAAATGTTTTCCTGATTCAATGAAAGGTTGAAATCTCTCAAATATAAAATGTTCCAAAACATTTTCCACAATTGCAGGCATTCCTTCTTTCATTTCACCTGAATCTTATTCAGAAACTTCATCAAAGTTAAATCTTATACTTTTCATATACCTCTAATATTTGGTTTTAATAAAATATCAGAAACTCGCGTATTTAGTACAAATTTAAAATAAAACTTGATTGACTGTCACTTTATTCCGTGTCATAACACTTAATGGTAGAACGAATAAAAATTATAATACAACAAAGGAGTCAGTTATGTTAAAACACATTTTATTTTCGCTGTTTCTATCAGGAACAATTTTATTAACAGCTTGTTCAGAAAACTCAACTACAGCGCCAACAAGTAGCGGACAGGATGATGTTGTTACAAAAACAACAGCAATGACAAAAGGCAGCGGGTCAGTTGTATCAACCATAAAGAATGATGATACCCAACATTGGGAAGTTAGAGTTGATATGCCTGGCGATGGCGGTATTGTAAAATTTGAGTATCAATTAAACTCGAATGAATTAAGAGAAGTAAAAGGTTTGTCGTCGTCATTTGAATATGAGATTGAACCGGGAAATGGATTGATAAATTATTCAACTGCAAAAGGTATCGCGCTTGGTGCGGTTAACGGTAACATCATTGAATGGAAACTTGAAAAAGATGAAAGTGATAATAACTGGCAATATAGATTTGAAATAGGAAGTTCAGAAGTAAGAATAAATGCATCAACTGGTAATATTATTAGAGTAAAATACTAGACCCTCCACCTAAGAGATGTTGAGATTTATCTCAACATCTCTTATCTATTATAAAAATTTAATTCCACAAAGTTGTTCACTTAGCTCCCAGAGTTTTTTTGCTTTGATGACATCATAAGATTCGTCTGCAGATTTTTTTTCTTTCTTCTGATAAAAATACTTTCCAGAGGCTCCATAAACACTATTATCTGATGCAAGAAATACACTAGTTTGAGATCCTTGTTTAGGAGTTAATAGTTCTCTTTTTAATAAATAGTAAACCAGATGTTTTGCCCAAGGAATAAGTCCATCATTTTTACCAATGTTTGTTGCAACTCCACCAGGATCCAAAGCATTAACTGTGATATTAGTTCCGGCTAATCGGCGAGCCAGTTCGTATGTAAATAAAACATTAGCCAGTTTTGATTGTCCATAAGCTTCCCTTCTATCATAGTTTTTGGGTAAAGCTATTTCATCAAAATTAATTTCCTTTCCGCTATGGGATGATGAAGAAACATTTATAATTCTTGCATCGGTAGGTTTTTTTAATAGATCAAACAAAAGATGAGTTAATAAAAAATGCCCTAGATGATTTGTGGCAAATGTAAGTTCAATTCCATCAACACTTTTTTGAAAATCACTAAACCGTGAACCGGCATTATTAATTAACACATTTAAGTGATCATATTTTGAATTAACAATCCCAGCCAAATTTTTAACATCATATAAAGAGGAAATATCACACTTAATAAATTCAGATTTGATTCTATGCTTTTTAACTAAGGAATCAGAAATACTTTTACCATTTATTTCATTTCTTCCGGTTAAGATCAAATCAAAACCCAGTTTCGCTAATTCATTCGCAGTTGCTTTTCCGATTCCTGATGTTGCTCCGGTTATTAAACAAAGTTTATTTTGCATGTTAATAAAGTAAATTTTTTATTTTTAACTTAGGCTAAGTTAAAATTCTGCTACTAATTACACTAATTTTTCACGAATTAAAAATCAATGTGTTAATTTTTGAAATTAATGGCAGCTTTTCTTTCAAATTATTCAGAACGATTTCCATTCCCAAATCAAACCAATTTCCTTATCTTTTCGGCAACATTTTTAAATGATTTTTAACAAGGATTTGATATGATGAAAAAAGTTATTCTCAGGGTTTTTATTGCTGCGATTTTAATCCTTTCTAATGAAAGTTATTCCTGTACAAATTTTATTATTACAAAAGGTGCAAGTGTTGATGGATCGGTTATGATTTCTTACACAGCAGATTCATACGAAGCTTATGGTGAACTTTATCATTATCCTGCTGCTGTTTATCAAAACGGAGCCTGGTTAGAAATTTATGAATGGGATACAGGAAAATATCTTGGAAAAATTCCGCAAGCCTCTGTTACTTATAATGTAATTGGAAATATGAACGAACACCAGGTTGTTATCGGTGAAACTACTTTTGGTGGAAGAGAGGAACTTGGAGTTGCGAATGGAATTCTAGATTATGGAAGTATGATCTACATTGCTTTGCAGCGCAGTAAAACAGCACGGGAAGCAATAAAGGTAATGACTGATCTTGTAAGCGAATTTGGATATTACAGCAGCGGCGAATCATTTTCAATTGGCGATGCTAATGAAGCATGGATTCTTGAGTTGATTGGAAAAGGAGAAGGAAACAAAGGTGCTGTTTGGGTAGCTGTAAAAATTCCGGATGGAAATATTTCTGCTCATGCGAATCAATCACGCATTACAAGTTTTCCATTAAACGATCCTGAAAATTGTTTGTATGCACCTGATGTAATTTCTTTTGCAAAAGAAAAAGGGTATTTCTCAGGTAAAGATTCTGAGTTTGATTTTTCAGCAGCTTATGCTCCTTTAGATTTTGGTGCGATTAGATTTTGTGATGCACGAGTATGGTCTTTATTTAGAAGATGTAACTCAAGTATGGAAAAATATATTTCATATGTTAAAGGTGAATCTTTAGAAAGAATGCCGTTATCTATAAAACCTGATAAAAAATTATCTGTACACGATGTTATGGGTTTAATGCGTGATCACTATGAAGGAACTGAACTTGATATGACCAAAGGTGTTGCTGCAGGTCCATATCATATGCCATATCGCTGGAGACCTTTAACATGGCAATACGACGGAGAAGAATATTTTCATGAACGTCCAATCTCAACTCCACAAACTGGATTTTCATTCGTGTCTCAAGCACGTGCACATTTACCACGAGAAGTTGGCGGTGTTTTATGGTTTGGTGTTGATGATACTTACTTTACTGTTTATACTCCAATGTACGCATCAATGACAAAAACACCATACAATTATTCTAAAGGAGTCGGTTCTTTGTCTCAGTTTACCTGGGATTCTGCTTTTTGGGTTTTTAATTTTGTTGCAAATTTTTCTTACCCAAGGTATTCAATTGTTATTGATGATGTGAAGAAAACACAAAATGAAATTGAAGGAAAATATTTTGCACAACAGGAAAATATTGAATCAACAGCTTTATCACTTCTTAAAAATTCTAAAGGTGAAGCAATTGAATATCTTACAAACTATTCTATTTCATCCGCTGAACAAACTTATAAAACATGGAAACAGTTTGGCGAACATTTAATTTTGAAGTATATGGATGGATTATCAAAAACTGAATTTTTTAGACCTAAAAACATTGGATACTCAGAAGAAGTTAAGAAAATGATTGTTGAAGAATCCGGTGAATCATTAAAGATGAAAACTATAATCACTGATCAAACATATGCATATAATGAGAACATAAAAAAGGCGGATGAATTATTGGGAGAAAAAAAATATTCTGAGGCAAAATCATTTTATGAAAAAGCTATAGTAATCAAACCAAATGAAACTTATCCTAAAGAAAAAATTGATAAAATAAATTCCATACTTAGTTCAATTGAAGAATTACATAAGAATACTTTTTAAAAATAAGGGAGATAAAAATGAACGAAATGAAAAAGATTGAGCCAGACTTTGAAAATGAAATTAAATATTTGGATTTAATTTATTCAGATATGATTGAAGCCTTACACCAGAAACCAGATGAAATCGATATCGAAGCAATACGTCTTTATATGGATAACATCTGGGGAGTTTTTAATCGTACTGTTTTTAGAGTTACCGAAATAAAAAACAGTTTACAAAAAAATCAAAAGCTCATTCACGAAACCTGGAATCCGCCAGCCTAGATAAATGACAATTTTCAAAAGCCAAATCACAATTATTTTGTTATTTGGCTTTTGTTTTTTTGGAATTTCCATTCTCTCCTTAGCTCCAAATTTTGTAGTTTTGATAAGCACATTTATAGAATTTAGGAGTTACAATGGCTCAAGAAGTAAAACTCGGTGATAAACCTGATCTAATAAAAGATTTTCCAGTTCTTAGTTTTGATGATTGGAAAAAACAAGTTGAAAAAGATCTTAAAGGTGAATCATTCGATAAAAAACTTATCACAAAAACTTATGAAGAAATAAATCTTCAACCACTTTACACATCAAATGATATAAAAGATCTTCCGCAAATAAATAATTTTCCAGGCTTTCAAAATTATCTTCGTGGCGGTAATGTTTCGGGATATAATTCAAGAAGTTGGGAAATTGCACAAGATTATAATCAAGCTCTCCCAGAAGATTTGAATGAGGCATTACGATCTGATCTTAAGCGCGGACTGAACTCAATTAATATCGTTTTAGATAATCCTACTCAGCTTGGAATTGATGCAGATCAATCTAAATCGGGAGAAGTTGGAAAAGATGGATTATCGATTTCCGGTGTAAGAAAAATGCAGGTTTTGTTTAAAGATATTGATTTGACAAATCAGCCAATAAATATTTCTTGTGGATTCTCAGCACTGCCAATCACGCTTCTATTTACAGCTTATGCAAATGAAACTAGAACTAGTTTAATGAATATTAAAGGATCAATCACTTCTGATCCATATGAATATTTATTGACTAAAGGTGATTTACCAATTTCATTAAATCAAATTTTTGATGAGATGAAACTTGCAACTGAATTAATGATCCAATCAAACTCGCCAATTAAAACAATTGGAGTAAGCGGATTAACTTTTAATAATTCTGGTGCAAACGCTGTTCAGGAATTAGCATTTACACTTGCAACCGCAGTTGAATATTTGAATGAAATGATTGAACGTGGATTAAAAGCTGATGATGTTGCTAAGAGAATTAAATTCACTTTTGGAGTTGGTTCATTTTACTTTATGGAAATTGCAAAACTTCGTGCTACAAGATTATTATGGAGTAAAATTCTTGAAGCTTATAGTGTAAAAGAAGAAAATCAAAAAATATTTATTCATGGAAAAACTTCGCAATTCAATCAAACTTATTTTGATCCTTTTGTAAATTCACTTCGCACAACAACAGAAGCATTCTCCGCAATCGTTGGCGGTGTTGATTCGATTCAAACAAATCCTTACGATGAATCATTTAATGATTCAGATGATTTTTCAAGACGACTTGCACGTAATACTCAAATTATTCTTAAAGAAGAATCACATCTTGATCAGGTAATTGATCCGGCCGGCGGTTCTTACTTTGTAGAAAAGTTAACTGATGATATTGCTAATGCTGCATGGAAATTATTTCAGACTATTGAAGAAAAAGGTGGAATGTTAAAAGCTATTAAATCAGGATTTGTTCAAGATGAAATTGCAAAAGTTGCTGAAACAAAAAAGAAAGATTTTGCAAAACGTAAATCTGTTTTAGTTGGAACAAATATGTATGCAAATCCAAAAGAAGAGATGATAGAGATAAAGAATAAAGATCTAAATGCAGTTTATAAAAAACGCGTTGAGTATATTCAGAAATACAGGATTACCGGCGATAACAAAAAACATTCAAGTATTCTCAATAAACTTCAGAAAATTGCTGATACAAAATCTTATGATTTGATTGATAGTGCTGTTGATGCTTTTCTTGAAGGTGCTTCGCTGGGTGAAGTTGCAAAATCAATCCGCGCGTCAGCAGAAAACGGAATAAACGTTCAACCAATAAAACAATTTCGATTATCGGAAATGTTTGAAGAATTAAGAATAGCTTCAGAGAATTATAAAATGAAAACCGGAAGCAAACCCAAAATATTTCTGGCAACAATGGGTCCGCTAAAGCAATTTAAAGGTCGGGCAGATTTCTCCCGTGCTTTTTTTGAAGTTGGCGGATTTGAAATTATTTATCCCAATGGTTTTGCCACCACAGATGAAGCTGTTAAATCGGCAATTGATTCAAAAGCTCAAGCTGTAGTTATTTGCTCAACTGATGATACTTATCCTGAACTTGTTGCTCCAATTGTAAACGGAATAAAAGAAAAATCCAAAGATGTTGCAGTTATACTTGCCGGTTATCCAAAAGATCAGATTGAAGGTCATAAAAAATCAGGAGTAGATGATTTTATTTATCTTGGAGCAGATGCGCATAAAGTTCTTTCAACTTTATTAAATAAAATTATCAATTGAAGTAAAAACCATTGTCACACTGAGCGAAGTCGAAGTGTGACCTATTTATAAAAATAGAATAAACGTCATCCTTCGTCTTCGCTCAGGATGACATTGAGTTTAATTTTTGAGAATTGTATGAAACCAAATTTTAAAGACATTGAATTAAATCTAGAATCAAAAAATGTTTCCCAAAAAGAGTGGGAAGAAAAGTTTAAACAGGAAACAGGAAAATCTGTTGAAGATTTTATCTGGGAAACAATGGAAAAAATTTCTGTTAAACCACTTTACACAAAAGATGATTTGAAAGATCTTGAACACAAAGATTACCTTTCTGGTCTTCCTCCATTTCTTCGCGGACCATACTCAACAATGTATGTTCAGCGTCCCTGGACTGTAAGACAATACGCCGGATTTTCTACCGCTGAAGAAAGCAATGCTTTCTATCGCAGAAATCTTGCTGCCGGACAAATGGGCCTTTCGGTCGCATTCGATCTTGCAACTCATCGAGGTTACGATTCTGATCATCCAAGAGTAGTTGGTGATGTGGGAAAAGCCGGAGTTGCAATTGATTCTATTGCTGATATGAAAATTCTTTTTGATCAGATTCCACTTGATAAAATGTCTGTATCAATGACTATGAATGGCGCAGTTCTTCCTGTGCTTGCATTTTACATTGTTGCTGCAGAAGAACAAGGTGTAAAACACGAACAGCTAACAGGAACAATTCAGAATGATATTCTAAAAGAATACATGGTGCGTAACACTTACATTTATCCGCCAGAAGTTTCGATGAGAATCATTGCTGATATTTTTATGTTCACAGCTAAAAACATGCCTAAGTTCAACAGTATTTCTATTTCGGGCTATCATATGCAGGAAGCTGGTGCTACAGCCGATCTTGAAATGGCATACACACTTGCTGATGGATTAGAATATGTTCGTACCGGAATAAAAGCTGGAATGGACATCGATGAATTTGCACCTCGTCTTTCATTCTTCTGGGCACAGGGAATGAATTATTTTATGGAAGTTGCAAAGATGCGTGCTGCAAGATTAATCTGGGCAAAAATGATTAAACAGTTTAACCCTAAAAATCCTAAATCAATGTCATTGAGAACTCACTCACAAACATCTGGTTGGAGTTTGTCTGAACAGGATCCGTTTAATAATGTTGTAAGAACTTGCATTGAAGGAATGGCCGCAGCACTTGGGCATACACAATCACTACATACGAACTCTTTGGATGAAGCAATTGCGCTTCCAACAGATTTCTCTGCACGTATTGCACGTAACACTCAGCTTTATTTGCAGGATGAAACTTACATTACAAAAGTTATTGATCCTTGGGGCGGTTCTTATTATGTTGAAGCATTAACAGATGCACTTCTTAAGAAAGGCTGGGAACATATTCTTGAAGTTGAATCTTATGGCGGAATGACAAAAGCAATTGAAGCAGGCATTCCTAAAATGCGAATTGAAGAAGCGTCTGCAAGAAGACAGGCAAGAATTGATTCTGGTAGAGAAACAATCGTTGGAGTTAACAAACATCGATTAGATAAAGAAGATCCGATTGAGATTTTAGAAGTTGATAATACGGCAGTTAGATTATCTCAGATAAAAAGATTGCAATCAGTTAAGCAAAACAGAAACGATGAAGATGTTAAGAAAGCACTTGAAGCACTTACAAAATGTGCAGAAACAGGCGAAGGAAATTTACTTGAACTTTCAATTGTTGCAGCTAGAGCACGCGCAACACTTGGAGAAATTTCATTAGCAATTGAAAAAGTAAGCGGAAGGTATAAAGCCGTGACAAGAACAATATCAGGAGTTTACAGCAGCGAATACGCAAAGGACGACGAACTATTTGAGCAAGTTCGCAAGATGACAGATGAATTTGCAAAAGAAGAAGGACGCAGACCGCGTATTATGATTGCAAAGATGGGACAGGATGGACACGACCGCGGTGCAAAAGTTGTTGCAACTGCTTACGCCGATATGGGATTTGATGTTGATGTTGGTCCGTTATTCCAGACTCCTGAAGAAACTGCACAGCAAGCTGTAGAAAACGATGTTCACGTTGTTGGAATGAGTTCGCTTGCGGCAGGACATAAAACTTTATTGCCTCAACTTATCGAAGAACTAAAAAAACTTGGTAGAGAAGATATAATTGTTATCTGCGGTGGAGTTATTCCTGCACAGGATTATGATTTTCTATACGAGCACGGAGCTTCTGCAATCTTTGGTCCTGGTACAAAAATTCCTGCGGCTGGAATTAAGATTATGGAGCTGGTAATAGAACGCTTTTAAATCAATAGCTCCCTGATGACGCGGATTGGACAGATAAGTACTGATCTAATCCGCTCAGTTTATCCTTTCCTTTATTTTCAAATATTAAAATTTCTTTGGTGAATCAAATTCAAGGTAAATTTACTATATTTACCTTGTAAACGATTCAAGTTAAAAACGATGGAAAAAATCACTAAAATATTTAAAAAAAATAATGGATATGCGAGAATGATGGAGCTTCGCACCTCAGGGATTCAAACCCGCGATATTGCAAAAGCTATCAAAAATGGTATAATTGAAAAAATAAAACCAGGTCTCTACAAGCTCGCAAATTATGAGCATGATGAACATGAAAGTTTTGTTGAAGTTTGTCATGCTAATAAACGGGCAGTTATTTGCATGCTTTCAGCAGCCAGTTATTATGAGCTAACAACATTTAATCCATCTGAAATTTATGTTGCTGTTCCAAATAACACGGATAAATTTGCACTTAGTTATCCACCAATAAAAGTTTATTACTTTGCAGATAGTTACTACTCACCAGGAATTGAAATCCTAAAAACAAAAAGTGGAATTGTCAGGATTTATAACAAAGAAAAAACAATTGGTGATCTTTTTCGGTATATCAATAAGATTGGTGAGGATGTGGCGGTTGAATCACTAAAAACTTATCTGCAAAATCGAAAAGAAAGAAATATTCCCAAACTTATTGAGTACGCAGAAATTTGTGGAGTAAAAAAGAAGATTGAACCGATGGTTAAGGCAATACTATCGTGAAAGAGAAAAGCGAAATAAAAAATATTGCCGCATCAGTTAAAGAAAGATTAAGAAATATATCAACTCAATCCGGACGGGAATTTCAAAGCGTATTTAGTCAGTATGTTCAGGAAAGATTTCTATATCGTCTTTCAGAATCAATTTATTCAAACAATCTAATTTTAAAAGGTGCTTTACTTTTTATAGCTCACGATATTAGTAGAAACCGTCCCACACGGGATATTGATTTCCTAGGTTCAAAGATTCCAAATGAGATAAAGGATTTAGTAGAAGTAATTAAAGAAATTCTTATAATTAAAACAGAAGATGGATTAAGATTTGATTCTGAATCTGTTGAAGCTGAGAACATAACTGAGGACGGCGATTATAAAGGAGTAAGGATTAAGTTTTATGTATTTCTAGAAAATTCAAGAGAAAGAATGCAGCTTGATATTGGATTCGGTGATACGATTACTGCTGGTCCGGTGGAAATTGAATTTCCAACTCTGCTTGATTTTCCTGCACCAAAACTAAAAGTTTATTCAATTGAAACCGCAATCGCTGAAAAGTTTGAAGCGATTGTATCACTTCAATTACAAACAAGCAGGATGAAGGATTTTTATGATATTCTGTTTTTTGCCGAACATTATAAATTTAATCAAGAAATACTATTTAAAGCATTAAATACAACATTTGATAACAGATCAACAGAATTAGCATTAAGCAAAAATATATTTGAAGATAAATTTAAGAGTAATCAAAATTTTCAGAAACTTTGGTCTGCATTTATAGAACGCAACAAATTAGGAAATGATAAAACATTTTCTGAAGTAGTTTCTCAAATCCAATCTTTTCTCCAACCTGTATTTGATTCTAAGACAAAGAATAATTGGAATCCAAAAAAATGGGAATGGGAATAATTTTTATATTAACGTTATGAAAAAACAAACTTCAAAAACTTCTAATACTTACAAACCAGATTGGACTCCAGAAAATGCTGGAGATGAGTTTGCTGTACGAGTTGTAAAAGGGACACAAGGTTCAAGATCAGGTTTAAGTTCAAGTAAAACGGAAAAGGAATTGAAACGAAAATTTCTTACTGTTGATGACTATGTAAACGGAGTTTTAAAGTTTGATAGAAATATTTTAGCTCGTGCTATAACATTAATTGAAAGTAACAATCAAACTCATCACAATATAGCACAGGAAGTTTTAAAGAAATTACTTCCTCATTCCGGAAAATCATTACGAATTGGAATTACTGGTGTTCCCGGCGCTGGTAAAAGTACTTTAATTGAATCACTTGGAATGTATCTAATTAAACAAGAACACAAAGTTGCTGTGCTTACTGTTGATCCAAGCAGTACAGTAACAAAGGGAAGTATTCTTGGCGATAAAACACGAATGGAAAATCTTTCCAAGGAGAAAAACTGTTTTATCCGTCCTTCACCTTCTGGCGGGACGCTTGGCGGAGTAACAAGAAAAAGCAGAGAGACAATTACAATTTGTGAAGCAGCTGGATTTGATATTATCCTAATTGAAACTGTTGGTGTTGGACAAAGCGAAGTTACAGTTCGCTCTATGGTTGATTTCTTTTTACTTGTTTTAATTGCCGGCGGCGGTGATGAGCTGCAAGGAATAAAACGTGGAATTATGGAATTAGTTGATGCAATCCTTATCAACAAAGCTGATGGTGATAATGAAAAGAAGGCTAACATTTCTAGATCAGATTACAGCAATGCACTTCATTATCTACAGCCTGCTACAAAAGGCTGGAATGCTCAAGCATTTGCTGTTTCTGCTTTATCGGGAAAAGGAATTCCAGAATTATGGGATGTAATTAAGAAATTTGAAAAAACGATAAAACATTCTGGTGTATTTAATCAGCGAAGAAAAGATCAATCAATTGAATGGGTTTACAGAATGGTTGAAGATTCTTTACTAGATGAATTTTATAATAATGAAAAAGTCCAGAAAGCAATTACAACATTAAAAGATGAAATAACAAAAGATAAAATCACTCCAACATTAGCTGCTGAAAAATTGTTAAAAATATTCCGATTTTAAAACGTGGTTGAATCAATTATCCTCTAAAATATTTTTACATTTTTTTCACTAACCTTTATATCAATTTTTCTTTTTACTAATTTGCTTTTGTTATAAAAATAAAAATTAGGTCCAAAATGGATGTTGAAATACTGTCCAGAATTCAGTTCGCTTTCACAATCGCATTTCACTATATATATCCCCCGCTAAGTATTGGCATCGCTATCATTCTGGTAATAATGGAAGGCATGTATCTTAAAACAAAAGATAAATTCTATGAAAATATGACAAAGTTTTGGGTTAAAGTTTTTGCTTTAACTTTTGCTGTTGGTGTTGCAACCGGAATTGTAATGGAATTTGAGTTTGGTACTAACTGGGCAACATACTCAAGATTTGTAGGTGATGTTTTTGGAAGTGCTTTAGCGGCGGAAGGTATATTTGCCTTTTTTCTTGAGTCAGGTTTTCTTGCAGTTTTAGTTTTTGGCTGGGATAAAGTTGGACCCAAAATGCATTTCTTCTCAACACTTATGGTTTCACTCGGATCAATGTTTAGTGCAGTTTGGATTGTGGTTGCAAATTCGTGGCAGCAAACTCCTGCAGGATTTAAAATTGTAGGTGCAGGTATAAATGCTCGTGCAGAGATTACAGATTTTTGGGCTATGGTTTTTAATCCATCTTCTGTGGATAGATTATCACACGTACTTTCTGGTTGCTGGCTTGCCGGTGCATTTCTAATTATCAGTGTTAGTGCATACTACATTTTAAAAGATAGACATATTCGATTTGCTAAAGCATCAATTAAAATTGCTTTAGTTGTTGTTAGCATTGCTTCTTTATTTCAATTGTTTACCGGACACAGAAGTGCGGTTGGTGTAAGTAAAAATCAACCAGCAAAACTTGCTGCTATGGAAGCTGTTTTTGATGATCAAACAAATGCGCCCTTATATCTATTTGGCTGGGTTGATAATGATAATCAAAAAGTGAACTTTGGAATTGCTGTTCCTGGTATGCTAAGTTATTTGATAGGCATGGACACAAATACAAAAGTTATCGGATTAAATTCTTTTAAAGAAGAAGATCGCCCACCTGTTAATATTGTTTTTCAGGCATATCATTTAATGGTTGCCATTGGATTTTCATTAATCGCGATCAGTTTACTTGGAGTATTTTTTTGGTGGCGAGGAACTTTGTTCAAACAAAAATGGCTAATGTGGATTTTTGTTTTTTCAGTTTTACTTCCGCAAATAGCAAACCAAATTGGATGGATAACAGCAGAAGTTGGAAGACAACCCTGGATTGTATATGGATTACTTAGAACATCAGAGGGATTATCAAAAGCTGTTGAAGCCGGGCAAGTATGGTTTTCTTTAATTTTGTTTACAATAATCTATGCTGGCTTATTTATACTTTTTATTTATTTACTTAATGAAAAAATTCAACACGGACCGGAAGATGTTGATTCTATTCCATCTGAAATAGGACATCCTAAAGCTTAAAGGAAAAATTATATTGTCATTCCGAACTTGTTTCGGAATCTGCAAAGAACGAATTGAACTCATTGAAAAATTATTATATCTACATAATGAGTAATAAAACAAAAACAATATATATTGGGGTAACTAATGATCTTGAACGAAGAGTTTATGAGCATAAAAACAAAATGATTGATGGTTTTACTAAAAAATATAACATAACAAATTTAGTTTATTTTGAACTTTTTAATTCAATCGAAGACGCTATTCGGAGAGAAAAACAACTAAAAAACTGGCATCGTGAATGGAAGATAAATTTGATAGAATCAGTAAATAAAGATTGGAAAGATTTATCTGTTGATTTCAACAATTGAATTTAAGATGCTGAAACAAGTTCAGCATGACAACAAATAGGTGATCTATGGAATTTACTTTTGATTTAAATACAATCTGGTTTTTCTTGATTGGTGTTTTATTAATTGGTTATGCAATTCTGGATGGATTTGATCTTGGAGTTGGTGCATTGCATCTTCTAGTTAAAAATGATGTTGACAGAAGAATAATGCTAAACTCTATAGGACCTGTATGGGATGGAAATGAAGTTTGGCTCGTAACCGGAGGTGGTGCGTTATTTGCAGCTTTCCCTGATGTCTATGCTACAGTTTTTTCCGGCTTTTACTCTGCGCTTATGATGTTGTTATTTATGTTAATATTTCGTGCAGTTGCAATTGAGTTTAGAAGTAAACGCCCGATGAAGTGGTGGAGACAAATGTGGGATGTAGCTTTTTCTGTTGCAAGTATTTTTATTGCTTTTCTTGCTGGAGTTTCGGTTGCAAATTTAATTACCGGTGTGCCAATCGATGCAAATAAAGAATTTATAGGAACATTCTGGAGTTTGATAAATCCTTACACAATTTTAGTTGGAATCACAACTGTTGCTTTATTTATGATGCACGGTGCGATTTATGGTGTTATGAAAACCGAAGGTGAGTTGCAAAATAAATTAAGAAGCTGGGTTAACAATACAATAATATTTTTTATTATTTGTTATATAACCACAACTATGGCTACATTGATTTATTATCCACATATGATTGAACACTTTAAAGAATTTCCTGCACTCTTTATTCTTGCTGTTTTAAATATGCTCGCGATTGCAAACATTCCGAGAGAAATTTCTAAAGGAAAAGATTTTTTAGCTTTCTTATCTTCTTGTGCATCAATTGCAGCATTGTTAACACTATTTGCATTTGGAATTTTTCCAAACTTCGTAATTGCATCAAACAATCCAGAGTACAGTTTAACTATTTATAATTCGGCCTCATCGCAGCAAACATTAAACATCATGTTAATCATTGCAATGATTGGTGTTCCTTTTGTATTAGCATATACAATCAGCATCTATTGGATATTTAGAGGAAAAGTAAAACTTACAAATATGAGTTATTAATAATCTCTGTGATTCTCAGTAACTTTTCAGTGGTTCTATTTGAAAGGATTATTCCACAGAGAACATGAGAATACACAGAGTAACACGGAGAAAATAAATGGAACTTATACTTAGTATTTTTATTGGAGTTGGATTAGCAGCAGCAGTTGGATTTAGGATTTTTATCCCATTTCTTATTGCTTCCATTGCTGCATATACTGGCAACTTAGAACTTTCAACGTACTTTGGTTGGATTGGAACTCTTCCCGCATTAATTCTTTTTGCTGTTGCAACAGTAGTTGAAATTTTCAGTTACTACATTCCCTGGGTTGATAATTTTTTGGACGCAATTAATCATCCACTTGCAATTTTTGCTGGAATTGCATTAAGTGGAGCAGTAGTTACTGATTTTCCTCCATTGATTAAATGGTCATTGGCACTAATCGCTGGGGGCGGAATCGCAGGTACAATTCACGCGGCAACAGGATTGATTAGATTAAAATCATCAGCCGTTACTGGTGGAGTTGGTAATCCAGTAGTTGCAACTGTAGAAGCTGGAAGCTCAATTACATTATCATTGATTGCAATATTTATTCCTGCTGTTGCTGTAATGATTGTAGGAATTATGATTGTGTATTTATCTTTTATGATTAAGAATAAATTTTTTTCTCCCTCTAAAGAGAATTAAAGATTTTATTTTCACCAGGATTTAAATTTTCAATATTCCATTCACCAATTGAATATCTAATTAATCTTAAAGTTGGATATCCAATTGTTGCAGTCATTCTTCTTACTTGCCTGTTTTTACCTTCAAAGATTTTTAATTCAATCCAGCTTGTTGGGATATTTTTTCTTTCTCTTATTGGTGGATTTCTTTCCCAAACTTTTGGTGGGTTTATGATGATTACTTTTCCGGGTTTTGTTATTCCATCTTTTAACTTTATTCCTTTTCTAAGTTTATCTAAATCTGTTTCATTCGGAACTCCCTCAACTTGTACCCAGTAAGTTTTTTCTAATTTGTTTTCAGGATCTGAAATTTTATTCTGAAGTTTTCCATCATCAGTTAAAACAACTAAACCTTCGCTATCCAAATCTAATCTGCCTGCAGCATAAACATTTTTTGTTTTGATAAAATGAGAAAGTGTTTTTCTTCCTTCAGTATCTGTAAACTGACAAAGAACATTAAATGGTTTGTTAAACAATATCATCATTAAGTTTATTTATAAGTTATTCTGTAAATAACATCTGCATAATCATCAGAGACAAGCATTGAGCCGTCGGACATTAGTTCAATATCAACAGGACGACCAGAAACATTATCTCCATTTAACCAGCCATCTGCAAATGTTTCATAACTAACTGCATCATTTCCGTTTAATCTAACAAGTGAAATTCTGTATCCAATCTTCTGGCTTCTGTTCCAGCTGCCATGTTACGCAATAAAAATTTGATTCTTGTATTGTGTGGGAAACATTGAACCTGTATAAAACTCAACTCCAAGTGCCGCAACGTGCGGACCAAGTTCTTGTTTTGGTTTTGTGTATAAACTTGTATCCCCTTGCGAACCAAACTCAGGATCAAGAATGCTTTTACCATGAAGAAATGGATAACCAAAATGTAATCCTGATGTTGAAGCACAATTCAATTCATCAGGTGGAATATTATCACCAAGGTTATCTCTTCCATTATCTGTAAACCAAAGTTCATTTGTTACTGGATGCCAATCGAATCCAACAGTATTTCTTATTCCTTTTGCAAATACTTCAAAATCACTTCCATCAGTATTCATTCGAGTAATACTTGCATAACGTTCGTCCTCATTTTCTTTCAAACAAATATTGCAAGGTGCACCAACTGGAACATATAATTTTCCATCCGGACCAAATTTTATAAACTTCCAACCATGACTTCTATCTGTTGGAAAATCATCTCGTACAACTGAATAAGTTGGACTGTTTCGATAATTATTTTCAATATCATCAAATTTTATAATACGACTTACTTCTGCTACATAAAGATTACCATCCTTTAAATCAACTCCATTTGGCATATCGAGACCAGAAGCAATTGTAATCATCTCATCAACTTTGTAATCTTTATCATTATCGACCAAAGCATATACATTTCCTGAACTTCTTGTTCCAACAAATAAAATTCCGCTTTCACTCAAAACCATCGATCTCGCATTAGGAACCTCTGAAGCATAAATCTCGATTTTAAAACCATCAGGTAATTTTATCGAGCTTTGTTGTGATTCAATATCCGAATTGCAAGAGGTTATGAGAATTAAAATACATATGATGATAAATGTTTTCATATTGGCATTCCTTTATTAATTAACTGTCAGAATTCCATTTATAACCTACTTTATATTCTGTATTTGGTATTGATACGGGTAATTTTCCTTTTGCAATCAATGAGCCGCTTAAAACATTTAGCGCTGCACGTTGAGATGATTTTGAATCGCTGTATGTGCAAATATAATTCTCAGCATCCGGAAAATTTGAAAGTAAATACGGATTTTCAAAACTTATTATAACAACTTTTTTATTTAGTGATAGAAGATTTTGGAAAAAGTTGTACTGTTCTTCAGAAATTGATTTTCCATTAAATCCGTTTCTTATATAAAAATAAGATGGGACAATAATCAAGTCACAATCACGGGCTATCTCCAAAGCAAGTTTGTAATCAGAGTTCACCGATTCACCAGTTAACATAGCGTGAGAGTATACAGAAAATTTTTCATGAAATATTTGAGAAAAATGTGCATCCTTCATTTCTTTTCTGTTAGTAATATCAATTAAAAAAGTTTTAAAATATTTACTTGAATCTATTGGAAATAAATCACTATTGGCTTTTACAACAGTAATAGAATTTTCAGCTATTTGATTAGATAGCTCATAATGTTCTTCCAATCTTATACGCTTAGGAATCTCAGTTTTCTTATATTTTTCTGTAGAAAGTTTTAACCAGCGTTTTGCGGAAAGAATTTTTTTAACACTTTCATTCAATCTCTCTATTTTGATTTCACCGGATTTTGCAGCGTTATATATTGCAGTAATTCCTTCTCTGATATTTGGGGGCATTAATAAAATATCATTACCTGCATTAAATGCTTTTACACAAGATTCCCCTTCATCAAAATAATTTGTGACTGCTTTCATATCCAATGCATCTGTAATTATCAGTCCTTTAAATCCCAATTTTTCTTTAAGCAATTTTGTTATGATGTTATAAGAAAGTGATGCTGGTAATCTTTCATCCTTATCAAACGCAGGAACGTTTAAATGCCCAATCATTATTGCCTGAACTCCTTCAGCTATCAAATCAACAAATGGTTTAATTTCATTTGCCATCAGATATTCCTTACTTCCTCCGATAACCGGTAATTCGTTATGAGAATCTATATTAGTATTCCCATGACCAGGGAAATGTTTTGCAGTCGAAATAACTCCCGCTTCATAAGATCCACTTATGTATGACTTACAAAATTCGGTTACAAGATTTTTATCCTCTGAAAATGATCGAAGATTAATTACAGGATTTCTTGGATTATTATTTACATCCGCTACCGGAGCAAAATTAAAATTCACCCCAAGCATTAAGGCTTCCAGTGCTGTTGCTTTGCCTGTTTGACTAGAAAAATAAGAATTGAATGTTGATCCTATTGCCATGTTATGAGGAAAAGTATTTGTTGCTTTAATTCGCATTCCAATTCCATGTTCAAAATCGCCAGAGACAAGTAATGGTATGTTTGCATTCTTTTGAAGTCTATTTATCATCAATGCAGTTTCTTCAACTTCTCCAGTAGAGATAACAAATCCGCCAATGCCATGAATCTTCACCAATTCCATAGCAAACTTAAATTCTTTGGAAGACTGGTTAAGAGTTTTACCAAAAAAAGCAGGCATGAAGATCTGCGTACATTTATCGTAAAGAGGCATTTTAGATACTACACTATCAACCCAGATATTATCTTCTTCAGATAAACTAAAAACGTTATTGGGATCCATTTTTTGTGGTACAGTGGTAGTTATTGTTCCATCACTTTTAGCTATCGGTAAAAACAGAAACAACAATTGCAAAGTAAACAGCAACCTGAACAATATATTTTTTGCTGTCCGTCTTTTAATCATCAAGATTATCTAAACATTTAATTATTGCATTATGAAGTTCAGGTCTAACTTTTAATATCTTCGTATTATCTCGTGTAGGATAAACACGATTTGTTAAAAATATTACAAATAAATTTCTTTCGGGGTCAGCCCAGATTGATGTGCCAGTATATCCTGTATGCCCAAAAGATTTTTTAGAAAAATATTTTCCCGCAGATGAACCGGAATCTGATTTTGTATCCCAACCAAGTGCGCGTGTACTTTCACTTGAAAATCTTTTTGTAAATAATTCAACTGTGCTTTGCTTGATAAATTCCTTATCATCATATTTACCTTTTCTCATCAATACTGCCATAAGTTTAGAAATATCATTCGCAGTTGAAAATAATCCAGCGTGTCCGGCAACCCCACCAAGCATTGCAGAAGTTTCATCGTGAACTTCTCCTTGTAAAATTTTCATTCTCCAATAATCATCTTTTTCTGTTGGTGCACACAACGGTTTTAATAAATCATCTGGAGTATAAAAAGTTGATTCCATTTTAAGTGGAACAAAAATATTATCTGAACAAAATTTATCTAAAGATTGCTCAGTTACTTTTTCAATAATCTTACCAAGAGTAATTATTCCTAAATCAGAATAAACAGTCTTTTCTCCGGTTTTATATTCAAGCTCTTCAGAATAAATTTCCTTAATTACATCCTCAGAAATCAATCCTCTTCCATAAAACTTTTTCCAGGCAGGTAAACCTGTATTATGTAAAAGTAAATGCTTGATGGTAATATTTTCTTTTCCATTAACAGCAAACTCAGGTATGTAATTTACAACTTTATCATCAAGTGAAAACAAATTTCTATCGTAACAAATCATAGCTGCTGTAGTTGTGGCTACAACTTTGGTAAGAGAAGCTAAATCATAAATTGTAAATGGATAAACTTTTTGTGAACCAACTTCATAAGTATAATTTCCAAAAGCATTTTCATATATGATTTCCCCATTTTTCCAGACTAAAACAACTGCTCCGGGAAAAGCTTTTTCATCAATGGCTTTTTGAATTACATAGTCGATCTTCAAAGCTAACATTTCATCAGTCTTTACTTGGCAGAATGATTCAAAAGCAGCAAAAGAAAGCAGGAATACAATTAATATTAAAATGATTTTCATAACATTTAATTGGAGAATGATAATGTAATTTAATCAAAAAGAATATCTGATAAAATCAGATGTTTACATCAGTCTAAATTATTATATTTCCTGCAAGAAAGTTTAAGGTTAATAAATGAGCGAACAGGAAATATATTTTTCCAAATTCAGAAAAAATATTGTGGGGATCGATACTGAATTTGAAACCCCATTTGGTACAAAAATAATAATTTACGCTGATTGGATTGCCAGCGGAAGATTGTATAAACCAATTGAAGAAAAACTTTGCGAAACCTTTGGACCTTTTGTTGGCAATACTCATTCCGAAGCAAGTGTAACGGGCACTACGATGACTTTAGCATACCACCAGGCGCA
>JBATOT010000130.1:0-20116 GCA_049291095.1 Ignavibacteriaceae bacterium | reverse complement strand
GTATACATTCCTAGTAGAGGAGAGTTAATCAAAAATCCTTATATAGCCAATGATGTTGATAAAAGTGTTTATTTTTTTGATACTATTTCGGTTCAAACAGATTACTATTGTGTTGCTGATGATTATTTTTCCTTGCCGGATTCTATAGTGCAAAATGAACCATCCGATCTTAGGAATATTAATAATGGAGCTGACTATATAATTATCACACATAGGGACTTCATTTCAGCAGCACAAAGATTAGCTGAATATCGCAGTTCAAATTTGCACGGTGTTTCAGAGCCACGTACCAAAGTTGTTGATATTGACCAGATATATAATGAATTTTCTTATGGATTGATGAACCCGGTAGCACTTACTAGTTTTGCTAAATATACATTTGAGAATTGGCAATTACCAGCACCACAGTATATTGTTCTGCTTGGTGATATGAGCTACGATTATAGAAAAATATTTTCTGCCAGTAGGGATAATTATATTCCATCCCCACCATATCATGCATATATATATGGGCAAGCACCCAGTGACAATTCAATTGTTACAGTTGCTGGAAATGATATTTTTCCTGATATTGCTTTAGGCAGGATCTCTTGCGAAACTTTGGATGAAGCAAATATTCTTATCGATAAGATTATTAATTATCCTGCTGATGCTTCTAAAGAATGGAAACAGAATGTTTTATTGCTTTCTTCCGGCCTTTCTGCTGATGATGAAAACCAGTTTAAGTTTAATGATCGGAATATGCTTTTGGAAAATACTTATCTCAAACCATCTGGAATTAGGTCCACTAAAATATTTAGATATCCTAACAAACCAGAATATATCCCATTTCAAGGAGAAGGGCCTGATATTAGAAGAGAGATTGACAATGGTGCTACTATAGTTAATTACTACGGTCATGGTGGCGGGTTACAATGGGATCTTGTTTTTACAAATGATGATATATATGAATTAAATAATGGAAATAAGTTACCGTTTGTTATCAGTGTAACTTGTTATACAGCTCATTTTGATAATCAGGAAATTTTTGGTGAGATATTTAATTCGATTCCTAATAAGGGAAGTATTGCTTTTTTTGGAAGTTCTGGTGTAACTTTCTGGCCAACCACTGCGAATCTTAATCAAGATTTATTTGAAGACATTTTCAATAATAAAAATTACGTGATTGGTAAGGCTATTAATTACTCAAAAAATAACCAAGCTTATGGAAGTATGATTTCGTTACTAACATTACTAGGTGATCCGGCTATTGAATTAACATTACCTTATAAACCTGATTTTGTTATAAAGCCCTCAAGCATCTCAATTGAACCAAATAACCCCTTGGTTAATGATTCGGTAACGGTAAAGCTTAAAATAGATAATCTCGGTAGATCGTTTCCTAATGATTCAGTATTAGTTAAACTGTATGAACGAATCATTTCAGACACAACATTAATAGGTTCTGTACTTTTACCAAATTTTGGTGAAAACGATTCGACTGAGTTTACTTGGTTTCCCAAAAAATCAGGTTTAGTAACTTTGATTGCTTCTGTAAATGATAATCAAAGAATTTCTGAAGATGACTACTCTGATAATGTAGCAAACAGGTCTTTTTCAATTTTTGATTTTGGAGAACCAAGTATAGTAAAACCGGCTAACGGTTATTTTTCCAATGTTGATAGTATAGATTTTTTGATTTCTGATGTTGGATTTTATTTTAACCGTGATTTTAATTACCTTATTCAAATAAACAACTTACCGCAATTTGATAGTTTACAGTTGCTGGCAGAATCACCTATTTTAAATGATACAGATGCCATTGTGAGATGGAATTCGGGTAATTTAGCAAGTGGAGAATATTTTTGGCGAGCTATCGTATATGATGATGTAGATACAAATTTTAGTAGTACAAGAATTTTTACAATAACCGATAAAAATGGTTCTGGTTATTTAGCTCAAAAGCAAGGTTTGAATCTCTTTAGTAATTCAAATATTAATTATTCAAATGAAAGCAATAGTTTGGTCTTAAATACACAACTTAAGCCTCCATATCCAAGTCCTAAATTTTTGTTAGACTCAATTTATTTTGACATTCCACCGGATCAGACAAAACCATCAATCTTTACAACTGATGGTTCATATTTTTATTTTGGTACTTTGCCGCCTTTTAATAATTGGAATAGATCAAAAATTTATAAAATTGGAACAGGGCTTAATGGAACTAATTCTGGTGAAAATTATGGTACTATCCCCAATTTTGAAGGTTACATTTATGGAAATTTAATGCTTCATGATGACTATCTTTATTGTTGTACAGGCTCAACTAATATGTTATGCAAGGTGAACATTCAAAATGGTGATACGACCCAAGTTATAATACCAGATAGCCTTTTAGTTTCTATAACTAAAAGTACTCAAATTGGCGGTGTTTATCTTTTTTCGGATGGACAATATGTATATAATTTAGGTATCGGTACCTGGAATTATCCCGATAAATTTGTGTTAAGAAAATTTGACCCACAGAATAATTGGAATATAGTGGGAGAGGATCTTATTCTTAGTGGATTTACGACTCCCTTGGTTGCAAGCTTTATTGTTAGTCAAGGGTACATCATCACCTATGAAAATATAAGGGCAAGAGCGCTTCGTAGGTATAGGCTGGAAGATGGCAAATTTGAGGAGGAATGGATATATGCCCCACAACTAAAAGATTACTATACAATTGCGTATGATCATCAGAATGATTTAGTTTATTTTAATACTTTCAGACCAGGTACTACACTGTATGTTCCTGCATTCTTTAAATATAGAGGAAGCTACATCGAGGCAAACGGGCAAATAAGTTCTCAAGATATTGGACCAGCTTCAAAGTGGAATAATCTTGAGTTTAATATAGATCAAACAAACTCCAATGGCATTTATAAAGGGTATCTGCTCGGCAAGAACAAAAGCAATGGAAGTTGGGTTACACTTGACTCACTGATTCAGTCAAACTTGAACATCGATAATATCAATGCTAAACAGTACAACTACATCAAACTCAAATTTGATTTTGCAGATTCATCTTTTGGTTCGGGAGAACCAATGAAATTTAATTCACTAAAAGTAAATTATGAATATCTACCAGAGATTTCTATTATTCCAAAGAATTTATCTTTCATCCCTGATTCTGTATTACAAGGCATTTCTTTAGATATGAACCTGAAAGTTAATAATTTTGGATATATAACTGCGGATAGTTTAAAATTAGAATTTTCTAATAATTTAACTGATACAGTTTTTTATACAACCTACATTAGTGTTCCTAATGATACGTTCTCAACAAGTGTCAAAACAATTATTACTGATAATTTACTGTATACTGCACCAGTTTCCCCAATCGATGTTAAAGTGGTTGTTTCATCTCCTATTGACGAATATTATACTTTCAATAATCAGATTAATAATTTATTCTATGTAATCAGAGATTCGGCAAATCCACTTTTTAACATTACATTTGATGGAAGAGAAATTATTAATGGTGACATTATTTCTTCTGAACCAGAAGTGATTATTACTCTTGAAGACGACAGTCCATTGCCGCTTGACAGTACTTATTTTACTATCGTTCACACTTATAATAATATTCCAAAAGTTTTAACTGTTCCTGGACCTGATATTACCTATAATTATACACCTTATCCTAATTCACGAGCGGTAATAACGTGGACACCAAAACTTGAAGATGGAAGACATGTTCTTGAAGTTTTAGCTAAGGATGCTTCCGGAAACTTTTTTGATTCTACTTCATCTCGATCTGTATTTAATGTTTACAACAATCCCGATTTGTTACAAGTTTATAATTATCCAAATCCATTTTCGGACAACACCCATTTTACATTTGAATTACGAGGCATAATTCCACCAGAAGAACTAAAAATTAAAATATTTACAGTGGCAGGAAGATTGATAAGAGAGATAATTCTTCCATCAGCTTCACTTCAAATTGGTTTCAATAAAATATATTGGGATGGCAAAGATGAAGATGGAGATGAAATTGCTAACGGACTTTATTTCTATAAAATTATTTCAAAACATGGTGATGAAGTGAAAACTATTACGCAAAAACTTGCAAAAGTTAAATAGTTTAATCATCAATTTTTATTTAAAATATCCAGGAGTTTTTATAAATGTGTGGAATTGTAGGTTATGTTGGGACAAGAAATTGTATCCCGGTTTTAATTAATGGATTAAAAAGATTGGAGTATCGTGGTTATGATTCAGCTGGAATAGGAATAGTTGATAAAGGAAACTCGATAATTGTTAAGAATAAAGGAAAAGTTTCTCTTTTAGAAGACAAAATTGAAAATCTTGAATTAAATTCCAGTATTGGACTTGGACATACTAGATGGGCTACGCACGGGGTACCAAACGAGGAAAATGCTCACCCGCACTCAAACTCAGATGATTCTATTTTCCTCATCCATAACGGAATTATTGAAAATTATCAAGTTCTTAAAAAGGGATTAATGGGATTTGGTTATCAATTCAAAAGTGATACTGATTCCGAGGTTTTAGTTCATCTCATAGATAGTTTTACTAAACGAGGTCATAGCCTTACAAAATCTGTACAACTTGCATTACATGAAGTGGAAGGTACTTATGGATTGGCAGTTATTTCATCTAAAGAACCAGACAAAATAATCGCTGCTAGAAAAGGGTCTCCTTTGGTTGTTGGGATTGGTGAAAATGAAAATTTTCTAGCCTCTGATGTATCTGCAATAATAGCTCATACAAAACAGATCATATATTTAGAAGATGGCGAGATTGCAGTAATTAAAAAAGATGAATTTACGGCTAAAACAATTTATGATAATGAAATAGAAAAAGAAGTCCACGAAATATCTATGACTTTGGAAGAAATAGATAGAGGGGGATATCCTCATTTCATGTTAAAAGAAATTATGGAACAACCAGAGTCGCTAAGAAATTCCATTAGAGGTAGAATAATACAGAGTGATGGGGATATTGTTTTAGGCGGTCTTGCAGATGTAGCTGATAAATTATCTAATTGTAAAAGGATTATTATTACAGCTTGTGGTACATCTTGGCATGCTGGATTAGTTGGTGAGTATATGTTCGAGCAATTTTGTAGAATTCCAACTGAAGTTGAGTACGCTTCAGAATTTAGATATAGAAATCCAATAATTGAAAAAGATGATGCAATCTTTTTTATCTCTCAAAGCGGTGAAACAGCTGATACATTAGCTGCCTTAAGAGAAGCTAAAATGAAGGGTGCTTTAGTTTTGGGTATATGTAATGCTGTGGGAAGTTCTATCGCTCGTGAGACTATCGCTGGAGTTTATACTCATGCTGGTCCGGAAATTGGTGTTGCATCTACTAAAGCATTTACATCTCAATTAACTGTGTTTGCATTAATAACTCTCTTAATTGCTCGTCGAAAAAGTTTAAGTCGTACAGATGGAAAACAGATTGCTGATGAACTAATTTCTATACCTGATAAGGTTGAGAAAATTTTAAAACTGAATGATGAAATTGAAAAAATAGCAGAAGAATTTAAAGATGCAACCAACTTTTTATACTTGGGACGTGGATATAATTTCCCGGTTGCTTTAGAAGGAGCACTTAAATTAAAAGAAATATCATACATACATGCTGAAGGATATCCTGCAGCAGAGATGAAGCATGGACCAATAGCGCTTATTGATGAAAATATGCCTGTTGTATTTATTGCCCCAAAAGATTCAACGTACGAAAAAATACTAAGTAACATTCAAGAAGTTAAAGCCAGAGGTGGAAGAACGATTGCTATAGCAAATGAAGACGATAATGATATCGATCAACTAGTTGATTTTTCTATAAAAATTCCCCACACCATAAGAATGTTAATGCCAATTCTAACAGTCATTCCTTTACAATTATTAGCATATCATATTGCTGTTAAAAAAGGATTGAATGTGGACCAGCCAAGAAATCTTGCAAAAAGCGTTACAGTAGAATAGTCTAATTTATTTTTATTATCTGTTTGTGATTTTGCAGAATTTCCATATTTTTACGCACTAAATTTTGAAGGGCAGGTAGCTCAGTCGGTAGAGCAAAGGACTGAAAATCCTTGTGTCGGCGGTTCAATTCCGTCCCTGCCCACATATTAGAAACTTTACTTATTGTTCTACTTCACCAAATATACTGTTAAATTGAATTCTCCAAATTGCGGATAAGGTTGAGGATGTTAAATAGATTGATTCAATTTATTCAAAAGGATAAGTTTTTAATATTTATACCATTTCTTACAATTTCTATTAGATCCATTGTTTATTATTTTATTCCGCATACTTATGAGGATGCTTTTATTACTTTTAGGTATTCTGAAAACTTGGCAAATGGATTTGGTCTTGTTTACAATATAGGTGAAAAGGTATATGGAACAACAACGCCGTTTTTTGCAATAATACTTGCTTTTTTTAAATATTTTGGAATTTCGTGCATTATTTCCTCTTTGACCATAAACTTGATTTCCGAAAGTATTACATCACTATTTGTTTATAAATTTATAAAGGATTACTCGAATAATACAATTGCGGCCTTAGTTTCATTACTTTTTGTTTTTTCTCCCTCTAATATAAGTTGGTCTGTTCAAGGTATGGAAACTGCATTCTTTGGAATGTTAATAGTAGCTTCATTTTATAGCCTTTATAAAAGCAAATATTTATTAGCATTTCTCTTTGCCTTCTTAAGTGCAATAACTAGAATTGACGGATTAAGTGTTGTCCTTATTATAATTTTATTTGCGATTAAAGAAAAAAAAATTTCTGCTTTTAGCACACTTATTATGCCAATAATGCTCTTTGTAGCTTGGATTTCATTTTTACAAATTTATTTTGGCAATTTCCTACCAAATTCTATGCTCGCAAAACTAATTTTGTATTCGGGACATAGCCCTTCAATGATGCCAAATCTTAATATCGTATTTTCAAAGTTCTTTTTATCGGGAAATTACTCGTCTTCTATTATTACTATTCTATTTTTTATTGGAATTTTTGTTGTGTTTAGAAAAAACATTAGACTTCTCCCAATGATAGTTTGGTTCTTTATCTATTTTCTTGCTTTGATAGTATCAAAGACACTTATTCATGGTTGGTATCTAGTTCCTCCATTATTTGTTTTCATAACTGTTTCAGGAATTGGGATTATTTTTATCTTCAATATACTTTCAGACTATTTCTTTAAGTTTCAGAAGTTATTGAGTACAGCTCTTTTTATTTTTATCATTTTATTTTCCGCTATAAATCTAATATCAAAATTAAATCAGATGAATAAGGAATATAAATATGAACAAACTGTAAGAAAACCAATTGGAATGTTTCTTAATGAATCGACACCAATAAACTCAACCGTTTTTTTGGAACCTATAGGAATTATAGGATATTATTCAAATAGATATATATATGATGATATTGCACTTATCAGCCCTATATTTTTAAAAATTAATCGTCTTCCTTACAATTCAATTTCGGTGTATAAAAAAATTGATTTAGTAAAACCTGATTATCTGGTTCTGCGTGATAAAAATATCAGTGAATTCTATAGTTCAACAAATCTTGTTAAGGATTATAAAATAGTGAAGAATTTTGAAGATTCGGTAATGATATCGGATAAATCCTCTTTTAGTATGACAATTTTTGAAAGAATATTTAAGAGTAGTCGCGATAATTAAGTTGATTTTTCATTATTCAGAATATTGCAGCATGACTTTACTTAAATTGAACTCATAAATGTAGTATAACCTCAGAAATACTCTATAACTAATTGATATCTTCTTATTCCCTCCATATATTTATCTATCAATTAATATTGGTTTAACATGAAAGAAAAAGTTATACTCAAGTCAAATTTTCCAAAACTTAATTTTGTTAAAAGCGGTAAAGTAAGAGATATTTATGATCTCGGAGAATATTTTTTGATTGTATCTACGGATAGACTCTCTGCATTTGACGTCATTATGGGACAAGGAATTCCCTTTAAAGGTAAAGTGCTTACAAAAATTTCAGAGTTTTGGTTTAATTACTCAAAGGACATTATTAGAAATCATCTTGTAACTACAGATGTAAATAAATTTCCGTCTATTTGTATGGAATATGCTGATGATTTAGAAGGCAGAAGTATGCTTGTTCAAAAAGCTGATGTAGTGAAGATTGAAAGTGTTGTGCGTGGTTATATAACTGGTTCTGGCTGGGTTGATTACCAAAAAACTGGAGAAGTCTGTGGTATAAAACTACCCGCTGGTATGATTGAATCAGAAAAATTTTCCGAGCCGATTTTTACTCCAGCAACAAAAGCAGAAATTGGGTTACACGATGAAAATATTTCTGAAGAAATTGCTAAAGAAATTGCGGGCAGTGATACAATAGAATTTATGAAAAGAAAGACTATTGATATTTATAAAAATGCAGTTGAGTTTGCTTTAAGTAAAGGAATTATTATTGCTGATACAAAAATGGAGTTTGGGAAAGTGGGCGAAGAAATAATTTTAGTCGATGAATTATTAACACCTGACTCATCAAGATTTTGGCCATTGGATAAGTATGAAAAAGGTAAATCTCAAGAAAGCTTTGACAAACAATATGTTAGAGACTATCTTGTCTCAATCAAGTTTAATAAGCAACCACCTCCGCCTAATTTACCGGAAGAAATTATTGAAAGTACCAGTGAAAAGTATCTTGAAGCATTGGAGAGATTAACAGGTGAAAGAATTAGTTAAATGCTTCCGATTAAAATTAAGATAATTGATAACAAAGAATTATACCTACTATGGGATGATAAAAGTGAATCTTATTTAAATCTAAGAGAATTACGAAAAAGATGTCCTTGTGCAACGTGTCTGGCTGAACGTGAAAAGCAAAGTAAAATGTACATTCCCTTGTTTGCTGAAAATCAAATTATTGTAAGAGCTATTAGTCAAGTCGGTAATTACGCAATACAAATTACTTGGAAAGACGGACACAATTCTGGTATTTATGAATACAAGTTTTTAAAATTATTTTCTGAGAAAACGGTAGTCTAAAATGACTTTACCAAATCAACTTACAATTCTTAGGATAATTCTAACTCCCATCTTTTTATTTTTTTTTCTATCCAGTGATCCAATAAAAATTCAAATATCACTTGCAATATTTCTGGTTGCAGCATTAACTGATTGGTATGATGGATGGTTAGCTAGAAAGTTTAACTATATAACAGATTGGGGGAAATTTTGGGATCCTCTTGCAGATAAAATTTTAACTTCAACAGCTTTTATTGGGTTCGTACTTGTTGGATTAATACCATTATGGATGGTCATTCTGGTTATTTTTCGCGATTTGGTTGTTACTCTCTTAAGGATATATGCTGAGGGTAGAGGCTATAATTTTGTTACAAGCTATTATGCAAAATGGAAAACACTTTTGCAGATGATATTTCTTTATTATTTGTTGTTATTATATGTAGGGCTACATACGAAGGAAATTTTAATAGGTAATGAATCATTGTTTACATATTTGAGTAATGAAAAATTTATATATATAACAATGCTTATTATAACTATCATCACAGTTCATTCTGGGGTAACTTATCTTATTAAAAATAAACATCTGATAGAAAAACTTTTTAATGAAACAAATAAACTCGTTTGAAAAAATTGTTGGATCGGGTTTTTATACTGGATATATACCAATTGCATCAGGAACATTTGGTAGTTTTGCTGCAATATTAATCTATTTAATTCCTGGGTTTGAAAATATTTATATCATAATTCCTGCTATCGTGATTCTTTATTTTTATGGATTACTAGTTTCATCAAAATTTGAAAAAATTTATGGTAAAGATCCTTCTCAGTGTACAGTTGATGAAATAGTTGGTACTTGGATAGCTTTAGTTGCACTGCCCAAAACATTTTTAGTTACTTTAACATCATTCCTAATCTGGCGTATCCTTGATATAGTTAAACCTTTTCCAGCTAGAAGTTCGGAAAACCTTTCTGGTGGATTAGGGATTATGACCGATGACGTAATTTCAGGTTTTTATACTTTACTTATAATGCACTTTATATTATACATATTCGGAGTTTATTGAAAATGAATGCATATCTTATTTCCATCGGTGATGAATTATTAATTGGTCAAACAATAAATACAAATGTTGCATTTATTGGAAGTTTAATTTCAGATAATAATATTTCTATAGTAAAATCATCTGTGATCTGCGATGACCGCAAAATGATTTTTGATGAACTACAATATGCATCATCTAAAGCTGATATTATTATTTGCACTGGTGGGCTTGGTCCAACTCACGATGATGTTACGAGAAGTGCTGTTTTACAATATTTTGATACAGAACTTCAGCATAATGGTGAAGTTTTGGAAGATATTAAAAGTATGTTAGAAAGAAGAGGGAGACAACTAAAAAAAGGGCACGAAGATCAAGCAATGGTTCCCAAAATTGCTGATGTTATACGAAATGAAAATGGAACTGCACCTGGTTATTGGATAGAAAATGATAAAAAAATATATATTGTTTTGCCAGGAGTTCCATATGAGATGAAAGCAATGATGCATAACAACGTTATTCCAAAATTAATTGAAAAAATTGGAGAACCTAAAGAGTTTATCAAAAAAGTAACTCTTCAAACTACAGGTTTACCAGAATCAATTATAGCTGAGAGAATAGGAAACATTGATGAACTTTTAGATGGCGCTGAATTGGCATTTTTGCCAAATCAATATGGGGTTAGATTAAGAGTAACTATAAAAGGTAATGAAGAGGACACGGCAAGTAATAAGCTTTTAGAAATCGAGCAAAAAATTAGAAGTAAAATTGGTAGATATATATATGGTCGAGGCGATGAATCTTTGGAAGAAGTTGTCGGCAGATTATTAAAAGAAAGAGAATTTAGAATTGCGACTGCTGAATCTTGCACTGGCGGAGGTTTAGCTGATCGTATAACCAACATTAATGGCAGCAGTAAGTATTTTGAACGTGGAGTTGTTACATATAGTAATGCTGCTAAAGTTGAGCTACTTAAAGTTGATGAAGATGTTATGGCTGAAAAAGGTGCAGTTTCATCCGAAGTAGCAATGCAAATGGCTGAAGGAATTAAATCAATCAGTGGGGCAGATATTGGAATTTCTTTAACTGGTATTATGGGTCCAACTGGTGGTGTGACTGATAAACCAGTTGGAACCGTTTATATTGGGTACTGCGATGAAAAGGTTTGTACTGCCAAAAGATTTCAGTTTGGTGAGAATCGTGTGTTAAATAAAAATCGTGCATCTCAGGCTGCACTTGAAATGATTCGCAGAAGTTTATTAGGTATTTCATTTGATGAATAGACTCTTTATTTCATTAAACTTACCTAATGAGATAATTGATCGTTTGATTAAAATTCGTCAATCAGTTTGGGACTTTAATAATCTAAATTGGGAGCCTTATGAGAAATTACATTTAACTATAAAATTTATTGGCGATGTTTCATCTGAAATTAATGAAAAAATTATTAATGACTTGATTTTTCTAGAAAAATATGAAGAAATTGGTTGTACAATTACCAAATTTGATTTTTTTTATCGTGATAAAAAACCAGTAATTCTTTGTGCTAGATTAAAGATTGATGACTCATTAAAATACATTGCTGATAAAATCAATAAGAATCTTGAAAAATTTTCTATACCGTTAGATCAAAAAATATTTAACCCTCATATAACATTGTTAAGAATCAAAAATGATCCTGTTACAGACTTTGTAAACAGTTTCAAAAATTTTACTTTTGAACCTATACATTTTACTGCTAATTCAATTACATTGTATAAAAGTGAATTAAACCAAAATGGCTCTAAATATTTTGCAATTAAAAATTATAAACTTAAAGAATTGGAGAAATGATGGCTTCTGATAGAGAACAAAAATTAAAAATTATCGATGATGCAATTGCAGGCATTGAAAAGACTTATGGTAAAGGTGCGATAATGAAGCTTGGTGACGGGATTGTGAATGACATTGAAGCAATTCCAACTGGTGCTTTATCACTTGATATTGCTCTTGGAATTGGTGGAATACCCCGCGGACGAATAGTTGAAATTTATGGACCTGAATCCAGCGGTAAAACTACATTATGCCTTCACATCATTGCAGAAGCTCAAAAGATGGGCGGACTTGCAGCTTTTATTGATGCTGAACATGCTTTAGATGTTAATTATGCAAAAAGATTAGGAGTTGATACTGCAAATCTTTTGATATCACAACCAGATTTTGGTGAGCAAGCTTTGGAAATTACAGATACATTAGTGCGTAGTAACGCTTTAGATATTATTGTGATAGATTCGGTTGCAGCACTCGTCCCTCGTTCTGAAATAGAAGGTGAAATGGGTGATGCGACAATGGCGGTGCAGGCCAGACTTATGTCTCAAGCATTAAGGAAATTAACTGGCGCAATTTCCAAATCTAAAACCTGTGTTGTATTTATTAATCAGTTAAGAAGTAAAATTGGTGTTATGTTTGGCAACCCTGAAACAACAACAGGCGGAAATGCTCTTAAATTTTATGCTTCTGTTAGAATTGATATCAGAAGGATTGCTGCTATAAAAGATGGTGAAGATGTTATTGGTAATCGTACAAAAGTAAAAATTGTTAAGAGCAAAGTTGCTCCACCATTTAAGCAAACTGAATTTGATATTTTATACAACGAAGGAATTAGTAAAACGGGTGATGTTATTGATATGGCTACAGAATTAGGTATAATTAAAAAAGGTGGTGCTTGGTTTACATATGGAGAAGATAGGATTCAAGGCAGGGAACAATTCAGGCAAAAACTAATTGAATTTCCTGATATGTATAAAAAAATTGAAATTGAAATAAAAACTAAACTAGGTTTACCCGGATTTAAATCTGAACAAGTTTCAGAAGAAAAAACTGAAGAAAAGCCAAAAGGGAAAAAAAAATAAAAGTAGATTAAAATTAACCGATGAAAATAATCAGAGTTGTACGTAAAGATGAAAAAAATGTTGCAATTTATTTTGATAATGATCAGAAGTTAATTTTATCTGAAGATATATTTTTTAGTAGCGGTCTGAGAAAGGATGATGAAGTTCCTGACGACCGCTATAATTTTTTTATTGAACAAAATATTTTATTCCACATTAAACAGCGTGCACTTTCTTTCCTTACGAGGCGGTTCCATTCAGAAAAAGAATTATTCATTAAACTGAAATCAAAAGCTTATGATGAAATACTTATAAAAAAGATTTTAAATGAGTTGAAAATCCATTCATTTATTGATGATAGAAATTTTGCATTTCACTTTGCTGATGAAAAATTTAGTCGTAAAAAATGGGGAACAAATAAAATTCGTTCTGCTCTGTTTAGTAAAGGAGTATCTGGTAGTATAATCGATGAAGTTCTATCAAGTATTAAGGTCAGTGAAAATAATGATGTTTTGATGGAGTTAGCTCAAAAAAAATTTCAAAAACTTAAACTTCGCGAAAAAGACAGTAGAAAAATATCGCAAAAAATAATTTCATTTTTGTTGAGTCGGGGATTTGATTACGAAAGTTCAGCAGATATTGTTCGTAAAATTATTAAGCAGGATTTTGATTAAATGATTTGATATTCGTTTTTAATTTTGAGATGAAGTTTTTAATCTCCACATTTTCAATCGTTTCATTAGCTTCGCTTAAACTAAACCATTTCCTTTTACGTAAATTTTTTTCCGGATAATCTTTTAGTTCCTTTGTTACTTCCATTGAAAAGACTTTTATATGAGAACTTCTGTTTTTCTTTTTCAATTCAAAAGCTCCAAGTTCAAGAGTTTCATTTTCTCCTATAACTCCAGCTTCTTCATAAGCTTCTTTTTTTGCTGATTCAAACGGAGACAAATTAAATTCAATATAGCCTTTTGGGAAAATCCACTTTTGTTTTTTTATGGATGTAATAAGAAGTAACTCCAATTCGCCGTTAGAAATTCTGTATGGAATAACGCAAGACTGATTGAACTCAATTTGTGATTTCCCATTGTTGTCTATATTCATTTAACCAGCCTACAAATCATTAAATAATTAGGAATAAATATATGATTTCAGTTTAATAGTTTAAAATACTTTTTACTGAAATTATTTTTATTGAATATTAAGTAATCAATTTTTAACTTCTACATCAGAATAACAGGAATCCAAAATGCAAAATAAAAATGAAGAAAAAATTATTTCCGCTTATGAAAAAGCTGCTGAAGATGGAATTGATCCTCGCTGTATTCCACAAAGATTGGAGAATTCAGTACCCGAGCATGATGAAATAGTTTATCCCAATTACTCTGATGAAGATCAATCAAATTGGAAATTCTTGTATAATAGACAAATGAAATTTTTGCCGGGTAGAGCGTGCGATGAATATATAGAAGGAACTAATAAATTAAATTTTACCGATAGTAAAATCCCTTATTTAAAGGAATTAAGTCATATTTTTCTAAAAACTACTGGATGGAAAGTGGCTCGTGTTCCTGGATTAATTCATGAACAGAATTTTTTTGAAATGTTACAAAGAAAAGTTTTTCCATCAACAGATTACATAAGAAGAAAAGAGGAACTTGATTATACGCCCGCACCCGATTTATTTCATGATATGTTTGGACATATGCCTTTGTTAACAAATAAAAGCTTTGCTTCTTTTTATCAAATGTTTGGAGAAGCTGCACTTAATGCTGAAGGAATGAACCGAAAATATCTTGAAACTCTTCATTGGTTTACTGTTGAATTTGGTCTAATTAGAAATCCAGCTGGTATGAGAATTTATGGGGCAGGAATTTTGTCATCATTAAATGAAGTTCAAAATGCATTATCAGATAAAGTAGAAGTGAAAGAATTTATTCCTGAAAACATTATAAAGCAGGATTATGATGTCTGGCATCTTCAACCGATTTTGTTTGCAATTGAATCATTTGAACAACTTGAACAAGGATTTAAAGATTGGACGAAAAAAGTTGGACTTGTTTAACCTCAATTTGAACTTTTAAAATCCAAACTTGTTATCTTCATCAACAGGTGTTTCTATTTCTTGAATCTGCTATACGATTTGGCTAACTTGAAATAGAAAAACTAAAACATTCCATATTAAATAATTAAATCAAAAAAGGAGTTTACGATGGCCTTAAAAATTGGAGATAAAGCACCGGATTTTACACTTTTTAATCAAGATGGTGAAGCAGTTGCATTAAGCTCATTTAACGGTAAAAATGTTGTTATTCTTTTTTTTCCGGCTGCAAATACTGGTGCTTGTACCACAGAGATGTGTACTTTTAGAGATGAACTAAAAGAGTATGAGATTTTAAAAGCTCAACTTTTGGGAATTAGTGTTGATACTCATTTCGCTTTAAAAATGTTTCATGAAAAAAATAGTTATAATTTCCCATTACTAAGTGATTTTAATAAAAAAGTTATTAAAGATTATGATGTAGTTTTAGACGTTTTTGTACCGGGTAAATTTGATTATCTCAATACTGCAAAGCGTGCTGTATTCGTAGTTGATACAAATGGACAAATTAAATATTCTGAAATTCTTGCTAATGTGGGTGGCCAACCAAATTTTGAAGCAATAAAAAAAATACTAGCTTAAAATTTAGAATGGAGAAATGTTAATGTTAGAAGTTGGTAAAAAAGCTCCTGATTTTACGTTATTAAATCAAGACGAAAAGAAAATATTATTAAAAGATTTATTAGGAAAAAAAGTTGTGTTGTATTTCTATCCTAAGGATGATACTTCAGGCTGTACAAAAGAAGCATGTAGTTTTAATGATGATCTCCCAAAATTTTCAAAAGTAGATGCAATAATTTTAGGTGTTAGTCCTGATTCAGTAAAATCACATAAAAAGTTTTCTGAAAAGTATAAACTCAAATTTGATCTGCTTGCTGATGAAGAAAAGAAAATTGTTGAAAAGTATGGAGTTTGGAAGGAGAAAAGTATGTATGGCAGAAAATATATGGGAGTTGAACGCACAACTTTTATAATTGATGAAAAAGGTAAAATCAAAAAGATTTTTAGCAAAGTAAAAGTTGATGGACACAATAATGAAGTTATAGATGCTTTAAAAGATTAAAATGATTTATCTTACAAGAAGAGAAACTTTTGCTGCCGCACATCGATTATTTAAACCTGGTTTAAGTGATGAGGAAAATTTTGACCTGTTTGGTAAATGTAGCAATCCAAATTGGCATGGACATAACTATACTTTAGAGGTTGTTGTTGCCGGAAACATAAATCCGGATACTGGTTTTGTGCTTGATTTAAAAAAATTAAAAGAAATAATAATTGAGCATATCATAAGTAAAGTAGATCATAAAAATCTTAACCTAGATACTGATTTTATGAAAGGGTTAAATCCTACTTCGGAAAATATTATTGTTGCTATCTGGAATCAATTAAATGACAAAATTCCAGCTGGAAAACTCTACTCCGTAAAGCTTTACGAAACAGAAAATAATTATTTTGAATATCGTGGAGAATAATTTGGATAAGAATAAAACAAAAGAACTTATAAAAAATTTATTGTTTGAAATAGGTGAAGATCCTGATCGAGAAGGTTTATTAAGCACTCCAAAACGCGTAGCCGAAGCTTATGAGTTCCTTACTAAAGGCTATAAACAGGATATTCAGGAAGTTTTGAACAACGCGATTTTTAATGAGAAGTATGATGAAATGGTCCTAGTAAAGAACATTGATTTTTACAGTATGTGTGAACATCATATGCTGCCTTTCTATGGCAAAGTACATGTGGCTTACATTCCGGATGGGAAAATTGTTGGCTTAAGTAAAATTCCAAGAATTGTAGAAGTGTTTGCAAGACGACTTCAAGTTCAGGAAAGAATGACGCAGCAAATTGCTGATACTATTGATAAATATCTTCAACCAATTGGTGTTGCAGTTGTTTCAGAAGCAAATCATATGTGTATGATGATGCGTGGAGTTGAAAAACAAAATTCTTCAGCTACTTCAAGTGCAATGCACGGTGTATTTAAAGATGATGCAAGAACTAGATCTGAATTTTTAAATCTTATTGCTTCAAAAAATTTATGAAAAGAGAACAACCTGGTGTATGGATTACAGGAGCAAGCTCAGGAATTGGAAAATCAGCAGCAATAGAATTTGTTAAAACTGGTGCAAAAGTATTTGTATCTGGTAGGAGAGCTAGTGAACTTGAAAGGATTAATGCTGAGTTTAACACTGAAAACTTATCAGTTGGAGTTTTTCCTTGTAATGTTGCTTCTCAAACTAATGTTGATCAAACTGTAAAGAAGATATTATTAAATTCAAAAATAGATTGTTTAATTAATAATGCTGGAATTACTTCTTTTAAATTGGCAGCTGATAATTCAATCAATGAGATAAATGAGATAATAAATACAAATCTTTTAGGATCAATATATACCATAAAGGCTGTGTTACCCCATATGATTTCGAATGGTGGTGGTACAATAATTAATATTCTTTCGGTTGTAACCAAAAAAACATTTACTAAAAGTTCAGCTTATTCAGCTTCTAAAATGGGTCTTTTGGGTTATACAAATTCATTGCGTGAAGAAGTTAGAAAATACAACATCAAAGTTATAAATGTTATTCCTGGTGCTACTGCAACTAATATCTGGACTAAGGAAATTCGTGATGAATATTCCGAAAGAATGATGTCAAGCGAAGATATCGCGAGGCTTTTAGTTTGGGCTTTCTTACAAAAAGAAAATTTAGTTACTGAAGAGTTAGTTATTCGTCCCATTGAAGGTGATTTATAAAAAAAGCCGGTTAACCGGCTTTTTATTTTCTATTATTCTCTTCTTTCATGAATTCTATGATTAACTTTTTCCTTCATTTTACTTTTCTTATCTCCCATTCTTTTCTGCATGTCCATCCAGATTTTTCTTTGATTTACATCTAAATTATCATAAACATCCATTTGATGGTGTGTTCTTGCAAGTGCAATTTCATTTTTAATCAAACTAATTTCTTTTGTTAAGTTGATCATTTCATTTCTATAAATACTCTCATTGGATTTCAGTTTTTTCATTTCCAATTCTTTTAAATCGAGATCAGCATTAAGTTTAATTAAAGCAACTTCATGATTGTGTCTTAAACTTTCTAGTTTACTCTTCTGTTCTACTGTCAGATTTAATTTTTCTATTTGTTCCAACCTGAACTCTTTGCCATTTCGGTGATCTCGTTTTTGCGAAAACATTTCCTGACTGGTTGTTGTTAATGCAAAAATTATAACAGCGGCTATAATGATGTTTTTCATCTATTTATTCCTTTCTAAGATTTCTAAAATATTTTATTGATTTTGTTCTTTTGACAACTATAAATTACTTTAGGTTTAAAGTAAAAGAATTAAACTTTTTATAACTAAGATTTGTCTAAACCCAAATAATATTAATATTATGACCGAATTGAATAGCGAATTTGAACTGATAAAGAGTTTTATGGATGGTAATGAATCCGCTTTTAATCGGTTAGTTATAAAATACCAGGACAAGATTTATTGGCATGCAAGAAGAATGACCGGTAACCATCTTGATGCCGATGAAATTGTTCAAGAAGTTCTAATTGTTCTTTTTAATAAACTAAAAACATTTAAGTTTGAATCTTCACTATATACTTGGATTTATGCAGTTACAAATACACGTAGCATTAATTATTTAAGAAAAAGGAGTTTAAAAAATTTTTTTAGTCTGGATGATATAAGTGACTCTAAAATTTATGACGAAGATGTTATTGAAAATATTGAAGATAAAAGGAAATTAGAGATCATCGAAAAGGCAATACAAAAACTTCCAATTAAGCAAAGAGAAGTTTTTATTATGCGAAATTATGACGACTTGAGTTACAATGAAATTTCGCAAATAACAGGTAAATCAGTTGGAGCATTGAAAGCTAACCACTTTCATGCTTTAGGTAAAATTAAGGAACTTATAAAAAATGAAAACTAACAATAAAAAAGATGACTTAAAATTTTCACGAGATTCATTCTCTGAGAACTTTAACGAAATACTGGATCTTGTGAATGAAACCAAAAGTATTCAATTAAGTGAAAGTTATAGACAATCAATTTTATTAAATTTTAAATCTAAGCAAGCTCGGAAAATAAGAGTTGATAAATCGCAAAAGTATAAATATGCATTTATTTTATTTGCAATGTTTACAGTTGGATATTTAATTACTTCTCAACTTCTTACAGCGAATGATAAAAGTGTTTACGAAATATTAGTAGGCCTGAATGAAGAAGAAGTTAATGTAGTATTTGATAGTTATGATTTGTCGTCAGAAGTAAGTAAAATTTTGTCTGAAGAAAACTCACAGACAATTGATTCCATTTATTCTAAATCATTGTATTCAACAGTAAGTGATTTTATAAATATTGAAAGTAGTTCCTCATTAACATCAGATTATGAAATTAATGATGTTGAAAATCTGTTAACTGATGATGAAGTTGATCAGCTGTACTCACAATTACTAGAAAAAGAAATTTTATAAGAGGTTAAAATGAAAAATTGTTTATTCAGCATTATTGTCCTAATGTTTTTAACAGGCTTAGTTTATCCACAAAAAATGAAAGATAAAATCTTAAAAAACAAAAATAAACTTGAGCAGCTGGAAAAAATTAAATTAATTGAATCACTTGATATGAATGAAGAAACTTCTGTCAGATTTTTCTCACGAAGAAATGATCTTAAGAAAGAAATTGAAATCTTAGAAAATCGTAATGAAGAAATTATTATTGAGCTTGAAAATACTTTTAACTCAAGAGATAATAGTAATGAATCCAGGCAAACAGAGTTTCTAAATGAATTGATGCTGAATAGACTAAACATTGAACAAAAACGTCAGCATTTTATTTCATCACTAAATGATATATTCTCAAAAGAACAAGTTTGTAAGTATGTTGTCTTTGAGAAAAAATTCAAAGATGAGATAAGAAGAGTACTGATGGATGGGAAAAAGCATCCTCAAAAATGATTTTTAAGCAATAAGCGACAAATAAAGTGTTGATTTTCTAAATCAGTAAGTATAATTTGACACCTCAAATTTGCGGAAGTGGTGAAATTGGTAGACACGCTATCTTGAGGGGGTA
>JBATOT010000129.1:0-15468 GCA_049291095.1 Ignavibacteriaceae bacterium | reverse complement strand
ATCAACAGAACAATATTCCATTAACTGTTCGTATTCAATTCCTGCAAGTTGGCTACCCTTCATCTCAGCAAGAATTTCATATTCTTTATCGATTACAGATAATCTTTCTTTTGCAAGAATCATTGTTACATATTCTGTTTTGATTTTCACGTAATCAATATCAGAACCAACAGCCAATGCAACATTGGAAATTAAAGTCCAGGGAGTTGTCGTCCAAACAAGAAAATGTTCATCAGCAATAACGAGTTTAAATAAAACATAAACAGATGGATCTTTTGTTTCGCGGTATCCTAATGCAAGTTCGTGTGATGACAATACAGTTTCTGATTTTGGATCCTGCGGAACAATCTTATAATCTTTATAAATAAGTCCTTTATCGAATAAAGTTTTAAGCGCCCACCATACGGATTCAATATAATTATTATCAAGAGTTATGTAAGCAGATTTTAAATCTATCCAGTAACCCATTCGGGTTGTCATCTTTTCCCAAAGATCAAGATAAGTAAAAACAGATTCGCGGCATTTTTGATTATACTTTTCAACGCCGTAATCAAGCACTTCACTTTTATGTTTTATACCAAGAGCCTTTTCAACTTCAATTTCAACCGGCAAACCATGTGTATCCCAGCCGGCTTTTCTGTTAACACGATAACCCTGTATAGTTTTGTAACGGCAAACTAGATCTTTTAACGTTCTTGCCATAACGTGATGAATGCCGGGCTTTCCATTAGCCGTCGGCGGGCCTTCATAGAATGTCCATGATTTATCTTCATCACGAGTTGAAATACTTTTTTCAAATATTTTATTAGCTTGCCAGAACTTTAATATTTCTTGTTCTAACTGAGGATAACCTATTTTTTCTAAATTCTGCTTAAACATTTTAAATTACTGTAGTGTGTAAGTGGACTATAATTCTTCGTATTTTTTAATTAATTCTCTTTCGGTATGAATGAACTCTTTAAGTTCTTTTTCAATTCTCTCTTTTTTCAAAATTGTATTCTTTGCATGAAGTTCTGCATCATTAATTAATTTTTGAGATGCAACTTTGGCTTCTCTTAATGTTAATTCAGCTTCTCTTTTTGCATCCATCATTGTTTGTTCATAAACTTTAATCTTTTCTTTAAGGATAGTACTTTCACGTTCACTGCCCAAAACTTCTTGTAAAGCCATTCCGAAAAATCCCATTGCACCAAGCATAATGTTTCTTAAGCTGTAAAGAATAATATTCTCGGTTATCAACTGTGAAGCTGAAAAATATTCGTTAAAAAAGATTATGATAAACAAACTAACAATTGTAATTGCAATTATTATTGCAAAGACAATCTTGCCGCCGCGCTGCCATCCTAAAATACGATTGATAAACCATCCGCAGCTGAAACTAAAAATTGAAAGCACAAACCATACAGCAAAGTTTAACTGACCAAAATCAAACAGGTTTGTGTTTAAAAAATTTGAGAAAAATAAAAACACCGCAAGCAAAATTGCTGCGCCGTAATTAACCAAAACTCTTTTAGGTGAGAATGCCATTATATTCTCTTAATTACTTCTTTCATTATTAACGTCATTTTCGGTTCTGCTTTCATTGCAGCAGCAACTATTTCTTCCATATTTACAGGCTTAAGAGTTTCAGGAAAACATTCATCTGTAATGATGCTCATTCCCAATACTTTCATTCCCATATGATTTGCAATTATGTTTTCCGGAATTGTTGACATTCCAACTACATCAGCACCAATCTCCCGCAGAAATTTATACTCGGCTTTTGTTTCAAGATTTGGTCCTGGAACTGCAACGTAAACACCCTTATGAACTTTTATATTATTTTCTTTTGCAACTTCTTCAGCAAGTTTGATCAAATCAAGTGAATAAGGTTCACTCATATCCGGAAATCTTGGACCAAGTTCATCCTCGTTTTTTCCAATTAGCGGATTATCACCAAGCAGATTTATATGATCAGTCATTAGCATCAAATCGCCTTTGCGGTAATCCGGATTCATTCCGCCACACGCATTTGAAACAACTAGAGTGCTTACGCCAAGAAATTTCATCACACGAACAGGATAAGTAATTTGTTGCATCGTGTAACCTTCGTAGTAATGGAATCTACCTTGCATTGCAACAATGTTTTGTCCGTTAATTTTACCAAAAATTAATTTACCATGATGAGATTCTACTGTTGATAAAGGAAAATGAGGCAACTCAGCATAATCAATTTGATGTTCGATATTAATTTCTTTTACAAGTCCCCCTAAACCGGTGCCAAGAATAATTCCAACAGAATAATCTTCTGAAGTAAATTTTCTAATAACTTCTAAAGTTTCATTTATTTTGTTTATTAACTCACTCATAAAATCTTGTTCAAAATATCGTTTATATCAATATCCATTTTGTTTTGATCTTCAATTTTCTTTGAAGTTAATTTTTCATCACCGGCACGTTCAACTTTTAACTCCAACAAATTAGCTTGAGAACTTACAATTGCTTTAAGCTTTGCAAGTATTAAATCTTTTTCTTCTCTAAGATTTATAACAGCGTTTCGGATGTCGTTAGTGCTTTCTCTAGCTTTTTCAATTATCTGCGAAGCTTTTAACTCAGCTTCTTTCATCATCAAGCTTGTTTGTTTCTTTGTAGCTTCTAAAGATTTCGTAGAATTTTCCTGCGCTTTTAAAAGTGTATCCTGCAGATTTTTTTCAATCTTTTTAAACTCATTAACCTGCTCAGTTAAAGATTCAACTTCACTTTTTAAAGATTCATTTTCTGTATTCAGCTTATCAAGTTCTTCTGCCAAACTTTCCAGAAAATTCTGAACTTCATCAGGATCATATCCTCGCATTTTTTTCGTGAATTCCTGCTGACGAATTTCTATGGGAGATATTTTCATACTTGTCTCCAATCTTTTGAGTAATCTCTATCGCCAAAAATCGCACTCCCGATTCTAATCATTGTTGCGCCTTCTTCAATTGCAATTTCAAAATCGCTGGTCATTCCCATCGATAACTCAGTAAGATTAAACCCTTTATTGTTAATTCTATCTTTCAAATTACGCAAATCTCTAAAACTTTTCCTAATAATATTTGTATCATCAGTTAATGGAGCCATTGTCATAAAGCCTTTAAGTTCGATGTTCTTTAGCTCAGAACATCTTTTAACCAAACTTAAAATTTCAATTTCAGTTTCAAGTCCTGATTTGGTTTCTTCCTCAGATGTTTTCACTTCCAATAAAATCTTTTGATCTTTACCAAGTTTTTCTGCCCGGTTATTTATCTCTTCAACCAGTTCCAGCGAATCAGCTGAATGTATTAGATCAGCAGCATTTACGGCATACTTAACTTTATTCTTTTGAAGAGTGCCGATCATATGCCAAACAACTGAATCACTAAGTTTTTGAAATTTAAGAGTAAGTTCCTGAGCACGATTTTCACCAAAATCAGTTAACCCGCAATTTTTTGCTTCAATGATTGAATCCACACCAAAATATTTAGAAACTGCAATTAATTTCACTTCATCAGGATTTCTGCCTACTCTCTTACAAGTTTCTTCTATTTTTACCCTTAAACGGGCTAAATTTTCAGCAATCATTTTAAAAATAAGGTTGTGAATTTATCCTGATAAATCATAAAAAACAAAGAATTTACAGGGATTTTTAATAATCATTTGTTTTAACGTTGTAAATATAACTCTTAACTGAGTGAAGTGCTTGGAAATTATTTTTGCCGTAAGCAATTGGTTGATTCGTTATTTACGATTAGTGATCAATGATTTTTGATTTAAGATTAATAAAATCTAAGATCACAAATCGTTAATCTCTGTTCTTAATTCAATTAAGAAAATTTTTCTCTATTCCCTAAACTTTTTTTCCAACTTTCCGATAATTATAGTAACTGGGGAGTATCCTGATTCAGTTCTTAAGCCTCAAGAACTGTAATTTTTCAGAAACAGATAAAAAGAGCTCTTCGGAGCTCTTTTTTTTATCCTTTCTTTTTAACTACCAAAACTTATACAGATATTTTAGTAATTTTGATTGTTATTATTCACTATTTATTGGAGAAATTATGGGCTACGAATTATTAGACAAAATTAAAGCTAATGCAAAATCAAAAAACAAAACTATCATCCTGCCAGAATCTCACGATGATCGTGTTCTTAAAGCAGCAGAAATCTTAATCAAGGAAAAAATTTGCAAAGTAATTACTCTTGGTAATACTGCAAAAGTTAATGAAGATGCAAAAAAACTTGGTGTTGATTTAACTGGTGTTGAGATTATAGATCATCTTACTCATCCAAAGTTTGATGAGTTTGCAAACATCTATTATGAGTTAAGAAAGAAAAAAGGAATGACTCCTGAGCAAGCAAGGGAAGTATTGAAACGAGATCTTTTCTTTGCTGCAATGATGCTGCGCGAAGGATTGGTTGATGGAAGTGTTGCAGGTTCATTCGCATCAACAGCAGATGTTATGAAAGCAGGAATACAAATAGTTGGAATGCCGCAGGGAATTTCAATTGTATCAAGTTTCTTTTTAATGTTGTTTAAAGACAGAGCTTTCAGTTTTGCAGATTGTGCAGTTGTTCCTAATCCTGATGCAGAACAACTTGCAGATATTGCAATATCAACAGCAGATAATCACAAAAAATTAACCGGTGAAGAACCGTTAGTTGCGATGTTATCTTTTTCAACAAAAGGCAGTGCAACACACGAACTCGCTGATAAAGTTATCAAAGCAACAGAAATTGTAAAAACAAAAAGACCGGATCTTAATGTTGATGGTGAACTTCAGTTTGATGCAGCAATTGTAGAATCAATCGGAAAGAAAAAAGCTCCTGAAAGTAAAGTTGCCGGCTTAGCAAATGTTTTAGCTTTCCCTGATTTGAATGCTGGAAACATTGGTTACAAAATCGCTCAACGCTGGGGCGGAGCTGAAGCTGTTGGTCCAATGGTTCAGGGATTGAAAAAACCATTTTTTGATTTGAGTCGCGGCTGCAGTGTTGATGATATTGTAAACACAGCATCAATAAATGTTTTGATGGGATAAGATTTCTTTCGTAGCGCAGGTCTCCCGACCTGCGTTGATATATAAAAATTAAATTCTCTTTTATTAAGCTTTTTACATTTATACTAAATCCTATTCGCAGAACGGATTACCCGCTCAGAACTGCGCTACGAATCACATAATTGGAATTGCCCGCTCAAAAATATTTTCTTAAGTTCGCTCATCAAAAAACTAATCTATAGATGAATTTAATTTTTGTTGCAATTTTTGTTTTCTTATTGAATCTGCCATTTGGCTATTGGCGAGCTAATGTTAATAAATACGGACTTCAATGGGTATTGGCGATACACACTCCTGTCCCATTTGTTATTGCAGCACGCATATTTTCGAACATTGGTTTTGAATTGTATACTTACCCAATTATAGTGGGTTCGTTTTTCCTTGGACAATATCTTGGAAAATACTTATACTCAAGAAGAAAAAATCTTGGCCACACTCCGGTAACTTCTTGCCTGGTTATGGATTTAGTCCGCAATAATTAATTCTTAATTAGTTTTGAACTTTTTAAATCGCATTTGGGTTACTATTCAAAAGAAAGATCTTATGAACAAAATCATTTCACACATAATTTATTTAACAATAGTTGCTCTGTTTGTTTTTCTATCAAAAACAGATGCATCAAATGAAAACAAGGGAAATCAAATGGATAAGAATATTAAGCAAATAACAGTAAAAGATATTGATGGTAAATCCATTAGCTTTTCGGATTATAAAGGCAAAGTTCTATTGATTGTAAATGTTGCAAGTTACTGTGGCTATACAAAACAATATGCTGGTTTGGAAGAAATTTATAAAGAGTATAAAGATAAAGGTTTTGAAATTTTAGCTTTTCCTTGTAATCAATTCGGTGAACAAGAACCCGGCACAAATGAAGAAATTAAAAATTTCTGTTCATCAAAGTTTGATGTAAGTTTTAAATTATTTGATAAGATCGATGTAAATGGGAAAGATAAATCGCCGCTTTATTCTATTTTAACAGATAATGAAGTAACCGGTAAAGCAGATATCAAATGGAACTTTGAAAAATTCTTAATTGATAAAGATGGAAATGTTGTTGCAAGATATTCAAGCAAAGTTGAACCAACAGGTAAAGAATTAATTTCAGCGATTGAAAATGAGCTGACTAAATAAAACATCATGTCGCACTAAGCGTAGTCGAAGAGTGACCTTATTCTTTTTAATGAGTCGTCATAATTCGACTTCGCTCTGTATGGCTTTAAACTTGTTTATGCTGTCCCGACAATTAAAAATAAAGTGTACGGATGCGTGAATATTTTTTCTGATTTTATTTGAGGGCAGCGATTTATTTTAGACCCATTTGTTGTTTTACCCAAAGCTTCGCATTTATAATCTGTTTATGCTCAATATTTATGGTAGCTGCTATCCTTTTTATAAGATGATCTTCATACTGATTAAGCTTTTCATCTTTATAAATTAATTTCCACAAACTTTCGATCAATTCAATTTTTTCTTCGTGAGTAAAAGTAGTGTTTATAACTCCTGTAAATTCATACAAGCTTACACTTTCTTTAACTCTTTCTTCTGCAAGCGTCATTAAATCATTTACATAATCATCATCCAGATTAAAAGTAGATTTCATTTCAGAAATAATAAACTTTCTTTCTTCATCTGTAAACTCGCCATCAGCATTTGCAATTTCAATGAATAGTGCACAAGCAGCAATTTCTATTTTTTTATTGCTTCTTTCGATAGATGATTTTTCAGTACTTCTAATTGTGTTCGATTGATTGTCAGAAAAAACTTTTCTTAGATAATCCAGCATAAATTATATCCGATCTAATTCATTCAATAAATCCGGTACATCAAGAGGTTTTGTAACCATTACTAAATTTCCATCTTCATCTCGCGGCCATTGTTCAACAAGTTTGTCATAATAAAGTTCAAGCATATTTCCATCCGGATCTTTTACATAAACTGATTCCGTTACACCATGATCTGATGCCCCTTCAATCGGATAATTTGCTTCCCATACTCTTTTAAAAGCTTTTGCAAGATCTTCACGAGAAGGATAAAGAATTGCGTAATGATAAAGTCCAGTATGTCCTTGTGGTGCTGGAGTAGCATTTTCACCAGCCCATGTATTTAATCCGATGTGATGATGATAATTACCACTTGAAAGAAATACCGCATCTTTACCAAATCGTGCTGTAACCTGAAATCCCATCAAGTCTCTGTAAAAGGCTAAAGCTCTATCAAGATTTGCAACAGTTAGATGAACGTGACCAATACGCGTTTTAGGATTTAATTCGTATTCCATTTAATTCCATTTTTATGAGTGATTAACTTTTACTGGTTTTACTTTCCATATATTATCTGCGTACTCTTTTACTGATCTATCGCTTGAAAACTTTGCAACTCTAGCTACATTAAGGATAGATGTTTTTGTCCATTCAATTTTTTTAAGATAGAGTGCGGCAACTTTATCCTGGGCATCAATATATGATTGATAATCTGCAAATAAGCAATAATAATCTACATTCATCAACCCACGAATCATATCATCAAATATTCCAAACTCTTTTTTGTTAAAAAAGTTTGTTGCAATCATATCAACAACCAGTTTTAATTCAGAATTTTTTTCATAGTACTCTCGTGGATTGTAATTGTTTGATTTTAACTTTACAACTTCATCGGCAAGCAAACCAAAAATAAAGATATTATCGTCACCAACTTCTTCTCTTATTTCAACATTTGCTCCATCCATTGTACCGATAGTTAATGCGCCGTTAAGTGCAAACTTCATATTTCCGGTTCCTGATGCTTCTAATCCCGCAGTTGATATTTGTTCTGAAAGATCAGCAGCCGGAATAATTTTTTCAGCAAGTGTAACAGAATAATTTTTTAAGAATACAACTTTTAATTTATCACCAACATCCGGATCATTATTAACAACATCTGCAACAGAGTTGATTAGTTTAATAATCATTTTTGCTTGTGTATATGCAGGCGCTGCTTTACCTCCAAAAATAATTGTACGCGGAACCATTTTTATTTTTGGATTACGTTTTATCCGGTTGTAAAGTGTAATGATGTGGAAGACATTTAATAATTGTCTTTTATATTCATGGAATCTTTTAATCTGAACATCGAACATAGAATCCGGATTAATTTTTATATGATGTTCATTTTCAATATACTCAATCAAAACTTGTTTGTTATTAAATTTAATCCTCTGCCATTGATCGATAAAGTCTTTATCCTTAACATACTTTTCTATCTTTTTAATTTGCGCCAAATCTTTCGGCCACTCAAATCCAATTCTTTCAATTAGCAATTGCGAAAGTAAAGGATTAGCCGTGATCAGCCAGCGTCTGGGAGTAATTCCATTTGTTACATTAACAAATTTTTTAGGAAATATTTTATTGAAATCAGGAAAAATTCTTTTCTTTAAAATATCTGTGTGCAGTGCAGCAACACCGTTAACAGCAAAACTTCCTACAATTGCAAGATTCGCCATTCGAACTCTCTTGTCTTTTCCAACAGAAATTATAGAAAGCTTTTCAAGCACATTTTGATCATTAGAGTATTTTGTTCTTACTTCATCCAAAAATCTTCTATTAATTTCATAGATAATCTGGAGATGTCTTGGCAGTAGTTCACCAAAAATTTGCTCACTCCATTCTTCCAAAGCTTCGGGAACAACTGTATGATTTGTATAAGCAAAAGTTCTATTTGTTATTTCCCATGCTTCATCCCAGCTCATATTTTCATCATCAATCAGTATTCTCATCAATTCCGGAATAGCTACTACCGGATGTGTATCGTTTAATTGTATAGATGTTTTATCAGCAAACTTATCAAAAGTTGTATGATTGATTTTGTATTTTCGTATTATATCCTGCAGTGTCGCAGAAACGAAAAAATATTGCTGCTTTAATCGTAAAAACTTTCCTTCAACATAAGTATCGTTAGGATAAAGAACTTTTGAAATTGTTTCAGAATCATTTTTCTTTGAAACCGATTCTACATAATTGCCTTTATTAAAATCGGCAAACTCAAAATCAATATCTGCTTTAGCCTGCCACAATCTTAAATTATTTACAGTTTGATTTTTATAGCCAGGAACAGGGACATCAAAAGCCACTGCAAGTACGTTTTCTGTATCAACCCATTTAAATCCAAGTTCACCATTACCTTTATCATAAGATTCTGTTCTTCCATAAAATTTAACTTTATATGTAAGATTTCGTCTCATCAAATCCCAGGGATTTCCATTACGCAACCAATTGTCAGCACGTTCAACCTGGTAGCCATTTTCAATATCCTGTTCAAAAATTCCATACTCATATCGTATTCCATAACCAAAAGCTGGCAGCTGCAATGTTGCCATTGAATCCAGATAACAGGAGGCTAACCTACCAAGACCGCCATTACCTAATCCCATATCAGGTTCTTCTTCAATAATTTCCTGAAGATTATAACCATCGCGATCAAGAATAACTCTGCACTCATTATAGTAATCAAGATTGATAAGAGCATTACCGAGAATTCTTCCCATCAAATATTCAAGCGATAAATAATAAACTCTTTTAACATCTTTATCGTGGTAAGCTTTCTGCGTGCGTAACCAGCTTCTCACCATTCTATCCCTAACAGCAAGTGAGAGTGCATTATAAGCATCAGCACCTGTTGCAGTATTTTTATCTTTTACTAGAGTAAACTCAAGATGTTCTGCAAATTGATTGGAGAGCGAAAAACTGGTGGGGTCTTCTTTATCTGTAAAAAAAATTGAATCGGGTTCTTTTTTAGCCATTTGAATACAAATTCCTTAAATATTTAAATCTAAAATGTTGAGGCAAATTTACTTTCATCTTGTTTGAATACAAAATTGAAATGTTGTTCTTATAAATCAATATTTGATAATATTATCATAACAACCCAAAAAGAAATTTTTATTAATCAAATCAGTATTTTTACTTTTATAATAAACACGGAGTTAATTAATGTTAAAATTTTGTCTATCAATCCTACTTGTTATTACCTTTCACGTAAAATTGATTTCGCAGACTGATTTAAAAAAAGGCAACGTAATATTTATTCATCCCGATGGAACAGGTTTAGCTGATTGGAATGCTTTAAGAATGATTAAAGCTGGTCCAGATGGCGAAATAAATTGGGATAAACTTTCTGGAATTGGTTTGTATCAAGGACATATAAAAGATAGAATTACTTCTTCATCTAATGCTGGTGCAACGATACATGCTTATGGAGTTAAAGCTGATCTTGATGATTTTGGTCTGATTGACGATGTAGTTCCTGTTTCCCGTTCCGGTAAAAAATTAACAATTATGCAGGAAGCAAAACAAAATGGAATCTATACAGGAATAATTAATTCAGGTTCAATCGAAGAACCAGGTACTGCAGTTTTTGTAGCAAGTAACTTAAAACGCGGCAACTATACAGAAATTGCAAAAGATATAATTCAATCGGGCACCGATTTAATTTTTTCTGGAGGTGAAGACTTTTTAATTCCCGAAGGAACAAAAGGAAGGTTTTCATCAAACGGAAAAAGAAAAGATGGATTAAACCTTATTGATTGGGCAATACAAAATGGATATACTGTTGTTTACACAAAAGATGAACTAGCCTCTGTTTCATCGGATGAGAAAAAAATACTTGGTGTGTTTTCCGCCCGAAGCACTTTTAATGATAAAACAGAGGAAGAATTAGATTCTCTTGGATTAAAAAACTGGAATGAAACAGTACCTTCAGTTGCAGAGATGACTGAATATGCATTAAAGTTTTTTGCAAACAAAGGACAGTTCTTTTTGGTTATTGAGGAAGAAGGTAGTGATAATTTTGGAAATAAAAATAATGCGAATGGAAAATTAAGTGCGTTAGATCGTGCTGATGATGCTATTGGATTTGTAATTGATTTTATTGATAAAAATCCAAATACAACACTTGTTACAGCCGCAGATAGTGAAGCTGGAGGACTTGAAGTTTCTGGTTATGAGATTGATAATTTAGATATTAATAATCTACTACCAATTAAAGATGCAAACGGTTCTCCAATTGATGGAATAAATGGAACTGGAACTTTACCTTTCGTTTCAAAACCCGATAAGAATGGAAAAGTTTTTCCTTTCGGTATTGCGTGGTCAGGGTTTGGAGATCTGACAGGTTCTGTAATTGCTCGTGCTCACGGTTTAAATGCTGATAGAATGCATGGTAAAATTGATAATACAGATATTTACAGAATTATGTATTTAACGTTGTTTGGTATTTGGCTGGATTAGTTGAAAATTATAAATGTTCAAAGCTCAATGTTCAATGAACATTGAGCTTTTTCATTACTTTAATACTATCATTTTTTTAGTTTCAATAAAATATCCCATTTGTAAGCGATAGAAGTAGATCCCACTTGATAAAGACGAAGCATTCCATTCTACTTCATAAATACCTGCTGGTTTAGATTCATTTATGAGAGTTGCTACTTCATTTCCCAAGACATCATAAACTTTTAATGTTTGCCAGCAGTTAGTTGAAGACTGCCATTTAATTTTTGTGCTTGGATTAAAAGGATTTGGATAGTTCTGTTCCAATGCAAAAACTAATGGAGTAGTAATCTCATCTTCAACATTAACAGCATCATCTTTTCCAATTCCAGTCAGCAAGATTTGCTTTATTCCACCATCAGAATAAACAGTTAAATTTGCAGAAAAGTTATTTATTGTATCCGGAACAAAATGTAATTCTGATTTTAAAGCTGTATAAGGTTCGATATCATTAATTACATTTGAAATATAAAAATGTGAATCAGAAATAGTGATAGAGTCTATACTCAAAACACCACTGCCACTATTTATAATATACAAACCTTGTGAAGTTGTATCACTAACCATTGTGGAATCAAAATTTAATACAAAAGGCAGCAAGTCTAAATCAGCAAAAGTTGGACAAGTATTACTAGTAGCAAAACTATAAATTCTATCCACAAACTCAGGATGATCAATGTATGGATTTCGTTTTAACTGCAATAACGCAATTGCGTTATTACGATTTGATTCTACAACTCCAACTGTATCAAACTTATTCCATTCTCTAAAAACATTTTCCTGAGTCTGCGTAAAAAAACTACCGTAGTTAACAGGATAACGAGTAATAAAATAAAACATAGAACGGCTGACATCACCTTTGTGAACATCGCGTGGCTCAAATGATATTTGTCCAAGACTATTATTGCCTAATTTACTCCCTCCAATTTGCCAGGTAATATTTGAAACAACTTTACCAAACTGATAGTTTGAACGAATGCCGTTGGCGGTAATATCAGTCGGGAATAAATGATAAAGATCTGACTTCATTGGTTCAGCTTCACCAAAATTAGATTGCGGCCAGGTGTGTTCAGTATTAAAATTGTATGGGGCATTTTGGGCAACCGTACGGCTCGTGTAACCAACTGCAAGTCTTCCCGTGTAGACACATTCAAGTGTGTTTTGAGCAGCTCCCTGGCCATTAACTCTTTGGTTGTCAAACTCCATAAACATTTTATCACGTGCTAAATTATAACCAAGGGAATAATGATTAATAACCAATGAATTTAAAGCCGATTTTAACTCGTTATCATATTTATTAAAAGTAGTTGCATCATAGCTGTCGCCATATTTTGCATTTCCTATTACATTAATAGCGATACCAATTGAACTGTCATCACTTGTAATAAAAATAATATCTGCATCAATAACGTTTTGATTTGGCTGATATTTCAGCCACACAATTACACTATCAAATGACAACACTTCAGTTATTGTATCAGATAGAGTATAAACATCTTTTAGATTGTTGAGTTTTACAGTAACATCATATTGAGTTTTGTTAATAATATAAAATGAAGCACTATCCGGTGAATTAGTAAATACTTCTGGAAATTCGATCACATCAAAGCTTGAAGTAACCTGAGCAAATAAGCTAATATTTAGAATAAGTGAAAAGACAAATAAATATTTAATCATGTTTAATACAAGAATTTATTTTATTAAAAATTTGAGTCACAAACTTACAATTGAAATTGTTAATAGCAAGCACTTATTCAGTCAGAAATTACAGCAGCAGCTTCAATTTCAATCAGCATCTGTGGATCAATTAATGCTTTCACCTCAACCATTGATGTAACTGGTTTAATGTCTCTAAAGAATTCTCCATGTGCTCGTCCAACTTCTTCCCACTTTGAAATATCAGTTACAAACATTCTAGTTCTAACAACATCTTTTAATGAAGCACCTGTTTCAATCAATGCTCTTTCTATTTTCTGCAAGATCACTTTGGTTTGAAGATATGCATCGTTCACTCCGATAACTTTCCCATCTTCAACTGATGTGGTTCCAGCTATTTCAATTATATTTCCAATTTTTACAGCACGAGAATATCCAACAATATCTTCCCACTTTGCCCCTGATGAAATATTTATTCTTTTCATATTTTTCCTCTTAAATATGCTATACGTTTTTGTTCAGGAAATTTTTCTATTGCATAACGAAGCATTGTTCGAGGCATTTTTTTGTAGTGTTTCTTTAAAAATTCTTCCTCCGTTTCCAAATCACGATTACCAACTTCTCTCAACATCCATCCAACAGCTTTGTGAATTAAATCGTGTTTATCGTGGAGTAATATTTTAGAAATATTTAACGTGTCTTCAAAAAAGTGTTCTCTTATAAATGCTTGAGTGGAAATAATCGAAATTCTTTTTTCCCACAGATCTTTTGAGTTCGCAAACTTGTAGAGTAAATCTTTTTGTTTATCTATTAGAAAAGCACCAACAATCTTAGGAGCAGATAGATCAACTAAATCCCAGTTATTAATGCACTTTCTATTCTTAAGATAGAAATCGAAAACGATTTTTTTCTTTTTCTCATCTCCGCTTTTGAATTGTTCTACAAGAATGAATGCTGCAATTAGTCTTTCTTCATGGACTTTAGAAAGAATTAACGTTTTCAAATCATCTAATGCCAAATTCTTAAATTGTTTGGCTATCGTTCTTTGTTCAGGAACTTTTATACCGAAAAAAATATCACCTTCACCATATTCCCCTTTTCCTGTTTTAAAAAATCTTTGCAGGATAATAGCTTGTGCGGGATTTTTTTGTTTTGAAATTGCTTTTCTTATTTCAGTTAAACTCATTTAACAATTCTTATTTAGTATGATAAAAAATATAATGTCATTCCCTCAAAAAAGGGAATCACCACTTGATTTCAAAATAGATTCCCACTTTCGCGGGAATGACAAACAATGAATTCTGACTAAGCTATTCCGTGGTTTTCTTTATCCAATTTAACATCGTCTCTAATGCAACTGGAGAAATTGTTTCCTCAATTTTCCCATACTCTGAAATTGCACCAGTTGTTGATGTCTGGAAAAGATGATTTAATCCGGGCAGCATTATTACTTCAAAGTTATTGTTACCACCATTCATTAATGCTGTTTCAATTGCTGAAAGATTTTCCTTCGGTGGAACTTGCAAATCCTTTTCACCATTGATTGCTAGGACCGGACATTTTACTTTTTCTAAAACTGGAACAGGATCAAATCGTAAAAAATATTTAAACCAGGGACTTGTGATGGTTTTAATCTGCATATTTAAATAAACTTCGGGATCACCAAGTTTAGTTTTTTCTTCTTCTGTCATAGTAGAGTATTCAGCATAGAATTTTTCTTTTAAATCAGCCACAAGTTTTTCATCATCGTTACTGCTTTTTACAATTGAGAATACTTCTCTCTGTGTTTTTACAGATTTCCGAATTTCTTCTTCGCTCATTCCTTCTGCTCTTTGTATTAATTCACCCTGTAGATACAGAATTGAATCACCCGGAATTCCAAGTCCTGCCATCATTACCATAAATGCAACATCATTACTTTGCATTGCAGCTAAAGGCGCAATCATTCCACCCTCGCTATGTCCAATTAAACCAATTTTTGTTTTATCAATTTCTTTTCGTCCTTTAAGAAACTCAACAGCAGATAAAACATCTTTGGCAAAATCTTCACTCGTTGCTTTTGAGTGATCACCTGTAGATTGAGCTATTCCTCTATCATCAAATCTTAAAACTGCTATTCCATTTTTTGTAAGATAATCTGAGATAACCAGAAATGGTTTGTGTCCAAGAAGTTCTTCATTTCTATCCTGTCCACCTGAACCTGATATCATAACAACAGCAGGAAAATTATTTCCCTCTTTTGCAAAAGTTAAAGTTCCGGCAAGTACAACACCATCAACTTCATTTTCAAAAAGCACTTCTTCAGAATTATAAGGAAATGGTTCTTTGGGTTCCTGCGGTCGATTTCTTCCTTCAAGTTTTTCTACTTTTTTAACAGTCAAGTCTAAACTCATTCCACCATGAGACCACTTGCCATCAATTTTCATTTCATCATAAAAAATTTTACCTGAATAAAAGCCTTGTAC
>JBATOT010000128.1:0-83939 GCA_049291095.1 Ignavibacteriaceae bacterium | reverse complement strand
CATTTTAGTTTCTTTCCATAACTCATTGCTTTTATATTTCTACCGGCGGCACAGTCGGTAATAAGTTCATTTAATCTTTTTAATCTTGTTGTATCTTGTTTTGCACTCATAACCCAACGTGTTGTTACTTTTCTGTAAGTTGGACTTGTTGTTTGATAAAATGCCCAGGCCTTTTTATTTGATTTAAATAATTTTTCAAATGATTTATCAAATTCGACTTTGGGATTTTCATAAGCATAGATTTTTGATTTTTCTACTTTGCGAAAACCAAACGCATTTAATCCTTCTGGTTTCATCAAGCCAAGTTTAGTTAGCTCTTCTACTTTCTTAATATTAACTGCGCTCCAATTGCTTTTAGGATTTCTTGGTGTAAACCTATTACAGTAACTTTCTTCATCAATACTTTTACGTATTCCATCAATCCAGCCAAAACAAAGAGCTTCATCTACAGATTGCGACCAGGAAACGGTTAGTTTGCCGGTTGATACTTTATAATATCCAATAAAAATTTCTTTTTCTTTTTTGTGATTTTTTTCAAACCACTTTCTTAAATCTTTTTGAGTTGGAAAGAAAACAACTTTCATATAATGCTTTTATTGTTTGAAAATAAAATATACAGCGAGTATCAAAAATATAAATCCAATAAAATGATTTAACTTAAAAGTTTCATTCTTAAAAAGAGCGAGTGAAAAGAAAGTAAACACAACAAGAGTTATAACTTCCTGAATTACTTTTAACTCAACTAATGAAAATGGTCCGCCGTTTTCTTTGTAACCGATTCTGTTAGCGGGAACCTGAAAGAAATATTCAAACAATGCAATTCCCCAGCTAATTAAAATGATTGAAACAAGTCCAAGCTTGTTGAACAATTTCATTTCAGCAAATTTAAGATGGCCATACCAGGCAAAAGTCATAAATGTATTTGATAATGTTAAAAGTCCGATTGTTGCAAGTTCCTTCATAAATCTTTCTATTTGTGGGTAGCGAAATAATTAAAGTATTTACATTCTTTTAGTGCTTCTTTAAAAAACTCGGTATCAGAATAATTATTTGTGAGTTTCTTAAAGTATGTTTTATAGTTTTCATCTTTTATTTTCAATAAACGATCATAGTCTTCTTTTGTACTATATTCACTAATTGATCTTTCCTTATTATAAAATTTGTTTTGTTCACATTTGGCAGCCATAAAATAACATCTTGCTTCAAATTCTTTGTTCTTTGTTTTTTGAGCTGCCTTCAAATAGTTTTGTTCAGCTGTCGAACAATCATATAGATCATAGTTTTCACCTTCTATATAGAAGTTTTGCAATTCACCGCGCGTATTAAAACACGAAACCATCCAGCTATTACCATAATAAGTTATGTTGTAGTAACCATTTGCAAGCAGATAATAATAATTTGCAGATTTCTCTTTATCAGCGGTTGTTTCAGCAAGATACTTCAACTCAATCATTTTTTGGGAAAATGACAAAAGGGAATAAACAGTATCTTTCTTTAGCATAAAATCACAATCATGACAATCATTTATATGAATAATAAATGGATTCGCCATAAACATTTGTGTGCCATCACCTTTTTGGTTGTAATAATCCCATTCATCTTTTTGAGATTTTAATTTTTCGATTGCTTCTTCAAACATTCCTTTAGCAATATATTTTTTGGCCAGAATAAGATCTAACTCCTTTAAAGTATAGTAGTAATTTTCAATCAAAAATTTCATCCATTCGGAGGTTTCTTCTTGATACCATGGTTCATAGTCTTTAAGAGTTTTATAAATTAATTCAATAGGTTGTTTGTGATAATCTAAAGCAAGTTCATATCTGAATGGACTGTAGGAAGTAAAAAAATCTTCCCATGGTTTATTTTTTCCTGAGATCCCAAAACAAAGATGAGATTTTAAAGTGTCTCCCTGATTCCAATATTGTTTAGCCAGAGTATTCATTATATAAAGCAAAGCATCTTCAGCTCTAAGTTTTTTTAAGGATTCAGTTCCTTTAATCCACTTAACATCTTTTACAATCCACTGTTCATCTGCTTTACTAATCTTTGTTAAGGAATTTATTTTACAAATCACCTCTGCAATTTGAACACGCTTAACAAAATCCATATTATTTTTTGGACACAGTCTTTTCGCTTCAAAAAAATATTTTTCTACATTTTGCGTATAACCCTGTAGCGTAGAAACATAACCCGCAGCAAAATTCCAGAGATACTTTTTTTCAGTTTTATTTTCATCAGCTATTTTAGAAACGATCTTATATAATGATGAATCACTTCGATAATAACCATAATTGTAATCTGGGTTGAGATAGCCCTTATATCCATACCAGGGAGTTTTTTCTGGTAATGTTTCTTTTTCAAGCATGGAAATTGCGCGTGAAAGTATTAACAAAAGGTAAGGACTATCGGGCTCATACTTATAAATATTCTCAATTGCATCTGCACCGAAATATTGATTTTTATAAGCATTAAGAGCATAAACTAATACTCTATCATGATTATTTTCGCACTCTTTCAATGCTTCAGTAAGTAAAGAATCTTGCCAGTCAAACTTAAAACTGATTAATGATTGCCGGCTTCTGCTTGGACAAATATCAAAAAGTCTTGCAAACAAAACATTAGATTTTGCAACATTACCAAGAGATTTAATCGCCCCAGCATAATGTCCAAATGACCACTGTGACATCAGAGTTTTTAAATTCGATTTATTAAAATATTTGTTGAAAAGTTCTAAAACTCTTTCATACTGCTTTGAATAGTGTGCAAGACGAATTGATTGATATGCGAATCGCTCTTTGAAAAATTTAATACTTGTTTTATCGTAATTTTTTATAGAAGCGCCAAGTAATAAATCCATCGCTATCAGATCTCGCTTAGGCTCTTCCCAGCCATTGGAAAAAGCAACATGCGGCTCAACCTGTTTTGCAAACAACAAATACTCAATACTTCTTTTCAATTTATCTTTATCAACATAAAGCAAAACAGAATTATTCTTCCATTTATTTGAAACTCCTGTTTTTTTCTCAAAACTTAGTAAATCATTTTCATCTGTTTTATAAATATATTCTTCTAAATCATCAATGATAGGCTTATTGTCGAAGTAAACTAGCCACTCTTTCAAATTATCTAATCGCGGACCAATACTTGCATTTTCATCTACATTATTAAAAACATATTCATTTAAATAAAATGGTTCCAATCCTTTTATATCAAACAGTTCTTCTTCAAATATTTTAAAGGAACCATCAAAATCGTAATCATAATCCGGTCCGCAACTTTTTGTCTTATCTGAATTAAAGAAAAAAACAAAACTGCTAATTGAAGCAATCAACAATATCTTTAAACTGATCTTTGCCATAATTTTTTATTACCTCCCCGGTAAAGTGATAGATTGAAATATTTATTTTTTTATTTTTAATATGCGGAGCAATTAATTCCGCTGCATTAAGTGTTGTGTTAAAATCTGTTTCTTCTGTACGAAGATAATCTCCAGGCAAAATATAATTACCTTTTATCGAAGTTTCTTTTAAAGCGCGAAAAATATTTTTATCCTCTTTTACAAAATTTAAATTTTCTTCAAGATCCTTTGTTTTAACAGCATTGATAAGATTTTTTAATTTGCCATTTCTAAACCAGCAAGACCAGCTAAACGCAGGCAACACAACATCAAGCTCAATTGGATATTTATCAAAGTTTATTAAATATCGTTTTGCTACGACTTCATCATAAATTGAGTTTCTTGTTTTCATATCAGAAACATCAGACATGTTGTAAAACATTAACATTCCGCGTTTTATTGGCGGAACGCCTGTTTTTTTAAAAAACTTTACTTGATGCAATCTTATCGTTGTTGTTATTTCAATTTTGTTACTTTGTGTTAATCGTTTTATTTGTTCAATAAGGTCAAAATATTTTTCTCTGGTCGTTTCGGTCCAATCACAATCAAGTTGAATTTCTTTTGTTGTTTGATTTTCAAACAAATCTAGTTTTGCAACAATCTTTTTGTAAATATTATTTGATAATTCTGTGATGAGAGAATCGGGAAGATTTAAAAGTGTTCTGTTTGTAATAAAAACAACGGGAATTATTTCAACACCGTTGATCTTCTTTGTTTCAATTGTAACATCACCAACCGGAACAGCCTTATTTATGTTTGTATTCCAATCAACATCAAAAAATCTAACATAAAGTTTTTGGATTTCTGTTTTTTTAAGCCAATTTAATTCTGATGTTGATAGAGAGAAATTAGTTTTCCAGAAATAAACTCCGCGGGAGATTTCTTTACTAGAATTGTTTGAGCAAGAAAAGGTGGAGAGAGAAACAAATCCCACAATTAAAGAAAATGCTAAGAAGTAATATTTATTTATCAAGCTTTGTTTTGATTAAATATCTTATAAAAAACAAAAGGCGCAGTAGTTATCCATACCAAAAATAAACTCCAAACTCTGCCTTCTGCAAGATTATAATCGTGCAAAAGTTTTTGCCAGGGATTTTCCATTATGTAGTGTCCAAACCCAAACTCAAACAGAATCGTAAATCCAAGCCAGATTACACCTATAAGAATTGCGTTTTTTACAGATTCAATTTTCCAATTTTTGAAGAGGAAATAAAAAATTATTCCAAAGAAAAGAATTCCTGTTACTGTTGAAATTTGATGAGCATAAAGATCGCCAACAAAATTTTTGTAAGTCGCTTCCCTTAACACTCCATTTAATATTCCAACAAATGGAAAAGCAAACCACCAGAGAATGTGTTTATAAATAGTTTTCATAGTTTTTGTAAAATATAAGTTTGTTTCTACAGGCCGTTGTTACATTAACAAAGCATTGCCAAAAAAAACATATTTATAATATAAAAACTAAGAACTATTTAGTTGTACATCAATTCTACTTTATCAAAAGCATTTGTTTTACTATCTGATTTCCTCCATACACAAGTCTTGAAAAATAAATTCCGCTTGATAATTCTGAAGCATCCCATGAAACTTTATAAGTTCCCGGACTCATAACTTCATTAGTAAGAGTTGAAACTTCTCTTCCGAGCAGATCATAAATTTTGAGTTCAACTTGTCCTGTTTGCGGAATCATAAATTCAATATTTGTTGAAGGGTTGAATGGGTTCGGATAATTCTGCATCAACACAAAATCGTTTGGAATTCCATTGTCGATCAATTCAACTGAAGTTGTTCCGGGAATTGGTATTCTCCATGCACCACCAAGATTTCCGCTTTCACCCATAGCTGCATAAATGTAACCACCGTGAACAAGCAAGTGACGAAAACTTGGAGTTAGCGGGAATCCTGTATTTGGAATGATTGTCCATGATTGCCCCAGGTTAACAGAGTAATAACAATTGAATGCAGATGCAGTATAAAGTGTATCTCCGGAAGCTGCGATTGAATAAAATTGTAACGGAGGCATGTTTCCTGTTATATCAGTCCAGCTTACTCCGTCATCAGTGGAAGTATGTATGCCGCCTCCAGCCAAAAATAATCGGCTTCCACTTGAGGTTACATCAACCCAATCCCAGAGATCGATTCCATTCGTAACCGTATCCCATGTTTGCCACATATCGGTTGATCGATAGAGAAGATATTCGCTGAATGCAAACATAGTGTTACCATGTGCATGCAGCTCTGAAATATATTGTGCGGGGAAAAGAGTGGGATTCCACGTCTCGCCATAATCTGACGTAAAGTAAATCCCTGCGGCTGTTCCGGCAAAAATTGTAGAGCCGATCTTAGCAAGTTTATTAATATTTTTTGAACCGGAAGTAGTCAATCCCGTATTTTTTGTTATCCAGAAATGTCCGCCATCTGCAGATCGGCGTATTCCGTAACCAAGATTCATGTGTCCGGCAAAGACAAGGCTGTCAATGAACGCATAAGAAGAAATTCTTGCAGCTCCGAAAATATTTGCCTGATAAGTATTCCAAAAATTTCCATTGTTTGTTGAGATCTCCACAGAACTACCTCCAAGGTATAGTGTCTCTGCATTTAGGGTAAGTCCTCTGCGGTCAGTTCCTCCTCCCGCATCATTAGTGACTTGCTGCCAGGTTATTCCCAGATCAGTTGATCGGAACAACCCGGAACTCGCGATCTGAGCAAAAAGATTTGTTCCGTGTGAAAGTATTTTCAATGCTGTTTGATTCAATATCGTGGGATAATCAGGCGGTGCACGAACTATCATTTGAGGAGAGCTGACAATACCCCATTCAGAAGTGTTTATTGAGCGTTTGAAGATGCCGCCTGAATACATTCCAACGAAAAGGAAAGTATCAATTTTTGCAATACCGCCGGCTTGTAAATCAGAAAATGCTGTTATTCCCTCATTGTCCTGAACCCAACTCAATCCCCAATCATCAGAACGAACCAACCCCATTGTACTAAAGCCATTGGCCCCTATAAAAACACTGTTATCGATTACAGTAATAAAATACATGAACTCATTGGAATTAGAGAATGAAGGAGTAACATCTGTCCAGTTCTGACCTCCATTAATTGAGCGATAAATTATTCCGAATCTTGTTCCTGCAAAAACCGTATCACCTTTACCGCCAAGCGCATAAACTTGAAGATCAATAATTCCATTGTTAGAAGGATTCCAGGAAGCACCGGCATCAGTTGAAACATACACACCAGTTGAGGCACTTCCTGCAAAGACTTTTCCTCCGGAAACTAACAGTGCCGGGTAATTGTCTGACGGCAACCCATTGTTGACCTGATTCCAGGTTACACCACTGTCTGTGCTTTTAACAATTCTCTGACTTGAACGTGAAGCATAAATGGTTACTCCATCTGAAGTCAGGGCAAAGGTTTGAGCAAGAGACGAGAAATAACCCGGAGTTCCCTCCCAGGTTGTACCCTGATTTGTTGTTTGCCATAAATTTCCTGAAAGACCTGCCGATAACAATTTTTCGTTGTGAACACACAAAGCACCCTGATCACCACCTGCTGTTGAGAGCGATGTCCATTGAGCTTTTAACGGGGTTATCATGAATAATGAAAAAAGAATTAAAGATAAAAATCCCCTGACAGGAACTGATTGAAAACCCTTTTTCATTTGTTTATCCTTCTATTAAATATTTTATGGCGATGAAAGCAACTTGTTTACTTATTGCAAAATATTTTTTAACTGCAATTTTGTGATACTATTATTGCAAAGAGTCTAATAAAATCTTATTTAGTTTCGTGTGGGAATATTTCAGGATACACGTTCGGTTAGTGAGCAAATAGTATATCATAAACAGTAGATTTAATTATACAGAGTTTTTTAATTGTTTTAATAACTTATTAATATGCTCACTTGATATTAATAAATTATTTCCAACAAACAAATATTTCGGGATGGATATTATTTCGAAAATAAGGCAGAATTATTAATGTATAAAAGTTAAACCAAAAGTTATCTTTTGCTATTTACTTTTGATTAAATGCCATTAATAATTACTGCTGATGGAAAACGAACCACCATAAAATGTGTTTATAGAAGTTTTTCATTTTTACTAAGTATGATTAATAAAAAAAACACTCAATCAAATTTAGCTAAAATTTAATTGAGTGAAATTCTTAATAAAAAACTTTTATTAGTTGTGTTCCTGAACCCACTTAATCATTTTTATATCTTCATCTTGTATATGATGTTTTACCCAATCGCCTAAAAACTGTGATACAGTAATTGATAAAGCTAATTTACCAGCGTGGAATTTCTCGATAAGATCAACAGCTTTTTTTGTTAGATCTTCATGAATGGCTTTGTGCGCAGGAAAGCCTGGATACTTTTTTGCAGCCATCAATTTTTCTTCGGTTTGAAAATGTTCAACAACATACTTCCCTAACTTATCTAAAGTTGGGCCCATTGCTTCTTTTCCATGTCCCTCAATGATAGCTTTATGTAACGCGTTTACCATTCTAAAAAGCTCTTTGTGCTGCGTATCTACAGTTGTATTTCCTGTTTGATACTTTGAATCCCAATTTACCAAATCCATAATACGACCTTTATATGTTTTATAATCTGGCCCGAAAACAAGGTAGGCCAAGAAAATATTTCAGCATATTATCGAATAAAAGAACAGTTAGTTTAATTATTTATTCAGATATTAAAGAAAACAGCATAAGGGTTACTTTTGGGAAATTAACTTTGAAAGCTCTATTAATGGCAATTCGTTCATTAATAATTGTCCATAATGCGGATGACCATTGTTTTTTATATACTCAATCATATCAAATTCATTTTCTGGGTGATACCAGAGTCTAATAAATTGTATCGATGTTTTTGGTAAAGATTGATTCCAATAATCCTTATTAAAGCGCATTATCTGAAGTCCATCCTTCTTACCATTAACGTTTAATATCGCATCATCACTTCCGTAATAAGCTGGCGCATTAAGTTCTTCTTCTGTCATTTTATCGACTAAAGGTTTTATAAAATCATAAATTGATTTGTCATCTTTGCGATAAAAATCCAGCTTTGCATTAACTACTTCTCTAACTTTTATAGGAATCCAGAATTCGGGACGGTTTGGATTAAAGACTATTAGATTTCCATCGTCATATAGTCTAACTCCTGAAGCAATTTCTTTAACAAGCGGAAAAACAACAAACAAATCTTTAAGATTACCAACATCAAAATTAGTTCCGTGTCCTGCTTCTGTATTATTTATATCAATTTCGTAATGTGGTGGTTCTATTGTCCACTTTGTTTCTTTACCATTCTCAACTATAAATAACTGAAATGCAAAATCCATTTCACATCTATAAGCATAATTATGGTCTTTTGTTTTATAATCATCATCCCATTTTCCATAAAAAGTAACTGGCAAATCAAATCCTTTTGGCTCTATCAACATTTTTACGTTCTTCTGAAGCCATTCTGCAACAGTTGTTAAGTTACTTTCAAAATCAGATTTATCTTTTTTAGGAATACTATTCAAGTTGCTCTTAACAGACCACTTGCCCGGTTTCTCAGGGAGAAATCGATCTTCACTTTGTGAAAGAATTGTTGAGGAAAACAAAAAACACAAAGCTAAAATTTTTATTTTATTAGAAAACATTTTTCATATTCTTTGGCGTTTATAATAATGCAGAATGATACAACCATAAATACTTCTGCCGGATAGATGCTTGTATAAAATTTTTATTTCTTCATAGGTTCCAAAGGTGCTAACTCCGGATTAAAAGGTTCGAGTGGTGCCAGTTCAGGCAGTCCATTTTCATCAAAAATCACCGGTTCCAAAGGGGCCAATTCAATATAGGGCTGGTTTAAAATGATTTTTATTTCAATTTTTCTAAAATATTCATCAGCATCATTTTCGTCTTTACTATAATAGCTTCCTTTAGATTCAATTGTGTACTTTTTATCTGCACCCTTCAACATAAATGTATCAAATGGTTTATAATCAGTTATCAATAAGGGTAAACAATTTTCAGATTTAGATAAATTACGATCAGTAATGAAAGAAACATTTGAAAAATCTATACTGCCTGATGATTCACCGGGCATAAGTTTGCATTCAAAATCATCCCACGAATACGCATTTCCATTACCAGTAGAATTGTAAAGACCACCGGTAGGTTCTATCCATATAACATAGGAAGGATTGAGCGGCTGTAACATACCAAAGGGTGCCATAAAAGATTTGGCTTCAACAACCAACCCATCTAAAGTATTACTTCCCGAACTCGAAGAAATATTGGTACAAGTAAAAATCTCTTTTCCATTTTTGTCGTATTTATAACCCATTGATTTATTTTGTTTAACAACCATAACAGGATACTTTTTTTCAAAAGAGGGTTTTGAAAAATCTGCATTTTCATATTTTTGAATATGTGAGTTACCTTTTAATACCGGACAATGATCTAATGGATCGCATTCTTTTCTGGTCTTTGGATTTTTAATATATCTTTCCACTCGACTTTTCATGATCTCTACACTCATAAAACCGGACACCTGGATTATATTTACTTCATATTCAGGATCGTTTTTATCAGAATAAGGACGTGTAGTTGAATCATTTACAGTAATTGTATAATATGCCTCAATATAATCGGATTGAGCATATATCAGCTTGACAAATAAAGAAATAAATACAATTACTACTTGTGCAAAAAGTTTCATGATAATCTTTCTATAATAAAAGTATTCGCTAAAAAAATGTTATAGCTTTATAAACTCAACTCTTCTGTTCTTTGCTTTGTTTATCCCAGAATCATTTTTTGCAATTGGTTCTGATTCGCCTTTGCCGTCTGTTTCAATTCTTGTTTCATCAATTGAAAAATCTTTAACTAAAGAATTCTTAACGGATAAAGCACGTCGTTGTGATAAATCGAGATTAGATTTATCATCACCGTCAGAATCAGTGTGGCCAATAACTTTAATTTTTACTGTTGGATTATCTTTTAATACTTGTGCGATTTCTTTAATCGTTGCAAAAGATTCTGATTTAATTTTATCTGAGTTAACATCAAATGTAATTCCGTATGAAATTAATTTGCCTTCGGTTATTAATTTGTTTCTCATATCGGGCAAGCCGGCAGCAATTCTAAAATTACTAATCAATGGAGTTGATTCATCAGTATAGGTTTCTATTCTAAAGATGTTGTATTTATAGTTTGCCTGCAACCCTTTGGGAACATCTAATATTTTGTTTTCATTTACATAAATTCTAACTCGTTGTTTTTGTACCCAAATTGCAAAATGATATTTTTCTGAAGATTTTAAAGTTGCTGAAACACTACCTGCATCGCCTTGCCATTCGCGAGCCTCGGACCAATTTCTCCAAAACACATTATCATAATCAGGTCGAAAATTGAAACCTGCTGTACCCGGCTGTGAACCATATCCCGGATTGTTTAAATCACCAGATAATAAAAAGAAATCAAGCCCATATATCGTTTCCATATTGGCGCTATTTATAGCAACGATATCAAACTCAATTGTATAGTTATCTGTAAAATCTTCTTTTGCGTCAGGAATGTAGTAACCTGTTTTGGTAAATTGAAACCAGCGGCCATCATAATCGCTTGCTGTTACAATTTCACCGCTTCCATTTGTATTCCATTGAACAGGAAAATCCCCAAAGCTTTCTGAAGTAAAGTCATCATAATAAATAACTTTTTCGCCGGGAATAAAATCATATTTAGAGTTTATTTTGTTCACTTCTTGTGCAATAACTGTGCTTGATGAAAAAACGCATAATATTAAAATGTTAAATAATAAGTGTTTCATTGATTTCCCTTAAAATTATTTTTCTATAACTATAGTTTTATAAATTCAACTCTTCTGTTAAGTGCCTTGTTTACGCCGCTATCATTTTTTGCAACAGGCTCACTTTCGCCCTTACCATCTGTTTCAATTCGTGCGCCATCAATTCCAAAATCTTTTACTAATACATCTTTAACCGAGGCTGCTCTGCGTTTTGATAAGTCTAAGTTTGATTTATCATCTCCATCAGAATCGGTATGGCCAACAATTTTAATTTTTACATCAGGATTTTCAGTAAGAACCGCTGAGATTTCTTTTAGCGTTCCATTAGATTCCGATTTTACAACATCCTTGTTTACATCAAAGTAAATTCCATAACTAACAAGTTTACCTTCGGTTATTAGTTTACTTCGCATATCAGGCGCAGCATCAGTAATTCTTAAATTAGATATGTAGGAACCAGAAGAAGCACCGCGACTTAGTCTAAAACAAAGTCTGCTAAGTTTAACTCCATCGTAAATATTTGTTGGCATATCAAGAACTTTTGCTTGCTCATGATAAATTCTAAGCCTTCTGCCTTGAACCCAGATGATAACATGGTTTACTTTTTCAGCAACAACTGGCTTTACATCTGATTTCCCTACTATTTTTTCAGATTCCCCTGATTTATATCCCCAGGTATTCCAATATCCTTTTTCAATTGAAATCATAATTCCACCATTACCGGGTGCTGGATTGTTATCCATTTCTTTTCTTTTTGTTTCACCATAAAGCAAAAGTCCTGCAGCAATACGACCGCCTGTTTTTTTAGGAACGATATCAAATTCAATAATAAAGTTTTTGGGAAATTCGATATCATTTAAATAAAAGTAGTTTCCATCCGTGCTGTTTAGGTTAAACCAATTTCCTGGTGCAATATTTATTGTATTTATTTCACCCGCTGAATTGGCTGTCCAGAGAGCAGGAAAATCTCCGACAGCATCCTGACTAAAGTCATCAAATAAAAGCACTCTGTCTCCTGGAATAAAATCATATTTAGATGAACTTGAAAATTTTATATCATCATCAGATTTTTCTTGAGTGTTTCCATTACTGTTATCATTATTTACATTATTATTATTTGATTTTTCATTCTGATCGGTTGAATTTTCAGTGCCTTCATTAGATTCTTCCCTGGCATTTTCAATTCCTTTTTCAACTTCATCATAGCCTTTCTCAACACCCTCGTCAACTTTATCATTTACTCTTTTTTCACCTTCGCTTTTAACTTTTTCTTCTGTTTTCTTTTTTAATTTTTCAAAGAATTGTCCCTGGGTTGTTTGGATAAATCCAATTGCGAACATTAATGCGAAAACAAGTAACAGCTTCTTCATTATTCCACCTTTATTTTTTAAATAGATGAATTAAACAATACAATTATTTCTTACAAATTTTAATTTAAAAACTAGGTTAAAATAATGAAATCAAATTGCTGTTTTGATTCAATGTTTTGTTGTATTGATTCAAATGCGAGTAAAATTATTTGTGCACTGTTAATTGTTTACAAGGCGGAATTAAGTATTGCAGATATTTGATAAGAAAAACTGATCAATTGTTTGTAAAACTACTTTAATCTGGGTTGCTCTGTTTTTAGTTGATTATCATCAACCAAACAAGATAGAGGATGCTGTTGTGCAAATCAGTTCAAAATCATTTTTAATAAAAGCTTACTTCGTGATTTACATACTTTCCATTTTCATAATTAAACTTTGCACTAAAAAATTCGTCTTTAAATAGCCATGGAATAAAAATTTTATCTCCATCCCAAAGATTTAATTCCGTAAGCTTCTCGTTTTCTATCCAGGCAAGATTTCCTTCCGGCGAATCAATTAAATTTCCTTCAAACTCATTCGCAGTAAAGAGAAACACATACCAATCATCTTTTCCATCAAACAAAGGAAAAGTTATAAATCCTTTCATCGTTACAGATTTAACTTTTAAACCGCACTCCTCTTCAATTTCTCGTATTGCACATTCTTCAGGAGATTCGCCTTGTTCAAATTTTCCACCAAGGCCATTCCATTTGCCTTCGTGATAATCGTTTTCCTTTTTTACGCGATGAAGCATTAATGTTGAATCCCTTTTTTTATCAATTACATAACAAAGAGTTGCAAGTTTCATTAAGTATCCTAAAAAATCTTGTAAAAATTTATGCTATTGTAAAATACACTAAAGCCATTTAAGTTTTAATCGATAATTAATTAGAAAAAAATATTTTAAAGTTTTTTATTTTTCTATTTGCAGATTTATTCCGCACCTATAAATTAACAACTGTAATTATTAAGTTTTATCGGAGAAATTTTATAATGGAACAGAACGAATTAAACTTGCAAACTTTAGATGATAACGAAAATCCGTTTGCAATTAATGATTTAGATATTTTCGGAATCAATTCTCTTTTTGCGGCCAAAAGAAAAAACAAAGACGAAGATGATGATTTAGATGACGATGATGAAGAAGAGAAAGATGATTATTACGATGATGAGGAGGAAGACGAAGATGATTTGTTTGAAGACGAACCCAAAAAAAAAGAAGATCTGGAAGATGAGTTTGATATAGAAGAATTAGATGAAGAAGATCTTTTTGATGATGATGAAGAAGGTTTTTAGTAATTAAAAATGTTTGTCATTCCTATCACAATAGGAATGACAAATTTAATATTGCTTATCAGATTTAATTTTCAGTAACCCAAGTACCCCGTCTTTAATAAATAATTTTTCACATAATCATTAACACCATCTTCTAAAGAAGTAGTTGCTTGATTATAACCTGCGGTTTTAATCTTTCCAAGATTAGCTTCAGTAAAGTATTGATATTTTTCAGCAAGATGTGAAGGTAAATCGATATACTCAATATTTACAGGTTTACCAACGGCGTTAAATAAGGAAGTGACCAAATCATTCCAGGTGCGGGCACTACCAGCACCAACATTATAGATTCCATTTTTATCTGGATTATCTAAAAAATATAAAGTCATATCAACAGCATCTTTTATATAAACAAAATCGCGCATTTGTTCGCCATCTCTAAAATTTGGATTTAGAGATTTGAATAATTTTACTTTTCCTGTATCTCTAACTTGCTCAAATGCTTTATGAACAACGGAACGCATATCTGCTTTGTGGTATTCATTTGGACCATAAACATTAAAATATTTTATTCCAACAATTCTATCTAAAATACTATTTCGCTTTGCCCAAAGATCAAAAAGTTGTTTTGAATAACCATACATGTTTAGTGGTCGCAAAGTTTCTAACTTAGATTCATCATCATCAAAACCTAAAACGCCATCACCATAAGTCGCTGCAGAAGAAGCGTAAACAAATCTTATATTTTTCTCCATACAATATTTTGCAAGTTCTTTTGTGTAGTGATAGTTGTTGTCCATTAAATGATCAGCATCTTTTTCGGTTGTAGATGAATTTGCACCCATATGGATAATTGCATCAACACGGTAAGGAATCACATCATCAAGTATCTGCTCAATAAATTCAAGTTTGTTTACAAATTCTTCATATTTTAAACCGACAAGGTTTTTCCACTTTTCATCCTTCCCAAGTTCATCAACAATTACTATGTTGGTTTTACCTTGCTGGTTTAATTTCCATACGATTGCGCTGCCTATAAATCCTGCACCGCCGGTTACAACTATCATAAAAAAATCCTTTGCTTTTTAGATAATGTAATTTAGCCATATTTAACCGAGTTTTAAAGATTTGCAAAGTTATGTCGTTAGACCAATGATCATCATATTGACAAAGAGTTTATAATTTATATATTTACAACAGATTTTATTAGTTCTTTTATAAATATAATTCTTATCAAGAACGGCAGAGGGAACAGGCCCGCTGATGCCGTAGCAGCCGGTTTCGATTTATCGAAACGTCGGGTGCTAAATCCTGCCTTCGCGATTTTTATCGAGAGGGAAAGATGAGATGAAGACTAAGTTAGTATACCTCTTCATATCATCGGAAGAGGTTTTTTAATTTTAAAGAAGGTAGTATGAAAACAACTGTTGAAGATTTTAAAAAGTTATTATCAAAAAGAATACTTGTTATAGATGGCGCAATGGGTACTATGATTCAGCGCCACAAATTAACCGAAAAAGATTTTCGCGGGGAACGATTTAAAAATTATCCACATGATCTAAAAGGTAACAACGATCTTCTTTCAATAACACAACCGGAAGTTATAAAAGGCATACACAGAGAATATTTTGCTGCTGGTGCAGATATCGTTGAAACGAACACATTCAATGCAAATGTAATTTCTCAGGCAGATTATCATCTGCAGGATCTTGCGTATGAAATTAATTTTGAATCGGCTAAGATTGCAAAAGAAGTTGCAGACGAGTTCAACAAAAAATTTCTGGATAAACCAAGATTTGTTGCGGGTGCTCTCGGACCAACAAATAAAACACTTTCACTTTCTCCAAATGTAAATGATCCGGGTTTTCGAGCAGTAACCTTTGATGAAGTTGCTAATGCATATTATGATGCAGCTCGGGGTTTAGTTGACGGCGGTGCAGATATAATTCTTATTGAAACAATATTTGATACGCTTAATGCAAAAGCTGCGATCTTTGGTGTTGAAAAATTACTATCTGAAAGATCACTCGATATTCCGGTAATGATTTCAGGAACCATTGTGGACCAAAGTGGAAGAACGTTATCCGGGCAGACAACAGAAGCATTTTTAACCTCCGTTTCTCATACAAAAAATCTTGTTAGTGTTGGATTAAACTGTGCACTTGGTGCAAAACAAATGAGACCATTTGTCGAAGATCTTTCAAATGTGTCCGATAAATTTTTATCTATTTATCCAAACGCTGGATTACCAAACGAGATGGGCGGATATGATGAAACTCCACAAACAATGGCAAGCGTTTTAAATGATTTTATAGCTAGCGGATTTGTAAATATTGTTGGCGGCTGCTGCGGAACAACACCAGTCCACATAAAGGAAATTGCAGAGATTGTAAAAATTCACAAACCGAGAATTCCTAAAACTCAGGAACCTTACTTAAGATTAAGCGGACTCGAACCGGTCGTATATCGTCCCGATTCCAACTTTATGAATATTGGTGAACGCACAAATGTTACTGGCTCAAAAAAGTTTGCACGGCTTATCAAAGAAAATAAATATGATGAAGCACTTTCTGTTGCACGTGATCAGGTAGAGGGCGGCGCCCAGGTTTTGGATATAAATATGGACGAGGGAATGCTTGATTCTGAAGTTGTAATGACGAAGTTCATAAATCTTCTTGAAGCAGAACCAGATATTGCAAAGCTTCCGATTATGGTTGATTCATCAAAATGGAGTGTAATTGAAGCAGGGTTAAAATGTTTACAGGGCAAGGGAATTGTTAATTCAATATCACTTAAAGAAGGCGAAGTAATATTTAAAGAACACGCCAGAAAGGTATTGAGCTACGGTGCAGCAGTTATTGTAATGGCGTTTGATGAAAAAGGACAAGCGGATACCTTTAAGAGAAGAATAGAGATTTGTTCTCGTGCTTATAAAATCTTAACCGAAGAAATTGGCTTTCTTCCTCAGGATATAATCTTTGATCCAAACATACTTGCTATTGCTACAGGAATTGAAGAGCACAATAATTACGCTGTTGATTATCTTGAAGCTACAAGATGGATAAAACAAAACTTACCGTTGGCAAAAATTAGCGGAGGTGTTAGTAATCTTTCATTTTCATTTCGAGGTAATGATACAGTTCGAGAAGCAATGCATTCAGCATTTCTTTTCCATGCAATCAAAGCTGGTATGGATATGGGAATCGTTAATGCAGGACAGCTTGAAGTTTATGAAGAAATTCCAAAAGAACTTTTAGAAAAAGTTGAAGATGTAATTCTTAATCGAAGACCAGATGCAACTGAAAGATTAATAGAGTTTGCAGAAACGATCAAGAAGAAAAATAAATCCGCCGCAGGCGCAGAAGAGAAAAAAGAAGATTGGCGAAATAATTCGGTTGAAGAAAGATTAAAACATGCGCTTGTTAGAGGCATTGTGGATTTTATTGATGTGGACATTGAAGAAGCAAGAAAAAAATATCCACAGCCAATCGAAGTAATAGAGAGTCCCCTGATGGCCGGTATGAATGTAGTTGGCGATTTGTTCGGAGCAGGAAAAATGTTTCTTCCTCAAGTTGTTAAAAGTGCAAGGGTGATGAAGAAAGCTGTTGCAATACTAATTCCATACATCGAAGCCGAGAAAGAAAAAAATAAGAGTACGCGTGAGCAAGGAAAAGTATTAATGGCTACGGTTAAGGGAGATGTCCACGATATTGGAAAAAACATAGTCGGCGTAGTGCTCGGATGTAACAATTATAATATAATTGACATAGGTGTTATGGTTCATACAGAAAAGATTCTTCAAACCGCGAAAGATGAAAAAGTTGATGTTATAGGATTAAGCGGATTAATTACACCATCACTTGATGAGATGGTACATGTTGCAAAGGAAATGGAACGACGCGGAATGAAAATACCACTGCTTATTGGCGGTGCGACCACATCGAGAATTCACACTGCTGTTAAGGTAGATCCCAACTATAGCGGAGCAGTAATTCATGTTCTTGACGCCTCACGCAGTGTTCCTGTTGTTTCAAATCTGCTAAATGAGAACGAAGAAGAACGAAAAAAATATATTCAAGCATTTAAAGATGAATATGCACAACTAAGAGATGATTATTCTAAAAGAAAGTCCGATAAAAATTATATTTCATTAGATAAAGCAAGAGAAAAGAAACTAAAAATTGATTGGCAAAATACACAAATCAAAAAACCAAATAAACTTGGCGTTACTATTCTTAGTGATTTTAATCTTGACACTCTTCGTGCTTACATTGATTGGACCCCTTTCTTTATGACTTGGGAGTTGAAAGGCAAGTACCCTTCAATTTTTGAAGATAAGAATGTGGGATATGAAGCTAAAAAACTTTTTGATGATGCGAATAAACTTCTTGATAAAATCATTTCAGAAAAATTACTTACCGCAAATGGTGTGATAGGATTGTTTCCTGCAAATTCTGTTGGACATGATGACATTGAAATATACTCCAATGAATCAAGAACAGGAGTAAGAAGAGTTTTGCATACAATAAGACAGCAAATACAAAAATCACAAAGTGAACCCAATATTGCTCTGGCAGATTTTATCGCGCCCAAAGAGAACGGCGTTGAGGATTATATAGGAATGTTTGCTGTAACTGCTGGGGTTGGAATAGAAAAAATTGTTGCGCAATTTGAAAAAGACCACGATGACTATAACAGCATAATGGTTAAAGCAATAGCCGATAGATTAGCGGAAGCTTTTGCAGAGCATCTTCACAAACTTGTTAGAATAGAATATTGGGGTTATGCACCAGATGAAAATTTTACGAACGAAGACCTTGTTAAGGAAAAATATGTTGGCATTCGTCCGGCTCCGGGTTACCCTGCCCAGCCCGATCATACAGAAAAACCAATCATCTTTTCTTTGCTTGATGTTGAGAAGAATGCTGGAATTAAGCTAACGGAAAGTATGGCAATGTATCCAGCCGCAAGCGTAAGTGGATTGTATTTTTCTCATCCGGAATCAAAATATTTTTCTGTGGGAAAAATCGATAAAGATCAGGTACTTGATTATCATAAACGCAAAGGAATGAGCGTTGAAGAAGTTGAAAAATGGCTCAGCCCGATATTGAATTATTAGTTCTGTTTTGATAGTAAATTCAATGATTCTATTGTGAATTGCTATTTGCGATCTTATAATATCAATTTACTCTGTATAATTAGTTGTGTTGTTTGCCAAGATTAATTAAACTATCTTTCAACTGCCTGCTTAAAAATTTGAATACAAACCATATTATTCATTCTATTTTTTATCCACAGGATTAGAGACGCATTTCAATAGATGCTCTCATTTTATTAATTATTTTTACAAAATTTTCAGGAGTTACTATGAATATCTTCGTTGGCAATTTGTCAAACGATGTTCAGGAAGAGGATTTAAATAATCTTTTTTCAGAGTTCGGTCAGGTTAAAGAAGTTAAAATTATTCGTGATATGTTTACACAGCAAACAAAAGGATTTGGATTTGTTGAGATGCCAGGTTTAGCTGATGCTCAAAAAGCGATTAATGGTTTAAATACTAAAGAAGTTAAGGGAAAAAAAATCGTTGTTAACGAAGCACGCCCTAAAACTGATAGCAGAAAACGTTTTAATGGCGGACATAGTGGTGGTAGTGGCGGAAGATCCGGCGGCAGCGGTGGTGGTCAAAATAACAGACGCAGATATTAGGATTTTTAATCAAAGCCGGTTTAGTTAGTAAGCCGGCTTTAAATAATTTTTATCAGTGCTGATGTCCTTGACAAACATTTTCATCATTTATTACTAATTCCCCTTTCAGATATTTTAAAACAGCATCATCTGCAATTTTTTCATCTGTAAGAATGGGTGTAATATTATTAGTTTTCAAATCCTCAATTAATCTCCATCCACCATGACTAAAAATTATTGCTTCACAATCTTTCAGTCCATCAACAAGATTTTGATGACCATGTTCATGACCACCACCGTGATGATGAGCATGTTCATTTTCATTGTTTTCGTTTTGGCGATGATGAGTAAATCGATTTTCCCTTATTTCTCTGTTTAGAACTTTAACTTCGTCTGTTTCGAATATAAGAAAAGCCTGGCATCTTCCTACATGACCGGCAACTGTTTTACTATCATCGGTTGCAACCGCAATCTTTTTTGATGATTTAATATTTAATCTCATTCATTTGTAACTCCTTTATTTGAAATACATTTTGGACATTTATTATAGTATAAGTTTTCTAAAGCTTTTCTACCGCATCCTTTGCAGATTTTTTGCGATCTATCTTTGATTGCTTGCGGTATGTTTTCTGAAATCCGAATTGCTTTACCATAAATTATTGCTTCTGCTATTTTTTTATGAGCGCGCATTAATATTCTCCCAAAAGTAGCGCGAGAAATATTCATTTTTGCTGCAGCATTTTCCTGGAAAAGTTCATCCATATCTGCAAGTCTAATCGCTTCAAGTTCATCAGAGGCCAAATTAATCTCTTCAAGTTCACTCATTGGAATATCTTTAGGTTTAAAGTAGTATGAAGCTGGATTACATCTGATTTTTCTAATTTTTTCGGGTCTTGGCATAAAGTAAATATATTTTAATTATGAGCATATGCTCATAATAAACATACTTAGATTGTTTAACTTCTGCAAGTCTAAATATTTTAGACTATTTTTTTGGGGGAGCGGATTCAATATCGCTCAGGTGCAATTCAAGAGCATCAACAGAAATTGCAATTTCTCTAAGAGAGAGAATCAATGAAATCAAGAGTACAATCAAGCTTAAACCAAAAGTATATTTGCCCAATTCTGATTGACCGGAAAATAGAAGAAACATACATAAAACACAGAGAAATAAACTTGCAATGCCCACCCCTTGCATGTGTTTAATAAGATGAACTCGTTTGCGCATATTTTTAATTTGTCCCAACAAAACTGAGTTTGGATTTTCGGTGTAAGTTTGATGAAGTGACCGAATAAGTTGCGCAAGAGTTAAGAATCTATTAGTATAAGCAAGCAAAAGTAGCGAAATTGCCGGAAATAGTAATGCTGGTGTTGTAACATCTATGTTCATAAAAATTCCTTCTGTTTATCTAAATTTTTTGATTATTCAAATGCAACTTAACTACAGAGGAGAATTAAAATAAGTACGCTTTATGATTGTAAAAATACATTACACTTCTATAAAAAAATTAATTAGGTTCTGCATCTAAATAGTGGTAATTTTGAGCCTCCGGTAATAGACCGGAATTTTTTTACTATTATTTTTTAGAGGTTCTAGTGAGTACTAAGTTATTTGTGGGTTCTCTCCCATGGTCGATTGACGACGAAGAATTAAGAGAAGCATTTGAAGAACACGGTAACGTTGTTTCTGCAAAAATCGTAAAAGATCGCGAAACCGGTAGATCCAGAGGATTCGGTTTTGTTGAAATGGAGAGTTCCTCCGAAGCATCTACTGCTATTAAAGCATTAAATGATTCGCAATTAAAAGGAAGAAATATTGTAGTTAATGAAGCTAAATCTCGAAACTAGTATATTTTCTGATTTGATATCTAAAGGCTGTCTTTGTTAGACAGCCTTTTTTGTTTTATATAAAAAAGTGAAATTATAAATCCCTAGCACTAAAAGTATCTCCCTGTCTGATATCTCCTGATGTAAACCCTTTATAAAACCATTTTTTCCTTTGAGCTGATGTTCCATGTGTAAATGATTCCGGAACAACATACCCTTGCGCCTGCTTTTGAATATTGTCATCGCCAACCGCACTTGCTGCCGTTAATGCCTCTTCAAGATCCCCGCTTTCAAGAAGATTCTGTTGTTCAGTATAGTGTGCCCAGATACCGGCGTAAAAATCTGCTTGCAATTCAACTCTTACAGAATACTCATTGTATTCTTCCTGGCTAAGTCTTGATCGAAGTTCATTCATTTTATCCATTACACCGGTTAACTTTTGTATATGATGACCAACTTCGTGAGCAACTACATAAGCCATTGCAAAATCACCTGGAGCCTTAAAGCGCTTTTGCAGTTCATTAAAAAAACTTAAGTCTATATAAAGCTTTTCATCACCGGGACAGTAAAAAGGACCGGTAGAAGCGCCTGCCACGCCGCACGCTGATTCCACTTTTCCGCTGAACAATACAAGTTTTGGCTCGCGATATGTTGAACCCGCTTCTTTAAAAATTGCATGCCACACACTTTCAGTTTCTGCAAGCACAACACCAACAAACTGAGCAAGTTCTTTATCCTCAGCAGTTTCAGTATAATTTGTATTTGTGGTTTGATCACCTAATTGAACATTTTGAAGTATTGAGGTTGGATCCCCGCCAAGCAAAAGAACGACAAGAACAATTGCAATTGTTCCGATACCGCCGCCAACCATTCCTTTGCCTCTGGGTGACATACCGCGTCTGTCTTCAACATTAGAACTTTCTCTTCTGCCTTTCCAGCGCATGTTAAATCCTTTCGATGAATAGATAAATTGAAATTCTAATGGGTAAAATTATAATATCAAAAAAGACACTTAATATATTAATAACTTAAGAAGAGCAAAACAATGAGCCTTTAATTATTTGTGCGGGTGTATATATTGGAAGTATTACCGGCTAATCAATTATAGATTAGCCGGATGTGTAAAAATAATTATTTTAAGTAAATCATTTTCTTAGTTTCAACAAAACTACCAACCTGTAAACGATAGAAATAAATACCGGACGCCAGGTTCTTGATACTTGATGCTGGATTAAAATCAATCTCATAGCTTCCAGCATTTCTATACTCATTAACTAAAGTTGCTACTTCATTTCCAAGAATATCATAAACCTTTAGTGTTTGCCAACTGCCGACTGGTGACTGCCAACTAATTTTGGTGCTTGGGTTAAATGGGTTTGGATAATTCTGATACAAAACAAACTCAGTCGGAACTAAATCATTTTCTAACTCGGCTTTTGTGTAAATATCATTGAGGTAACCGGGAGTACCAGAAAATCCGGAGGCTCTCCAGCTTTCTGCAAGCGTGTTATCCAGCTGTGGATTTACCAATGATAATGTTGGCCCGTTTCCATTTGGTAATGGAGTCCATAATCCGCTTGATGAATATGTAACTTCGTCAACCAGATCTCCGGAATTGTCTTTTAACATTAGATGATCACCATCGCTGCTTAATCCAAAACTTATATTTCCCAGAACTTTATTTTGATTGGGATAAAGTAATTTAAATTTTATTGTGTCTCTGCAAAGAACTAAATAATCATTTGCTCCGAGAATTGTTCCGCCTGGAAATGTAAACTGATTTGCAATATTATCATCAACAAATTTCCAACCGGAAATATCAACCGCATCACTATCCGGATTATAAAATTCTATCCAGTCTTCTGTATCAAACACCGCAGATGATTTATAATTAATTTCATTTATTACAATAGACGTAACAGTTAATTCTGCGGGCTCAAATACTGCTGTTAATGTTGAGTTAGTATTAAGAACAATAAATATTTCCGGTGATGTTGAGTTTGATATTCCTTGCCATTGCACAAATCTGTACCCCGGCATTGGTAAAGCTTTTATGTGAATGGGAATATCTTTAAAGAAAACATTTGTTGAACCGTTGTTTTTTACTTCAACAGTGTTTGTAAATATTTTCCCCCATGCAGGATTATTCCTGCTGATCACCAAAGAACTTGATCCGCTTATACTGAACTTAGAATAAAAATGTCCTCTGGCATTTTCTGGTCTATCAACAGCAAAGATTCTCATCAGATCAATAAGCTCCTGCCAGGTATCTCCGAAAGAAATTGATTGCGGCCATCGATCCATATGTCTTGGAATTTCTGCTGCAATATTGTTTGCCATACTATCTATCACTGCTAAAACATGATTCGGCTCAAACGTGGTATTAACATGTGCGGCAAAGCGTTGTATAAATTCATTTCTAAAATCAGGGTTATCAAGAAGCTTTCTTAACATTAATGTAGACCATGGCGGATTCGGCCAATCAGGTCCGTTGGTTGCAGTGGCCTGTTCAAGCGTATTTGTTGTAGCTAAACCCTGCCCATTTCCGCCGAATGTAAAATCAAGATCATAAATCATCCAGCGCCATTTAGAGCCTTCAACTCTTTCACGCCACAACTTCATGTTTGATCCGGGCCAATCGCCATTTGCCGCGTAGATTTGTGCGATTTGATAATCAATGTATTCATCAATATCCACGATCGATTTTATATATTCATAATTAGTTGGATGAGTCATGTTCTTTGTTGTAAGAAAATTAATCATCTCGTTATAAGCAACCAGATCACCATTATTACCGGAAACACCTTTTGCAATTTCAACAATATCTAAATTATCTTTATTTACTCCGTGATGATAAAACACATAATGTTCATTAAACTTTTCTCTGATGTTATGGATGCCCCAGTACTCACCATTAATAAATAAAATAGATGGACGATAATCCTGGTAATCCAGTTTCATTCCCTGTTCAATTAATGTTTGCACCATTCCATCTCTAAACATAGTGCGCCACCAATCCTGCCCGGAACTGCGAAGAATAAAATTATTGTATTCGTAAACAGGAATATCATCAAACAGCCTGTAACGTAATTTATCATTACCGTATTCTCCTCTAAAATAAAATCCTAAAGATTTTTCAGGATACAACCGGCTGCAGCCGCCAAATATTTTAACGCCCGTGTTCACTCTGAATGCAAAAGATTTATCAAACTCAAAAAACTCTAAGCTTACAGGTCGCTCCCAATCCTGGTTCCAATTTCTTGGTGCGGTACTGCAATTACCGACTATTCCATTTGTACCAATAACATAAATGCCTGAAGTATCACTAAAGAAGTTTGCAGGATCAGTAACCAAAGAAAATACCGGAAGGTCTGTTGTTTCATTAATAAAATATGTTCTTGTTTCTGCTATGCTTGGAGTATAGCCGTCTTTAAAAGCACGGAATCTTAAAACTGATGTTGAATCAATTTGCAAAGTAGTTGAATAAATATCACTTGACGTATTTGGAATGGTACCATCTGATGTAAATCGTATAATAACATCCTGCAAACTGTGTGATGCTGAAACACTAATTGATGATGAGTAAAATCCGCTTTGGGTTGTAATTGTAGGAACGGGAAGAATATTAAAAATTCCTGATTCAAGATTTGCAGTACCCGGTGTAGCGGGAGAAAATTTAAACCAGTTATTCGTTCCGTTTGGAAACCTGCCCATCGAAACATCTATTTGCTGCAAACCATAAGTTAATGTATCAATAAGCTGAACAGACGGATCAAACAATCCAAGGCTTTCTCCATCCGCACTTAGTTTAAAGTTTGCGTGATTACCTGTATTAGCATCATCTGCCCAAATCAAAATATATCCGCCGGCTTCTACAATAAGATCATTTTGAAGTTGAAATTTTTGTGGCTGCGATAAATCATCTGTGATGTAATAATTTTTTAAGTTAATTGAATTTGAACCGGAATTGTAAATCTCAATCCAATCTGCGTAGTTATTAAAATCAGGATCAGTAATCGTTGCAGAGTTTGATGCCATAAACTCATTTATAAAAAGTTCTTGCCCTAACAGATTAGAATTAACCGAGAAGAAAAAAACGACAATTAAAGCAAGATTGTATCGAAGTAGTTTCATTAAATTTTTCATTTTATTGATGTTTAAAAATACTCAATAAGAATGAGAATAAGATCAACAAAAAAGGATACAATGTTTTGTATCCTTTTCAATCGGTTTCAAGCTGCTTTAATAATTTACTTCAATAAAATCATTTTTCTGGTTTCAGAAATATTCCCAGTTAGAAGTTTATAGAAATAAACTCCGCTCGAAAGATTATTTGCATTGAATTCTATTTCATAACTTCCCGCTGGTTTAAATTCATCAACTAAAGTTGCCACTTCATTACCCTTAACATCATAAATTTTTAAAGTGTTATGGCTGCCGATTGAAGAATTCCAGCTAATCATTGTACTTGGGTTAAATGGATTTGGATAATTTTGATTTAAAGTAAAATCACTTAATGTAAATTTATCATCATCAACCGATGAAGGTTGTTCAATAACATGAACTGCTAACTTCTGTCCAAAGTTCCAGCGATCTAATGCTGAGTTAAATCCATCACCATTCACACTGTTTGATGCTGAAAATAATGTGTCTGTATAAATCTGGTCAGCGGCTGTAAATGTAAAGTTCCAGCTAACTGATCCGCCGGCAAAATTTTTAGGACTTGTATGAGTTAATTCTGAATCTAAAAGTTTTGCTGTATTATCAACAGGTGCAAGTACTCCGACTGATGAAGCTACATTAAATCCACCTTGCACAGCAGGGCCGCCAGAAAGTGTAATTATATATTCACCTGTTTGTCCTCTTACCAAGGTATCTGGTCCGGAAACTTGAACCGTAACACTATTATCAGGTTCTGGACTGTGGCAAGTGCATCCACCTTGATTTGTTTTGTTTGTTCTTCCAGAAATTCCAGTGAACCGATGAATTCCTGCAAATATAATTGCACTAAAAATTAAAATGATTAAACTTGTACTTAATATTTTCATTCTGCTCCTTTATCGATTAGTTAATATTGTATTTAGTGATTGAAAATGTAGGATCGTGACATTAAAATTTTATTTTGCAGCAGATTGTGTGATTTGTATCTTATTAAAAACAAAATGTTTTAATTCTTAACAAAGAAAGGATTTTATGAAAAGATCTTTACTTAACGTTTCAATTGTTTTTATTTATGTGCTTTGCCTAGTCATCTCAACTTCTGCAAATCAAAATAATCTGCTTTCAAGCTCTCCCGAACCAAATAATACTGGGAAATGGTATTTTGGCGGGAATATTGGGCTAAATTTTTGGAGTGATTATTTTTTAATAAGTGTGGAGCCAATGATTGGCTATCACGTTTCTTCAAAATTTTCACTTGGTATAAAACCTCATTATTCATACATAAAAGAGGATAATGATAATATTGAAGACTTCACTTATCATAATTTTGGAGGAAGCGTTTTTGCAAGATATGCGCCTGTGCCTTTAGGTTATTTACATGCTGAGTTTGCATACAATAATTATGAACAGTATAACTATAATTCTATTTCACAAGATTATGAATCAGAAAGAGTCTGGATTCCTTTTTTATTATTAGGAGCCGGTTACCGACAACCATTGGGACCAAATGCAACAGCTTATGCAGAAGTTTTGTTAGATGTTATCCAGGATAAAAACTCACCTTTCAAAAAATGGGAACCAATTGTGCATGCCGGTGTAGCATTTGGCTTTTAGATTATAAAAAATCCTCTCATCTTGAGAGGATTTTATTTCTCTATTGAAAATCTGATTAAATAGTTTTTAAGAATTCCTTTGCTTTATTTCTAACAAAAGATTGGTTAATATTTATTAGCGCATTAAAGCTTGCACATTTCTCAGCATACTTTTTTGCTTCAAGTTTATTTCCCTCGCCAGAAAATGCTAACGCAAGATTATAAAACGTTTGCGGATTCTGTAAATTTGATTTTTCAAATTCACTTATTGCTTTCTTATAATCATTTTCTGCAAGAGCTATTGATCCTTTTAATGAATGTGCCAACCAGATCTGGAAAGTACTATTAGCTTTTTCTGATTTAGTTGAAAACTCTGCGGCAAGATTTTTTGCTTCTTCAATATTTCCTGTCTTCAAAGCAATTCTGCCTAGGTTATAAAGATTAAGTCTTCTGTTGTTTTCTTTAACTTCATCAGCAAGTTTAGAGTCTTCAATAACTTTTAATGCTTCAACAAATTTTATTTTAGCTTCATCAAATCTGCCGGCTTCAAATAAAATATTCGCAATAAGATTGAGATCGCCATTCATTGCGGCAGGATCGTTATTGTTTTTTGCTATTTCAAATTGCTTACCCATTTCAGCTAATGCTTCATTTGTTTTTCCCGCATCAACATAAGCTACTGTGTTTGTAAAAAGTGCAAACCTTCTCTCACCATCATTTTTTGCTATCGCAAACGCACTGTTACAATTTTCTACGGCATCTTCATATTTATCCATATAAATCAGATTGTTGGAAATACCCATATAAGAATTGAAAAAATCTGGATTGATTGATAGCGCTTTTTTATACTGTTCAATCGATTCCTCATATCGGCCAATCTTGGAAAGCATTTCAGCATAAGAATCATAAGGATTCGGGTCATCAGGAATTAACTCAATATATATTTTAAAGGCTTTTTCTGCTTCTGAATAATTTTCTAAACTTCTGTAAGAATAGCCAAGCATATTGTACGCGTTGGAATAATCAGGTGCCAGATCCGTACATTTTTTAAGATGTTCAATTGCTAAATCAAATTTCTGCTGTCCAAAATAAAATTGCCCGATTTGAAAATGCGCGCGTTCATCATTTGGATAAACCTGAACTAATTTTAATAAAAGATCCTCTTGTTTTTTTTGATCACCATCTACACCTGCTTTTAAGGCTTTTATAAATAGTTGTTCACCTTCTGAAATTTTTTCTGAGTTATTTAGTGCATTGTCAAGATCCTCAAAAAATCCTTTGTTGGTTGGATTTGCAAGACTATGATAATAGTACGCCATTGCAAAATTTTTGTCTTTTAAAATTGCGCTTTCAAAAAACTGTAATGACTCTCTCGCTCTAAGTTTTTCAAAAAGTTCACGTCCTTTTAGAAAATCTTCTTTTGCTGATTCAGAAGCTGTTGTTATAGATATTTTATTTTCTTCAACCTGTTTTGTACAACCCGAAAACATGAAATATGTAAACACAACAACAATTAAAAGTAACTCCGCTAAATGAAATAGTTTTTGCATAGATACCTCCTAATGGTTAGAATTTTACCGGACCTCTGAATTACATATATATGATTTATGGGAACTTAATTTTTGAAACTTGCAGTTTCAACGCATTTGGGATTAGCGGTAAGTAATAACAGTTAACTAGTTTATTTTATTAAATCATTGGTAAAAAATTATCCTGTGTATACCTTAAACACATTTTATTTCAATAGAATCATTTTCCGTGTTTCATCATACTTACCTGCTTGCAAACGATAAAAATAGATTCCACTTGAAAGTTTGGTAACATTAAATTCAACTTCGTGTTTGCCGGCCTGTTTAAATTCACTAACTAAACTAGCAACTTCTTTTCCGGTAACATCATAAATTTTTAATGTTTGAAAACAGCTTTTTGATGTTTGCCAACTAATTTTAGTACGTGGATTAAATGGATTTGGATAGTTTTGATAAAGTTCAAATTCTATTGCAGTTGCATTTAATTTATTTCCATCTACATCGGTAGGAAATCTTGAAATACCTAACTTATTAAGAGTCGAAGAATCTAAAGGTTCAGCAAAATATAAATGTGCATTGTCAGTTTCCGATTTTAGATATTGCCACAAATTTGGATCGGTGGGAAATGCCGATGAATCACCCGTGTAAAATGAATGATCAACTATAAATGATTGTTTCCAATCTTGTACAAGTGGAATAACGCCATTTCTAATTTCGACTTGTTTTGTTGTCTCATTCCATTTTGCTACAGAAATAAATCCGGTGTTATTGTATTCTTGTATTATGTCATTGCTGTGACCCATTCTTAAATGACAATCATTACAAGTTGTTGCTTCTCTTTTTATAATATGTGAATGTGTTGAAGAAATTATATAATTCGTCTTTCCATTGTAACTATGTGTTACTATCGCTCCGAGTTTAACCAATCCATCTTTTTTAACTAACAATCTGTAATTATTAAATTCATTGTTATACCTCATCTTTGCGGTTGCAATGTAAGATTCAAAATGACAACCGGAACAACTGTAAACCGAAACTGCATGACAGGCAGCACAATCTACTTTACCTACATGACGATTGTGAGAAGGATTATTATTTAATTGCGTGTGACAATTTGTACAATTTGTTTTAATCGCACCGGTTTGCTTAAGTGATAAATAAGATATACTATCATCACCGTGCAGTTCTTCTTTTGAATGACAGGAAATACATGTTAATCCTTCATTTGTGTGAACATCTTCTGATTGATAGAGTTCTCGTTCTCTTAATTGTTTTTGATGACAGTTTAGACAGGAAACTTCTTCAACAACAAATCCATTTTGAGAATTATGACAATCAACACAAATTGGATTATATGTTACTGGATCAATTAAAGATCCATTTGCAAAAAATCCTGTAACCGAATGACATTGTTTACATGCTAGTTGCTCATAAGTAATACCGGTGATAATCTCCATCCCATTATTAACCGCACTGTAAGCATTTTTAAAACCTGTTCTTTGTTTATGTAAGCTTGTTTGAAAAGACCACTGTGCAAAAAGTGATGAGGCTAGTAAAAATGTAACGATTATAAATGATATTATCTTCATGCCATATCCTTGTACTTAATAAAAAAAGTAAAGAGACATTTATGATGTAGTTAAGATAACAATTAGAAACTAATTATTGATTTTTGGGTGGCATCAATTGATGAATGGAAATTTTTTTGAATGTAGAAGTAAAAATCAATATTGTACAACTTCTCCAGTTAGATAATATTAATAGTACTTATACAAATGAAATATCTCTTAATCATAAAATTCAGAATACTATGTAATTGAAATTATGATTAAGAGATAAAATGTTTTTATAATTTATTTATCCAAAAATTCATTCAAAGTCATTTTATCCGATATTGAAAGCGATCCGTCTTTCGACTTAATTGCAAACTCAAGTTTATTTGTTTTTCCGGAAAGATATTTTTTCATACTTCTTAAAATACTGCCGGAAAAAAGTTTGTAAGTTGTAAACAATGCTGTTTTAATCCCATCAAGTGTTGGAAGTTGGTTTACAAATGCGGTCCATTCATTATTAGGATGGTTTGTAGAAAATATTGAATCTTTTTCCCAGCTGCTTAGTAGTAGATAATCTGCCTCTCTAAGTTTTTCTGGTTTAAAATTATTTATTGGAATAAGCTCAGCAGCAAGACCTCTGATTAATAAAAATGCTGCTATTTCTTCACCAAACTTTCTTGTTTTACTGTTCTTGTTGTTAAAGATTATCAATGCTTTTTTCATATCACACCTTCTGTTTTAATTTCTGATTCAAACTTAAACTGGCAACCCACAACACTCAATTAAGTTTATACAGGTGGATTATTTTAATGACATAAGCTTTTCAAGTATGATGAAGTTACAGTGTTTGGTAAGTATTTACAGAGTGCTGTACAAATTATACAACTTTAATTTTTCTTCATTGTTAATTTGGATTTTAGATTTTACCACTCATCAAATTCTGTTTTACAATTACTAGTTGAGTTTGTAATTTTAATCCGGCAATAATTTTCATTTTTAATGAACACATTTTTTACAAATCTTAAATACACACTTACAGAAAATCGATATCTGTATATAGTCGGCACGATAACTTTCCTGCTCATTTATCTTTCTTCATTTACAAAAGGTTACGGCTATTTTATAGATGAATTCTATTTCATCGCCTGCGCAAACAATCCGGCATTTGGTTATGTAGATCATCCGCCATTAGCTCCGCTTGTTCTTACTGTTTTTCAATTTCTATTTGGCAGTTCTTTATATGCAATAAGAATATTGCCTGCTCTTGCAGAAGCGGCTGCTGTTTTTTATATAGGAATTATCGTTAAAGACATTGGTGGAAATAAATTTTCACAGTTTCTTGCAGCTTGTTCACTTGCAGCAATGCCGGTTACTTTAGCTTTTGGTGGTTTTTATTCTATGAATTCATTTGAATTGTTACTTGCTGTTTTATTTTTATTAACTACAGTAAGAATGATCAAAACAAATAATGCTAAGCTCTGGATACATTCCGGTATTATTATGGGTTTGGGAATGATGAACAAACATACATTCGGTGTTTTCATCATTGCGCTTTTACTTGCACTGATCCTATCCGGCAAATGGAAATTATTATTTAGTAAATGGTTTTTACTTGGTGGATTTATAAGTTTCATAATTTTTCTACCAAACATAATCTGGCAGATTATAAATGATTTTCCTTCTTTAGAGTTTTATCGGAACATAAGTGTTGATAAAAATATTTATACTCCGCCGATAGATTTTTTAATGGGTCAGGTTATGCAAATGTCTCCATCAACTGTCCCCATTTGGTTAGCGGGAACTTTTTATTTTTTATTTTCAAAACGATTTAAGGATTTTAGATTTCTTTCTTTTTTGTTCATCGGTTTGTTTATTTTTATGATGCTTTCCGGTACAAGCAGACCAGATCGCCTGGCATTTGCATATCCTGCTGCATTCGTTGGCGGCGCTTTATTTTTTGAATTCGTAATATCAAAGTATCGTTTAGTTTGGCTTAAGCCTGTTTTAATTATCTTGCTTGCGTTTGGAGTTGCATTGGCTTTGCCGATAATCCTGCCATACTTTAGTTATGATGTGACAAAAACCCACACTGAGTTTCTTGGTATAAATACTGAAGTTGAAAAAGGTAAAAAACCTCCATTGCCGCAAATACTTGCTGATAGAATTGGTTGGGAAGAAAAAGTTAAACTTGTTGTTAGTGCTTATAACAGTTTATCTGATGAAGATAATAAGCAAACAATAATCGCTGCCGGAAATTATGGGCAGGCTGGAGCAATTGAATTGTATGGCTCGCAATCTGGTTTTCCACCGGTTGCCTGCTCACATAATAATTATTATTTGTGGAGTAAAGAAAGAGTTAATGGCAGTATTTTACTTCAACTTGATGATGATGATAGTTTTGGAGATTTAAGCAGATTATTTGATGAAGTAAAAGTTCATCCCGGAATTTATAAAAACAATTATGTTTCTCCACACGAAAATAATCTAGTTGTGTTTATCTGCCGCTACCCTAAAATGCCGCCTGAACAAATGCTGGAAAGAAGTAAGAACTATCACTAGCTTATCATATGTATCCGCCTTATGTATAAATTAATTAGCAAACACGTTTAACTATTAACAGCATCAACGCTTTTAGCTTTTACAATTAATATTAACTAATATAAAACATAGGGTTGCTGTTATTACTCACCCTTTACACTTCTAACTAATTATTTAAATATTTTTCTAGGAGGCACTATGAAAACTGTTTTTATTTTTTCTTTCCTTTTCTCACTTCTCTTTCTTTTTTCTACCGAACAAACTTCTGCACAGAGCGAAGACCTTTATAAAGATGGAACTGTATGGACGGTTACATTTGTTAGAACTGCCGCTAATAGAAGCGATGATTATTTAAAAGGGTTGGCACAAACCTGGGTCGCTAATATGGAAGAAGCAAAAAAAGAAGGTTTGATTGTATCTTACAAAATACTGCAGGGTAATGCAGCTAACGAAGATGATTTTGATCTTCTGCTTATGATTGAAGATAAAAATATGGCCGCACTTGATCCTGATGAAAGCAGGGACGCAAAGTTTGATGCGATCGAAAAAAGGATTAAAGATAAAATGGGTGATAAGTATGATGCCACAATTACTAACTACGATGAGATTAGAGATTTGCGCGGTACCAAATTGATGAGAGAAATACATCTAAAATAATTAGCAGGATACTGGTTTTATTTTATTAAGTCACGGATCATTTTCCGTGACTTTTTTTATAAGTTCTTTTCATCCCACATACGGAGTCTTCTTATTTTTTAAGTAATGTTTAACTAAGTGTTTTTAATCTGCAAACAAGTGGTTTTGAAAGATTTATAAAAGCAGGGTTTTACAAAAAGTCTTAGCTCTCAACTTATCTTTAACCTGGCTAAAATACCTTTTGCACTTTCATGGTTTGCACCTTCTTCAGCACCAACTAATTGATAGAACTCGCATTGCATACAATTGGCTAGTTTGGATGCAAAAGTACCCTGTACTTTTCCACCGCATAAAGTGCCTGTAATTGCCCAGCAAGCTCTGCCGCCATTTGTTCCGCTGTTTATTCCGCTTACGCGTGTTTCTAACGAAGCAGCACATACTCCAAATTCTAAAACTTTAGCTCCGCCCGGCTGGCGTCCGCAGTTTTTATATTCCCAGCAATTTTTTTTGGACATAATAATACTCCATCGTTTTAGTTATTATCGTTGATGATGCGCAAAAGTTGAGTATAAGTGAATTTTGCTCTAACTAAAAAACACCGGCAGTATTTTCAACTTTCTTTGTGTGCTTGGTGGATTGTCTTTCTTCGTGATCTTTTGGCAAAGTCATCCCTTTGGGAGTGATAATGTTTTTTATCATGAAGAACACATGTAAGTAGTGTGTTAGTTTTTGCTTGCCAAATGTTAATTGACCTTACTCTTTTTATACTATAAGTTTAAGAAGCATTTGTAACAATAATCCGTAATCATAAAAAATTTTGTACCCCGTTCTTCTTTGCTCAGGGGAGCTCTGATGTAAAGACACACATAATTAGAATTGTTTAAGATGATGATTCATAAATCTGATTCTAACTTTTTTATCAAATCTTTTTCAGGGAAGGATGGTGTGTATGAAACCTATTAGAATTTTTTTCCTTTTCTTATTTGTAATTTCTATCTTTTTATTTAACTGCTGCGAAAATGTAACTGATCCTGCCGATGAATGCGAAAAAACAAAATGGCAGGAAGTAAAAGAACCAATAATTAATTTGATTGCTGCTGTTGGTGTGAACCAAAATTTCGGGCCGGGACATACACCTTTTAATCTTGATACTGCTAACTATATGGAGTTTGACGGTTCTATTCAAAAGTATTATTGTAATGGAACGCCCAGTGGTAAATTTGATTTTACTACAACTATTTTCCCCGATACATCTTTCTATCTCTATGAAGTTTTACTGGGACAAGCATATCAATTTAAATTTCAAAATGATTCCGATCATCTTCGGGTTAATATAAAACTGAAGGTCTATTTTAATCATGGACTAACTTATGAATCAAAAATCTTTGTGACTAATTTTTATTATGAGGATATATATTTCAGCAATGACTGGTTAAGTTATGCGGTCTATTATAGTTGTGTAAATTGTGAATGGGTTAAAGTGACCTGATGACTGTTTGATATTGTTTGAATCAAAATTAGTTACTGCTCAAATAATTCATACTTTTAGAATAATTATTTTTTTCCTAGTCCCCTCTGGAGAGGGGTGGCCGAAGGCCGGGGTGTGTTGGGTTTTTGGCTTCGCCTGTCATTCCCGTGAAGACGGGAATCTTATTATAAAATTAGCCCGCTAGTTATTTTAATCTAGTTTAAATACAATCGGAATCGCTATTTCTACTTTTACTGTTTTGCCATCCTGTTTGGCAGATGTAAACTTAACATTCTTCACTGCATCACAGGCAGCATTATCCAAAAGTGCATTTACACTTTGTATAATTTTTGTTTTTTCTACTATCCCTTCTTCATTTATGTACGCCAATACATAAACTTTGCCCTGAATGTTGTTTTCTTTTGCTTCTTTAGGATAAGAAACATTTTCCATTATTGCCTTAATTCCGCCTATAGGCTCAGGCATTTCTTCTACGGCTATGTAATATGTGCTGTCATCTTCCGCTTTAGTTGGAATTACGGGTTGTGAATAAGTTATCGCACTTATAGCTATAAACAGAAAAACTAAAATATATTTATACATTGCTCACCTCGATAATTTTTAAAAACAAAAAAATTTAATAATACTTATTTATTCAAATCCATTTTCGTTTAATAAATAAATTCCAAAGTCTGATACAATCCAGATGTTGTTGTACTGATCTGCTTTAATTAAAAACTCATTTGAAAGCGAGCTGACCTTTTTAATAAAAACTCCATTGTTATCATACTTGTACAGACCGTGATCTGAGGACACCCATAAATTTCCATCTTTATCAACATCAAATGATCTTAATGTGCCGGATGAACTTTGAAGATTAATTGAATTCCAGTTTGTGCCGTCAAATTTTAAGATTACGTCGTTTATGTCTGTTCTTAATATCCAGATGTTTGAAAAATCATCCGCAACAAAGTAGTTGTAAGCTATGGGAAAAGGCGGCGCATAACTTATCCACCCGTTTTGAGAATATTTTCTTATTCCATTTGTGGCTCTCATCCAAACATTAAAATTTTTATCATTCGTCATATAATAAAAATACTTGTCTCCTCCTTCTGAAAATGTTTCCCAACCGTCTCCATTAAATTTAAAATAGTGATCAATCCCGGAACCAAATAACGTATCGTTATAATCAACAGCAAACGAGTTATACAATAAATTGCTCGTTGTATGCGGTGCTACAATATTTTTAATAACCTGGTTTCCATCAAATCCAATCAACCTGGGATTGTTGCCTCCGGTATTTCTTTCATAATAATTCATCCACAAAACATCGTGCTTATCTATTGCTAATGTCCGTATTGCAGGGGAAGGCAAATCAAAGCCCGTAACACTTTTTAATAATGTGTCGCCATCATATTTAAGCAAGCCTTGTTCTAAAGCCAGCCAAACATTTCCTTTGTTATCAGATTTTATTGAATTTACTTTTATAGAATTTGTAGTAGCTGTAACAAAAACATGTTTAATAGTAGGAATAATATTTAAATCTATTTTTTTTACGTTCAGGTTTTCATTTTGATCACTTGCATGTACATAAAAGGATTTCTTTCCTTGCCATTGTCCCATATCAACATCATAATAAACCGTGTCGCCATCATACCTTAAGGTGCTGGCCCATATTTGATTGCCCGCTTCGTTCCTTAATATAAAACCCGGTTTACTGAAATAATCTTTTAATATTATTTTAAATGTAACCATACCTTTAACGCTCGAGTTTTGTATCGGATAGATAATTTGCGCTTCGGGCGGAGTTAAATCTACAGCACTAATATTCCCCGTAGGAACATTTAATTGTTCGCAGGATGAAAAAATAGTTACGGCAATAAAAATTAAACTAAGTACAATTATGTTTTTCATTTTTTTACCCTCACAAACTTATTGGATAGGAGAAATCAATTGATAAACCAAGAATCAAATCGGGTAACACTATATCGCCCGTTGGGTAAAGTGAATCCTGGTAAATATCATTTTCATAAAATTCTATTCTATCTCTTTTTATGGTTCCATAACCGGCAGTTACAGAAAACCCGATAATAAATGGAATTGATTCAGGATTAAAATATTCTATTCCTGCTCTTGCCCTAAAAATACTTTGTGTGTTGTATTTACTAATCGAATTTACATTGGCTCCAAAATCCGTATATCCATAATTAAAGCTCATTAAATATTCCAGCGAGATAGAAAGAAATATTTTTGGAAATTGTTCTTCTGCGCTTCTTTTATAACCAAACGAAAAACCAACTGTGTTTGTAATAAAATCATTTCCAAGTATTATTCCCTTTGTTGATGCTTTCATCTCTGAGTGTTCATATAATACACTCGCAAAGAATGATGAGTTATCAACTTTTATATCATTAAATGTGTATAAAGATCTTAACCCGAATACAGCGGCACCACTGTAAAACACACCAAGGCTTGGTATCTCAGGTGTGGTAAAAGATTCGTCTAAATCCATATTGGCACTATGACTTATATACCCAAGGCTGGGCACTATTTGAATTGTCTGAGCATCTGAATGCGGCTGGCAAATAAAAAGAGCTAATAGCAAAATTAAAAACTTCATAACCCGATCCCCTTAAATAATAAATCTATATGTAAAAATTAGAAAATTATTTCTAAGTAAAAATTGATAAAAGATTATTTTCTTTTTATCTCCGGATCCCACGAGTAAAATCCCGAGTTACTTTTTTCTATCAGGTTCATATGTTTTTTGTAACCTACGGTTTCAACCGTGGGTGGAGTGAGTGTTCTCTTCGCCTGTCATTCCCGCCCCGATTTTCATCGGGATAAACTCCAGCGGGAATCTATAAAAAAAACACCGGCGGCACATATCAAACAGATGTTACATGCCTAAAACTGCAGTAATTAATTTTCACAATGCGGTTACACCCGCTTATTTAATAAAGATCATCTTTTTAGAAATAACTGACTCACCAACCCTTAGAGTGTAAAAGTAAACTCCGCTGCTTATATCAGATGCTTCAAAAGTTATGTTGTGTATGCCGGAAGGTTTTTCCTCATTTACCAATGTTGCAATTTCGTTTCCGATTGTATCGTAAACCTTTAGTTGTACATGCTGGCGGTCGATTATCGAATAACTTATGCTTGTACTTGGATTAAAAGGATTAGGATAATTTTGATTTAATAAAATCTGTGATGGAGAAATTGAGACTGCTTCCTCAGGAACATCCGTAACTACTATATTGTGCATAATCAAAGTTTGCGGGTCATAAGATCCTGCCGGGCGAAATAGTCCGGCTGTGTAAACCTGTCCGTTGGCAAGTACTGTCAGTCCGCTAAGTTCACTAAAGTGTCCGCGATCAAAAAAAGCCGGTAAGGATTGCAGCTTCCAGTTTTCACCATCAAAGCTCTGGATCATTGCTTTTCTATAATGAAGATTATTGTAAACATAATGTGCTCTGCCTACGGCATAAATTAATCCGTCTGGTGCTGCTTTTACATCCCACAACTGATTCAAAAAAATTTCGCTGGAATCCGGATCCAGTGGTTTATAAAAATTATATTCTTGTCTATCCGGATTATAAATGTATGAAAGGGTTCTGAATTCCGCACCGCCAAAATAACTTTCACCCCCGATCATAAAAATATTTCCATCGTTCAAAGCTGTTAACGCTGATATGCTGTACCAATATCCTTTTGTATAAGCAGGAGGATTTGGATGAATTATTTCCAAACCTGTTTCTACCTCCAGCACCACCGGATATGGAAGGTAATCACAATCTGCAGCAGCTATTCCGGCAGTAATAAAGTTACCGTTTGGTAAAGGTGCTATCGTCCACAAACCGCCCTTTTGAGTTGTTGGTAGAACCGAGTAAGTATGAGTGCTAATATTATAATCAACCACCATCGTAGTAAACTCAAAACATGTTCCGCTTAAATCAGAGATACCACGCGTTCCGGCAATCATCAAACGAGAAGAATCTGCTGGATCAAAAACAATATCGCGTATAAAATGGAAAAGTGCATCGGGTGCATTAAAGCTCTTCACATCCCAGGTATTGGAATTTTTGTAATAGCGTATTAAAAAACCGTGTGCATTTCCAAACAGGGGGTCCGGCAGATATTCACCCGCCGCAACAAAGTCACCCTCTGATCCCGGAACAAACTTTACAGATTGTAATTCATACCATGTTTCTCCAAGGTTTGGTACGTCTAGAAGCTTCCAGACATCCCCGGGCTTATCCTTTACAATCACCATTGGATAGAAAGGCGATCCTCCCGTTGTAAGCTGTCTCATTTTTCCAACAGCAACCAGGCGCCCTTGTTGATCCGAATCAATATCAGCCAGTTCGCTCTGATCAAATGGTGCCGGACTTTCTTCCATTAAAAAGTTTTCCTGCCCGCTTACTGATAAAAAAAGAGAAGATGCAAAAACTATAATCAGAACTTTAGCGGCATATATAAATATACCTATGCAATTAATCTTGTATAAAGAATTTAGCATTTAACTTATAGCCTTAGATATTGTTAATGTAATCGGGATCCTGTTGCTCTTAAAATATAAAAATTTAAAATGCTGACAAACATATTTTAGGGTAGTTTACTTTACCGTTGTTATTCTTAATTTTTCTTATTCCGCTCTTGAGAGGCTGTGTGATAATTCAGAAAAACCGTTGAAACGGTTTCAAAGAATTTTATTTTTCCGTCATTTACCCACAGTTGAAACTGTGGGTTAATAATATTCACACTGACTGTAGAGAGGGTTGGCCGAAGGCCGGAGTGTGTTGGCTAGCTTAAAAATACAGACGGAATTATTGGAACTTCATTCGATAGGATAAACAATATATTCGATTAAATGATCATTTTGTTTGATTGGATATTCATTTAACTTGATTAAATAATAGTTTTGTTTGATTGAATCTTGCTTTTATTTGGTTGAATGATCATTTTAATTGATTGGATATTTGTTTTATTCGATTGAATGATTGTTTTAGTTGATTGGATATTCGTTTTATTCGATTGAATAGACGTTTTATTTGATTGAATGATCGTTTTTGTTTAGATTATGGTTGAATTTGGAGAAAATAGGGGGTTTTGTCAGCGTAAGAATAGAAGCAGACACTTTAAAAAGAATTTTATTATATGTTCTTTTCTTAGCCCCGATCTTCATCGGGGTAAACTCCAGAAAAGAATCCCAGAGGGACTGGCCAGAAGCAGAAACTTTAAAAAGAATTTTATTATATGTTCTTTTCTTAGCGTAAGAAAAGAACAAAAAGAAGCATGCTCTTTAAAAATAAATGCTAAAATTCTGTTCCACTACGCTAAAAGAAAATAACTCGCTCTTAGAATTCGCTCAAACAGATTTTCTTTTTTAATCCCGATTGATCGGGACAGGCTGCTCCGCTGCACAGAATTTTTTAACGCATTTCTTTTTATGAGCCGGATGCCAGAGCAAAAGACAAGAGCAGAGGAAACAGAATTTTTTTTATGATCGGATGCCAGAGCAGGATCGCAGGACGGAGTCCTGCGCTACGAAGAAAGTTAAATATTATTATAAATAGGTGTGCGGGAAAAGTTTTTTTTGTTGTTTGTATTTTTAACCCCACCCGGCCTCCCCTTTCGCTAAGGGGAGGAGGTTGGAAAAGGAGGATTTATGTTGAAGTTGAGTGCGAAGCATTTGTTTGCGGCGAAGGTGATTGACAGGCCGCAGGGTTTTTTGAGGAATCGCGGGTTTAGTCAGAGTACGGCTAACCAGATTGTTACGGGAAATATTAGCCAGATAAAGCTTAAGATGCTTGAGAAGCTGTGCCTGGTTTTAAACTGCACTCCGCATGATGTGCTTGTGTGGGAGCCTGATGAAGCTTTGAAGGAGCCGGAGAAGTTTGAGCTGAGTGCACTTATTAAACAAAAGGAAATTATAAAGTTAAGCGAGCAGTTACGCGGGCTTACGATTGCCGAGATACAGGATGTTAACCGTTATGTTATTGAGAAAAGGAATAGTAAGCAGTAGGCAATAGACGATAGGCAGTATGCAATAAAAAATATTTAATCCATTTACTTTGGGAGTTAAAAATGAATTTAGAAAAAATTTATGAGGCGGTTGAAGTAAATATTTAAGTAAGCATTTTTTATGAAAAGAAAATCGGCGGCAACGTCAATATCTTATTACTCTTATTAAGGTTATGCTTCATACAAAGTATGCGCACATTAGCAGCGGTCAAGCTCGTTCCACCCTTCGAGTAAGGCAACTCGTGATCATAATGTAAATTCTCTTTCGATCCGCAAATTACACACTGCCCTTTGTCTCGCGACCACACCTCAACTTTAACACTGGTTGGAATCAATCTTGTATGCTGCAAAACTATTTCCTTATTAAACGCTTTCATCTCCACGGGCTGAAGATAAAACTTGAAAACATTTCTCTCTCCATCAAAAATTATTTTTGCATCAATCAAACTGAAGAAACCTTTATAACACCAAATACCATCCTTTATCTTTTCATAGACTTTTACTTTATGCGGATGCTCGCTTAACTTCATCTTGTAAGCCTGAGCAGCAGTAAAAAATTTTCCGTTTTCTGTTAGCGTACCTTTGGGTGATGTAAATGGCTGGTCTGCTTCTTTTGGCTCTTTGGTTACATTGCTTGGTGCATCGTGTCCCTCATAAATAAGAGTTTTGGTTTTTACATCCCACTCATCTGCATAAGGAGCATTCTTTCTAACCGACATAAGAAAAATCGAATACTCTGGTTTAATTTGAAAGTTCATTCCCTTTTGTATGTTTGCATTCTCCGCAGCAACTAACTCTGCATAACTAATTATATCATCAACTTTAAAACTTGGTTTAGGGAAGAAGGATTTCATTAGTATATAAATAAAATGTTATTAAGTCAGTCTTTTCGCGATCAAGACTTTTTCTGCAAATTTTCTGTCTAATTTTTGTGCTTTTTCAGCAACACCTTCATCTAGTACAAGGCCCGTTCGGACTAAAATCCTTCTTGGCTCACCATTAGTAATTTCATAGATATAACTTACAAAATCCTCTGTAAATGGTATTAGTGGCTCATCCTCAAATTTACCTTCGATACGGTTATATTTAAGTATTTTCTCAATCAACTCTTCTGTTTGTTCTAAACTAAATGAAGTCAATACAATTGGGACTTCTATCCTTTCTAATAGAGGTATTGTTGGGCCACCAATTACACTTTCTTTCTTTTCCATCTCATGTAGACTCTCCCAGCCAGCTTCGGAACTACCAATAAATAAAATCATATTTACTGTTTCTTCTTTCTGAACTGGTTCCATAGGAAAATCGTATAAGCTCCTGAGTAATGCAATATAGGTGCTCTGTTGACTCTTGGAAACCAAGCTAAATAAACCTTCAAACTCATCTATACATATTAGCAAAGTCTTGTACCCTAACTTATTTAGAAATACGAGTAGTCCGCTTAAATATTCCTTTGCAACATCAATTTTATCCAATTTTTTAAAGACACCTAATTCCTTTAATTGCGCAGACGAGGGAGAAATTAATCCTCTTAAAAAATTTAATGCTAATTCTTTTGTACTATTTTTGGGCAATGGTTTATTATTTTCGAATAACGATACTTGTTCTGATTCCAGGCTACCAAAATAAATTTTCCATAATATCTGTTTGAGATCAGAAAAATTGTCAGAAATAGTATTGATAGACTGCTTGAGGATTTCATTACTAATTTTATTTGAGATTTTATTAAAATCTATGCTTCTAAAAATTCTTAGTATTAGATCCAATCCAGGTGTAGATTTTTCTTCACCTTTTAGATTCATAAATATTGAAAATATGCGTGCATTATCAGCGTTATCCTCAGATATTTTTAATAGAGATAGGGTTTTACCTCGTCCGTAGTCGCCAATAATAAACTGTATATAATTACTTGAGGTTTTGAGTGCTTTGGAGACGAGAGCATTCCAAGCTTTTATTTCTTCAACTCTATCTGTCCACCATAAAAGGTTCTCTTTGTGAGGAACTTTCCTAGCAAAAGAATCGATTACTGATTCTTTTAATCCATACTTACTATTTAAAAATTTATCTTGATTCATTTTATTTTAAAAATTTAATATGAATTGTGTCGTAGTAATTATTTTTATAGAGCAATAACATTTCTTTAGCCCCCATTGGCTTCCCTAGTGAAATTAGATAATTCTCGTTACTAAGTTCAATCATTGAAAATAATTCATCAAAAACACTACTAATTAAAATATTTTGTTGGATATTTATATGCTTAATTAATACTAATTTTTTAAGGTCTTCTATTTTTATGATCCCAACATTACCCCTAGATAATTCTTTATAAGATTCCAATAGCAGTTCAATAAAAATATCTTTATTGAAATTATTTACATTAAAATCATTTTCCGTACCGACTATATTTTCTTCAATTCCTTGAATTTGTTTGTTTATCTCAACCAACTTTACCTGTGCTAATATACTCAACCATTTATTAATCCTCTCAACGAGGGGTTTCTTTTTTTCAATGTTTATTTTTTGACTTACAAATATAAATAAATCCTCTTTTGTTAGTCTTCCTTTCCTTATATGGTCAAGAAAGTTAAACTCTCTTTTATCAAGATCAAAAACAATGGTTCTTAAAATATTCGGGTTATTATTGACAGCCTTATGGGCTGCAATAAGTAGTTTGCCATTAGCACTCGGCATAAGTTCATCCTTATTCCCATATAAAAGTCCCAAATATTTTAATGATGGAATAACCATCCCACGAAAAACACTTTTATCCCAATGTTGTATATCAATGCGATTTGACATATCATAATTTTTTAATACACAATTTCTTTGTTTTTCTCTATCAAAGTTATTCTCATCAAAACAGACTAAACATCGCTGTAATATGTCTAATCGATACTCTTTAAATAATGGCAAACCTTCTTGCATATTTACTCTAAAATTAATCCATCGGTTATACATTTATCCTTATACTTACAAAAATAACATTGTTTTTTTTCGGTTGGAAAACTTGGGGCACTTATTTTAGAAGCCATTTCATAAGCCTCGTCTCTTTCATCCAAAAACCATTGGCGCAAAGAATCATCAATTGGGAAAAAATGTACTTGGGGATATGTTGTCGCTCGATAGTATTTCGAAGTTGTATGAATTGGAAAAAAAAATATTGCTCCCCAATTAATTGGTTTTTTAAATTCGTTTTCATAGGCTAAAGCATAACCAGCACAAGTTAATGTGTATGTTTTTTCAAAAAATTTTCCCGTTTTGATATCCCCAATAATACTGGCTTTGGGGATAATAAAATCAGGTTTTGCTGGTGTATTAATTCCAATTGTAAATATATCTGGATGTAACTCTTTTTCAACGAATAAGTTTTTTCTGGATATATTGTAATAACGTCGTAATTTTTCATTAAGCACTTTTAATATTAGTTCCGACCGAGCAGTTTGTTTCAACATATTAATTAACCAATCCGTATCCCCGCCAAGTTTACCACTTTCTTCTTCTAACTCTTTTAATTTACTAATTTGATTGTCCCTGGAATTAAAGTATTTAGAGAAGTAAGCATTTGCTTTTCTTTTATAGAAACTATATTTGCCCTTTTTGATAGTTGATTCAATATCTAATTGTGAATAAAAAAACTCTTCAACTAATTTACCAGCTTTTCTTGCCCATGTTTTCTTATCCGTTCCTCTAACTTTATTTTGGCCTTTTAAAAAATATAAATCACGTCTTGTAGGACAATATTTAGAAGCAATATCCCCAACTGAAAGTGGCTCAATTTTCCCTGCACCAAGTTGGGTTAAAAATTCTCCGTTTAATCCAACATTTTGAACTTCGTACCCTCGCAATTCAACTTTACTACCAAATTCTTCTACATCTAAATCTGGTCTTGTTGCATTCCATTTATATAATACTTCAAACATATTATTGTTTCTTTAATATAATGATATATTCGTTTTTTATTAATCCACCAGTACCATTTCTACTGGTTATCATACTTCTGTTTCTAATTAAATCTTTAAGTATTAAAACTTCCTCGAAACCGATACTTTTTGCCAGGCTAGACAATAAATCATAAGTATTAACTTTTCTATTCAATATTGTATTATCACCCATAATAAAAATAGCATAAGAATTACTTTTAAGTACTCGAAATAATTCCTGTAAAACTATTTTCATACTATCGAAATATTTAAAAACCATGGATGCTCTTCCAGCTGATTTCTTATTAGTCCAATTGATAAGTGTATCAATATCTTCAACAAAGAATTCTTTTATATTTATTTCACCTGTCACATATTCGGTTCCCACTGTACTTTTCTCAAAAGCAGCTAACTCAGATTGCTTAAAACCTAACCAAAGTAATTCCAACTTTACAGATCTTATATATTTTTGAGCCGTTAAATATGGTGGTGAAGTTATTACTAGGTCAATTGAATCATGTGGCAATAACTTATTTTTTGAAATATTGAAACTCCCTAGTCCCTTCAATTTCTTCAATTTTAAATCCATTGCATCATCAGAAATAATTCTAGCTGTTATCTTATCTTTATACAATAAATCTTGTCCATTGTACGAGGCTAATTTAGAATTTTCGACAAATGCTTGCTCGAATTGTTTCCATATGTTAGGTTTTTGGGCATAATTCAAGTATTGGAGAAGTTTTTTATATACTAATTTATTTTTTTTATACTTTTCAGGTTTCAAGACGACCGGTGGTGGTATCCTAGAATCTGCAAATGATACTTTTCTTACAATTTTTGAAAAACAAACCCAAAAAAAATCTTTTATATCATCGTTAAATTCTTGAACTTCGATTGCTGATTTTAACTTCGATAAATTTTTTATTGTATATTTTGAAAACCATAAATCTATATTTAAAAATTCTGTGTTCTCAAAATCATGTTTTGTTAAGCTTAAATATGTTTTCTGAATCTTATTAAAACCCTCGCTTAAATCATTTAGATTATAACAAGTTGTTTTTGTTTTTGAAATTAATCTTGCTAATGGATTAATTTCAACTCCATATGCATTTCTTCTAATAAAAGGATTGGCGATGGACTCCAACAACACAGTTCCGGTACCTGCGAAAGGATCTAATACAATTCCATCTAGTTTTTTAAAATCTTTTAATGAGAGTAATGCAAATGGTATGTGTGGTGCAACTCGTCCGGGATATCTGTGAATATAGTGTAAATACTTTTTACCATCTTTATAATGGTTCGAAATTTCGTTGATAATTTTGGTTCGAAAATCAAAGTTAATGGGGGTTTTTTTTTCGTCGAATTTTTCGAGCAACTCATTAAACTTTATATCAATCATCAATAGCCTAATTTAAAAATGTATAAGATTAATTCTAATAAGCAACAATTCACCAACTCCCCATCCTCAGAAATAAATGAAAAATATAAGAGAGGATGTAAACGCAACACATAAACTCAATGCAAACTTAATAAGGCTAGAAGCAAGAGGAAAGAGGTAAAACGAGAAATGTTTTTTAGTTCAAAAAAAAGAAAGGCGAGTAGATTAGTTAAATATTAATTTTCAATGTTCAGTGTTAAATGATTAGGTCATGCTTCGACTTTCCGATGCATCGGGATTTATGATTTTTAAAGTAGAAGGGAATAAAAAACGCAGGAAGGGATTCCTGCGCTACGAGGTTGCAACAAAAAAAAGTGGAGGCCATCTTAACCCCTCCCGTCCTCCCCTTTCTAAAATGGGAGGAGAAAAAAAAAGCATCCCGCCGTTATTTTGTTAATTAATTTTGTGCGTGGGGCGGTTACTTTTTTGCGTTACATTATTTTACGGTGTTTCAGGATCTACAGGATTTACGGGATCAACGGGAGTTTCCGGATCTTCGGGTGTTTCATCATCTTTACGATGTCTTACGCCGAGATCAATTATCTGCCTGTTGTTATGATACTCATCATAAAACTGAGTATCAGTTGTTCTGAACACTTCCATTATTTTATCCATCTGATCATTAAGGATCACATCGGCTTCACCAAACAAAACACCTACCTGTTTAAAAGCAGCGGTGCTTTTTGATGAGCCCATTACTCTTGTACCGATTGATGAATCAAATGTTGTAACCTGTGTATCAAATGCGGCTATCATTGCAGGTGTTATTCCATAACCGGCAAGTTCTGCGGCATTTGCATCTGCAAGATTTTTAATGTTGTTTGCATCAATGCCAAGTTGTGTATCCCGCATATTTTTGAATGTACTTTTGGTGTAGCTTGCAAGCTGTTTAAGCCTGTCATCACCATTAACAGAACCCAAAGCAAACAATGCGGCGGCAATTGTAGTTGCACTATCAACAAGCGCAGCTTTATGTCCGGCTTTAACGGTTGCGTTGCCGGTTTCGGAAGTGTTTGCTTCTACGTCTTTTTCTTTAACAGAAAGGATTATGTCTTTTAGATTTGTAAGGGCATCAGTAAGCGCGGTTAGTGAAGCGATTTTTGTACTATTACCATCTAAAAAACTTACTACTGCTTCGTACATAGTAAGTTTATTTTCAAATTGATCTTGCATAAGATCTCCGTTTGTTTAAAATATAGGATATTAGAAATAACGGCAGGGATTAGATTAGTAATCCCCCCAAGCACGATGCAAAATTAAAAAATCAATAGTAAAAATTCAAAATTCAAAAAAGTAAGACGAGAGAAGCGAGACGAAAGAAGTTTTAGAAAATGTTGAATGCAAGAGGTTGTTTTAATTAAAAAGTGAAAATTAAAAATTAAAAAAGAGTAAAACTGATTGTCTGTAAGAAGCGGATTAGTGGTCAAGTAAAAAAATAGTAACACTAAATAAGCACTGTCTAAGATAAAGTATTTTAACAATGATTTTATTTTACTGTTAACTTTTTTAATATCATTTATCTTAGACAGCTAACATCACATTACTTCAATACGTAATATGTTACATTTGAGCAATTATCCCGATATAAAGCGGGATCAATTGGACCAGCACAAAAAATTACTTTTCCATTTACCTCTTCAAACCATGTACATGTAATATCAAATAGCGGCATATTATTAAGAGAACTGCCTAATGGTTTTTCTTTCAGAGTATTATTGTCGAAAACTAATTCTACAAGATCATTTATTTGCAAATTTATATAAAAAATTCTGTTATCATAGCTTAGTGGGTAATATATTATGCCTTCATAAGGACAAGCAGCAAATGTTTTTCCTTTATCATTACTTGCAATAAATTTATTACCGGTTGTTATTATTATAAAATCGTCCTTTGAATAAACACGTTCTAAATTAATTGGTTCGGTATCCGTAAAAATTTCAGATACTGATTCTCCAAAATCAGAAGACATATAAAGAGAATTACCGTTTGCCAGAAACAGTTTGCCGTCTTCAACAGTATATACCGTACTTAAAGGCAGTTCACATTTCTTTATGTTAAGCGTTATTATGTTGTTATTATTTTCTATTGCTGCAGTATATAGATTGGCTTGCATATCTTCAGCAAAAAAATGTTTGTCATCAAAAAGTGTAAAATACATCTCGCCGCGTAAATTAAAAGGCGGTATATATTGCCAGTTAATGCCGTCTTGAGAATAAATTGCTTCGTGAAATGAAATGTTTTGCTCACCTTCATAAGTCAGGCTATTGACAAACATTATAGCATTATCAAGATAAGTACATTGTGGAAAATTAGAAGGAATTGTTTTTAGGGAAGTCTGCGTGTTTTTATCTTTTTTAAGATATTCTTCCCGCACAGAATTAATTAAACTAACTATTGCATCAGACTTCCAGGTTTTTCCTTTATCTGTGGAGCGATTATAATTATATCCATAAATATATCGTTCTTCTAGTTTGTGGATTACACTACCGATTTTAGCTGAACATATATCCAGATCTTCAGGATCAGTTTCAATAAAGCTAAGATTTTGTGAAAAGATTTGAAGTGTAAATAAAAAAACAATAATGAAGGATAGAACAGTTTTCATAATTCCTCCGGGGAATTAAAAAGAATTAATTTTTGCAGCTCCCCGCTGCGTTAGATATAATAAAAACTTTCTACTGTAATACTAAGCAGCAAACTGCATAAATGTAATAAGGCATAAGTAGTATTTTAAAATGTTGAATAACAAATGTTTTGTGTTGAATGTAAGAAGTTATTTAATTCAAAAGTAAAAAATCAAAATTCAAAAAGAGGAAAAATGATTGTCTATAAAAAAGTCTTCAGCGGGTAAATGGAAAGGATAGATATGTAAGACGAGAAGCGGGAGATGATTAGTAAAGACAAAAGAATGAAGTAAAAAGGATGCGGGGTTAATTCCGCATCCTGCAATAAAAATTTATCTCAACTCATAAAATACTTTTTGGTAACATTCTGCAAAGTAGCCATCCATCTGTCCATCGCTTAAAATAATTTTTCCATCAATTTCTTCTAAATCTGTACACCCATATGATAGTGTTGGAGTGTTTTTAACTGTAATTATTTTTTCTTCTATTTTATTTTTTCCCACAATCAACTCATATAGTCCTTCGTCCTGCTTGATAAAATAAACTTTATTTTTATACATAACAGGAAAACTGTGCATTCCGATAATTGGCGCGGAGCTGAATGTTTTGCCTTTATCAGAGCTGGCAACAATATTTTCAGATGTTTTTATCAGGATGTAATTATTCTTCGTGTAAACTTTCTGCAGTATAACATTTTCGGCAGCAGTAAAGATTATAGAAAATGTTTTACCATAATCGGAAGACATATAAAGATTTTTACCGCCATTGATAAAGATTCTACCGGAACTGCAAACAGCAAATCCATTTTCTTTTACGGGAAGATCAACCGGTGCCAAATCAATGCTGATCTCTTTTCCGCTTTTTTTAATTGAGCCGGTATATGCCCTGGATTTTAAATCACTGCAATAAAAATGATTGTCATCTAAAATATTAAAACTATAAATATCTTTTAGTTCAAACGGTAAAACATATTTAAAGCTAATTCCATCTTCGGAGTAAGCTCCTTCAATTTTGTAATATTCATCTCCAAACTCATCATAGAATGTAATTCCCCTTAAAAACAAAATAACTTTTGTATTATACACTGCACTTGTAAATGTTGAGTAACAGTCATCAAGATAACCAAACCCTGTTTTAGTTTTACTTTTGAATTCATTGCGTGCTTTATCAACCAGGTCATTGATTGAAATTTTATCCCAGTTTTTACCGTTATCTTTTGAGTAACTAAAATTATCACCATAATCATAAGTCTCCTTTGGGCAATGCAATACCTTTCCGGTCTTAGGATAATTATCAGAATATTTTTCAGAATTTAACTTTACAAAGCTAAGATTTTGGGAAAGGATTTGAGTTGAAAGAAAGAGTACAAGAATGAAGGATAGAACAGTTTTCATGATTCCTCCGGAGAAATATTTTAAAGTGTGAATTTTGCAGCTCCCTGCTGCGTTAAGAAAGCAATTAAAAATTATCTGCACAAATATATAACTGGGTGAGTTGAAAGACGAGAAACGGGAATTGTTTAGTGGTTAATGGTTGACCGAAGAAGTTTTATAAAATGTTGAATGTAAAGAGCTCGATGCTCAATGTAAGAAGTGAACTGCTAGAGGCAACCGGTAAAATGTTAACAATTAATAGTGGTTGCCATAATAAGGATATGCAAACCACTTATATGATTTTTGAGATGAATAGACATAGATATTTTTATCTGTTGATAAAATTATATCGCCGGTTACAGGGGAATATTCTATATCTCTAATCCCATCGAGAAATGGTGCAAAGGTAAAGTAATCCCATTCTTGTGCCGGGTAATGGAATGCAAGCATATTATCATTTGCATAGATATAATAATTTCCGTTTTCAACATAAGCTAAATTGCTTGCCCGGCCCCATCTGGATCTTGTATCCACTCTGCTTTTAGTATCTAAATTTAATTTAAACATAAAAGCCTCGTTGGAATAGCAAAGAGTAACAAGATCATTTTTATTTCCGGCGAACTGTGCATCTTCATATACACAATCTTTTGATGGTAAAGTATAATTTGCATTGCCATCCTGCGGATTTAAGAACAAAATGTTATTGCGTGTTAAAGCTATAAACTCATTGGTGGAAGGGCGGTATAACGATCCTGTACATAAACCCGTGCTGTCTAATCTCCATAACCTGTTGCCGTTATAATCAACACATTCAAGAAATTCAGTTTGCTTATACGGGATCAAAATCCGTGTGTGGGCCAAAAACTTGCTCATATCCGTGTTAAATGTAAATCCATAACATAGATGTTCAAGTGTAATAGTGTTTATTATAGAGCCATCCGAAGTGTTTGCAATTTTTATTAAGGTGTCCGCATCAAATACAATTTTTGAATCATCTTCACTAAACTGAACATTTGAGCCATATTTACTGCCCGCTTTTATTGTAATAAAACGGCTCCAGGTATTTACATCCCAGATTGTAATGGTATCATTGCCTACAACACTAAGCAGCTGTTTATTATTACTGAGTTTTATTCCCCAGGAATTCGGAAAATCAATAACAGTTTTTAAATCATTTGCCTGATCATATCTGGCCCTGAGTGTAACTTCAAAAGAAGATTTTTCATTATTATAAGTTGTAATACGATAACTGTATCTTTTACCAGCATCAACATCATAATCATAGTAATAGTTATTCTTGAATTGTTCTTGTAATAGTGTAAAACCGGAACTATCTACGGCTCTTTCGATTCTATAAAAGCAGTCATTACAATGCTGCATTACATCAATCCACTCTACTTTTAATGAGGTGCTATTGATAGATGTTATTGATACTCTTTCGGGCCATGGTAATTGTTCATCAATATAAACTTCACCATCATCCATTAAATCACAGGAAAGAAACAGAAAGGTTAAACCGAGGCTAAAAACAATTCTAATTAAATGATGTGAATAAAGGTTCATCTTGTTTGCTCCCTTAAACTTTTAATACCTAAGAATATTGCTATCACCAGCTCCTCATCCTCAGATAAAAGAAAAGAATTAAGAGAGGATGCACACCTTGCACATAAACTCAATGCAAACTTATAAATGAAAAACGTTAAACGAAAGACGTGAGATATAAAAAGAGAAACGGAAGACGAAAGACGTCAAACGAGAGAAGTGAACCGCGAGAGGCAAGAAGTTTTTTTAATGTTGAATGCTCAATGTTGAATGGCGGAATAAAAAACAATTAGAATCAAATAGAAAATATTATACTAACATATTAGCATATATCAGAATAAATATTTTGCTGATAATCCCAGTTTAAAGCCGCTCCAGTTTATCGCAACTTCATCTCCGTTTTTATTAACAAGATTTGCTCCATCATAAGCTTCATACTCTAAAGTAGTTGGCAGTGCAATCATATAAGAAACAGCTAATCCAAAATTAAACGGGTAAACATTTATAGAAGGCACAAGTGCGGGTTCAAGTCCAAACGAAACAGCTGTAAAGACCAGATCCTGCTGTTCAATTTGATTAAATAGTTTTGTAGTGAATTCGTTTTTAAACTTAGAAAAAATAAATCTTGCATTAACATCAAAATAAAGTTGAAAGAAATCATTTTCATAAGTACAAAATGATACTACCGCACCAAGGCTTACAGCATTAACTTTCTGATCTACTATTACTTCACCGGAATAATCTGAATAGTGAATTCTTGCACCTGTGGCGCTAAAATCAATAAATCCTCCAACAAGTATTTCTTTTGCCGGATATTTTGTAACTGGTATAAGCAAGCCGGCTTTTAATCCGTAGTATGCGGGATATGAATCGGTGATTTTTGCATCAAGCCCCTGATCGTTGAGATCAGTTAAAAGTTCCTGCTGAAAATTTTTAAGATCAGTCATAGTAAAAAAATTATAACATCCCTGAACAAAAACTCTACCGGCTGATTGGCTTTGTGCAGTGTTATAAAGAGTAACAAAACTTATAAAAAGAATTAAAATGTTTTTCATATAAATAAAGTGTTTATAGGTTTACTTTAAGCATTCTGTTATTACTAAAGAGCGTCATGTTTTGTAAAAGAACCCAATACTCTACAATTGGAATCCGTTTTTTTATTTCAGCCGTTTCCATATCCAGTATATAAAAACTTCCTGTGCCTTGTGATTCACATCCGATATAATTACTTCCGGGATCAATTCTTAGCTTGGGCTGATATAAAATTTTATTAAATGAAATTTCTGATAGCAGACTAAGATCGCTGCATCTTAATCTTTGAGCTTTGCTATCAATGTTAATAAACTGAACTATTGATTCTGAATCATTCATAAACAAAGAATAGTTTTCTACATTGCCGATAAAGTTTAATGTGCCGTTGCTTAGTTGATATAAGTTATCTTCTGCCCTTATGTAATTACCATTTTTACTAATCTGCACATCATACGAGTATGAGCTTTCATATAAATCCTGGGAAGCAATTAAGGTTTCGGCATTCATATCAAAAACATAAACTCCGGAAGGAATTTGATATACCGAACATATAATCACAAGTTTATTATCATCGGATACATTAAAACCATAAATATATCCGATAGTTTTTCCTGCTAAGGAATCCATATCATAAATTTTATCAACCTGCAATGTTGAGCTGTTTATTTTAGCAATCTTTGAAGCATTTATATCACTCAAGGCATAAATAAAATCACCTGCTGAACTATGTGCCAAATTGTAAAAAGTATATCCGGTGTTGAATGAATATGCTTTTGATTTTATAAGATTCATCGTGTTATCATAAACTCTAAGAGTGTTATTATGGTAAGCGTAGTAAGAATTTAATCCGGGTACAAATTTTATATAAGAATACTGAGGAAAGTTGCACGCTTGCCCGATTGGCGATGCAATTATGTATATCGGGTTATCATAAACATAAACAGGCAGCTTGGGAAAAGTCATAATTCCATAATGTATTTGTGATCCGAAAATAGGATCAGTATCAACATAGCTGGTTGTATTTATATCAGTTATTTCAACAAGATATGAGCTGTCTGTAGATGCTCTGGTTATTTTATATTTACCAAATGCATTATCAAAAATATTTCGTTCCCATGTTAGCACAACCTGATTTTGTTCATTAACGGTAGCCGAGATGAAGTTTATCTGGTTGTAATTTATTGTCTGGTGAGTGCTTTCAAATCTTTCCCCGGCAATGTAAGTTTTGATTACTCTATCTCCATAGCCCCCAACAAATGCGGGATCATCAATCTCTACAGAATCCTGATCATAAATTTCCATTAAAATATCATTGTATGCCATCAATACATATTTTTGAAATCCCGGCCCTTCATATTTATCCCACTTAATATGCAGTGCATTATTAACAACCTGCATGCTGGTAATTTGCGGAGTAATAATAGGTGCATTGTAAATCTGAATACTGTATTGCTTGGTTAAAATATAAGCTTCTGCTCCGCTAAGATCAGCAAGACTGCCTGTGTTGGTGGTTGTGTATAGTTCAAGTTTAATGGTATAAAATCCATCTGGATATTGTCTGCTGTCAAAATCAATTGCATCTTCAGAATTGTAATAAGTATTTAAATAATTGTTATTGATGTATGATTTAACGGCAATAAGATTCTTATCATTTAAAACTGCCGAAAATGGAATTCCGATATGCCCGCGTATAAATGTTATTTGGTCTTCACTTAATGAAACCAACCCAATGTTGGGATCTGTAAAAGTAATTTCTTTATAGTTTGTTCCTGTGGGTGAGTATTCGCAAGAGTTAAAAAACACAAAGGAAAGCAGAAGCAAAAAGATTAATTTTAATTTCATAATTCTCCCTGTAAACAAAACGAATCAGTAAGAAATCATCTTACCATTCTGAAATTAGTATTAAAACCAATTGAGATTATTTTATCCACACCCGCTCCTAATCTTCATAAATAAACGAAAAATATTTGAGAGGATGAAAACAAGATTTATAACCCATTGCAAACTTATAAATGAAAAACGTGAAACGAAAGACGAAAAGCAGAAGGAGCTAGAAGTAAGAAGCGAGAGGTTTTATAAATGTTTAATGCTCAATGTTCGATGCTCAATGAAAGAGGAGAGACGTGAGACGAAAGAAGCGAGAGGTAAGAATTTAATGAGGATTAAAGATTAAAGTAAAAAGGTTAAAGGAATTCAAAAGTAAAAATTCAAAATTAAAAATTAAAAAAGAGGAAAAATGATTGTCTGTAAGAAAGTCTTCAGTCCACAGTCCGCCGCGGCTGATCAGTGGGCAAATGGAAAGAAGAGAAATATTAAAAATGGCAATGTCACTTTATTAGCAAACAGAACACTTATAAAAGGAGCGGTATATTTTTAATAATTAATTACGAGGCAGCAATGATAAAACATTTCTATAAGCTTGCAATAATTTCAATTATTTTATTGCAGTCAAGCGGCTATCCGCAATTCTGGGATTACCAGGTTTCGGGTACAACCCAGCATCTTAACGGTGTTTATATGATGGATACACAAACCGGCTGGATTTGCGGCGATGCAGGAACCCTGTTAAAAACTACTAACGGCGGGCAAAACTGGGTACAGGTAAATGCAACAGTAAATAATTTAAACTCAATTTTATTTAAGGATGCAAACATTGGTGTTGCGGTTGGCGATGATGGAACGATAATCAGAACAATTAACGGCGGAACAAACTGGTCCGTTGCTACAAGCGGAACAACTGAACAATTTAGAAAAGTATCATCTGGCACAGGAAATACTTTTTTTGCAGCAGGTGATAATGGTTTAATTTCTGTTTCTACTGATAATGGTGCTACATGGAATCTTAAAAATGCGGGCACAACTTTAAGATTCAGGGGCACAGCAACAACAGCGTCAAACAAAGTCTGGATTGTTGGTGAAAACGGAATTATTAAATATTCAACAGATGGCGGAAATAATTGGAGCGATCAGACAAGCGGTATTACAAACAATGATATAAATGATATTCAGTTTATTAATGAAAGCGTCGGGTTTGCCGGAGCCGATGGATCTAATTTTATTTTTACTACCGATGGCGGACAAAACTGGGCACCGCGTAATTCAGGAATATTCTTTGATCTGTATGGAATATATTTTCAGGATGCAAACATCGGCTGGGGTGTTAGTATTGCCGGAACAATTTTCTTTACAACTGATGGAGGAAGCTCCTGGACAAGTCAGCCTTGCGGATCTGCTTTTACTTTAAGAGAAGCATATTTTTTACACCAGGGTAAAGGCTGGACTGTTGGCGATAACGGAACAATTGCAATGTTTACAGATAACACTGTTCCGGTTGAGCTAAATTCTTTAAGCGCTTCAGTAACCGGCAGCAATGTTAGTTTAACATGGAGCACCGCAACAGAAACTAATAATTCCGGATTTCAGGTCGAAAGACGAAAAACACAAAATGAAAGAAGTGATGAATGGGTGAATCTGGGATTTGTTGATGGACACGGAACTACAACAGAACAGCAATCGTATTTTTTTAATGATCAGAATCTTTCCGCTGGAAAATATCTATACAGAATTAAGCAAATAGATTTTGACGGCAGTTTTGAATACTTTGAATTAACATCAGAGGTAACAGTTGAAGCACCAAATACTTTTTCACTTTTACAGAATTATCCAAACCCGTTTAACCCAACTACATTAATCAAGTTCAGCATACCAATCACAGGTAATGTTACTTTAAAAGTGTATGATATAATCGGTAATGAAGTTGCTACGCTTATTAACGAAAATAAAAATGCCGGTGTTTACGAGATTAGTTTTAACGGCGAAGGACTTTCAAGCGGGCTTTATCTATATCAATTAAAATCTTCAACCTTTACCGAAACGAAGAAGATGACGCTGATAAAATAATAATTATTTTTTACTGATCATTTTAAGGCGCTCATTCCGGGCGCCTTTTTTTATAAACAAAAGAGATGAAAAACGAGATAAGAAAAAAAGTCACGGAACAATTGCGCCATGACTTTTTAATTTTGTCATAACAGTTAAAATGCTGGTTACATTTTACTCAAGCGGAACTTTGGATTTGTTTTCTTCAAGCCACTGATCAAAACTTTGAAGTGAAGGATTTAATGATTTAGAAAAATCAATACTTCTTACTCCGCAAAAGTAATCTTCAAAATCGTGTTTAAATTGAAACATATTCCCCAGATCATCTGCACCGGGAAAACCAAAGCTTCGGAATACATCAAATGGTACAGCATTGTAAGCAACTTGTTGTCCCAATACTTTAGTAAAAGAATCAGCCATCTGTTTACCTGTAAGATGTCCGCCGCTTATACCAACTGTTTTGCCGATAAATTCATTTCCTTTTTTAAAAATGCCATATGCCGATTTACCAATATCAGCAGCAGCAATGCCCGGTAATTTTTTATCACCCATCGGAATTGTAATTGCAAGTTTTCCATCGGGTCCTTTTTTGGGTCCCATCCCAAAGTAAATAAAATTATCCCAATAGAAAGATGTTAACAAAAACGTAACCGGCAGATTCTGATCTGTAAAATATTTATTGGACTCTCCCTTACCGTCAAAATGCGGTACCTTGTATTTGCCATCGCTAAGTGAGGGCATTCGGTCATCACTAAGCGGTACCCAGTTACGTGTATCTTCCAGCGTGGACCAAATAACGTGTTTTATTCCCGTCGCTTTTGCAGCTTTGGCAATAGATTCTGCCTGAACATTTTCTTTAGCCGGAGACATATGTTCCCAGAAAAATGTAACCGCATAAACACCATAAGCACCATCAAAAGCTTTTTTTAAACTCTCATAGTTATCAATATCAACAGCAGCAACTTCAGCACCCTGATTAGCAAGTGATTTTGCTTTGTCTGAGTTTACATCTCTTGTTAATGCACGAACAGTAAATTCACCTGATTTATCAGCTAGTATTGCACGCACTAAACCACCGCCCTGTGCGCCTGTTGCACCAAGAACGGCAATTATTTTTTTCTCTGACATAAAGAGCCTCCTTTATGAATTGTTTATAAATGAGTTATTAAAAGTAACCGGATATCGTACGTAATTTTTTTGTGAGTACTTTTATTCTGCTGTTTTAAGTTACCCCAATAATATTAAAAAATATATGTTAAATGCTTTTTAGTGATTATGAGCATAGGGGAGATATTAAAAGATTGCAGATAAAGATAAAAGAGTTGATATAAAAAAAGGAATGTTTAAGGAAGCATTCGGTATTTGCCATACCGCTGTTACGCACAATATAATTTAACATAAGGGCTACGAAATATTATCCGCATTCCTTTTTTAGAAAATTATTTTAGGAACAACATTTTTTTTGTGTCTGTAAATGAACCAGCTTGTAGTTTGTAAAAGTACACTCCGCTTGGTAATGAAGAATTAATAACGTACAATTTGGAATGTGTACCTGCATTAAAGAATCCTTCAACTATTGTGTCTACTTCTCTTCCTAATGCATCATAAAGTTTTATTGATTGCCAGCCGCTTAACGGAGACTGCCAACTAATCTTTGTTGAAGGGTTAAATGGATTTGGATAGTTTTGGTATAAGGTAAATTCCGGGAGAATAGTTCTCTCGTTATTATCATCAGTGCCGGAGGTTTCATCGTACAATGCAATTTTAAAAGCATCGGCTCTAATAACTCTTCCCGCGGTGCTTCCTCCGGTATCAATTACTTTTATAACTATCGGTAAATCAGCATTAAGATAATAGCGTCCAAAGTTTTTCCAGTTCCCGCTTCCGATGTTTTGATCTAAGTAAAATGAATCTATTACAACACCGTTAGAAATAATTTTATAAAAAGCATTATCTGCTGCATTAACGGTTGTCGGCACTATTTCATAAATATCATAATAACCATCTTTAGTTAAAGTAAAAGTAAAAGATGCCGCGGGTCCGTTTTGTGTAGATTGAACATTGGCATATCTGCTGGAAGGACCGTAAGCCTGTGCAACACTTTTAAACCATGATCCTGTTTCGGAATAAGCACCAAGGTTATCATTATCTACTATTTCAAAATACTCCTGAACAAGAGCCGCAAAAGGAATTTTATAAACAGGGTTGATTGGATCGTTACTTATGATAACGAGTGTGTCTTCAACTGAACCGATTTCATCGGGGATAAAAGTAAGTGGAATCTGCTGCGTACTCATTCCGGCAATATTTAATGGAAGATTAGCACTTACAGTAATATTGCCAAGCACAGAATAAATATTTTGAATAGATAATGTATTAATTCCAGTGTTACTCAATTCAATACTAAAGTATACACTGTCTTCAATGCTTACCTCACCAAGATCAATAAAGTTTGTGTTAGTGGTTAATTCAATATCACGAACATAAGTGCTTAGTTTAAGAACATCCGCAGATAACGTTTTAGATGATGCCCCATTATTTACGGCGTACATTTCTATATAATTATTTTCGCCTGTATTAATATCAACAGTAGTAACGTAAAGCCATTGTTTAAATTGATCGGACAACGATAGTTTAACTGTATTATTTAGTAAACCGTTTTTATAGAAATTAAATTGAATTGTATCAACAGGATTTGCTACCGGCGGAAATTGCACAAAGATATTGTGTAAGCCTGTGTAACCGGTTTCTAAATTCCACTTTACTTTTGCTGAATCACCGGGAAGAATTGTTGCGATACGCGAATCAAGATCCCATGCAGTATTGCTGGAAGTAGCCCAATTGCCAAACACTTCTGAATAATCAGGATCTCCATTATCTATAAATTTATTATCGGGCAGATACTTAATAAAAGATGTTGAAAGATTTCCAACTGTATCAGTAACAGCAACTCCCGCCTTTCCAATATCATTAAGAGGATATGACAAAACAGTTTGCCATATATTTTGTGATATGCTTTCGCATTCCGCGATAAAATATCTTTCGTACCTGTCTTTTACTGCTACAAAAGGTTGAGATTGAAAGATGGGCTCATTTGTAGATATCTGAAACTTAACCTGGCTACCGTTTACTAATCCTGTTAATTGTAAATCGGGACTTACTTCATCATTACTTTGTAACCATAGTTGATATGCTTCTACGGCTGTGCAATATTTAAATTGAACTCCGGGGTAATTAGATGCAACCTGCTGTATAACATTATTTGCCTGCTGAATTTCGTTTATAAAATTCTGATCGGGAAGATGAGACCAGAAGCATGCAAGCTGATCTGTTCCCTGATTTGCTTTCATAAAAAGGTCATTCACTAATTGTGTAGTAACCTGTCCAAGGTATTTTGATCTTACATTCCATGCTTTACTGTTCCCCTGAAGCTGATAATTTTCCGGAGCAGGATTAAACGGTACAAATTCGGACGAAGCTAATGACCAGTTAAAATTATTATCAATAGGTTCTGTAGTTGTGTGACGTACATTTGGATAATCGTTATGAAGACTATAGGGAAGGATTGTATTTAAATAATTCTGCCAGTCATTATCCATATAATGCCACCCGCTTCTAAAGGAAACAGGAAAAACATTTTCTTCAAGAAGGAACTGGGCAAGTGTAAAATCAAAATCATCTTTTGTTTCCAAAAATGTTTGAGACTGATTCCACCAGTATTTACCATCGTTATCGTAATCAGTCCAGGCAAATGTGTGATAATGAAGAGAGAGTTCATCACCCCATTGCTCTATTTTATCAGCATAATATTTTTTCATAAGATGGAGTGTCATCGTGTTGTTAACCGGAATATTATTATTCGCAGCATAACGAAAAATATTTCCGGCCATTATCCACCATGTAAGCTTAAGCTTATCACCGTAAGAATCCATTATGGGATTCCTAAATGATTCGCTCATAACCACAGCAGTATTACTTGTTGGTGCGGTAAATAAATTAAGATTATAAGTGCAATTATATTTTGCAACATCCATTGCGTCCCAGATAGCTGTATCGGAACCGAGAACGAGATAAACTTTTCCTTGAGGGAAAACAGAAACGAATACAAGGAGAGTAAACAGAAAGGCATTTCGAAAAAAAGCAAGCGTATTCATAATAACACCATTGTTTGAAAAAACACTTTACTAATTAAGCTAATCATACCGTAAAAATAAAGTGTTATTTAGCAAACAGTAAAATGGTCAATAAAAATAAAATTCAAAAAGTATAAAGGGACAGAAGTAAAATTGATTTAAAATAACAAAGGCGCAGTTAAGCGCCTTTTAGAAATCAGAGCAGAATATCAACTCCTGCAATTATGGCATTGCCATTAGTTGCGTGATTTAGCTTCGTTAACTACGATATTTCTTCCATCAATTTCTGAATCATTTAAAGCTTTAATTGCTTTACTTGCATCTGTAGAATTTTCCATTTCAACAAATCCGAAACCTCTTGATCTCTGGGTATCGCGATCCAAAACAATTTTGGCTGATAAAACAGAACCGTGTTGTTCAAATGTTTCTCTCAATTTTGCGTCGTTTACCGACCATGGTAATGAACCAATAAATAACTTAGTACTCACAAAGGACCTCTAATAAATAGTAAATAAAATTCCGGCCTATTACCGGAGGGTTCAAACATAGGTAAACAAGATACCATTAGCTAACATTATGTTCAGTTGTGCCTTAAATAGCTCGTAATGGCAGCTTATTTTTGAAATATATCTACTTAACCGAACTACAATATCGATAGTAAAGATTGTTATTGGAAAATAATGACGAAGTAAATCATAAACCTGCTTTAATTTTATTTCAACAAAATCATCTTTTTTGTTTCAGAAAAATTTCCCGCTGTCAATTTATAAAAATATATTCCTGTTGAAATATCCATTTGTTTAAAATCAACTTCGTAACTTCCTGCGGTTTTGTATTCATCTACTAATGTGGCTATTTCGTTTCCAAGTACATCATATACTATTAATTTTGTATTATGGTTTTTTCCTTCAGCTGAAATATTTGAAGGAATAGTATATCTGATTTTTGTTGTTGGATTAAACGGATTGGGGTAGTTCTGTTCAAGTCTATATTGTGTTAAGGTTGTGTTTTCTTCATCATCAACACCAACAAGTGGCTCAGAGGAAACAGTAACTAAATATGTTGTATCTGTCCCGGCTAGTTTTTGAAAATTGTGTGACTTTATAATTGCACCCGCTGTATTAGGGTCAACACCTGTTATGCAAACAATGTCTCCGCTGGTTATGCCACTTAAATAAGTATCTTCTTGCCAGGTATTACCACCATCTGATGTATATCTAACAACGCCGTTTGCACCCACAACAACGCCTTCCAATTCGTTTTTAAAAACAACATCATATAGATTTTCTATTGTACCGCTTTCCCTTATACTCCATTCATACCCGTAATCAGTACTCATATAAATTTTTCCGTTGTCTCCGACAAGCCATACATAACCATAGGCGTTAACTGAAATTCCAAGAAACAATCTATTAAAATCTGCAGTTGAATCTGCAAGGCCCAGATCTAACCAATTTAATCCTCCATCGTTTGTCTTTAATATTTTACCATTCTCACCTGCAACAATGTATAGATCCTGGGTTATTGCACCGATAGTGTTTAATTGTTCCGTGGTATTTGTTATAATCTGCTGCCAGGAATAGACCCCATTGTTGTTAGAGGATTTATAAACAACACCATTATCTCCACACACAATAAAATTTATAAATGGAACTTGTGTGTATAGAAAATCGAATGAATAAAGATTTGCTGTTAAACCGGGGATACTGTGATCTACCCAACTAATCCCTTTATCGTTTGATACCAAAACAGTTCCGGAATCTCCAACCGCACAAGCAATTGGAATAAGAAAGGAGCTATTTGTTCTAACAAAATTTAAATCTTGTGTCGTTCCACTCACAGACTTGGACCAAACATTCTCATCTCTACCAATGCTAGTAAAGATTGCTCCATTTTTGCCAACAGCAAATTGGTGTATCTGTGTCCCTCCGTGTTCTAGATAACTAATTAAAATATTTGACCGATGACCAAGCACTGAGAATGTTAAATACTGAAGGAATCCACAGCCTCTGTAAAATCCAAACGAACTAGATACAATGAAAGTAATGAATACTAAATAGAATACTTTTTTCATAATTAATATTCCTTATAAATATTAAAAAAATTTTTTATTATAATTTCAATTTCAATTCCACAACCATTTCAAACTGCCCTGTTATTGAATACGGCGGACCAGAAGTTCCTGTTACATTTTCAACTCTTAGTTCTGCAACAAAACAATTGTTTGTTTCGTAATCAACTAAATAGTTATTTAGTAAATCAATCTGTTGTTGATTCAGTTCTAACTTTAATGGATTGCTTTTGTAATCATCCGCAACTGCTGATGGCATTGTAAAAGAAAATAATGGAGTAACTCCATCACCTTGATAAAGCGTAGCAATTATTCCCGTTCCTTGAAGTCCCGCAGTTGCGTTGATTGTGAAAAACGCAGACGTTACATACTTTATTTCTTCTATATCATCGGCATTATCATTAAATGAGTCGTAATCAGAAAAACAAATTGTTTCTCTTTCAAAAATATCCGGTCCATTACCTGTTGCTGTAATTTCTTTATTGATCGGGAGATTAAGAAATACATTTTCAAATTGATCACAGCCAGTGTAGATAAACCCAACGAATGTTATAACAACAAAATATTTTAATCTAATTTTCATTTTCTTCTCCTTTAAAATTGTAATGATAGTCCGCTTGTAACAGTAAATTGAGATGTAAGATTTAGATCGACATTAAGTACTAACACAGAAAGTTTAACTGCGCCGCCGGCAGTAATTCTATAATTATTACTTCCTTTTATGTTAGCACTCAAAACCCGATCAGCTAACTGCGGATATAGTTCATTTGGATCTCTAAAGTAATAATTCAAATCCATTGATGAGGTTTCATACTGAAAGCCGCCATAGGCAATAAACCAGCTACTAAACGTTTTGCTTGCATGAACATTAACAGCAAAATTTTTCGAATCAGTTTTAACATAATCTTTTGGATTATCGCCAACATATTCAAAATTAAAATTGTTGATCATTAACTGTACGGAAAAATCAAATGGTGGATCTTTTATCCACTGACTGATACTATGTTTTAACCCAAAGCCCCAAAATCCTGTTTCGCTATCACTTACTTTTATTTTAGGAAAGAAACGTAGAAGAAGTTCGGTTCCATAGTAACTTCCGGCCGCCTGATAAATTCCTGAAGGAAGACTTGCAACATCAAATCCATGCGGATAGGAAATAAAACCTTGCGGTCCTAAATAAACATTTCCTGTTGAACCAGTAATTGTAGCAGTCTCTTCTAAATTTTCATAACCAGCAATACCCGGATTAGGTTTAAATGTTTGCTGACTTTTAGGAATAGAAATATAACTACCTACAATGCTGAACTTGAATTGGAATTCTTTAGGAACATTAGCCGAATAATAACCACCTGAATTAAAATATGAACCTAAAAATGTTGCAAGTGGTTTTGCATATTCCTTTACATCATCAGGCGGCAGCGCTGTTATACCAACGCCAGCCTGAGCAAAAGTTACGCGAGTAAACAAAAGAGAGATTACAAACAAAGTAACACATGATTTATTCATACCTGCCTCCTAAAAATATATTATTGATTGTCTTATCTGCATTTACATTGTATTCAGTCGTAATCGGTTAGTTCAATTTTAATAATTGAATATGAACGCTTCAATCACGTATTCACGTGGTTTTAATTGGGTATGATCAGATCAAAAGTTTATAATTAAAAGGATGGCGAATATTTAGATCAGATTTTCTTTAAGTGCTTTAGCAACGGCACTGCTTGCACTGTGTACTTTAAGTTTTTCATAAATTTTACGCTGATGAGAATCTACGGTGTGATAACTTATCGAAAGTTTATCCGCAATTAGTTTTTTAGGAAGTCCCTCAACAAGCAATTGTAGTATTTCAATTTCTCTTGAACTTAAATTGTAATCTTTCTTCTCTGGAACAAAATTTTTAAACATTTCCAGTACTTTAAAAGCAATTGAAGAATTCATTGGTGCACCGCCATTTAGAACTTCTTTAACTGCATTTAATATTTTATCAGAACTGGAATCTTTTAATAGATAACCAGATGCTCCATTACAAATCGACTGAAAAATACTTTCATTATCATCCTGTATAGTCAGCATTATTATTTTTGCTGAAGGAGAAATGTCTTTTAAAATAGGTATTGCTTCAATTCCACTCATTCCTGGCAGCCCGATATCCAACAGGATTATTGATGGATCAAGTTCAATTGATTTCATTTTTTCTATTGCATCTTCACTGGAAATGAAATCATTTGTACATGACATTTCAGAACTTTGATTAATGAAATCAACAAGAGTTTTTCTGAAAAGCTTATTATCCTCAATTACAATTATATCAGTTTTTTTATTTTCTATTAAAATTGTCGATCCTTTTTTTCAAGAATATATATAAGTTATTTTTAACACAATCACGTATTTACGTTATGACAACTTCAAGATTTACTGCTGTTCCTTTTTTTTCAGATGAGATAATTTCAATTGATGCTGAAATCTGTTCTGCTCTGGCTTTTATATTTTTTAAGCCATTTCCTTCCTTTATACTATTCTGATCAAACCCGATTCCATCATCCTTAATAAAAACTTTTAGCTTGTTTTGATTTCTTGAAAAGTCAATCATAACATTTTTTGCAGCAGAGTGCTTAACAATATTATTTAATGTTTCTTTATAGATCAGATAAAGATTTCTTTTTAGTTCGGGGTTAATTTTTTCATCCTGATTTACTTCGCACAGAATAAGTTTATAATCAAGTCCGGAAAGCATAAAGTTTGTTGTTTCTTTAATTCTTGAAAATAAACTACTCAGCTTATCAGAAGTTGGATTGATAAACCAGATTATATCTCTTATTGATTCGGTTGAAGATTTTGCTGCAAAATTTATATCAAGCATTTGTTTTTTTATTTCCGGATTTTCCTCGACTTTATTCATCATAATAGAGCTCAATAAAGTTATACTGCTTAAATTACTTCCGATTTCATCGTGTAAATCTGATGCGATTCGTGATCGAATAATTTGTTTTTCCAATTCCTTTTCAGATTCTAAAGCTTTTGTTTGCAGTTCTGCTTTTTCAGCTCGTAACTGGATTTCAACAAGTTTGTTTTTTTCCTTTTCCGTATTCAGCAATAATTCATTCTTAACTTTTCTTTTATTCACTTCATATTTTCTGATAAAGTACAAAACAGTAAACCCTAAAATCAAATAAATAGAATATGCTATCCAGGTTTTATAAATCGGAGGTTTGATAATAACTTTTAGTGATGCTGCATTTTCATTCCAGATGCCATCATTGTTTGAAGCTTTAACCATAAAAGTATATTCACCGGGATCAATATTTGTATAATTTGCAAAACGATTATTGCCATTAACTATCCAATCAGAATCAAATCCTTCTAGTTTATATGTGTATTGATTTTTTTTGGGGTTAGTATAATCAAATGCAGAAAATTCAAATGAAAAAATATTTTCATCAGATGTTAAAATTATTTCCTCATCCCTTGAGAGTTCTAAATATGTTAAATATTTTTCTCCTGCCTTAATAAAAGAAACTATTGCAATCTGGGGTTGATTTGGATTATCACGCATTATGGATGGATTAAATTTGTTAAGTCCGTTTGTTCCACCAAAATAAATTTCGCCTTTTGAATTTTTAAAGACTGAGTTTATATTAAATTCTAGTCCTTGCAAGCCATCGTCTGTAAAATAATTTCTAAACTGTTTTCCTTCAGAATTGCTTTCGCTGTATCTTGAAATCCCGCGATTTGTTGCAATCCACAGATTTCCATCCTCATCATCAATAACACTGTTTATATAATTATTTGGTAGACCATCTTTGGTAGTAAAAACTTTAAACCTATTATTCTTGCGATCCATTTTATTCAAGCCATTCTCAGTACCTATCCATAAATTTCCTTTTAAATCTTCACAAATTGTAGTTATTGTGTTACTGCTAATAGATTCAAGATTATTTTCATCATATAAATATTCTATGCAATTTCCATCAGATGGATCAACACTAACTAAACCACTTTCAGTTCCGATCCAGTATACATCATTTCTATCTCTATAAAATATTTCAATGGATTTTCCGGAAAGCTTTGTTGAGTCTTGAGATGAAAAGAGATATGATCTGAAATTGTCATATTTTTTTTGCCAAACACAAACTCCAACAACTGTTCCAATTACGAGATCACCATTTGAAAGCTTGTATAATTTATTAATCCGGTTATCAATAATTGATGAATTGTTTTTATCATCGTGTAGATATTGTTTTAATATTCTACCATCGCTATCACATTTTATTAAACCGCCACCAAATGTCCCGAGCCAAATAAATTCCTGTTCATCTTCAATAATAGAGTAAACAAATCCTTCATTACTATTAGGATTATTGTGAGATATTTTGTGGTGTGTGAATTTATTAGTCTGTGAATCATAAATATCCAGACCACTGTTTGTACCGATCCACAATTTATTATTCTGAGCTTCATAAATCGAAAGAACAAAATTATCTGAGAGCGAATTACTGTCCCAAAAATTATTTTTTAATGTTATAAACTTCGGAGATTTTAAATCTGTTTTGTTTATTCCGTTATTCGTACCGACCCAGAGATTTCCGGAACGATCAATCAATAGACATCTTATAAAATCATTACTTAAGCTCAAGGAGTTCTGTTTATTATTTTTATAATTAATAAACTTATCCAATTTTGGATCCAGCTTGTTCAAGCCGCCGCTAAATGTTCCTATCCAAAGATTACCGTTGTTATCATCAACTATATCATAAATTTTATTTTCGCTAATCGAATTCGGATTATCAGGATTAGAAATATATTTAACAAATTTTTTGGTTTGATGATCAAATCGATTAAGACCGCCGCCATAGGTTCCAATCCACACTCTGCCGGCTAAATCTGTATAAAGTTTTATAATATAGTTACTCCCAAGACTATTGGGATCATTCGTGTTTTTCTTATAGTTTATTACACTTTTGGATTTTCTATTATATACAATTAATCCATTACCCATTGTTCCAAACCACAGATTACCATTACCGTCTTCAGTAATTGACGATATGAATTCTGCAGAGGTGAGGGCTGAAAAAGATTTTGTGAATGAATTATTACTGAATTTTATTTTACTTAAATAGTTTTCATCAGAAGAGGTACTAGTTTGGGTTTCAATTCTATTTAAACCGTTTGTGGTACCAATCCAAATCACTCCGAATTTATCTTCGTACAAACATCTGATATTATTATCACTAAGACTGGTAGTATCATTTTCTTTTTTGATGAAATTAAAAAAACCTTCTTTGTTTTTTCCATCTTTGGCATCATAAATAAGACTCAGAGCACTCAGTCCTTCACCGGTTCCGGCCCATATAGTTCCTTTTTTATCTTGCAGAAGTACTCGAATTTGATTGTTAACAATTGAGGTTAAGTCATCTCTATCGTTTCTATAAATACTAAAATTATATCCATCATACCTGTTCAAACCATCTTCAGTTGCAATCCAGATAAATCCTTGTTTATCCTGGATAATTGAGTGAACGGTTGATTGTGAAAGACCTTGTTCAATTGAGATGCGTTCAAAATTAATTTCCCTTTGCTGCGAAAGAATAAAAGGGGAAAATAAAAAACAGATTATTGAAAAAACAAAATGTCTAAACAATATGTCTTTTAATCTGTTTAAACGAGAAGTAAAATATTTGAAGTATAATAATTGATATCTTGTGTTTTTCACTAACAAAATCTCTAATGATTTAATATTTAATAGATCTAATTATAGTACTCGGGAATATTTCAGATTAGTTGAATTAAGCTCACTTGAATATAAGAAGAAGAACATCGAAGCGTCAAGCTAACGATAAAAGAAAACAGATAAAAAATATTTTGCTTATCTAACGATAATTTTCCTATTTTCTAATGTGGGCTAATTAAAAACTAATCTAAAATATTTTTAGGAGTTGCTATGGATCCAATAATTCAGTTGTGGCTTCCAATTCTTGTTTCTGCTGTAGTTGTATTCTTTGTAAGCTTCTTACTTCATATGGTAGTTAAACATCACAACAGTGATTTTAAACAAATACCTGATGAAGCTAGGATAATGGATGAGTTGAGAAAATCTAATATTCCTGCTGGCGATTATGTTTTTCCATTTGCAAAAGATGAGAAGGAAAGAAACTCACAAGAGTATAAAGATAAATTTGCTAAAGGTCCGGTAGCGATGATAACTGTTCATCCTTCGGGACCAATGAGTATGGGATCTAATTTAGTAATGTGGTTTATATTTTCTATAGTTGTGGGAATTTTTGCGGCATACATTGCTGGACATGCACTTGCACCGGGCGCACATTATCTTGCTGTATTTCGTTTTGCCGGAGCCACTGCATTTGTAGGATACTCACTCGCGCTTGCTCACGATAGCATCTGGTATGCACGAAAATGGTCAACCACACTAAAGTATGTTTTTGATGGTTTGATTTATGCGTTACTTACTGGCGGTATATTTGGATGGTTATGGCCAGCTGCTTAGCAAAATAATTTAATACCTAATAAAACAAAATGCAGACAGTTTAATTACTACCTGCATTTTTTTTCTGGAACTTTATCAGTTATTCTTTTCCTTCATTAATTTGTTTTAAATAATCTGCAACCTGATCTTTGCCCCAATTTGGTGCTATATCATTTTCAGGAACAAATTTTTCAAACTTAGCAAATGATTTTTCAAGAACCGGTTTTGCTGTGTTAGGTCCACCGCCAAATTGCTGCGGCGTATAAAAAAGTCCTACACCAATTAGATATTCTGGTCTGGGATTTAAAGTATCGAGTTTCATCGCAGCAGCAAAATTATTGTTTGCTTCTGCACCATACTTTTGCCATCTGTTCATAGGATCAACCTGCATACGTGCTTGTGAAATCATTCCTTTTAATGTAAAGATTTCAGAATTATCGGGACTAAGAGAATCCGCAGCGTTAATAAATTTATCTGCTTTGTCTAAATAAATATCTTTCCTGCTGTTAGATGAATCTATATAACTTGCAAGGACAGTAACAAATGAACCATAATAGTACGGGAGCCATTTGTCTTTTTCCGCAGCTGCTATTCTTTCAAAATTATTTGCAAGTTTTAAATAGTCGTTGGGTGTTTTACATTCTGATATTTTATCAATGTTTTTCTTCATTTCTTTTTCGTACTTGCCATCTGCAATCGCCACTGTTAAAAACATCAGCGAAAGAATTACCGAAAGTGATTTTCTCATTTTGTACTCCTTGATTATTAATATGGATTAGTTTCGCCGAGCGAAATAAACATGCCTATAAAAAAAGATCGATGAGCCGCGGGCAGTATTGGTGCGCTTATCGTTCCATCTGTTGAATAATTGTATCCGTAAACATTGTGATATCCCAAAATATTATCTATAGAAAAGAAAATAACTGTAAAGTTTCCTAATACATTTGTTATATAGCTAGCATTTAGACTAAGGTTCTGAAAATTTTTTGATCGATCACCAAGAAACTCAGGATTGTTGGGGTTAAAATACGGCCGTCCTGTAGCAAAGGTATATGTAAGTCCAACTAAAGTTGTTATTGGCTGTATCCATCTTTTTGCAACTATTGAAAATGTGTGCGGAGTAGAAAACGGCGGCGATGTAAGTGTTGGATAGTTTTTAAACTCACGTTTTGTATCAAGATATGAATATGAAATCCAGTAGTCTACATACTCAAATGTTTCTTTGTCCCGCCAAAAAATATCAATGCCCTTTGCATAGCCCTTTCCATCGCTGGTAAACGGAACATCCGGAAGATTGAAGTAAGGATATGTCATCAAACTTCCTTTGGCAAGATTATTATAGTTTTTATAATACGCCTCTATTCTAAATGTTCTATCAGTACCGATGTATTGATAATTAAGAATGTAATGATCTGCATTTTCAAACTCAAAATTCTTGGAGAAGAAAAGAAAATCAGGATCCGGTGTTTGATAAAATTTTCCATAAGCAAAATTAAGCTGATCATAAACGCCAAGCCTGTATGCAAAAGACATGCGGGGAGCAAAATTAGTTTTACCCAGCTGTTTAGAGTGCTCTGTTCTCACTCCGATTCTTCCTGCAAAATCATTTGTAAAAAAAACATCTGCTTCAAGATATCCGGCAAGATAAGTTTCATTAATGTTTCCTTCCAGGTCATTAAATGAATTTGTATGATCGAGGTTTTGAAACTCGCCGCCAAAGGTTAGAAAAGCGTTTGATAAAACATTTTTTGTAATTGTAACTTTTCCTGTGTGAAAAAGATCGTCTGTATTTGCTAAATTATCATTTATCTCGTTATCTATGTTATCTGCACCAAGGGAATATCCTGCAAACAAAGTCCAATCATCCCAAAAAATATCTCTGTAATTTGTATTAATAAAAAAGTTAGTACTCTTCTGATGATAAAAATCTTTGTGCGGCAGGCTATCCAAATTTGGAAAATATAAAGAAAGTGCCCCGGTACTAAACGAAGTAAATGCTTTGAACATTCCCGTTTTAGAAGTTTTATATCTAAAGTTTGCAGAACCTTCAAAACTTTCCGGTGCTTTATCCCAATCGGGTCTTTGCTTTTGTATTTCAAAATATGGTGCAAGATTGTAGTAGCCGCCTTCAAATGCGAAGGAAGATTTTTCCCACAACTGTGTATGCGATCCACCAAACCCAAGCGGCATAATGTTGATTGCGCTCCGGGTTTTATCCGGCAAGTCTTGTGTTTTTAAAACCAGCACAGATGAAAGAGCCTGACCATACTGCGCAGAATATCCACCAGTGCTAAACACTGTTCCTTTAAATAACATCGGTGAAAACCTGCCACGCGAGGGAATATCAGGAACGCTTCCGTAAAAAGGATTTTGAACTGTCATCTCGTCAATTAGTGTTTTAGTTTCTGATGCAGAGCCGCCGCGCACAAACAACCCATCTGTTTCTCCAATTTGCTGCGTGCCGGGTAATGTCTCCAGCGTTGAATAAATATCTGCATCCGCACCGGTCGTTAAAATATCCAGCGGTTTAAGAATTACGGCTTTGTTCTCATCACTTGCTTCAAAAGATCCGGCGGAAATAACTACTGCTCCAAGTTCTGTTGATTCTTCTTTTAATTTTATCTCAAGATATTTTTCTTTTCTATCTAGTATTATTTTTTCAGAATATGTTTGATAGCCCACAAAACTTACGATTAACTCTAGCTCTCCTTCTTCTTCTGTCATGAAAGAGAAAGTTCCATCTATCTCTGATGAAACACCATCATAAGTGTCTTTTAAATAAATATTTGCACCGGGTAATGGCTGATTAGATTCATCTGAAATCTTACCGGAAATTTTGGTTTGACTGTAGATAGAGACAGATAATATTAGTGAGAGTGAAATAGTAAAAATTAGCTTCATAGATAGATTTGATTTTGTTTTTGTTGATCAAATTTATGTTTATACATGCGCCTATTAAAGGACAAATCGGTGAATGGAAGAATATTATCGGTAAATGGTAGAAATATTGAGGAATTTAAATGAAAAATAATTGAAAAAGCAATGATCGGTAAACTTAAATCATTACTTAAAATATTGATAAATTTCAAATGTCACTTATTTCATTAATATCATTTTTTTTATATCAGAAAATAAATCCGATTGCAGTTTGAAAAAATATATTCCACTCGCAAAGCTGGCAGCATCAAAATTGATTTTATAACTGCCAGCCGTTTTAAATTCATTTATTAAAGCTGTTAGCTCATTTCCCAGCGCATCATATATTTTTAGAGTAACAAATTGACTGGCAGCGAGTGTAAACTCAATTGTTGTACTTGGATTAAATGGATTCGGATAATTTTGATGTAACATAAACCCGGTAGGCAGAACTTCACCAGCCTCAACTGAAGTTGCAGTAGTATCTTCAATAAGATTTAAGTGATTGTTTACATTAACGTTTTGCAAAACCTGCTTAATGCCTGATGGCCACTCAACTATCATCGAATCGATAATGCTTGCATCTCCAAGTCCAAAATGCTGCTGAAGTGTTTGACCACAGTAACCTGTTTGTCCTGCTACTCTTCTCATTTGCCAAACAGGATTACCAAACACATTTGCTTTAACTTTTATTACTGCACCAATTGCTGATTTGTTGGAAACAATTCCTTCAAGATCAAGACTTAACCAGTTATTGTTTCCGCCATTGTTTTTATACAACGAGTTGTTTTCTGTTGATCCAAAACATTTTGCAAAAAAAAGATCCAAGTAACCATCTTTATTATAATCACCGAAGGCACAACCGTATGTCCAGCCAAGATCAGACTCAAATGTTGAATCTTTTGTGAAAGTTCCGTTGCCATTATTTAAATAAAAAAAGTTTTTGGTTCTTCCGGAAGTAAATGCATTTGTTACGAACAGATCAAGATCACCATCGTTATCAACATCACCAAAAGCACTTCCAAAAGAATTTCCAATATCTATGCTAACAGGATCACTAATTATTTTTGTAAATGTTCCATCTCCATTATTGATAAAAAGAAAATTTTTCTGAGTTCCCCAGTTTGCAACAAATACATCAAAGTCTCCATCGTTATCAATATCTTCCCAACTGCTGCTGGTTGAGTTTCCATTTGAAGTTAGAAGATTTGGAATTTGCAATGATGTAAAAGTTTCATCGCCATTATTCTTATAAAAATTTTCATTTTGATTTGTTTCATTTGCAACAAACAAATCTTGAAAGCCATCGTTATCAATATCTATCCAATCTGCGTTGCGCGAATAGAACGCGTCTGTTGATTGTGAACCGGTTGTTATTTTTGTAAAAGTTCCATCGCCATTATTTTTATAGAGATAATTTCTTCGGGTTCCATCACTATTGCAGACATAAAGATCAAGAAAGCCATCATTATTATAATCACCCCAGCTTCCGGCTTCAGAGTAACCGCCATCGCTTGCAATAATTGAGCTTGAAAGAAGCTCAAAAGTTCCATCCCCATTATTTTTGTAAAGAAGATTATTCTGATTATACCAGTTTGCAACAAATAAATCCGGATCACCATCATTGTCAAAATCTCCCCACGTGCTTCCATCTGATGAACGGCCATCCGTAGTTACTGCAATGCCAGCAATTTTTGTAAATGTTTCATCGCCATTATTTTTATAAAGAAAATTATTCTGTCCGCCGCTTGGTCCATTGCTTACAAAAAGATCAAGCCAGCCGTCACCATCGTAATCAATCCAGTTTACGGAACGCGAGTCTCCGCCATCATTTACGGGTGATCCTTCTGTAATCTTTACAAATTGCTGCGAATAGAATTTAGATGTAAATAACAGGCAAATTGAAAGTATTAATAATGATTTCATAAACCTGCTCCTTTTTTATGAGCAAGATATATTTGTAGTTATGAGTAGAAAATCAAAAAGTGTTTGAGTGATTGAAATGTGTTTTGAAATGAATGATCGTTGTGATGAATTAATGTTTTAACAGTTTTTCAATTTCCGATTTATAACTTCTGCCGGATTTAAGTTTTGTGTTGTCTTTGAGAGTGATAATATATTCGCTGTTAAAATGACTTTGCATTTCTTTAATGTTTTCAATCTTTACAATGTAAGATCTATGTATGCGAATAAAGATTTCAGAATTCAGTTTTTCAGATATGTTCGTAATTGTGTCTCTGTAAAGAGATTTGTTATTCGCGGTATGAAGCGTTAAATAATTTCCTTCTGCTTCAATATAGTTTATATCATCTACATTAATAAATGATATTTTACCAGCAGATTTAACCACAAACTTTGTAAGATATTTTTCTTCATTTCTGTTTTGTGAGAATGTTAAAAGGATATTATTTAGTTTTTTTGATATTTCATTTGTGTTGTCAGTAAGTATTCTTTGCCTTGCTCTTGCCAGTGTTTTTGAAAACCTTTCCTGATCAAATGGTTTTAAGAGGTAATCAAGTGCGTTCATTTCAAAAGCTTCAACAGCAAATTCATCATAAGCTGTAACAAAAATAATTTCGGGTATAAAATCATTTAAATTTTTTATTACTTCAATTCCACTCATTACGGGCATTTGAATATCTAGAAAAACAAGGTCAGGTTTTAAACTACTGATCATTTTCAACGCTTCTTCGCCATCAGAACAATCACCAATAACATGAATATCTTTTTCTTTTTTAAGAAGCGATAAAATCCTTTCACGTGCTAGAGATTCATCATCAACTATTAATGTTTTTATCATTCTAAATTCCTGTGTTGTTGAATTGGAATTTCAATCGAAACGAGCAGTCCACCATCTTCTAAATTTTTTATTTTAAATGATTGTTCATTATTGTAAATCTGCGCAAGTCTTGATTTGATATTGTTAAGTCCAACTCCATCATTATTAATGTTTTTGTCTTCAGATATCCCGGGACCATTATCCATAACTTCAAGAGTTAAAATATTATTGTTTAAACTTGAATTAATTTTTATTTCACAGACATTTTTAGTTTTTTCCAAAACATGTTTAATTGAATTTTCAACGATTGGCTGAAGTATAATCGCGGGAACTTTAATGTTCAATGATGCCGGATCAATTTTAAAAATAATTTTTAATCTTTCTTTAAATCTTACTTTTTGAATTTCCAGGTAAAGATTTAAAAAATCTGTTTCTTCCTTTAATGTAACAAAATGCTTTCCCGAATAATCAAGTGAAGTTCTTAACAGGTCACTCAACCGCGAAATCATTTTATCTGCATCATCTGGATTATTGTGTACTAACGCAGAAATTGTATTAAGCGTGTTAAATAAAAAATGCGGATGTATCTGCATCTTTAACATATTTAATTCAGCAAGTGAAAGTTTACTTTTTAATTCTGAAGTAACTAATCGATTTTCGTTAAACTTTTTGTAATAATCAAAAGTCAATATCACGGCAACGATCATCCAGTACATTAGATAACTATCGAACATATAAGCAAACAGAAAATACTTTTTAGTAATCAGGATTTCTTTCAAGTCAATCGGCATTCCCAGAAACAATCCTTGTAATAATTCAACAATCGTTACTGCAATTGTTCGATGAAGTGCAGCAATAAGAATTCCGAAAAGCCCGATCAAAAATATTTTAATCAGAATATCTGGTTTTTCAATTCGATGCTTAATTACAAAGGCATAAATAAAGGGAATGAAGAAAATCCAGGTTAAATAAATTGGAATTCTTGAAACGAATTTTTCACTCCAGCTGAATGCAACTCCACTTTCGGTGTAATAAACAAGCGAAGAAATAATTTCAAAAAATGCATATCCAAGAAGGAATAGAAAAGTGTAAAAGAGTGTTTTACTTTTTAATCGATTTTTTAGAATATGTTGCAATTATAAGATCAATTTTACTTTAATTAAAAGAAAAATAATGTAAAGCAACACAAAAGGCTATCAGCTAAGTTTGTACGATCTTAATTATGGGATAAGGTGTTACTTTTATGTGATAAACTGTTTCTGATTTTTCATACTTCTTAAAAATAGTAATCAGGTTCAGACATATTTTAAGTATTTATTGCGATACTCAACCGGAGATAAACCGGTTATCTTTTTAAATGTAACACGGAAGGCTTTTGGATCGGAGTAACCGACTTTAGACATAACTTCATTTACATTTTGTCTCGAAGATTCGAGATTTATTTTTGCAGCTTCAATTTTTACACGTTGAATATATTCCAGAACCGTATTGGCAGTTGCTTTTTTAAATCTTCTTTCAAAGTTTCGTCTGCTCAGCGCAATCATAGATGCAATTTGATCAACAGTAAGTTTATCCTGGTAATTAGTTTCAATTATATCCTGAGCTTTTTTAACGGCTTCATCATCGTGTGTCTTCTGGCCTTTGAAAATTATAAAAGGCGATTGACTTGTTTTATCAATATCAATCATAAATGATTTAGCAATGATTATAGATATATCTCTTCCAAAATGTTTTTCAATCAGGTATAACACAAGGTTTAAATATGAATAAGCTCCGCCGCTTGTATAAATTCCGTCCTTCTCTGTCATTATTTTTTCATCCAGCACTGTTACTGCCGGAAACATAGCTCTGAATTCATTTGCATAACCCCAATGAGTTGTTGCCGGTTTGCCGTTAAGCAATCCTGTGCTGGCAAGAAAAAAAGATCCTATACAAAAACTTGCAACCTCAGCTCCATTTTTATATTGATCAATTATCCACGGAATAAAATTTTTATTCTGTTCCAATACAAAATTGGGTTCACCATGAATAGCCGGAATAATTATCAGATCTGTTTTCTTTACATCACTAATTAAAACATCAGGACTAATTGTAAACATTCCTTTTCTCTGGCTTACTTCTTTTGATAATCCAACAAGCTGAACTTGAACAACAGCAGATTTTCCCATATCACCAAATATCTTATTAACAAAAGAAAATATCTGGTGTGCACCTTCAATGTTTACAACACTTGTATGCCCAAATGGAATTAAAACCGAAATATGTTTCATTTTATTTTTATGATTAGTTATCGATTGCGTTTGCAATATAAGATAAATGTGATGACGCAAACAACCCTTAACATTGCCGTAATTATACTCTTTTATTTCTGGAAAACGACATTATCTTTGCCTTAGCATTTCCCGATTACGAACTGAGCTTAAACTAACAATAAAATAAAAAAGGAGCGGCAACATGAAAGCAATTCATCCATATTTAAACTTTCCCGGCAATACAGAAGAAGCATTTAACTTTTATAAAAAAGTTTTTGGCGGGGATTTTCCCGGCGGCATTTTCCGATTTGATGGAACACCGGGTTCCGAAAAATTAAGCGCAGAAGACAAACAAAAAATCATGCACATGTCTTTACCGATGGGACCAACCAATATGATAATGGCAACAGACGCCCTTCCATCAATGGGATTTAAGGTAAACTTTGGTAATAATATGTACATCTATATAGATGCTGAAAGTAAAGCTGAAGCGGATAAAATTTTTGCCGGACTTTCTGAAGGCGGTAATCCGGAAATGCCAATGGCTGATCAGTTTTGGGGTGATTATTTTGGTTCGCTTGTAGATAAGTTTGGTGTTCAGTGGATGATTGGTTACTCAGCTCCTAAACAATAGTGTCTTATTGTCATACCCGCGCAGGCGGGTATCTATTTAATTTTAAAAAACATCTAAGGCAATTATGCAAAAGTTACGTGTTGCGAGTTTCGCCATATCAATTGATGGTTTTGGTGCAGGACCAAATCAAAGCCTGGAAAATCCATTGGGAGTTGGCGGCGAAGAATTACATAAGTGGTTTTTACCTACAAAAACTTTTCAACAAAACGTATTAGGTAAGAGTGACGGCACAACAGGAGTTGATAATGAAATAGCCGAAAAAGGTTTTAAAAATATTGGAGCGTGGATTTTAGGGCGTAATATGTTTAGTCCATATCGTGGCATACACGATCTAAATTGGAAAGGCTGGTGGGGTGATAATCCTCCGTATCACGTTCCGGTTTATGTTCTAACAAACCATGCACGTAATCCAATTGAAATGGAAGGCGGAACTACTTTTCATTTTGTTACCGAGGGAATTCACGCTGCACTTGAACGTGCGTTTGATTCAGCCAATGGAAAAGATGTACGGGTTGGTGGCGGAGCAAATGTGATTCGTCAGTATCTAAATGCAAAATTAATTGATGAAATGCATATCGCTGTTTCACCTGTTCTTTTGGGTTCGGGAGAAAATCTTTTTCTAAATACAGATTTGCTATCTCTGGGATACAAATGTACTGAACATGTTAATACAGCTAGCGCAACACATTTAATTATAAGAAAGGAAACGTAAGATGTCATTCCAGGCTTATATAGATAACATAAAAACAAAGACAGGAAAAACACCAGAGGATTTTAAAAAACAATTACAAAAAGAAAAGTTGTTGAATCCTGATTTCAAAGCATCTGATCTTGTAAACTATTTAAAGACTAACTTTGATTTAGGTCATGGACATTCGATGGCAATATGGGCGGTATTTAAATCAAATGGTTGGGTTCAGGATCCCAAAAAGAAGAAATAACTGAATCAATTAACTAATCTAAACTGGCATTAAAAGGAAATTAGAATGCAAAAGATAATTCCATTTTTATGGTACGATAATAATGCAGAAGAAGCTGTACACTTTTACACAAGTGTTTTTGATAATTCAAAAATTCTTAGCATCACCCGATATAATGAAGATAGTGCTAAAGCTACCGGTCAAAAAGCAGACTCTGCTATGACGATCGGATTTCAACTTGAAGGACAAAACTTTACTGCACTTAACGGCGGACCGCATTTTAAACTAAATCAATCAACATCTTTTTTTGTTTACTGCGAATCTGATTCAAAGATTGAAAATGTTTTTAAGAAATTATCGGATGGTGGTCAGGTTATTTTTCCGCTGGATAAATATGATTGGAGCCCGAAGTACGCATGGGTGATGGATAAGTTTGGTTTATCATGGCAGCTTGATGTTGATAAAATAAATAATCCACAAAAAATTGTTCCCGCATTTTTATTTGTAAATGATAAAGTACTAAAAGTAAAAGAAGCAGTTAACTATTACTCAACTGTTTTTCCTGATTCAAAGATTATGATGGAATGGCCGTATGATAAATCTGCCGGTTTACCGGATGGAACATTACTCTTTGCACAATTTAAATTATCCGATTATTTATTTAATGCAATGAGTGGAATGGGTGAACACAAATTTGATTTTAATGAAGCATTTTCTTTCGTTGTTAATTGTAAGGATCAGGAAGAAGTTGACTATTACTGGGATAAACTTACTTCCGATGGTGGAATGGAAAGCCAGTGCTCCTGGTTAAAAGATAAATTTGGAATAAGCTGGCAAATAGTTCCAACAAGAATGATTGAGTTGCTTGGTGATGCCGATCCGGTTAAATCACAAAAAGTTATGATGGCAATGTTAAAGATGAAAAAAATAATTATTAGCGATCTTGAGAAGGCTTACAAAAATGTGTAGCACTCCTCTTTGGTGTACTTCACATTAAGGACAATGTTACAGGTGTAAAAGATAATCATAGCGATTTTAGAAAAAGCGTATAATCAAAACGAATACAGAAATTCTTATTAATAAATTTTGAGGTTAATATGATCGACATTATTCATCGTATTGGAATCAAGTCTCCCATCACACAAGTTTATAAAGCTTTAACATCAATAGAAGGTCTATCACATTGGTGGACAGAAGAAGTTAATGGAGATGAAAAGCCGGGAGGGAAAATTGAATTCCGGTTTTGTTCACTTACAGGCGAACTCAAAGGCAGTATGGTTATGGAAGTGCTAAACCATAACACTCCAACAGATGTTCAATGGCGTTGTATTGAAGGACCCGGTGAATGGATTGGAACTGATATCACTTTTCAGTTATCACAGCAAGACAACCAAACTATTGTCCTCTTCGGTCACAGAAACTGGCGAGAGGCAGTTGAGTTCACATCTCACTGCAGTATGAAATGGGCTGTATTTCTTTTAAGTCTTCGTGATTATTTAGAAAAAGGAAAAGGAAACCCTTCGCCCAATGATTTGAAAATTGATAACTGGAACTAAGAATTAATCTTGTTGGTTTGATGTAATCCTATAAAGATAAATAATTGGAGAAAATTTATGTCAACTATAAAACTTCATCGCGTTTTTAATGCATCACCGGAAAAATTATATAAAGCTTTTATTGATGCTGATGCACAGGCAAAATGGCTGCCTCCTAATGGGTTTACCTGCAAGGTTCATCACCTGGATGCTAAAGTGGGAGGAACATACAAAATGTCTTTTACTAATTTCACATCAGGAAAAAGTCATTCATTCGGAGGTAAATATCTTGAGTTAATACCGGGTGAATACATTCGTTATTCAGATCAGTTTGATGATCCGAATTTACCTGGTGAAATGATTACAACAGTTACAATCAAGAAGGTTTCTTGCGGTTCAGATGTAACGATTGTTCAGGAAGGTGTGCCCGATGTTATTCCTCCTGAGATGTGCTATCTCGGATGGCAGGATTCACTTGATCAACTGGGTAATCTTGTTAACCCGGAAATACCGGATTGACATATAGAATAATAAACCTTTACTAAGTTGCAAATAGTAGTCTGGTATGCAATACTTGATAATTTAAAAAGTATACAGAATCAAACTGAAGAGACAAAAATATTTAAGAAAGGAATTGACTATGGAAAAACTTCAATTTAAAATTGATATAAATGCACCAAAGGAAAAAGTTTGGAACACCATGCTGCAAGATAAAACTTACAGAATGTGGACCGAAGCTTTTACAGAAGGTTCGTATTACTCCGGTGATTGGAACAAAGGAAGTAAAATTTTATTCCTGGCTCCCGGTGCCGACGGCAAAACAGGAGGAATGGTTAGCAGGATAAAAGATAATAAACTGCACGAATTTATTTCTATTGAACATCTTGGAGAAGTGGTTGATGGAGTTGAAGATACAACCAGCGATCGTGTAAAAGTTTGGGCCGGCGCTTTAGAGAATTACACATTTAAAGATAAGAATGGTAAAACAGAACTTATAGTTGAAATGGATATCAATGCAGAGTACAAAGAAATGTTTGAGGGTATGTGGCCAATTGCATTACAAAAATTGAAATCACTTTGTGAAAATTAATATTTTTTAATTGAGGTTGTCTCATAAGTCGTGTTTCTTTGTCATTCCCGTGAAAACGGGAATCCAAAACCTATAATACAAATCAGATTCCCACTTTCATGGGAATGACAATTCTGTATTTTCGATTAATGAGACAGCCCAAAAATATACTTTTTACTGATGCAGATTTGCTAAACTCAAATCAATTTAGCTAATGGAAACTAAATTATGAGAAAAATAATATTTGCGATTAATACATCAATTAACGGAAGTGTTGATCATACAGTGGGAATAGCCGATGATGAATTACACAACTTCTTCACGGATTTGTTAAACAGTATTGATGTAGTATTAATGGGAAGAAAAACATACCAATTAATGGAAAGCTTCTGGCCTGTTGCGCATAAAGATCCCCGAAGTACACAAAGTATACTGCGATTCGCTGATAAATATAATTCCATTAAGAAAATAGTTTTTTCAGAGACTCTTAAAGAAGTTACGTGGCAGAATTCACAATTAGCAGATCGGAATCTTCAGGAAATTATTTCAGAATTAAAAAATCAGGATGGTAAAAACATTTCTGCCGGGAGTTTAAGTATTGCGATGCAATTATTAAAACTTAATTTAATTGATGAATTCTGGTTTGCAGTGCATCCGGTAATTGCAGAAAAAGGTCCGCGATTATTTGAGGGTATGAATGCAAATAAAAAACTAAGACTTGTTGATTCAAAAACACTAAGTTCCGGTGTTGTATTTCATCATTATCAAAACATATAAAAGGCAGTAATGAAACCATCTAATAATAATTTTACCGGCATCGAAGAATATATATCAAAATTTCCTGGAGACATTCAAAAAATCTTACAGCAAATTCGTGCAGCAATAAAAAAAGCTGCACCAAAATCTGTTGAAGTTATTAGCTATGGAATGCCTGCATTTAAAATGAACAAAGTTCTTGTTTACTTTGCTGTTGGTAAAAATCATATCGGGTTTTATCCAACACCAAATCCAATTAAAGTATTCAGTAAAGAACTTGAAGGATATAAAACTTCAAAAGGTGCGATTCAATTTCCGCTTGATAAAAAAATTCCTTTAACTCTAATCTCTAAAATCACAAAGTTTAGAGTTAGGGAAGATCTTGAGTTTAATCTATGACAGAAAACAAAAAGACGGTTGAAAAATATATTGAAGGATTTAATAAATCTGATCATAAACAAATTCTATCTTGTTTAACTGATGATGTTGAGTGGGTATTACCCGGAATTTTTCATCATTCTGGAAAGGATGCGTTTGATAATGAAATTGAAAATCCTGCGTTTGAAGGAAGGCCGGTTATCGTTGTTACGCGGGCTACAGAAGAAAATAATGTTGTAATTACCGAAGGAACTGTACGTGCAAAGAAGAAAGATGCAGAATACATTAACCTGGTTTTTTGTGATGTATTTGAAATGAAAAACGGGTTGATAAATAAACTTACATCTTACCTGATGGAAATAAAATGAAAGGAATGCTATGAGAATATTAAAGCTTCAAATGCAAATGTCTATAAATGGATTTGTTGGCGGACCAAATGGTGAGCTTGATTGGATGACGTGGGACTGGAGCGAAGACATTAAAAGATTTGTAAATCACTTACACCATTCTGTTGATACAATTCTTCTTGGCAGAAAGATGACAGACGGATTTATTAATCATTGGCTATCTGTTGTCGATGAGCATGATGAATCAACTAAGCAATTAAAGGAAAATTATCTGTTTGCAAAGATGATGATTGATACGCCCAAAGTTGTATTTACTAAAACACTCGATAATCATACCTGGATAAACACTACACTTGCAAAAGGAAATATTGTTGATGAAGTGAATAGGTTAAAGGATCTGGATGGAAAAGAGATAATTGTTTATGGCGGTGCTGATTTTGTTTCTTCATTGATTAAAGAAAATTTAATTGATGAATATTATTTATTTGTAAATCCCGTTGTGATAAAAGAAGGGCTAACAATCTTTAACAAGATACCTGATATGAAAAAATTAATTTTATCCGGCTCAAATGAATTTGATTGCGGAATTAATTTATTGAAGTACGAAAAAGCATAGGGTGCTTTTTTATTTTACTTATTAACCTCACCCTAAATCCCTCTCCTTCGCAAGTAGAGGGAATTTAAAAGCCCTTCCATTTTTGTAAAGAGCCTGTCCCGGACCTGATTCGGGAGAAGGGTTGAGATGGGTTAAAAATTTTTTTCCTTCCATTTACACAACCAGCTGGCAACTATTAAACAAAAAAACCCCCTGCCATATACCGACAAGGGGTTCTAAGCCCGCAAACAAATTAAACAACTCACCCACTCAGTTTTTGTTTTTATTAATTAATTATTTTTTTCTCAACTTCTCCCCTTTAATTAAAGGGGAGAACACAAGAGGGGTTTTATTATCCCACCCTGTCATTCCCGCGCAAGCGGGAATCTCCTATCCATTAAACTGCCACCGCCCACAATTTACA
>JBATOT010000127.1:0-5278 GCA_049291095.1 Ignavibacteriaceae bacterium | reverse complement strand
TCCCGATGGAGTTAATAAGGAAATTGATATAAGGCTAAAGTTTACAATTAAACCGGATGGCACTGTTGGTTCAATATTTCTGCTAACTAAAGCAGATACACGTTTAGAAAATGCTGCAATTAATTCTTTATGGCAATGGAGATTTGAACCTTTATCAGCAAATCAGGTGCAAGGGGATCAGTCTGCGGTGATTATTTTTCCATACCGTTTGCAGTAGTTTTTTCATTATAGTAGAATTTGTAAAAGAAATATTCTGCAATCGTTAAGAGAGTTAATGCAAAAGTATCTCTGTCAAATTGTAACCCTAAGCCTTTTGGTTCCATAAATACTTTTGCAATCATACCCGTAATAGTCCAGCCAACAGCAAATAAGATCCAGATTAATGTAATGTTTTGGAAAGCAGATGTGAGATTATCTTCTTGCCATTTTTTTGAAAAAATAACTAAGCTGAAGATTAAATGAATAAAGAAAATAAATGCAGTTATCATTCTTCAGAATCTTCCTCTCTTACTTTTCGATTTATTAAGCTCATTCCAAGTGCACCACCTATCATTCCGAATATCGAGTTGATTATCAGATTACTCGATAAAATCATTAATAAATAAATAAATGAAAATCCGGTTTTTTCAATATCCTTTGCTACACTTTTAATAAGCTTTAATGATTCATCGAACATTGGGCCCAGATCTAATTGTCTCATTACAATTTCTGATTGTGGAATGGATTGTATAAAATCGTTCGATTTTGTGAAATAGGTTAAAATCATTTCAAATATCGTTATAAAAGTAGTTGCAAATATTCCGGTTAAAAATCCAAAGATTAAGGATTTTCCAATTGCGATTTTTTCACTTGAGTTAGTAATTTTTTTGTCAAGAAAAATTGCAAGGACCGCAGCCGCGGGAACAATCAAGCAACAGCTAAAGTTTTTTATACCAGGTACAGTTGATAGAACAGCAGCTCCAAATCCACAAACAAGAGTGGGCATATATTTTCTGAAAGTCATAATTATTTTTCTGCAAAAAGTAAATTTTCAATACCAGCTAAAATATAAATAAATACAGCTGAACCGAAAAGAAAGCCTGTACTTGTTGAAATGATTTTATTATAATGATAAACTTTTATCGAAATTGATATCACATCAACTAACATTGGGATAGAACATAGTATTAAGTATTTGGTCTTTAAATTAAAATTCCTATTAATAAATAAAACAACTAATGCTGCAAAAGCTGAACCAAAATAAATTCCAGTACATCTTGCACAGACCAATAAAGGAAGGTCATTGAATATTAAAGATTTGCTAATGTTTTGATGACAAACATTAGAGTACAATATCTTACTAAATGGATAAAGAGTATTTAGAGAATTAAAATTTGTGCAAGGTGAAATAATACCAATGATCCAAATACTCAACATTAATAGTAATGAAAATCTTAGTATGATTCTTTTAGTCTTTGAATTGATAAACAATTTTTGCTCAGATTACTCTATTAAATACAAATATAGTTTCATCTGAAAGGATATATAGTTTGTTATTGAATAAAATTGCCGAGGCTATTTTTGCTAAATCTATTCCTTCAATTTTAAGTTTTGTCAGATTTGATTCAGGAATTCCTAAATAATTGTAGTAAATTCCATCAGATGTACAAGCAATTAAATGATCAAAAATAATTCTGATGCTAATAATTGTTGTATCTAATGAATTTCGGGAAATACCATTACCATATTGATCAAAAACTACAATATCGTTTCCATCTGCAACAAATATTAAGTTTGCAGAATTTATTGCTAACTGTTTTGGATTATCTAATTGAAATCTTCCAGCATCAAAGCCACCAAAACTTAAAACGTAGTTACCAAAAATGTCAAACTTCATAATCCTAGAATTTTCAGAATCAATAAAATATAAATCACCCATATTAGATGTTGCACAGCTGATTGGATAACCAAATTGTTCTTCAATGTTTTCACTTTCTCTTTTATAAAGTGAAGAAACATAGTTTAAATTTTTATCAAATCTTTTTATAGAATGATTATTTTTATCTGCCACATAAATAGTTAAAGGATCAGCAAAAACATCAGCCGGATCATCAAATGAATTTTCATCCCATCCATAACCACCAAACATATTTATATTATTACCTAAAGTATCAATAATTACAATTTCATCTTTCCCAAAATCTGAAATACAAATCAATCCATTGGCAGTTATGTAAAATGAAACTGCACGATTAAACTTTCCAATTGTATGAGAAAATTCAAAAGTTTGAGGTGTAATTGTAATATATGAAAATAAAATAACTAATAAAGTTTTAAACATTATTGAATCCTAATTGATAACTAAAAAATACATTAAGCTTTACATCAATCTCAAGTAATTTTGTCATCTTAAATCTGATTGCATTTCCAATCGATTTGAGATATATTTGGCCTCGAAAATAGTTGAAGATTGTCCCATAGTGTAATTGGCAACACGTCTGACTCTGGATCAGAAGAGTTCAGGTTCGACCCCTGATGGGACAACCATTTTTGAATAATTTACAAATCAAAGATTATCCTTTATTGTTAATTGTAAAATATTCATTTTAATTTGAAATTACACTGGCGCGTTCGTCTAGTGGCTTAGGACACCGCCCTCTCAAGGCGGGGATCACGGGTTCGAATCCCGTACGCGCTACGAAAATTCAATCTGTAAATTTCAAAAACAATTCTCAAACAAATAATAAATTCTTCTTGGATTCTAATAACAACTGTTAACCTATTTTTAATTTAAGTGATTAATCAAGTATTGCGTGGTAAATGACATCTGATTTTGGTAATTTAAATTATGAAACGATACAATAAACATATCTTTATCTGCGAAAATAAAAGACCAGATGGACACCCACGAGGATGTTGTGCAGATAAAGGAAGTGTAGAAATTCGTGAGTATTTAAAGAATCGATTAAAAGAATTAGGACTTAATGTTGATATTAGAGCAAATGGCGCAGGTTGTTTAGATGCTTGCGAATTTGGCGTAGCAATAGTTATTTATCCGGAGCAGATTTGGTATGGTTCGGTTACTAAAAATGATGTTGAAGAAATTATTAATTCTCATTTAGTTAACAATCAGCCGGTAAAAAGATTAAAAATTAATCATCCCAGATACAACAAAGATGGCAATCAGGAATAGTAAAGATTTTGCAAAAAAAATTTTTGATATACTTAAAAAAGAGTATCCAAAAGTAAAACCTGCTCTTAATTATTCAAGTCCATTTGAACTATTGATCGCAACAATTCTTTCAGCGCAATGCACTGATGAAAGAGTTAATCTTGTAACCAAAACATTGTTTAAAAAGTTTAGAAGACCTGACGACTTTGTCGATCTTAAAAATGAAGAATTAGAAAAAGAAATTTTTTCAACCGGGTTTTATCGACAAAAAGCTAAGAGCATTAAATCTTGTTGCGAAATGCTGATTAAAAATCATAAAGGAAAAGTGCCCGAAGTTTTTGATGAGCTAGTAAAATTACCCGGAGTTGGAAGAAAGACGGCTTCAGTTATTGCAGGAAATGCTTTTGGGGTTCCATCAATAGCCGTTGATACTCATGTTAAAAGATTATCGAATCTATTGGGATTTATCGTTTCGCAAAATCCAGATAAGATTGAAATTAGATTAAAAGAATTGTTACCAGAAAGTTATTGGATTAACTCATCACATTGGCTTGCAACACACGGAAGGAAAATTTGTATAGCAAACAGACCAAAATGTTATGAATGTGTGATTTCAGATTTGTGCCCAAGTTATTCTTTAAATAAAATAAGAAAATGACATGAATGATTTTCAACGCGATAGAAACTTTTGTTTGAGTATTCTTAAAGAGTACACTAAAAGTGATAGCTTGTTAAAGCATGCTTTTGCTGTGGAAAGTTGCGTAAAAGCTTATGCGGAAAAATTTAGTGAAAATGTAGAATATTGGGGAAACGTTGCTCTGCTTCATGATTTTGATTATGAAAAATATCCAACCGCAGAAGAGCATCCATTTAAAGGAGCAGAGATATTAAAGGAAAAAGGATTTGATGAAAATTTTATCAAATCGATTTTGTCGCATGCTGATTATAGCGGTGAACCGAGAGATACATTACTAAAAAAAGTTTTATTTGCTTGCGATGAATTGGCCGGATTTATTACTGCTGTTACATATGTTCGCCCATCAAAATCAATTGATGAAGTTGAGATTAGTTCAGTAAAAAAGAAAATGAAGGATAAAGCTTTTGCTCGTGCAGTCAATCGCGATGATATAATTAATGGTGCAAATGAGTTGGGAATTCCACTTGATGAGCATATTCAATTTTGTATTAGTGCAATGAAAAATAGAAAAGAATTACTGGGTTTGTAATGGTTGGTGAAAGTGTGGAGAATTTTAGACTTAAAGATCAGCACAATAATGAATTTGATTTTTATGAGAATTTAGACAAAGATATATTATTGGTGTTTTATCCAAAAGACAACACACCGGTGTGCACAAAACAACTAATTGATTATTCATTAAATCAATCAGAACTGGCAAAGTACGGAATTAGAATTGTTGGAATTAATATTGAACCTGTTGATTCGCATAATTCATTTTGTTCACACAATAAAATTGATTTTCCGGTGTTAAGCGATTCAGAAAAAATTGTTAGCAAAAAGTTTGATGCTCTAAATCTGATAGGTCAGAATAAAAGAAAACTCGTTTTAATTGGAAAAGATAGAATTATTAAATATGAGCGATTATCATTTCCTTTGTTTTTTGTTGATACCAGGAAGATATTTAATGAGCTAAGAAAAACGCAACTGATATAAAGACTTGACTATTTGATAAATAGATACCATTTTTGGTTAAAAATTAGGAGAAACTTTAGAGACTCTTGCTACAGCACTAATTCGGAATTAGATTTTAATAATTCATAAATAATTTATATCAAATGAAAAGCAAGATCTCAATCATACTGTTTCTCATCACCACTACCATTATTTATTCCCAGAGTGATGTAAAAGTTCTATCATCGGATTTCAATTCGATAACAATAGAATATTCCCCAGTTTATGTAGATACTACAATTAAAATGATTGAAGGTAAAACCTACAGAAATATAGAACTTTTTCTGGGTACCCTTAAAAATTCAGAAAATTGGGGATTCCCATCTATAATAGAAAGAAAACTGAATGTTGGGGTTCCAACAGAGTTTGGAAATACTATTGAAATTCTTTCTACATTTTACAAAGAGATTTCAGGCCAATTGATACCTGTTCCATAT
>JBATOT010000126.1:0-6696 GCA_049291095.1 Ignavibacteriaceae bacterium | reverse complement strand
GGAATGGTTGTAGTTGGCAAACTTCAAGCTGAAAATGTTTTCAGCTTATTTGCAATGTTAAAGTTCGGTATTTCTGCTGATATCATAAAGAACCCTATCGGCCGCTTAATGATCAATTATATGCTGTCGCTGAACCTGAATGCTGAATGGCCAATGCACATCATGTTAGATGGCGTTGTTCTCGCTGTCATCTGCTGGGCTATTTCCATTTTCTATTACTTTAATTTCAGGGTCAGTATCGAGTAGCTCTATGTCGGTGATAAATTTTGAAGGGATGCTTTTGTTTGTTTTAGCTTCGAGTTTCTTTATTGTTTCAAACTTTCCAATAATGGTATCACCTTTTCTTGCTCCATCTTTAAGTCTATCCATTGCCTCTTTGTATGACTTATTAGCATTGTTTAATCCTGTTCCGATTTTATCCATTTCTTCAATAAAAAGTACAAATTTATCATAGAGTAGACCACATTGCTTGAAAATTTCTTCGACATTTTTGACTTGATTTTCCTTCTGCCATATTATTTTCACAACCTTCAATGTCGCTACCAAAGTTGTTGGAGTTATTAGAACTATTTTTTTATTTAATGCTCTATTAAATAAATCTGGATTCTCATTGATTGCAAGAGTGATTGCAGATTCAATGGGCATAAACATAAAAACATAATCTGGAGAATTTATTCCTAACAATGATTGGTAATTCTTGTCTCCTAAAAAATCAATGTGGTCTGTTATGCTTTTAATATGTTGTTTCAAATATCCAGCTCTTTCCTCTGGCGTTGTAGCATTGTGGTAATTGACATAAGCAGTTAAAGATACCTTGCTGTCAATTATTATATGTTTTCCATTCGGCAGATTTAATATAAAGTCCGGTTTTCTATTTCTTTCTTGTTCTTCGTCTCGGTAGCCTTCTTGGGTCTTGTAATCAATGTATTTTTGAAGACCTTCCGATTCTAAAATCAATTTAAGTCGGTCTTCGCCCCAATTTCCTTGAACCTTCACATCTGATTTGAGGGCATTTGTCAGTCCCTTTGCATCATCGCTTAATTGAAGGCCCAATTTTTGTAATGATTCAATTTCCTTTTTCAATGAGGTCATGTCCTGAATATCTTCTTTTCGGGTTGCTTCAATTTTATCTTTAAACTGGTTTAAATCTGTTTTTAATGGGTCAAGAATAGTATTAAGCTCTTTCTTGTTTTCTCCTATGAATGTTTTCTTTTTCTCTTCGAGTACATCATTCGCAAGATTTTTGAATTGTTCTTTAGAAAGGTTATGCAGCGCTTCAATCTCTTTATTAAATGTTGTAAGTTTTTCATTTAATGCTTCTTCAGCCAAACGCAGTTCCGTTAGTTGATTGTTCAACTCAAGAATGGCGTCATTTTTTTCATTTACGTCACTTTCTGCATTTACTAACTTAGTTCTGATTATTTCAAAGGACTCCTTTGGGACATATGATTTTACAACTTCATCTTTAGTTAATTTTTGTTCCGACTCTGATGTAAGGCTTAATATTTTTTCTTGATAACTTCTAATTTCATTTTTTTTTGCTTCGATATCTTCATTTGCATTGTCTAAATTTTTTTGAAATGCCGCAAATAGATCTTTGCTTACATAATTATTAGCAAGCTCATCTTTTGTAGTCCTAGTAGCAATTTCAATTTTAAGTTGTGAATTCTCCGACTGAAGTCTGTCTAACTCTGCCTTTAAAACATAGCTCTTTGATAAGAAGGATTTGAAAATAAAATAACCTAAAATAACCCCGACTATAATTCCAGTGATAAGAAAAAGAATTGTATTCATGTTGGTTTATTTAAGTAATTATAAAAACTCCAAAACGGCTACAATTTAGTTTTTAATGAAAGCAGTTTTCGTTTTAAGCCAATTTTAGGATTGTATTCCAAAGCCTTTTCAAAGTACGCATAGGCTTTTTGTAAATTTTCAGTTTCAAATATCTCACCTAAGAATTTATATCCAACCGCTTTTGTAATTGGTGATGTATCATTGTCATTTACTCCTTTTTCTAGCAGATTAATGAGTGTTTGGTCTGGAGTGGTTCCGCTTAATAATGCTAGTGATTCGTAAACAAGCCTATCCCCACTCAGCGAGGAAACATATTTAAATTGATAGTCTGCCCTGTCTATGATGTTTCCTTTCCAATCTAGAGAAACTGTACCAATATCGGCGTAATGTAGATTAATTTTCTTTTCATTTTCAGAAATTGAATATTCTCTTGGCCATGCAAAATCGCATTTCTTTTTCCATATTAGCCCTTTTGTCTTGAGGTTGTAAAAGAATAGATTATTTCCGTGGTTATTATCACTATTAGCTGTTTGAAATAATGCAAAATTTCCAGTTCTAGAAATTGCATTTGTTAGAAGATTTGCTTTTAGTTTCTTGCGAATAATAATATTTCCTTTGTCGTCAAAGCAATATGCTACACTTTCTAGATTATCTGTGAATAGCCAGTCATTAATTATGAACCATCCATTATCAGCAACTTTCCCATCATTCGGTCGCTCTATTTGACCCATAACTGTAAGAACAAGATTGTTAATTAGAAAATAAATTCCTTTACCCTCACTTCGATAACCTCCTATATGTTTAAATGGGTCGCCGTCACAAAATGCCAAAATATATTGTCCATTTTCTGATTTTGAGTATTCGCAAATTATTCTTAAGTCACCTAAAGTAATGCTTAAAGTTCTATCGTTTTTTATGTCTAATATTCCAGTTTTGGTCGTCATACTTTACCAGCTTTAATTTTTCGGCTTGGCAATGTGACAGATTTTTGGTATTAAAGTTCAATAGAATTCCTAAAATTTAATCTCCCAAAAATGTTTCAAAGAAGCAATTAAGCGGTCAAATTGCTAAACCGATGTGCCAGCCGTTTTTCTTTTTAATTAGAAACCATATTTGTCTTTTCTTAGTCTAAATGCTTTTTCACCTCCTTCCATCACAGATGTTATTTCATCTCTTACAATTTTATAGTCAATTGCTCCTTCTGCTTTAATAATACCTCTTGTTTGACTCCCTGCTTCCCTGTAATCACAGCATACAACAAGTTCTGCATCACCATTAACTACCAAGTTTGCATTATGACTTGTAAAAATCAATTGTCTTTTTTTCTTAGCAGCCCAAATATTCTTAATTATATCTTCTATTGCACGGTTATCAATATCATCCTCTGGTTGGTCTATTATTAAAGGAGTTCCAGGTTGATTTAGCAATACTGTCAGCAATGCTGTAGCTTGTTGACCCGCGGATGCTTCTGAAAACGGAATAACATCACCCATTTGACTATTGGTCGAATAATGGAATATCGGACTAAACTCTATTTCTTTAGTTGCAAGATTTAACCAAACTTCTGGAGTCAGAGTTTCAACAATTCTTGTTCTATTTCCATCATTGTAATCACAACTATTAAGGATTGGTGTTTCAGGAATTTCTACTTTTTTGTCATCTGTAATTTTTATTTCAGCTAAAATCCTTAATTCATTTATTAATTCCTTCCATTGCTCTAAAGGATTTTCAGAGCTGATAATTATATCGCAAAGTGACTGTATTTTACTTTCGTTTATCCTTGTTCCTTGAAATGCTAGTGTTAGGTCTGTTTTTATTTGTTTAATGTCTATACTTTTTGTTACTTCTGCTTTAATCAAACCTTTCGATAGTTGTGAAAAATTCTGTGATTGTTCATTTAATAGTGCCACTTTTTGTCTATGAAATGAAAACCATTCATTTCTATGTTGATTGAATTCAGACTCAGGATTTCCCAGTTCATTTATTGTCTGAATCCTTTCTTCCAGACTTTTATTCAATTCTGTAATCCTTGATTCAAGCCTATGTATTTCTGTTAACTGTGTTTGGTTAGAGGTTGTCTTTGATTTTGACGCTTCGTATTGAATTTCATATGCAGCTTTCAGTCCATCCCATTTTTCAAATAAAGTATTTAATTCAGAAAGGTTTTCTGGTTTTAATGAATCAGAAAGTTGTTTTGATAAAGCTTTAATTTCAGAAAACATCTTTTGTCTTGCTAAATTAATTTTTTCAATTAAATCAGGGTTTTGAAGTGAATGGCTGTGAGGTGAATTGTCTGGTAAATATTTAAGGAATTTGTTTAATTCTTCAAGCTTTCTTTCCGTGTTTGAAAGTTCTAATCTTGATTTATTTATTATACTTAGTTCAAAATCATATTTTCTTTTATTAGAAATAATTACTTGGTCAGATTCTGAAATTCCCTTTAAATGTGAACGAAGATTTTCTACTTGATTATTTAATGATTTGATTTCGAGATTGAATTCCTCAATTTCATTTTGCAATTCTAATTTACGGAGAAAATTCGTGTAAGAAGTCCTTATTTTCTTGCTATTGTCATTGAGTTGAAATTTTAAGTTATTCAATTGGTTAGCGATGGGTAATTGGATGAATCTTTTTAGTTCTTCGGTTCTTACACCTACACTACTCAATTGCTTTTGACTATAGGCTTGAATTGGTAAAATTCTTCTAATCTCTTCCTCTTTAACTTGTTCAAATTCATTATTGCCGATTTTAAGATGAATTTCCTTTGTGACAGAATTGCGTTTTACAATATGAATAATTCCGTTTACTGAAAATGTAATCCTTACTTCACCGCTGAATGGAACTAATGTCCTGTCAATCAAATTTTGTCTTCTTCTGTCTAAGTCTGATTGGTCATCAGGATTATTTAAAGAGGTTTGGTCACAAAGCCCCCAACGAACATATTCAAGTATAGAAGATTTACCGGTTCCTCTACCACCAATTAAAGCACTATACTGTTGATTAAATTCAACCGAGAATGAGCCGAGAAATTTTGAATTTGTTACATCAATTTTTGAAATGTAAACCTGTGGTAATTCAGGAAGTTCTTGACTTAACCGAGATTCCTTCGCTAGGCAAGCTTGTCTTAAAGCCTCTGCTGTGGGAATTGCCCATTTAACCCAAGTAGTATGTTTACCTAAATCTTCAAAACTTTCTTTTCTATTGTCAGAAGTCTGAAAAACACCGATTGATTTAAAACCATAGTTTCTATCCTTACCATTAATTTTATTCAGATAACCTTCACGGTCTATTATGGGACCATCAATGTAACCACCAACAGAAGGCATTGTAATATATGCTTCATAAAATCCCCTTCTTAAAACAGAACCGTGACCACCATCAGAAACATTTGGAAGTACAATGTATCTTCCTTTTAGAATATCAACAGAGTCAAGTATCTCGTGTAGATGAGTCAATCCATTAACAACAGCTGTTGGAATTGGTGTTGTCGGTATTGTGGAAGATTCGTTGTCAGGGTTGGGAATAATTGATAGTTTGGTAAGTATAAAGTTTAATTGCTCTATAGGAAAATCTGCATCAAGTAAAAGAATTGCTTGACATGAAGCGGGATTTGAAAGTGTTAGTTCTAAGCCAGGAAATACAACTATTCTTTCCAATGGAGAAATAGGTTGTCCTACAAAATCCAATTCATCAAGTGATGCTTGTCTTATGAATTTGTAAAATGCAAAATCGTGATGGTCGGTTATTGCTATTGAGTTTAATCCTTTTTTTCTACAGGCAATAATAAAATTGTCTGCATAAGCTTTTCTATCAGCGTCTGAAACTGGTTTTGTCCCACTCCATTCTATATCCCTAGGGGTGTGTACCTGAAAATCGCATCTAAAAAAATGTGCTCCTTTGTCCATAGTTTACTTTATATACTGTCGGTTCTTAAAATGGCTGGTAATATGTGTATTATCGAATATACGAAGTGTTTTTTTTGAGAAACTCAAAAAATAATCGGTCTGATTGTCAGTGTCTTAGATTAGTTTAAGCTAAATTTTTAACCTAAAGGTGTTTCGGCAATCCAAAATCCATTTATATCCTATTAACAAAAAAAACCCCGCCATGCGGGGATTTAAAAAGATTCAATAAGTAACTAAATAAATTATAGATCCGTAATCGGTTTATACTTTGGCACCAGTGATTTCATAACTCCCCATGCAATAAGATAAGCCACCGCACAGAAGGCAAACATGATGGTGTAACCGGTTTCTATATGTCCCAGTGCTTTGTAATGGTCGAACAGGGCACCACCGGCTTTTGTTACGATAACACCACCTATACCACCGGCCATTCCGCCAATACCCACAATAGAAGCAACGGCTTTTTTAGGAAACATATCACTCACCGTAGTAAAGAGATTGGCACTCCAAGCCTGGTGGGCAGACGCACCGATACCGATCAGGATAACGGGCATCCAGAAACTGATGGAACCAAGCGGTTGTGCAGCCAGTACCACCAGCGGGATCAATGCAATCAGTAACATGGCTTTCATCCGGCCATCATAAGGCTGGTATCCTTTCCGGATAAAATAAATAGGAAAGTAACCGCCACCAATACTGCCAAACATGGTCATGCTGTAGAGTAATGACAAGGGCAGCATGATCTCTGTACCTGTCATACCGTACTGATCTTTCAGGTAAGCCGGCAACCAGAATAAAAAGAACCACCACACTCCATCTGTCATAAACTTGCCAAACGTAAAAGCCCATGTTTGTTTATAGGCCAGCAATTTGAACCAGGATACTTTTTCTGCGGTAGCAGTTGAAGCCGTCAATTCTGATTGTTCAGTATCGCTATGTATATATGCAAGTTCTGCGGCGGATAATCTTTTTTGTTTTTCGGGTTTTTCATAAAATG
>JBATOT010000125.1:0-77661 GCA_049291095.1 Ignavibacteriaceae bacterium | reverse complement strand
ATTTAAACCATTATTTGTTGATCTCTGAACAACTATTCTATCAATCCAATATCCCGGGAACGGTGGATTTGAAAGATGACCAAAGTATAAGTTTCCAAGTTCATCATAAATAACTGAAGGATCACCCCAGACACCGAATGACGAAGATAAAAATGAAGTTTGCCAGGTTAATCCGCCATCACTCGATCTGAAAAAATGATTTATGTTTGCAGCCGCAGATATATAATTCGGGTTTGTTGGGTTAATTGCAATCGAAACTTCTTCAGGTTGATTGCTATTTGCAGCATCAACGCGAACATTTAAATACTGCGCATTTATAATGGATGAAAAAATGAGAATTAAGACAAGAGAGGCAATAATGTTTTTCATTGTTTTGTTTCCAATACTTTGGTGATTTGACTTACCAAATTTAAGATGATTTTATGTCAATCAAACTTATATTTTAAGTTTTTTTTCTCTATTCAGTTTCTATCACTAATTTTGAGTGCTAAATAAATTTTATTAAAGGTATGTGATGATCAAGGTAAATCAAAAAGTAAAAATTGCAATTGAATATTTTGCAATCGCATTTGGTGCTGCAATTATGGCTATAGGAATTGGCGTTTTTCTTGTTGATGCTAAAGTTGTTCCCGGCGGTGTTAGTGGACTTTCAATGAGTGTTCACTATTTAACAGGCCTTCCTGTTGGTTTGATGATCTGGGTATTAAACATTCCGCTTTACATTTGGGGTGTAAAAGAGTTTGGAAAAGAATTTGGCATAAGAACCTTTTTTGGATTTACACTCAACTCTTTTTTTATAGATTTTTTTAGAGGTGATATTCCCGGGTTTAATTTTATAAGATTACAGGAAACACCAACAATAAAAAATTTACAACAAAACGATTTTATGTTTTTAATTCTAATCGGTGCTGCGCTTTTAGGATTGGGATTAGGAATTATTTTTAAATTTAAAGCAACAACCGGTGGTTCTGATATCGTTGCGGCAATAATGCAAAAACGTTTTGGAACAAAACCAGGTATGGCAATTATGATTACTGATTTTTTCGTAATTATGATCGCCGGATTTATAATTGATTTTAAAGATATTGCCGGTGATCGATCCGCAGTAACTTTAACTTTTTATGCTTTGTTTCTTTTATTTATTTCAAGTCGTTTGGTTGATGTAATAATTGATGGATTTGATTATGCAAGGTCTGTAAACATTATATCAGATAAGAACGATGAAATAGCAAAAGCAATAATGGATGATCTAAGTCGTGGCGCTACTGCATTAAAAGCAAGGGGAATATACAGGAATATTGATCGAGAGGTTTTAACAACTGTTGTAACGCTTAAAGAATTATCGAAACTATTAGCGATAATAAAAAATGTAGATACTAAAGCTTTTGTTACTGTCAGTAATGTGCACGAAGTAATGGGTGAAGGATTTAGAAGACGAATATAGTTTTATGTAAGAATCCTGGGAACATTATAGATAAATCTACGTCAAAACTATATAAAAAATAATAGGATATTGATATGAAAAAATTACTTTTACTTTCTTTTATACTCACAGCTTTAACTTCCCTATCTATTGCCCAATCCGGCACAGATAAAATGCTAAAAGATATAAATGGTAAGGTTGATGAAATTGTTATCAAATCTGAAGGAAAAACTTTTACTTTTAGCGGCGATGAAGCAGAAAAACTTTTTTCTGCAATGAAAGATGATAAAAAGATAAAATCATTTTCATTTACTACTAAAGATGGAAAAATTTTCAGCGGTGATAGTTTGAAGAAAAAAATTATCGTTAAAAAACTAAATGATGAATCAGATTCTGATGATGATGTTCTTGTGTTTATTGATGAAGATGATTCTGAATTTGATGGCAATACCAAAATGGTTGAAAAAAGAGTAATTGTTTCTGAAAACGATGGCGAGAAAATTGTCAAAATAACTACGACTGAAGAAGGCAAAGAGAATATCGAAGTATTTGAGGGAAAAGTTGCAGAGGAATATTTAGAAAAAATGAAATCGGATAAAGAGATTGAAGTAAATGTTGATATTAAGGAAGAAAATGGTAAAAAAGTAAAGAAAATCATCATCGAAAAAGAAATAAAATCTGAATAAAGATTGAACAAGTTAGCAGAGATTTATAAAAAAAATCTCTGCTAATTTATTTTATTTTTTCCCCTTTCCGCAAAAAAATCCAAACCCGTTCTTTATATTTGTTTTACACTTCAACAAATAAGAGCAATATGTTTTTTAGAACCAACAAAAATTTTTTGATTGTATTTTTTACAAGTTTATTTATTTACTTATTAAGCTGTTTTGGTGTTTTCGATGGATTCTCTGCAATAGTATCAAAAGCACTTTACAATGCTTTAGGTTATACAAATAAATGGTCACACTCTTATGGTCCACCTTGGTTTGTAAATATGCTCGGAGATGTTTCAGCACTTGGTAGCAGAGAATTGGTTCTACTTATTTCCACATTTATGTTTTTTTATTTAAAGATGACTCGAGGAAAAAAAGCAGCCTACAATTTTTTATTTACTGTTGGATTGGGAATTTTTTTAATCGTCGTAACAAAATCAATTACCTCTAAACACGAAGAACTTTATTTAAAATCTGTACTTGTAGAAACACTTTCCAATTTTCCCAGCGGACATACATTTATTGCAACTGTATTATATTTTTCACTTGCCAAAAATTTATCAACTAAAATGAAATACGAGTTGGTAAATAGATATTTATTCATCTCAGCCATAATAATTGTTGCTGTCGTTGGAATAAGTAGATTTATTGGATCTGGTCACACCGTTACCGAAGTTGTTGCCGGTTGGGCATTAGGTTTATGCTGGTACACTTTTGCACAGATGTTTTTAGCAGTAGATTATAAATCTTTCAGCAACATTAGCTCCTCATAAAATTTACATATTCAAACTTTAACTTTTTATTGATCTCTTTTAAAAACCAAGTTGCTTCTTACCCATTTTTTTATATAATGTAATATATTTACTAATAAAACTATGAGGTATGATATGACTGATATATTAAATCAAACTTTATTTGGCAACAGCTATTTTGCATACATAATAGCATTATCTACTTTTCTTTTTGGACTAATTCTGATATTTCTATTCAAAAATATTTTAGTAGCCAGATTAAAAAAGTGGTCAGATCAAACAGAGACTACCATTGATGATTTACTGGTTAATGAAGTAGAACGAACTCTAATGCCAATAATGTTTTTTGGCGTTTTATTTATCTCTATAAAAACTCTGCATCTTTCAAATGATTTTGTGTATTTCTACGGAATAGCAACAAAGGTGTTGTTTACTTTTTTATTTGTAAGAGTAGTTTTATCAATTCTTAATCATTTAACTCGTACTTATTTACGAAGGTACGATGATTTTGAGCAACGTCAGAAACAATTAAAAGGTATTAAAGTACTTGTAAATATTCTTATCTGGGTGATTGCAGGAGTTTTTCTTCTTGATAATCTTGGTGTAGAAATTTCTGCAGTTGTAGCAGGCTTAGGAATTGGCGGTATAGCTGTTGCTCTTGCTGCGCAGGTAATTCTTGGAGACTTATTTAGTTATTTCGTTATCTTTTTTGATAGACCATTTACTATTGGCGATTTTATAATTGTTGATGACAAGCTTGGTGTTATTGAATATGTTGGTATAAAAACTACTCGTATAAGAGCACTAAGCGGTGAACAACTAATTTTTTCAAATACTGATTTAACAAATTCCAGAGTTCATAATTATAAAAAGATGGAAAGAAGAAGAGTCGTTTTCAAACTCGGAGTAGTCTATCAAACCAGTTACGAAAAATTGAAATTAATTCCGACTTTGGTACGTGAAATAATTGAAAAACAAGAAGGAGCTTCTTTTGATAGAGGTCATTTTGCTTCCTATGGTGACTTTAGTCTTAATTTTGAATTCGTTTACTACATCGAAGGATCAGATTACAACAAGTATATGGATATCCAGCAAAATATTAATTTTGAAATTTTCAAAAGTTTTGAAAATGATAAAATAGAATTCGCTTATCCAACTCAAACAATTTATGTAAGTAAAGAAAATAGTGAAGCAGCTTAAAATATCTGCTTCACATTTACCGGTTTTTATGTAATTCTAAAATTGCATTCGCCCGTGGTTTGTAAATTGTGTGATAGATGACATCAAGATAAGAGTTCATTTCCGTCATCTCAATGTTGGTTGAATAATTCCAGAATCCGTAAATTTTTGCGAGTGATAACAATTTATTTGCATGCAATTCCCAATTATATGTTGTATCAACTCGTCTAATTCCATTCTCTGATATTTCATTCCAGTATCCTGGCTCTTTTTTGCATCTCTCAAGAAACGATAATATACTTTTTTGACTTTCTTTTTCATCAATTGGATCAATTAAAAATCCAGATTTTTTATCTTCAATAATTTCTAATGGACCACCGTACAAAGTTGCAAATGTTGGAAGTCCTGACCGCATTGATTCTATTACTGTTAAACCGAATCCTTCAAACAAACCACACTGAACAAAAATACCCTTACGGTCTGCAACAACACGGTAAATTTCACCGGATTTATCTTTCCGTAAAAGTTTGCCGATCCATCTAATCTTATTTTGAAGCCTATATTTTTTAATCAAATTATGCATTACTTGTATTTGTTGCTTTTCTTCAAGATCATTTGAATGATCTGCATTAATTTTTCCGGCAATCACAATTAGATTTGATTGTTCATTAATTTTTTGATTCTCGCCAAACCATTTAACCAGCGCAGTAATATTTTTTATTCTATCCAACCTGCCCATAGTAAATATTGGTGTAAGATCAGGATTATCCAGTTTACCAATTGTTTCAGCATCTTCAATATTTTCAAACAAAAGTTTATTTAATTCGGTTTGTATTTCTTTTAATCTGGATTTTTTTTCTGTGTAAGGAAAAAATATTTTTTTATTAACCCCGGGAGATGCAATGTTAAACTTCGGGTGAAAGAGGTTGATACCGCCGGTTACACGATATAATTCCGGCATTGTAAAATTAAGATAAGATTCATACTGTCCGATTGTATCGTTAGTGCCTGCAATTTCCTGGTAAGAAGATGTTAAAATAAAATTTGCAGCATTCATTGCAATTAAATCTGCAGTAAATTGTATTGAAAAATGATAGTCGGAATCCATTGTATCCCAGTACAAACCACTGAACAGGTATTTACATTTTTCCAAAGCATGAGCTATGTTACACTGTGTTACCTTAAACTTTTTCGCCAATAGTGTTCCTACAAGATTTCCATCAGAGTAATTACCAATAACTAAATCAGGTCTTTCGCCAATCTCAGCTAAAAGTTCGTGTGAAGAATCTTCTGCAAACTGCTCAAGGTAAGGCCATATTTCAAATCTCGAAATCCAGTTATCCGTAACATTTTTATTATCACCTTTAAAAGGAACTCGAAGTATGAAGGTATTTTTTGTTTCATAAACTTTTTCCAATCGTTTATTACAAGTTGTACCCTCAGCGTTTGGAATGAGTCTTGTTAAAATTATTATTTTTGGTGATGCATTAACCCCTGAGTTATTTATTGCATCGGTCATTTCCTTTTCAAGAGCTTTAACCTGATCAAGTATATAAACGACCTGTCCGCCTGTATCCGGCTTTCCGAGCACATCCATCTGCCCAAAATATCCATGCGGCGAGACCGAAACGATATTAAATATCATCGGTATTTTTGAAAGAAAACTTTTTAATAATTCATGATCAGGAGTTTGCATTAATTCTCTTAGTTGTTCAAGAGTTACAATTATTTTTCCAACTGTATTACCCAGGCCCGGTTCAAAACCAATTTCCTGCAATTGATTTTTATACTTAGAAAATAATTCTTCTTTATTTTTTTGATTAAGAAATTGAAGTGCTTTATCAATTCGTTTGATCAACTCATCCGGGGATTTGATTCGATCATTAAGTATAAGCTGCTGGTTTTTATATTTATGAACGAATAAAAAATCAAACAAAACTTTTCTCAGATTTTCCGGTTCATTAAACATTCTGCTGGATAAATATTTATTTAGATACTCAAACCCTTTCCCGATACTTTTATGATCACTTACACTCGGCATCTTTCTATAAAAATTCTGAAAATTTAATGTGAGCAGATTATTATCACTAACTGGATTAACAAACTTTTCTTTAGCAATAAGATATTCTTTTGATTGAATTTTTTCATAAGAAAACATTTCAACATTAAAAGAATAATGATATGATCTTCCAATAACTTCTCTAATTTCAAAGTACACTGTGTTACTTAGCGTTACAGATTCAGAAACATGTTTAATTATCTCTAATAAAATTTTGTAGTTATCATTTTTTAATTCTTTCTTTAATGAATTTAATAACTTTAAATGATCACCTTTAACGCATAGCTTTTTTTCTGATGAAACAACTTTGTTTAAGTAATTAAAAAAATCTGTTTTATTTTCTTCAACTATTTCAATTATCGATTTCAACTGCATTTGACACTCCTTCATCTTTTAAGAAATTATAATATTCAATTCCATCAATTATACCAGCTGCAAAATTTTTCTTCGAGAAATAAATTCTGTTGGAACCTTTTAATACTTCAAGTTCCGGGCTGTAATTACCCACAACAACACCAAGTAAATCACCTTTTAACATTTCTGTATCATTACCGGAATCACCCGCAACCAGAATATTTTCAAACGGCATGTTCCATCTATAAGCCAGATATCTGATAGCCCTTCCCTTTGATGCTCTGTATGGAAGTATATCCAAATACTGTCCGTGACTGAAAATCAAATTACATTTGATTTTATTTTTTATGAGCACCTCACTTACTTTATCAATGTTTTTTTTATTGTTTGAAGTGTAATAGCTTATTTTAAATTTTCTCTGGTTTGCAGATTCCTGATATTTCAGAAAATCAAACCTGGCGAGCACCTGAATTATTTTATCTCTCTGCCATTGGTGTGAAATATGCGCATCCCACCCTTTTGAATATATCAATTGATCCTTGTACTGATAATAAATTTCTGAGCCGACAGATGTTATAAGAATATCCGGCATAACAACATTTTTCTTTTTAAGAATTTCCAGCGCAGAATCAATCACCCTGCCTGTTGCTACGGCAAACCCGATTTTATTATTCATTTTCTTAATAATTTTATCAAACTCAATTAGCGAAGCATCATCACCAACCAGTGTGTAATCAATATCAGTTGCAATAAGTTTTTTCATATCAAATAATTTTCGTCCTGTCTCGGCAAATGCATCTTTAACTTTTTCATGTTGATTTAGAATTTTAGCGGATTCCTTTAAATAACTGATTGCATGAGATTTCCACGTATAAAAATGTCTAACGTTTTTTATACCGTTTGAAGAGTATTCCTTCCAAAGTTTTTTGTTATCTAAAATTTTACTTAGTGCATCTGCAATATTTTGGGAATCATTAACATCAACCAGAATACCATTATTACAATTTTTTATGATGTCTTTTGGTCCACCGTATTTAGTAGCAACAACCGGCAAGCCGGAGGCGGCAGCTTCTAAAAGAGTCAATCCAAAAGTTTCTGAAAGTGCAGCGTTTACAAATACACCGTTTGTGCGCGCAGCTATTCTATAAAGTTCAGGTACTTCAAGATCAGTATCGTGTTTTTTTGGAACAGCCATTTTGCCGTATAAGTTGTACTTATCCATCAGCAAAAGAATTTCTGTAAGTACTTCTCTTTCATTGTCCTCCATTGTCTGGATATCTTCTCGCACACCGGCGTATATGGCAAGATTAGCTTTTTTTTGAAGTTGTTTATCTTCTCCATACGCTGTTATCAAACCCGAAATGTTTTTTCTTTTATCAGGTCTGCAAAGAGTTAGTATTAATGGTTTATCTACACTTACAAAAAATTTTAGAAACTCTCTATTAATTTGCTTGAGTAAAATTGCGGTTTTTTTTTCTATCTGTCTTTCTTCTTCGTAAGAAAAAAACTTATCCAGATCTAATCCTGGTGGAATCACTCTGAATTTGGATAAAAAAACATTAGGGTAATTATTCATATGGTTGTCAATCTCTTGCGATGTACTCGTTACAATCATGTCTGCTGAATTATAGATTTCTTCTTCAGCAGCTATTCTCTTGTTCATCTTGTACCGCTTTTCAATAAGTTCAGGCTGAATTCCATCACTCAATAATTTTTTTTGTTTGTCTCTGCCTAACGAGTGGGAGGTATGAAAAAACGGGATTCCAAAAAACTTTGAAAGTTCCAAGCAAACATATCCGGCATCTGCATAATGACTATGAATAAAATCAGGCAATGTTTTTTTTGCTTTTAAATACTTGATGCTTTTATCAATAAACTCTTCAAGGTGATTCCATAATAATTCTTTACGAATGTATTTTCCCCCGCCGCATCGTATTCTTATAATATCAAATTTATCATTAACTTTTTCTATTGGTACAGCGTAATCCGATGAAAGATTTTTATCGTTTATCCATCTTGTTATAAGTTCTATTTTATTAATTTCCGGATATGTACTGAGGGTTTTTGCGAGTTCTAAAACATACTTTGTTTGTCCGCCGGTATCGGCATCACGACCAAGTTCAAGATCACTTCCTCTTATTAACCCATGCAAACTGTACATTTGAATATAAAGTCCATTCGAGTTCATATATATACTTTCATTCTGAGTAGATAGACTTATACATTATAACATATATAAAGAGAAATGCAAGTTGGAGTGATTCTGCTAACAATGTTGGAATTTGCTGTTTAGCAGAATTTTAATTTGAAAAAAATTTTTTAGATGTAGAAAATACGCTTAATAAGTAAAATGTTTTATCTGCTCACCCTTTACTCCTAACTCTGTCATAGCTTCTATTCCAATTTCAAGATGAAGATCCGCAAACTTTTCTGTTACAACTTTATCTGATTCTTCTGTCTTCACACCTTCAGGAATCATTGGAATATCTGAAACTAATAATAAAGCTCCACGCGGAATTTCATTTACCAATCCAACAATAAACAAAGTTGCTGTTTCCATATCGATAGCAATTGTGGAAAGTTTTTTTAGATATTGTTTAAACTCTTCATCCCATTCCCAAACACGGCGATTGGTTGTGTAAACAACACCTGTGCGATATTCTAACTCGCGTTGGATAATTTTATCTGAAACAAATTTGTGAAGTTTAAATGAAGGCAAAGCAGGAACTTCTTTTGGTTTGTAATCATCACTTGTTCCCTCACCTCGTATCGCAGCAGTTGGAAGAATAAAATGCCCGATTTCTGTTGATCGTTTTAATCCGCCGCACTTACCAAGAAACAAAACTCCTTTTGGTTTACGTGCCACAAGTAAATCCATTATTGTTGCAGCATTTGCAGAACCAATTCCAAAATTTATAATTGATAATCCATTTGAGTTTGTTGCAGTCTGCATAGGTCTTCCGATACCTGTAACATCACAATTAAATCTTTCCGCAAACTTATCTACATAGTTCTGAAAGTTGGTTAAAAGAAGATAATCACCAAAGTCATCGATGTTTGTTCCAGTGTAACGCGGCAGCCAATTTTTTGCAATATCAAGTTTTGTTTTCATAATTCTAAAAATTCTTTTTGTTTGATTTTAACAAAACGAAATTAAATAAAATCCCGCAAACACTTGTAATTAAAAGGATAATTTCTTTCATTTGAGATACACTTTTCATCAGGGAGTTGAGTTATGAAAAAGTTAGTATTTCTTATGTTTGCTTTGAGTTCTATTACACTTCTTTTTTCACAGCATTTGCCATTAAAAATTGGTAATCAATGGCATTACAACCAAGGATTAGCACCAATGTACAATCATGTTTCTATTGCAGTTGATACGGTTAGGTTTAATAATAAAAAATATTTTAAGATTGAGAACTGGTCAACTAATGGCGCAACTTTATATAGCACTTCATATGATAGAATGGAATGGGATAGTACTTATTATAGAAAATATGAGAATTCTGAGGAAGAATTGTTATTTAATTTTCAGTGGCCAGATGGATTTATCTATTCAACAACTTCAATCTTTGATACAACCTGTGTTGATATGTTGCTAAGCCATAAATATTTCAATAGTATTTGGAATATTTATAGTGACTTTTTTAATATTTTTTTCGGAACACATTGTCCTCATTGGCAAGACACTTCTTGGACTTTATCCTCTTATACTGTTGCATATTCATTCGGAAGTATCAATGGATTTGACGGTTCATTAGTAGGAGCCAAAATAAATGGAATAAGTTATGGTACTCTTTATCCCCTTCCTGTAGAACTTCTCTCTTTCTCTTCTTCTGTTGTTGATGATGATGTTACTTTGAATTGGACTACTGCAACTGAAACAAATAATTCTGGATTTCAAATAGAAAGACTAGAAACGAAAAACGAAAGAAGTGAGGAATGGGAAAGTATTGGTTTTGTTAATGGAAACGGAACTATTACTGAACCAAGAACCTATTTTTATAAAGATGAAAACTTAACTACTGGAAAATATCAATACAGATTAAAGCAAATAGATTTTGATGGAACATTTGAATATTCAAACATTGTTGAAGCAGAGATTCTTCCACCAGCAAAATTTTCTTTAGAACAGAATTATCCAAATCCTTTTAATCCAACTACAAGTATTCAGTATTCATTAGCAAGCAGGCAATTTGTTACACTAAAAATTTTTAATACTTTAGGACAGGAAGTTGAAACTTTAGTAAATGAATATCAGGAAGCTGGTGTTCATTCTAAATTGTACATTGTAAATTCTTCCACCGATGGCGGATTGCCAAGTGGAGTTTATTATTACCAATTAAACGCCGGAGAATTTGTTCAAACAAGGAAGATGATAATTTTAAAATAACCGAGGTTTGAGTTATGAAAAAGTTACTAATTCTTTTTTCAGTATTGTTATCGATACAACTATTTGCACAAGCGCCCGATCCACCATTTAATCCTATGACAGCACCTGGAGCAAGAGGGATTTCTACGCTAAATCATACTTTGTATTGGCAAAATCCAAATGGAGTTTTATACAACGAAGTATACTTTAGTGATGACTCTGCCTTAGTTGCGAATAACGATACGAGTGTAAGAGTTATAAATGGTTATCCATCAACAGTTTTTTCTTCTCTTGATATAAACGGATTCGGTCCCTTTAACATTAGTACAAAATATTATTGGAAAGTTCTTGAATATAATTCATCAGGTCAATCTATGTCACCTGTATGGGACTTCACCTCATTTGCAATCACACTCCTTAGTGATTATTACTATTCATTCAATAATGGATTTGAAGGATGGCAAATATTAGGACCGCAAGGATTAAGCAATTGGTATTGGTCAAATTCCACTCATACTGGTTCAACTCCGGGAGAAATTGTCTTTAGGTGGGATCCAATTTTTCTTGGAGATTCTTATTTTATTTCTCCAGAAATTTTAGCTTCTCCTGGCTCTCAGTTCGAAATCCATTTTAATTATTATGAAGATTGGTGGTCTAATACAGTAACTTTGGGTTGTGCAATCACTTCGAATAATGGAACAACCTGGCATTCAATCTGGGAATTACAAGCAAATGGTAATGTTGGACCTGGTGTTATTGATACTGTGATTGATGCTCCAGGTAATTTTAAATTAGGTTTTTATTACACTGGTAACTCGAATGATATTGATTTCTTATATATTGATAGTGTTTATGCACATGGAGTTATGCCCCTCACTCCGCCTTATCCTCCTGCAATGTTATCTGTAGTTGCAAGTGAAACTCAACAAAAAGTAACTTTAAATTGGACCTCAGGATCATCTCCTGGAGGAGGATTATGGGGCTATCAAATACAAAGAAAATTTGGATTGCCTGAGAGTGATTCGAGTTACAACACAATAGCTACAACAGATCTTACTCAAAGTTTTGAAGATTTGAATGTTGAATTAAACAAAGTTTACACTTATAGAATAAGATCATTAGCTATGGGATTTAATAGTGTTTATGGCAATGAAGCAACAGCTTATGTTCCTGCAATTGTTCCTGTTGAACTTCTCTCCTTCTCTTCTTCTGTTGTTGATGATGATGTTACTTTAAATTGGACGACTGCAACAGAAACAAATAATTCGGGATTTCAAGTTGAAAGACGCAAGACGCTAGAGGCGAGAAGTGAAGAATGGGAGAACCTTGGATTTGTTAATGGTAACGGAACAACTACAGAAACAAAATCATATTCTTATAACGATGAAAATCTTTCTGCCGGAAAATATCAATACAGGTTAAAGCAAATAGATTTTGATGGGACATTTGAATATTCAAACATTGCTGAAGCAGAAATACTTCCCCCAGCAAGATTTTCTTTAGAACAAAATTATCCAAATCCTTTTAATCCTTCTACCAGTATTCAGTATGCAATAGCCAGTAAGCAATTTGTTCAGTTAAAAGTGTTTGATATTCTGGGTAAAGAGATTACAACATTGGTCAATGAAGAGAAGTCAGCAGGAAATCATAAAATAGAATTTAATGCTTCAAATCTTTCTTCAGGAATATACTATTATAAAATTACAGCCGGAGAATTTGTTCAAACAAGAAAGATGATCTTATTGAAATGACATTTAAAGAAGCTGTTAATTTCTATCCTCACATAATAACTGAGGGCTCGATAATTGAAAGATTAAAGCGTGAGTTCAATTATCCGCTTGATGATGCATTATCAAATGCACTTATGATTTATGATGAAGCGGGAAAATCCTTATTAGAAAAAATCTACCGCGAATATCTTGATATTGCTAAATCTTCAGACTTGCCAATAATGTTATTAACTCCAACCTGGCGGACAAATAGCGATAGAACAAAAATTGCTAATGTTGATATGAAGACAATCAACACTGATGCTTTTTTATTTGTTGATAATATTAGAAAATCATTCGGCAGTTTTTCTGAAAAGATTTTTATCGGCGGATTAACCGGCTGCAAAGGTGATGCATACAAACCTGAAGAAGCGTTAAGTGAAAACGATTCTTATCATTTTCATAAAGGACAAATGCAGATACTTGCAAAAGCAGGAGTTGATTTTCTTTTTGCTTCTACCCTTCCCGCTTTAACAGAAACTATTGGAATTGCAAAGGCAATGAGCGAAACAAATAAAGATTATGTAATAAGCTTCGTAATCAGAGATAACGGCAAATTACTCGATGGTACTTTACTAACTGATGCGATTAAAATTGTTGATGATTCGGTTTCATCTCCGCCATTGTTTTATTTAACAAATTGTATTCACCCGGATGTACTTCACAAATCATTTATTAATCTTAATGATGATGACAATATTTTAAAGAAAAGATTATTTGGTATTCAGGCTAATGCATCGAGTAAAAGTCCGGAAGAACTTGATACCTTAGAAGAACTCGATGCTGATTCTCCAACCGATTGGGCACGTGGAATGGTTGATCTGAATAAAAAATATAACCTCAAAATTCTTGGTGGATGCTGCGGGACAGATGCAAGGTTTATTTCTTCAATTGTTGAGTTACTAAAATAAACTTTGCGCCTCTGCGTCTTTGCGAGAAACGAAAATAATTTCACGCAGAGACACTAAGGCGCAGAGATATACTAATTAGTATAACTGCCTATAACTTCTTTTATTGCTTCTTCACAAACTTTACAAAATGGTTTATCACCTTTAGAAAACATTATGCAATCTAACATTGGTCTGTAAATTCCTTGTGGTTGATACCCACCGCCTTCAAATGCACCGACTTTATTCCAGTACTTACTGCTCATTAAATATTTATCAACTTTCTCAGATTGCTTTTTATCTTTCATCGCATATTCTTCTTCAGCAGTTTTTATTTCATTTTCAGGTGCACGATTTCTTTTCAGCTCGGACACAAAACTGTTTAATCTATTTCTTTCTTTTAGCCATTCGTAACTGAATTTATCAAACTCTTCTTTCTCCCATGGTGTGGGAATTTCAATCCCTTCACTTAAATATTTTTTCCATTTAATATTTTTCGGATCCATCAAAGCAGTAATATTTGGTTCAACGGGTTCAACTGTTGGCTTGAAGAAATCATTATACGCAACATCCGAAGTGTAATACTCATCTGCTAATCCTGTAAATGAATGTCCAAACTCGTGTGTGAATAAATATTTTGCAAATTGGTTATCTGTCGTGTAAGTGCAGTATTGATTATAAATCCCGCCACCGCCGTAACGTGGATGATTTACCTGAATGTAAATTGCATCATAAGGAACGTGAGCCGCAAGATTCCGCATAGATAAATTATCTTCTGTCATCAAATATCTTTCAGAACCAAGCGACCAGAATGTTGTATTCAGTTCGGTGTTAACAAAAATATCTGCACCTGGCAAATCTGTTCCTGATTCTTCAGAAGGTTTGAAGACGCCATAAATATTAAAATCATTTTTATGTGATTTATATGGTTCCTGTTCAAAGAAATATCCAACAAATCTATTTAAATCATTTTCAAATTTTTCTTTTTCTGATTTTGTATAACCTTCAGCTAAAATAACTATATCAACCTTTTTATGCGGGTCGCCGTTATTAACAGGCTTTAGTATCTCAACTGTCGCATCGGCGATTTTATCTTTAATTACATAAATACTATTGGGATCAATCAGCGTTCTGAAAAATTCTTTCAATTCATTTTTTTCATCTCTTTTTTCCAACACAAATGCAATTTTATTTTTAGGAAAAGGAATAATTGCAGTTTCGTGAAAACTTTTTGTAACTCCATTTATTCCATCATCACCTGAAGCATACTCACCAAAAAAAGTATCAAAGCCTTTAGAGTAGATTAAATTGCCTGAGTTATAATCATAAATTTTTAGATAATATTTGCCATTGTTAAAATTATCTATAAGATGATTTAGACTTCCCGCCCATATTCCATAGCGAAACATCTTGTCAATCGTGATCATTTCTGTCTTTGCATCACCAATATGAAAATAATCTATGCGCAATGTTTCATCCAAAAAGTATTCTTCGAACTTAGGACTACTTTGCGGTAGAATTAAAATAGAGATAATTAAGAAAAAGAATATTGTTTTCATTTGTTCCTCGCTGATTTTTTTTAGCGAATTAAATTTTTTGTGGTAGTAATTTAATAATCTTTTCGTGAACTTTGGGTTGCAATTATAGATTAAAACAATTGGATTTAAAATGAATTTTTCCTCAAGATATCTGAATTTCAGGTTCTTACTATTGATCACTTTCTCAATCTCAATCCATAGCATTGCGCAGCAGGATGAAAGCTATAAACTTTACGATGATACACAAGTTGCAAGAGTTGATATAACAATTGACCCGGCTGCTATTGAATGGCTTTATCAAAATGTTCAAAGCGATTCCGAATTTGTAGCATCATTTCATTTTCAAAATGCTTTCATCAATGAAACTGTTGATTCAATAGGATTTAGATTACGCGGCAATACATCGCGCGAAGCGGCAAAAAAATCTTTTAAAATTTCATTTAATACTTTTGTTTCAGGCAGGGAATTTTTCGGTGTTGATAAATTAAATCTAAACGGCGAGCATAACGATCCATCCATCATCCGCAGTAAATTATGCTTTGATCATTACCAGACTATTGGAGTTAGAGCTAGTCGGGCTAATCACGTTGAAGTTTATATTAATGGACAATATTACGGTTTATACATTTCTATCGAACATATTGATGATGAATTTTTAAACAAAAATTTTTCGGATGATACAGGAAATCTTTGGAAGTGTTTGTATCCGGCAGATTTGAATTATCTTGGCAGTGATCCAAATCTTTACAAAAACATTAATAGCGGCGGAAGACCTGCTTATGAATTAATGACAAATGAATCCACATCTGATTTTTCTAAACTCGCTCATTTTATCTCGATACTTAATAATACTCCAACAGGCTCATTGCCCGACTCTTTAGAATCTATAATAGATGTTCACGGAGTACTGCAATATTTTGCGATGAACATACTCGTTGGTGGATGGGATGATTATTGGTCGCTGATGAATAATTATTATTTATATCATGAACCAACCAAAGATATTTTTCATTTAATTCCTTATGATTACGACAACACATTCGGAATAGATTGGTTCAATATCAACTGGACAAATGTTGATCCATATAATTATCCAAAAGTTGCAGGTGGTTATCGCCCGCTTGCTGAAAGATTAATGCAAAATGCTCAATATAGAAATCTTTATACACATTTTTTAGAATTTTATAGAACCAATGTTTACTTACTTTCTCGCTGGGTAAATAAACTCGATGGTTTGCAATCTATGATCACGACATCAGCTTTAGCCGATACTTTTCGCACACTTGATTATGGATTTGATTCTGGTGATTTTTTTAATTCATACTCATCTTCCGGTTACAGTAATCAACACGTAAAATTTGGGATTAAGCAATTTGTTAATCTTAAAAATTCTCAGCTGCTTAATTGGCTTAGCTATCAGGATGCAAAACCAATAGCTTATAAGATTGATTACGAACCAAAAAATCCGGGAGCAACTGATTCTATTTTTATATACGCATCGGTATTTGATAATGATGGGTTAAGTGAAGTTTCAATTCACTATCAAGCTAATGGATCATCAACTACACAAATTTATCAGATGAGTTATTCACCGGTTTCAAATACAAAAAACGTTGATGAATCTGATAGATGGATTGGGGTTATTCCTCCGCTTGGTGCAGGTAACTCAGGAAAGTTTTTTGTTTTTGTAAAGGATAATCAAAATCAATCGCAGTTCTATCCAAGAAAAAAAGCAATTGAAATTCAATCACAACAAATTATTACCGATGATATAGTCATAAATGAATTTATGGCTGATAATGGTAGCACAATAACTGATCCTGCCGACGAATATGATGATTGGATTGAGCTTTATAATCCAACTCCAAATCCAATTACTTTAACCAACAGATATCTGACTGATAAAAAAGATAACTTAACAAAGTATCAATTCACTCAGCCAAACTTGGTTTTAAATCCAAACCAGTATTTATTAATCTGGTGCGATGAGCAGCAAGAACAACAAGGTATTCATACAAACTTTAAGTTAAGTGCAAGTGGAGAATTTATTGCGCTTGTTGAAAATGATGGAATAACAGTTATCGATTCAATTTCATTTGGAGCGCAGACTACTGATATTTCTTTTGGCAGATTACCTGATGGTAATGACAATTGGATTACAATGACTCCAACTCCAGGCACAACAAATAATATTGTTTCAGTCGATGATGAAGAATTTATTCCAACTGAATTTAGTTTAAGCGCTTACCCAAATCCATTTAATCCTTCCACCTCTATCAGATACAGCATCCCGAATGTCACCCTGAGCGAAGTCGAAGGGGCTCGAGTACAACTTATAATTTACGACATCCTTGGCAACGAAGTAATAACACTAGTTAACGAAGAAAAACCAGCAGGCACTTATGAAGTTACCTGGAATTGAAAAAACAATTCAGGAAACAATGTAAGTTCAGGAATTTATTTTGCAAGAATTCAGGCTAATCAACAATTTAAAAACTTAAAGTTGATGTTATTAAAGTAGGGACAGGACTTGCCCTTTCCGTTGTGTTTTTTTAGAAAGTATAACAACATAATAGATAAAAACAATTACAGGAGAGGCAAGCCTCTCCTCTACTCTTATGATTTTTATGATATTTATTCTTTTATAATCATTTAAATAAAAAAATATTTTGATACTGCATCTCATTTTATAGCCCTATTTAACTTAAACGCACTTTTTAGATTAAACCCATTTAATGTTGTGTTATACTGAACTTTTTTCAAGGAAACTCTTGTAAAAAACCCTTAGATTTGTAACAGTAATTTTTAATAATATCATTTAAAATGAATCAAAATAATTTTATACAACAACAAAATCTAAAAGCACAAAGGAGAGTATTTCTATGGCTCGTAAGAACGTGTTGATAATGGGCGCTGCTGGACGCGATTTCCACAACTTTAACGTCTTCTTTAGAGACAACAAAGACTACAATGTTGTAGCATTTACCGCAACACAAATCCCAAATATTGAAGGCAGAACTTATCCAAAGCAACTTGCCGGCACACTTTATCCAAATGGAATAAAGATCTACGAAGAAAAAGAATTAGAAACCCTTATTAAAAAATTAAAAGTTGATGAAGTAGTTTTCTCATACTCAGATGTACCATTTGAGTATGTTATGACTAAAGCTTCAATCGTTAATGCTTGCGGAGTTTCATTCCGTTTACTCGGAGCTGCTGAAACAGAAATTAAAAGTACAAAACCTGTTATTGCAGTTTTAGCTGTTAGAACCGGTTGCGGAAAATCTCAAACATCTCGTAAAATAGTTGAGGCATTAACTGCTGCAGGAAAAAAAGTTGTAGCAATTCGCCATCCAATGCCTTACGGCGATCTTGTAAAACAAAAAGTACAGCGCTTTGCTACTTATGCTGATCTTAAAAAACACAAATGTACAATCGAAGAAATTGAAGAATACGAACCACACGTTGCAAGAGGCGGAGTTATTTATGCTGGAGTAGATTACGAAGCAATTTTACGCGAAGCAGAAAAAGAAGCTGATGTAATTTTGTGGGATGGTGGTAATAATGATTTTTCATTTTACAAAGCTGATGTAACTTTCACAGTTGTTGATCCACACAGACCTGGACACGAAATGAAATATTATCCCGGCAACACTTCATTAAGATTGGCTGATGCAGTTGTAATTAATAAAATTGATTCCGCTGATAATGCCGGAATAAATACAGTTAGAGATAACATTAGAAAAGTAAATCCTAATGCAGCTATTATAGAAGCCGCATCTCCTGTTACAGTTGAACATCCTGAAATGATAAGAGGTAAACGTGTTCTTGTTGTTGAAGATGGACCAACACTTACTCACGGCGAAATGAAATACGGCGCTGGTGTAGTTGCAGCACAAAAGCTTGGTGCAAAGGAATTAGTTGATCCAAGACCTTATACTGTAAAATCTATTAGTGCAACCTTTGAAAAATATCCAAACATTGGAGTCCTTCTTCCTGCAATGGGATATGGTAATGCACAATTAAAAGATCTTGAAACAACAATCAACAATACAAAATGTGATGCTGTTGTTATCGGAACTCCAATTGATCTTAGTAGATATATTAAGATTAAAAAACCTAGCACACGTGTTAAATATGATCTTCAGGAAATTGGTGCAATTACAATTGAAACAATATTAAGAGAGAAAAAAATTATCAAGTAATTATTTTTTCTATTGCCACGACCTCAAGGTCGTGGCAATTTATAAATAAAATTTTCTGTTATTTTTTTCAGGGGCGTTATGAAAAAGTTAGCTCTATTTTTAGTTCTTCAGTTCATCATTTTTAGTGTTTCAGAAATACCTGCACAAACTAACACTCGGGAAGGACCAACCGTAATAAGTTTTTTACCTCAAGGTTATGGAATAAAATTGCTTAACTCCTCAGGTACCTCATCCATTTTAAATGATGTTTCAAATTTAGGATTTATGAATCCCGCCAGCATTTCTGAGTTTGAAAACTATTCACTTGGTTTTTCATATCAAATTAACACAAGCACCGATGAAGCCTGGATTGCCGATTTTGGAACGAGTCGTGTTTATAATTTTTATCCACAATCTGTTGGTGGTATTATTAAATGGAATGATTTCACTTTTGGTTTGGGATTCGGACAAAAGTATAATGGAACTTTGGATACAGACCCAGTTGAAGTTAGATCGATTGAATATCCAAATGGTACTGGAGAATTTTTTGAAATGAAACAGGAAACAATGATTCATAGCTACTCAATAACTGCCTCGTATTCATTTAAAGATTTACTGCCAGCCTCAAACGATATCACCATTGGCTTCAGGTATTCACTAAATTATTTAGACAGATATGATGAAATATGGCACATAACAGGTAGTGCCACAGATTACAGCAGCAATATTGCTGCAGGTTTAAACTATAAAATCAGTTTCGATGATCAACAACATTTAATGATCGGAGTATCTTACGAAAGCAAAACATATTTTGACGCAAAATATGAAGTGGATAACAGTGTATTAATATTGTATGATCCTGAAGACACAACCAATACTTACATACCCGTAGAACAAAGCGATTCATATTTGCTGCATACTTTACCAGATGAATTAAGAATCGATCTTGCATTTGATGCAGCATCTGATCTTAAATTACTTGCAAATCTCACATCAGTATTTTGGGCAAATGAAACAAATTCACTTAAAGATCAGATTGACTATTCTTTCAGCGCAATCTATCAGATTAATGAAATGTTTACACCTTCACTCGGTTTTTATATAACTGATTGTGAATACACTGACAATTTTTATTCACGATTAAATGAAGGATTGAATTCATTCTTTATTACTGCCGGACTTCGATTCAATTACAATAACTCCTTTACCGATTTAGCAATTGCAGATTCACATCTTTTCTCCGGTGATTATAGAAAACAGACAATTGCTAAACTTGCGATTGGTGTTCAATTATAATTAAAAAGTACAATTACTATTTATTGCAGTTAACTTTAGTCAACTGAGAAAATTAAAAATACCTTATTGGCTTTAGCCACATTTAAAATCAAGGGCAACCATTTTTAGATATTTAATTTTATTGTGCACTTATAAATTTGCTCTCATCATTCAGGGAGATTTATGAAAACCACAGTTCTTTATCTTAGTCTTTTTTCATTTCTGTTAATTAGCAATAAAACATTCTCACAGGGAGAAGCTGCTGTTCCATTTCTGTTACTTCAGCCTTCACCATCACTTGCCGCAATGGGACAAACAGGTACTGCCCTGCCAACCGAAGACCCGTTTGGTTTTTTATGGAATCCCGCACAATTAGGTTACACAAGCCAGAACAATAATTTTTCATTAATCTTTTATCCATCAAAATATGAATGGCTGCCACAATTCAATCTGGATTTAGAAATTAAAAGTATAGCATTTAACATTGGGTATAATTTTAAAGATATAATAAACTTTCCTTTAAGCATTGGATTTGGTTACTCATACTTCGAATTAAACTTTGGCGAATTTCTGAGAATTGATGAAAGAGCACCCTCTGGCTTAGGGAGTTTCTATTCCATGGACTATTACAATGCATACTCCTTGGGTATTGGTATAGATTACTTTGTACAGTTTAATGCAGGATTAACTTATAAAAGTATAACTTCAATTCTCTCTGATCCACCTATTGCTTCTGAAATGGGTGATGGCAAGGCAGAACCAAATGTATTTGATTTTGGTTTACTGATCAATGTTCCTGTGTCTAAGTTGATTGATGAAGATATACTCATCGAATTGGAAGGTGATTTGCAATTAAAACCAGATTTCAATTTCTCATTCGGTTATTCTAAATCAAACATTGGTGATGAAGTATATTATATCGATCCGGCTCAGGCTGATCCACTACCAAGAATGGATAGGCTTGGTTATGGTATTTCCACAGGATTCGATTTACTTGAGGATAATTTTCGAATGAAAGTATTTAACTTTTCATTGACAGTTGAAGCTGAAGATATTTTGTTTTCAAAACACTATTCTGAAATTAATGGGTCGACGATTGGCTGGGATTATCAATCAACTCTAAGCGATCTTAAGTTTGTAAAAAACTTAATAAACATTGAAGGTACTGAAGAAATTGTATCACATATCGGTTTAAAGTTTGACCTCTTCGAAACTGTTTCTTTCAGCACCGGTCACTTTTCAGGTCGTGGTTTTGATGAAAGAGAAACAAATGGATATGAACTAAGAACAAAAGGTATCTTTAAACTCCTGGCACTTTGGACAAACTATCCCCTTACCAATTTCTTACATGATCATATAGATATTAGATATTACAACACTAATTTATTTGATGATCATTATTTGGAAACAAAAATGACTGGCTTAGCGCTTTATGTTCATAATTTAAATTCTTTATTTTAGATATTAAAAATAGTCATTGCGAGTAAGGCTTTGCGAACGAAGCAATCTATAAAACAGATTGCTTCACTCGAAGACTCGTTCGCAATGACAAACAAGTAAAAGGATAACAATGATAATAGATAAACTCTCAAACTCGCACCTCTATTCAGGACTTGGTGAAAGAATTAACAAAGCTTTTGCTTATCTAAAACAAACTGATTTCTCTAAAATGGAATTAGGCAGATATGAAATTGATGGAGACAACATTCTTGCTCTGGTTAACGAGTACAACACAAAACATCAAAGCGAAGGTAAACTTGAAGCTCACAAAAAATATATCGATGTTCAGTTTGTAGCAAAAGGAAGTGAGCAAATGGGCTATGCTCCGTTAGAAAACCAAATAGTTATTGATGAATACAACGAACAAAATGATATAACATTCTTCAGTGGAGAAAAATCATTTACGCTTGTAGAAGAAGGAATGTTTGCAATCTTTTTCCCTACAGATGTTCATTTACCGGGAATTAAAGTAAATGAAAAATCTTATGTAAAGAAAGTGGTGATTAAAGTTAAGGTTTAATTGCTTTTTGTTTTTAGTGTTAAACCTTATTTTAAGTTATGACTAAAAGAAAATTACTAAAAGCATTAAAGCGCATTCAGCACTTACCAAAAGGAATTAATCTTCTAAGATATTCCAACAATAAAATTCAAACTCTTCTGCTCGATAAATCAAAAAGTCTAAAAGTTTCATATCCATCATCCATAATGATTGAACTTACAAATCATTGTAACATAAAATGTATTACCTGCGCACGGGAGTATGCATACGGTGATGCAATGGCAAAAGGTTTTTTGGATTTTGAGAAGTTTAAAACCATTATAGATGAAATTCATCCTTATGTAGATGCAATTGGATTAACAGGTCTTGGCGAAACATTTCTTTACAAAAGAATTGATGAGGCTGTTGATTATATAAAAAGTAAAAGCAAAGGAATAATAATTTCCTGTTCTATTAATGCGCATCTTCCCAAAAGCATAGAGATAGCAGAAAAGCTGATTAACAAAATTGATACGATTCAAATTTCAATTGATGGAATTGATGAAGTTTACAATGAAGTAAGAAAAACCGCTGATTATAATTTCTTCCTGAAAAATACTTTAGGAATTCTAGAAAAAGCAAAAGGAAGCAATACCGATATTATGTTCAATATGGTAGTGCTTAAAGAAAACTATCATCAGATGTCTGATATGCTGAAGCTGTGCGATGAGATCGGAGTTAAGTATTTAAACATCAATCCAATGAACATTGTTGCAAGAACCGATCTGGATAACTCATACTATGATTTTTATCTCACAAAAGAGTTTAAAGATGAGTATTTCAAAACAAAGGAACTAGCATCAAAATATCCAAATGTAGAATTAACTTTTTATGATTTTGAATCACCTGCTAGTTTTAAGAAGTGCCGCTTTATGTGGAATTATTTTTATATCACGTGGGATGGATTTGTTCCCCCCTGCTGCGCTAAGCCTTTTCCAAAAGAAAAACATTTTGGAAACGTATTTGAACAACCGTTGATTGAGATACTCAACACAAAAGATTATCAGGATTTTAGAAAAGATTGGTTTGATGAAAAGAATCCTGAGTTTTGTGATAAATGTTTTAATATGAATTTACCGGCAATAACAAAGGAGTAAGTAGTATGAATACTTTTCCAGAATACCGTTACAAAGGTGCAAGTGTTATGGTAAAACTTCACGAAATTCATTTGCAATTATTTTATGAAACCTGGAAAGAAGCCAAACAACTTAACATTAAGCTCCCCGATTCAGATGATCCTTATTATAAGTCTTTAGACACTTTGCTGTATCATTTACTTCGTTCTGCAAGAGGATATATGATCTGGATGTGTGATAAGTTGGGTTTAGAAGATCCGCAAATAAAAGAAACTCCACCCGCTGAAATCATCGAAGAAAAAGCTGTTGAGCAGCTTGCACATTTATTTGAGCGATGGAGACTTCCACTTGCGAATGTTGAACCGGAATTATTTGAAGATAAAGCATATAAATCTAATTGGAGTGTTGAATATTGTATCGATGCAATGTTAGAACACGCTGTTATGCATCCAATCAGGCATGAGTATCAGCTAAATAATCTTATCGTTAAAAGTAAGGAAAAGTTGTCTGGTGATGATATCTAAAAATAAAGTTAGTACAACTCTGGTAGTATTTATTTTGTTTGCAATTTCTTGCTCATCTATTAAGGAAACGAGTAATCTTAGTAGTAAAGCATGCTATTTAAATCCTAAATACGCTGATGTGAAGTATACTGATGTTTCATTAGGAATTTTTTTACAAGATCTTCGACTGGATACGATAAATATAGAAGATAAAGACGCCGAATTTTTAAGAAGATACTTTTTTGCAAAGGAGCTTATTGAACAGTTACCGAAAGGAATAAAATATTTCTCTAGGTTTAATAAAATTGAATGGATTTATTATAGTTATGAGATAGATCAAGAAATTGTGGAAAATAAATTTGCAATTGAGAACGGTGAAGAAATAATTGTATATCTGCCTTATTCGCTTAAAGCGATAAGCTCTCGATATAAATATGATTACTTAATTTATTTTCGGAATATAACTATATATGAATCTGAACCTTTGGAGGATGGAAAAGATAAAAAATTTAAAACTAATATTATTGTTGAATACCAATTATGGGATAATAGAAATCTTGATTTAATCGCCACTAATGAAATTAAAGTTACTAGTGCATTTGATAACCTAACTGAAATATGGCCTTACAAAAATGCTCTAATGAAACTTTCGTATATGATTATTGATGATCTTCCTTTGTTCAAAAAATAATTTACTGTGGTGCATCCGCGGTGTATTTAAACTTTATAGCTTCCGCCGTTTCAATATCTTGCACACCAGAAATTCTTTTCGCTAAAGATTTTCCATCAAGTTGATGAAATTCTAAAACCTCAAGTGGCGTTCCACATTCAGGGTATTCCTTCAATCCGAAGTTTGTAAATTCTTTGCCACTAATTTCACCAATTTCCACTAAAGAATTTAATAACCTATCGCCAAGTCCGCCAATTGCAGAATGATCTTCCAACACAAATAATCTTTTTTGATCTTTAACTAATTCTTTCAACCAGATATTATCAATCTTATTTAGCCAGGGCATGTTTACAACTTTTAATCCAAAACCTATTTTCTTTAGATAATCTGAAGCAACTAATGCTTCGTGCAGCATAACAGGTCCATAACCAAATAGTATTGCATCATTTCCTTCTGTTAGCTCTGCTCCAACACCAAATTTAAATTGGTAATCACTTGGTAATAGAATTTTTTCAGGTGAAGGGCCGATTACTAATCGAAGCATACAATTTTCTTCAGCTTGATTTATACAATATTCAGTCGCCCATTTTGTCTCTTCAGCATTACAAGGTTGGATGATTGTAATATTTGGTAGTGCACCAAACAATGAAATATCTCTAACACTTTGATGAGATTTTCCAGGTCCTGCAGGAATCATTCCCGAAAAATGACAAGTGTAAATTATTTTAGTTTTTTCACCAGCGTTATTATAAATCTGTTCATTAGCACGCGCAGCAAGAAAACTTGCAAAAGTATTTACAACTGGAATCAATCCCATTCGTGCTAAACCGCCTGCCATTGATACCATATCCTGTTCTGCTATTCCATTCTCAATAAATCGATCAGGATAAGTTTTTTCAAAATTCCGGAGTTTGCAATCAGCCGAAAGATCACCATCAAGTAAAACTAATTTTTTATTTGTCTTTGCGATTTCAACTAACACCTCACCGTAAGCCTCTGTTACAAATTCTTTATCAAGCTTAGTAACTGGTTTACCTTCAGATTTATTTTCAGGTATCTGAATACTTTCAATCCCAAGTTTATTAGCAAGTTTATTAATAGTGACGGTTAACTCAGCTAGTCCTTTTTCATAGCTTTCATCATCAGGTGCACCGGAGTGCCATTTGTAAAGCGTCTTCCCTTGAAAAGTTTCAGTAAGAGGTTTTTCCATAAAAGAAACTCCCCTTCCTTTGATCGTATCTGCAATAATCATCTTTGGTTTATCTATAACTTTTTTTAGATCATCAAAAGTTTTTTTCAATATATTGTAATCGTGTCCGTTTATTCTAACAACATACCATCCAAATGCTTCAACCTTTTTTACTACATCTTCAATATTATTTACATCAGCTACCAGCATATCCGTTTGATATTTATTATGATCCATAATTGCTGTGATGTTATTTACTTTTTGGTGAGCCGTTGCTTGAAGTGATTCATAAATTTGTCCTTCCTGAAATTCTCCATCGCCAGTAAGAACATAAACATGCCCTTTATTTTTTTGATATGATTTCGCCCACGCAAATCCTTTACCTTTTGAAATTCCCATTCCCAGTGAACCTGTACTTGCTTCAATTCCATTTTGTCTAACTTCAGGATGGCCATCAAGTCCGTGCAATCTTCTTAACATTAATAATTTTTCTTCTGGAATAATTCCAAGTGCATAAAACAAAGAATACAATCCCGGAACGTCATGACCTTTTGATGAAAAGTAAATGTCACGATCAGGAGAATCAAAACCAACATCAAACACATTCATGTCGTTTAAGTAGAGATAAGTAGTAATGTCCATCGCACTTAAACTTGAACCAAGATGACCTGAACCGGCTTTCTTTACAGCAACAAGAGTATTGTATCTGCACATATCTGCAAACAACTCCATCTTTGTTGCCCAGTTTCCATTGAATGATTTTACTTTATCAAACTCAGTTTTTTTTATCAGGTTGTATTGCACTTAAAACTCCAAATGTTTTTTAAAGAAATTAAAAAATCGTTATTGAAAAAATATTGTTATAGATTGAGAAATGATAATTAAGAAATGATTAAGTGATCAAAAACAAAAGAATATCAAAAATAAAGAACCCGGTAACCGAAGCTACCGGGCTTGCCCTAACAAAAGGTCTGGGGGTTAACCTTCGGCTAGCGACACTCGAAACTTATGCTAGAAAATTCTATTAATCAATAGATTTATGCACATATACAAGTTTTTTTTAGATTTGAAATAATCTCAGAATTATTAATTTATAGTTAGAAAAATTTAATAATTAACAATTGAAATGACTGGTACCTAAATTAAAATTACAGAAACAGAAATATCATTAAAATTTAATCACTTGGTTTCTTTTGCTTTGTTACTAAGCATTATTACTATAGCTTATAACATTTTAGAAGGCTTTATTTCAATTTTTTTTGGTTTGAATGATGATTCGCTTGCGCTGTTCGGATTCGGAGTTGATAGTTTTGTCGAGGTCATTTCTGGTATTGGTATTTTTCACATGATAATAAGAATGAAACGAAATCCAATAATCTATAGAGACAAATTTGAAAGGACAGCTTTAAAAATTACGGGATTTAGTTTTTATCTACTGAGCGTAGGATTAATAATTGGTTCGGTAGTAATGATTTTGAATGAAGTAAAACCCGAAACAACTATTTTTGGTATCGCAATTTCAATAATTTCTATTTTAACTATGTATGTATTATTACACTTTAAATTAAAAGTAGGAAACGAATTAAACTCAGATGCAATTATAGCAGATGCAAATTGTACTAAGACCTGCTTTTATTTATCATTTATACTTCTAGCTTCAAGTCTAAGTTATGAAGTTTTTAAAATAGGATATTTAGACTTAGCTGGTTCGCTTGGAATTGCCTATTTCTCTTTTAGAGAAGGCAAAGAATCGATTGAAAAATCTAAAAGTACTAAATTATCTTGTTCATGTAATGATAATTGTGATTAAGATTTTTTAATCAATTCAAACATTTCTTTTATTGCTTGTTTTAGTCCTACAAACATTGATCTTGCAATTATAGAATGACCAATACTCACTTCATCAATATCTGACAACTCTCTAAATATTTTTATGTTTTGATAATCTAAACCATGACCTGCATTTACACCTAAACCAAGTTTTTTTGCATGCTTAACTGCAACTCTTATCTTATCTAATTCATCAAATTGTTCTTCTTCTGATAAAGTATTTGCAAAAACTCCGGTATGAATTTCTATAAAATCACTTTCAATTTCTGCAGCAGCGTCAATCTGTTTTATTTCAGGTTCAATAAAAAGAGATACTTCAATATCATATTTATGAAGTTCCTGTATAGTGTTTTTCATTAAAGTAATATTATCAATTACATTAACTCCACCTTCAGTTGTAAGTTCTTGTCTTTTTTCAGGAACGATAGTAGCAAGCTCAGGTCCAATATCGCAAGCAATTTTTATAATCTCTTCAGTTGCCGCCATTTCAAGATCAAGCTTTGTTGTGATAAGCTCACGAAGCAATCTTACATCTCTTTCATTTATGTGTCTTCTGTCTTCACGAAGATGAACTACGATTCCATCCACACCGGCTTGCTCAGCAATTAAAGCAGCAGTTACCGGATCAGGTTGTGTTTCACCTCTTGCATTTCTTAAAGTTGCAATGTGATCTATATTTAATGAGAGTCTCATCTTAAAACCTAAAATAATTGTTTAATCAAATTTACAAATGATGTTAATCCTATTCCATAATCGTTTGCTCTAAATCGCAAAGTTGAAATAAAATCTATCGTGAACATAACACCAATATGTGTAACTACACAATAGTAAAATGAGCGAGTTCTTAAAGCAAGAATTCCAAGTGCGATTCCGCCAAAGATGGCTCCAAAGGTTTCAAGAAAAGGTTTTCCGTTATGTAGGATCACAAATGGAATCATTTGAATCATTACAGAATAATATCCAAACTTTTTTTCAAGACCAAAAATCATAAATCCACGCCAAATAAATTCCCAGGCAAACATGTACAGCAACATTCCCAATTCGTAAATCAATAAAATGTTCCAATTAGTTTTTGCATCAGAAAGGTGGGGATATTTTTCTGCAAAAGCCGGAGTTGCTGAAACAAACCAGATTAGAACTATCATTACTAACAGAAAGATTGAGGAATACTTTAATCCTGTTTTGTAATCACCAAACTGTAATCCATAATCCTTAAGATTTTCTTTCAAGATTAGTTTGATGATAAGAATACCAAGGATAAAAAAGGTTAAAAAATCACCAACAAACCAGTAAACAAATTCTATTAGATATGGTTGAGAATAATTTTGAAAGGTCTCGAATAAATTAGCTCTAAAAAATCTGCGGGAAGTAAAATAGTATGAAACTGTTTGTAAAATTGCTACAGACATAAGAACAATTACTGTCTTTTTATCAAGTTCCTTGATCTTTTGGATTAAATATTTTATGTCTGAAATAATATTTTTCACGTAAATCTTAAATAGTTTAATTTCAAATCAAAATTAAGCATTTTATATCACATCCAAAGCTCAGATTATTGACAAAATTTCAATTCAAGTGTATATTAGCACTCGTCTTTTGAGAGTGCTAACTAATTTAATAAACTAAAAAAGGAGCTAATTATGAGTGAAATCAAGTTAAAACCGCTTGGTGACAGAGTTGTTGTTAAACCTGCTGCTGCAGAAGAAAAAACTGCTGGCGGAATCATTTTGCCAGATACAGTAAAAGAAAAACCAGTTGAAGGTACTGTTGTTGCCGTTGGTCCTGGTAAAGTTACAGACGATGGTAAAGCAATTAAAATGGAAGTTAAAGTTGGTGACAAAGTTCTTTACGGTAAATACAGCGGAACTGAAGTAACAATTAATGGCGAAGAATATCTCATTATGCGTGAGAGTGACATCTTCGGAATTTTAGGTAAGTAATTAATTATCAAAATAAAGGAATAAACTATGGCAAAATTAATTGAGTATGGCACTGATGCCCGTGCTAAATTAAAAAGTGGTGTTGACAAATTAGCCAATGCAGTTAAAGTTACACTTGGTCCAAAAGGACGTAACGTAATTTTAGAAAAGAAATTTGGCGCACCAACTGTTACTAAAGATGGTGTTTCAGTTGCAAAAGAAATCGATCTTGATGATCCAGTTGAAAATATGGGTGCTCAAATGGTTCGCGAAGTTGCTTCTAAAACCAGTGATGTTGCAGGTGATGGAACTACAACTGCAACCGTATTAGCTCAAGCTATATACAGAGAAGGTTTAAAGAACGTTACCGCTGGTGCAAATCCAATGGATTTAAAAAGAGGAATTGATTTAGCAGTATCTAAAGTTATTGCACACTTAAAATCTGTTAGCAAAGAAGTTGAAGGAAGAAATGAAATTGCTCAGGTTGGTTCAATCTCTGCAAACAATGATAAGACAATTGGTGATTTAATTGCTGATGCAATGGAAAAAGTTGGTAAAGATGGTGTTATTACTGTTGAAGAAAGCAAATCAGCCGATACAGTTTTAGAAGTAGTTGAAGGTATGCAATTCGATCGTGGTTATATCTCTCCTTATTTTGTTACTGATACGGAATCAATGGAAACAATTTTAGAAGACCCATTTATTCTTATCCACGATAAAAAAATCTCTGCAATGAAAGATCTTTTACAAGTACTTGAAAAAGTTGCTCAACAAGGTAAAGCAATGTTAATCATTTCTGAGGATCTTGAAGGCGAAGCTTTAGCTACTTTAGTAGTAAACAAGATTCGTGGTACACTAAAAGTTGCTGCTGTTAAAGCTCCAGGTTTTGGTGATAGAAGAAAAGCAATGTTAGAAGATATTGCAGTTCTTACAAGTGGAACCGTAATTTCTGAAGAACAAGGTTACAAACTTGAAAATGCTACATTAGAATATTTAGGTAGAGCTAAAAAAGTTGTAATCGATAAAGACAACACTACCATTGTTGAAGGTTCTGGAAAAACAGATGATATCAAGAAAAGAATAAATGAAATAAAAGCTCAAATTGAAAAATCAACTTCAGATTACGACAAAGAAAAATTACAGGAAAGATTAGCAAAACTTTCTGGTGGTGTTGCTGTATTAAAAATCGGTGCATCTACAGAAATTGAAATGAAGGAAAAGAAAGCTCGTGTTGAAGATGCATTACACGCAACCCGTGCTGCAGTTGAAGAAGGAATAGTTGCTGGTGGTGGTGTTGCTTTAGTTAGAGCAATAAGTGTAATCGAAAATTTAACTGGTGAAAATCCTGATCAAACAACTGGTATCCAGATTGTAAAAAAAGCGCTTGAAGAACCACTAAAGCAAATTGTTGAAAATGCTGGAATAGAAGGTTCAGTTGTTCTTTGGAAAGTTAAAGAAGGTAAGGATGATTTTGGATTTAACGCAGCAACCGAAAAGTATGAAAACTTAATTAAAGCTGGTGTCATTGATCCAACCAAAGTAACAAGAACAGCATTAGAAAATGCTGCATCAGTTTCATCATTGTTAATTACAACTGAAGCTGTAGTTTATGAAAAGAAAGAAAAAGAACCAGCAATGCCAGCTATGCCACATGGCGGTATGGGCGGTATGGATGGAATGTATTAATAGAACTTAGTTCTGTTAAATTTACAAGGCGAGGTTTCCCCTCGCCTTTTTTGTTTTTATTAAGCCTTTTTGAGATGGCAAGGTATTTGAAATATTTGTAAAAAATGATTTTTGTCATTCATTCAGCATCAGATAATATGAAATCAAATACAGAGAATGATTTAAAATCTAAAGAATTACTCTTAAGGGGAGTAAGATCTTCAGAGATTTTAGTCAATAGATCAAAAGTGGATAAATCATCGATCGGAAATAATTTCTTTTTTTCAAGTAAATACGAAACCCACACGGTAAGAATGTTCAACCTTGAAGAATCACTCCAATCAGAAAAACGAACTTATTTACTCCAACTTGATGAATCGCGAACCAGTTATGCAGCAGCTGAAATTACTCTAAAAAATCCTAATTATAAAGATGTTGATTCCATCCACGCCGGATTAACAATTTGGTATTTTGAGGATGAAGAAGTTGGACGCAACACTTTTAATCTTGAGGCAAAAAAAGATTGGGAACTTGTTGAATTCGTACAAAGCTGGGGCACACCATTACCAGGTTTTTGGAAACAAGGTGAAGGAAAAATTGAAATATTAATTGATAATAATTTGGTTCTAAGGCACACATTTCAAATTGGAAATGAAGAAATAGTAAACTTTAACTACACTAATTCTATTGAAAATGAATTTCTGAGTAAGCAAAATACCCAACAACCTAAAACAATTGCACAACTTCATAAAACTTCTTTTGAAAATATATCATTACCCTCACTCTTCTCAGAATTTGAAAATCTGGTTGGACTGACAAATTTAAAACAATCATTAAAAGATTTTATTACTTACTTAAATTTTGTTAATGAAAGGAAAAAACAGGGTGTACAAACAGAAGAAAGTATTTCAGCTAATTGTATATTTTTAGGAAACCCTGGTACTGGAAAAACAACTGTAGCAAGGTTGTTAGGCAAGTTCTTTAAATCAATAGGAATATTGGAAAATGGGCATGTTATAGAAGTTGATCGTGCAGAACTTATTGGTGAATATATCGGTGAGACCGCACAAAAAACTGAAAAAGTTATTAATCAAGCTTTGGGAGGAATTCTTTTTATTGATGAGGCTTATTCTTTAAAGAAAGAAAAAAGTGGACAAGATTTTGGACAAGAAGCGATAGATATTATCCTTAAAAGGATGGAAGATTATAAAGGAAAGTTTTTTGTTATTGCAGCTGGATATCCTGCCCCAATGCAAAATTTTTTAGAGTCCAATCCAGGACTAAAATCACGTTTTACTCATTATTTTTCATTTGATGACTATTCAGCAAAGGAGCTAACTTCTATATTTAAACTATTTTCTAATAAAGAAAAATATTTAGTTGATAACGATACTGAAATATTTTTAACAGAAAGACTGGAAACAATTTGTACTGGAGCAAATGAAACATTTGGGAACGCCAGATATATCAGGAATCTGTTTAATGAATCTAAAGTCGAACTAAGTAAACGATATCAACTTCTGGAAGAAAGTGAAAAGGATTTTTCTTCGTTAAATACACTACTTAAGGACGACATTCAAACCGCATTAATAAATCTTAAAAACAGAGATACAGGAAGTTTATTACAAGAGGTAAAGGTTGAAAAGTACTTAAACGAAGTAAATAATCTTGTTGGACTTGAAGATGTTAAAATAGTTTTTAATAGAATACTTGCATCAATAAAAGTTGATAGATTAAAGAAAGAACGATCCATAGCTTCTGTACACAAAAACTTGAATGCAATTTTTATATCAGAACATGGATCAGGCACATCGACTATATCAAGATTATACGCAAAAAGTTTGAAAGATTCGGGTCGAATAACTAAAGGTCAGCTAATAGAAATTGATGGCTCTACCTTTTTCGGGTTAGGAAAACTTGATGCATATTTAATGATGGATGAGTTATTTAAAAATCTGCTTGGTAATGTTATTTTAGTAAATGATACTGTGGCTGCTTTACAATGCACAAATGATTTTAGTGAATCATTATTACAATATTTCTTAAAAAAATTGTACCTGATTAATGATGATGTTGTTGCGTTACTTTCTGGATCAAGAGAGGAAATTGAATCATTGTTAAATAATTTTCCTGTATTAGAAAACCAATTTCCTAATGTCTTTAATTTTGAACCTTATACAACAAGACAATTATTAGAGATAGCTTTAAATATTTGTCAGAAGAAAAATTATCAGCTGGATGAAGGCGCATGGCAGCAATTGATGGAACTAATTGTTGAACTTAAAAAAGAGAAACGTAAAAACTTTTATAACAGCAGAACAATTAAAGAAATTCTAAATAAAGCGATAGCAATACAAGAGGATAGAATTTTAAAATCCCAGAACATTAATGAAAATGATTTAATGCTGATTACGTTTGAAGATCTGACTATCCTGCGTTCAACTGAGACATAATCTTTCTATATTCAATTCAACTGTTCTAATATTTTTTTCACAATCAACCTTACGGATATAAATGCTCGAGTTAATTAATCTTACAAAAAAGTTCGGAAATTTTACTGCAGTTAATAATCTTAATCTAAAAGTTAACGAGGGTGATTTTTTTGGGTTTCTTGGTCAAAATGGAGCGGGAAAGACAACCACGATAAAAATGATTTCAGGACTTTATACTGCGACCGAAGGAAGAATACTTATAAATGGTTACGATATTGTAAAAGATCCTATCAAAGCAAAATCATTAATCGGATATATACCTGATCAGCCGTTTATTTATGAAAAATTAACTGGTAGAGAATTTCTTTATTTCAGTGGTGGACTATATTCAATCCCTAAAAATGTGTTAAGGAACAAAATTGATGAGACAATTGAAAAGCTTAAAATAGGTGATTGGGTTGATAAAAGAACTGAAGAGTATTCACAAGGTATGAAGCAAAGAATCACAATTGCCTCTGCTCTACTCCACGATCCAAAACTTCTTGTAGTGGATGAGCCTATGGTCGGACTCGATCCACAGAGTGCGGTAATTGTAAAAAATATTTTAAAGGAAAAAGCTGATAACGGATCGGCGGTCTTCATGTCTACCCACAGTTTAAATGTTGCAGAAGAAATTTGCACGAAGATTGGAATTATTAAAGATGGAAGTATGATATTTTCAGATACAAAAGAAGTTCTTGAACAAGTTAAAGGGTCCAATCACAATAGCTTAGAATCATTATTTCTTCATCTTACTAAATAATGAAAGACCTATTTCACATACTTTATTACAAAATTGTTATTTTCTTAAAAGTAAACTCGCCTTTTAACTTTGCTGCATTTATAAAAAGTATGGGCTCAGCTATTGTTTATGTAATTTTTGCATACGGCTGTTTTTTAATGACTCAAAGTACAATTGAGTACCTATTAGTTAATGTAAGAATTGGAACATTTTTACTTCACAGGTTTGTTCTTGTAGTGCTCTTTATTTTTTTTATCGCTATAAATGTTGGAAATATGGTTGTATCTTTTTCTACCCTTTATAAATCAAAAGAAGTCTATCATCTTATAACAAAACCTGTTTCATTCACCAAAATATTTTTAATCAAGTTTTTGGATAACTTTTTTTACAGTTCAACTACTTTACTTCTGATAATATCTGCTGTAGTACTTGGGTATGGAAATTATTTTAACTATGCTATTTGGGTTTATCCATTTGTTTTTTTCTTATTGATTTTACCATTTATGTTCACCGCCGGTTCTGCCGGGGCAATAGTATTACTGGCAATTTTAAAATTGTCTTCAAGATGGGGAATTAAAAAAGTTCTTGGAATAATTGGCAGTGTTTATGGGATAGGAATTATAACTTTTTATTTTGTTAGCAATCCAATAAAACTGGTTGAACGCGTATTTGATTATTATCCACACATCGATCAATACTTTGGATTTTTAGAGAATGGTTTGGTAAAATTTATGCCAAACTACTGGGTAGCAGAATCACTTTACTGGATTTCTGAAAACCGGATTGAACGAGCTATTCCATTTATTTATGCAAACTTAATTACTTCAATTTTCATCTTCAGTATAACTCTATGGCTGGCTAATAAGTGGTATTATCAGACATGGTTAACATCGTTAAAAATCACAGCTGAGTTAAAATCCAGAAGTAGAAAACAAAATAAAGTTTTTGGATTCGAGAGAACTTCATGGGTTAAAGGTTTTGATGAATCAATATTAAAAAGAGAGTTTTGGCTTTTCTTTCGTGAACCCAGTCAATGGCTGCACATGCTAGTTATGATATTCTTAATTACAATTTTTGTTTCCAGCATTTCAGGCATCGATATAATAATCCTGAAAGCTTACAATCAATATTTAAAAACGGTTGTTTATTTAATTGTTACACTCTTTAATGTTTTCCTGGTTGCGTCTTTGTCTTTAAGATTCGTGTTCCCATTAATTAGTCTTGAAGGTGAGGCGCTCTGGAAAATTAGAAGCGCTCCAATTGATTTCAGTCAGTTATTATCCAAAAGATTATTAATATATTTTTCCATAATATTTTTTATTGGACAACTAATTAGCTTTTTTTCAAACTATCAATTCCCTTTTCAACTATCTATAATTGCGCAAATTAATGCTGCTATTACAACAATTACTTTAGTTAGTTTAAACTTTGGTATGGGCGGAATTTTTGCGAACTACAAAGAAAAAAATGCAATAAGATTAGCCTCATCACAAGGAGCGTCAATTACTTTTCTGTTTACACTATTCTATCTGGTTTTAATAATTGCAATACTATTTATTCCAGTCTCAAATTATTTTTTTTCTGTTGAACAAGGATTATTGATTTCTTCCTGGAATCTGATTATTACAAGTGTAATCCTGGGAATTCTTGCCTTCATAATTTCATTCACTTCAATTAGAATTGGATTTAAATCATTTAAAGTGGATGTATAAAAAAAGAGTTCATTCCACTTTGGCAGAATGAACTCAATCAGAAATAGTTTTTTAAAAACTTTTATTTCATCAAAACAAATTTCTTTGTTAAAACAATATTATCAGCTTTTAACTGATAGAAATAGACTCCACTGCTTAATCCGCTAGAATTAAAGATTATAGAATAATTTCCGGCACTTTTCATTTCATTAACAACAGTAGCAACTTCTTTTCCAAGGACATTAAACACTTTTAATGTAACATCACTAGTTGCGGCAATAGTAAAACTTATTGTTGTAGCTGGATTAAAAGGGTTTGGATAATTTTGATTTAATCTAAACTCAGAAATTTGTTGAATTTCATCCTCAACAGCAGTCAACATGTTTGCAACTCCACGGGTTCTCGGAATTAGTATCTGCCAGTTTGCACTTCCATCAGGATATCTTCCAAAGGAAGCAGCTGTATCTGTTATAGCAACCAAATCTACACTGTCTATTATTGCTCCAGTTGCATTTTCAAACCAGACTTTTTCTCCACCGCTTGATAATCCAAAACCACTTGCAGCAGTATCATCTACAATAATTACTAAAAATCCATTTGCAGGAATAACTGAACCAGCCGGAAATTCTTTTTTAGGTTTAGTTCCAGCATTTCCACCACCATCGTAAATTTTATATCCTGAAATATCTACGGGAGACACTGAAGAGTTGTATATTTCTATCCAATCAAGTTCCGATTCTATTCCTCTTGAAAACAACTCGTTGATCAAAACTACAGCACTAACGGGTACATTTGAATAACCGCGAGTTCTCGGTACCAATGTTTGCCAGTTATCACTTCCGTCCGGTAATCTTCCATAGGATGCTGCTGTATCAGTGATAGCAATTAGATCAACACTATCTAAAATTTCTCCTGAAGCATTTTCAAACCAAACTTTTTCTCCGCTGCTCGAAAGCCCGAAACCACTAGCAGCAGTATCATCAACCATAATCACTAAAAATCCATTTGCAGGTATAACAGATCCAGCAGGAAATTCTTTTTTAGGTTTTGTTCCATTAAATCCGCCACTATCATAAATTTTGCATCCTGAAATATCAAAAGACGTGGCTGAAGAATTGTAAATTTCTATCCAATCGGGTTCATCATTTGTGCCCCTCGAAAATAACTCATTCATAACAACCGGAAAATCCAAAGTACCATTAGCTGTTCCACGAGTTCTTGGAGAAATTATTTGGAAGTTTGAGCTTCCATCAGGAACTCTTCCATAAGATGCCTCGAGATCTGTAATTGCAATTAGATCCACACTATCAATGATTAAGCCCGCATCAGTTTCAAACCAAACTCGTTCACCATTGCTAGATAAGCCAAAACCACTCTCGGAAGTATCATCAACGATAATAACTAAAAAACCATTTGCTGGAATAATACTGCCTGCTGGAAAAACTTTTTTCGGTTTTGATCCGCTCTGTCCACCAATATCATAAATCTTATATCCAGAGATATCAAAAGGGTTAGAAGATGCGTTATAAATTTCAATCCAGTCCAATTCTACTGCGGTCCCCCTGGAGAATAATTCGTTCATTAAAGGTGAAATTGCAAAACTGGTTTGCATCATTAAAATTACAAATAGCGAAACAATTAAAAGTAAAACATTTTTTTTCATAACTAATCCTTTTCTTTATTCAGAAAACATGGACATATCCATTTTTTAGACGTTAAACAAATAGAATTCATTTTCCATTTCAAAGATAATTTTAATTTACTCGAAATCGTATAATCATAATTGATTAAAGATCATTCAATTACATTTTAACTTGCTTTGTTAAAAACATACAGTTTTGCATTACTATCATTTACTATATACATCTTATTGCCAACAATTGTTAATCCTTCACCTTTTGTAAAGGGAATTTTCCATTCTTTAATAAACACCCCGGAGGAAGAATATTTGAGAATTTTTTGGGATTCATCACTAATAATCCATATTGAATTTGACGATTCTTCATAAAACACATCTGAAATATCTGATACCTTATCAATCAATATTCTGCTAATCTCTGTTGTTCCAAGAAATTCCAACAACATTATTGGATCTTTTTCATTTATCACAAATAAATGGTTATTATTTTTATTGATTGATATACCTTCCAAAGCACTGTTATCAGATATAGCAACATCAACTAAAAAGGAATACAGAGTATTACCACTAAGGTTTAAAGCTGTTACAAGTTTTTTCTTTTCTTGTGTTACATAAATCGTGTCACAATTTTTTGAGAGCGTTATACCCTCAAGATCAGAACAAGTTGTAGTGAAGGATGAAATTACTGAACCATCAAAACCTACCTCATATATAATTGGGCTTCCGTCAGATACAATCATTAAAGAATTGTTAACAGAATTATACGCAACTGCTGAAGGTTCAGAGATGGTGAGACTGAATTCTTGTAATGGATTAATTAACTCTATTTCCGGAGGATCTGTATTATTATAACTATCATCTCTGGAGCAACCTAATAAAATGATTATAATTAGTAGATTAGCAAATCTTTTTAGAATTATATTTTTTTTCATTAATTAAAAATAAATAAAATGAGAATCAGGTAAGCCTGATTCTCATATTATTTTTTACTGTTGATTAGGTGCAGTTTTTGTAATTGTATTGCAAATCAACCAGTTTTCACTACCATCCGGAATTCTTCCATAGGAAGTTGTTTCAACTGGCATTGCAGGAAACTGAACTTCGTTAATTAGTGATCCATCCGGTTTTTCAAACCATAGAGTTTCACCACCACTCGATAATCCAAAACCACTTGATGCAGTATCATCTACTACAATCACTAAAAAACCATTTGCAGGAACAAATGAACCAACAGGAAATTCCTTCTTTGGTTTTGTTCCCGCTTGTCCACCAGAATCATAAATCTTATAACCAGAAACATTCACCTGGATTTGATTAGGGTTATAAATTTCTACCCAGTCAGGGTCAGTAGCGATTCCTCGTGAGAAAATTTCGTTTACAACAATAGGAAGATTAGCAGTTATTGTTGAATCATTTTTTGAACCCTTTGTGGCTGGATAAATAATACTCCAAGTTGTCGCTCCATCTGGCATTCTGCCATATGAAGAATCAACACCTAAAACAGGAAAAAATACACTATCGATTATCGAACTGGCTGCATTTTCTAACCAAACTGTTTCACCACTTGAAGATAAACCAAAACCACTATCAAGTGTATCATCAACAACAATTACTAATATTCCACCAGCTGGAATAATTGTTCCTTGGGGAAATTCTTTTTTCGGTTTGCTACCAGCCTGTCCACCTGAATCATAAATTTTGTATCCACTTAGATCCTTTTGTGCTAAAGATGGATTAAAGATTTCTATCCAGTCTGGATTTGCATCGTTACCACGTGAGTACACTTCATTAATCACAACATTAATTTCTGGTGGTGGCGGAACAGGTGCAACGAATGGTTCCTCTCTGGAACAAGATAGAAACAAACCTGAAAAAACAAATAATGTAAATAATAATATTCTTTTCATCTTAATCTCCTTTTTATAATGATGCTTGAATACGCATTTGAATAAATGAGTGATCATCACCACCTAATAAATTTCCTTTTCGAGTTGCGAATTCATCAAGGTTTACAATTGAATAATTGAATTGTAGTTTGATATTAGGATTTGGATAATAGTTTAGACCCAGCATTAATTGATTTGATTGTCCGCCTTTAATATCTGTATCCAAATCATTAAGATTTGTAACGCTATATCTGGCAGCAAATTCAAATGCACCGAAAGAATTTTTTGGAGTTTCGATTGGTCCTACTTCACCTTCGTCCACATAATAAAAACGATTTTCACCTGTTATCATCCAGGCAGCCATTACATAACCACCTTTTAAATTTACGGTTGGTTTAGCATACCATCTGTAAATACTTGTGCCCATAAATTCGGATTGGAAATAAAATGGACCATTTATATACATTAGTTCGGCACCATAGCGATTATAATAATTAACATCTGAAATATCACCTGTATGCAACAATTTTGGATTTGCAACGTAGCTTTCTGTTCTTGCATTTATTTCAACAGTGTTTGCTCTTAATTCAGAAGTAACATCAGGCAGTTTATAAGAATACGCTAAACCAATGTGAAGATTTTGTCCAAAGTAATTTATTGGTGCAATTGAAGTACGAATATTTGTTGAAAATGTTTCATCACGTTGCCCTTTATCAATACGTGTTCCGGTTTCGTGACCCATAATTGCTGCTGTAACTTGAGCAAAATCAGTCCAGTATCTTGCAGAAATTCCAACACGTCTTCCCATAGGTAAAGCATTGGAGATTGCTGTACGTTCAAGAAAAGTAAGTAGTCTTGAACTATTAAGCCTTTCCATTCCAAAAGGTTCTTTAAAATTACCTGCCTGCAAAGAAAAATTTAATTTTGGGAAAGTATATTTAATCCACATATCTCTAAGTTCAACTTGAGAATTAGTTGAAACAGCTTCAGCAAAATCAATATCAACTTCGGCTTGCCAGTCTTTCCATAGCAAAGCTTTAAGAGCAAATGTTGCTCTTCTTAAATGTACACCATTACTCATTGCATTTTTATTTTCAAAATACATTGCGCCATCAAATTGAATTCTTGAATCGAACCACCAGCGGAAATCTCCGTTCTCTGATTCAAAAACAAGTTTACCATTTCGCATTTCTGCTCCAAGCGGGTATCTTTGATCCCCACCTGGCACTTTGGAATCCTGGGCCATCAATTCATTCAATCCAAGAATTGAAAGCAGAGAGATTACAATAACGAGCATTAGATTTCTTTTGTTATTCATTACATCTCCTCTAACTTTTATTAATAACTGTTTGTACTTTTAGTTTTTATAGAAACCCTGAAAAGATCTTCAATTATAATCCGCTTTTCGAGGATTACTTTGTTTTTTAATTTATCGTCTGTTAAACTCCACATAGGCAAATTGGAAGAAATTGCATCTTCAAAATCTATTTTATGATTAAATGATTTGCCATGAAGTTCTTTCAACTGAAATTTTTCCGCTATAGTAAAATCATAATTTTCGGGCAGAGAATTAATTAATGTTGAATCTATTTTAAAACTATCGATCAGCGCATAATTAAATATTGAGTATATCTGCTTACTATCGTAATCGTATCTGTTTTTAAGTTCGTTTAAGAAATTTTTATTGTTCACGAATCTTTTACCAACCAAATCATTTATCCGTTTCGTTTCAATACCTTCATCATTCAACTTTGATATTACGGATTTTGTAATTTCATAAGGAACCGGATGAATAATTTTTTGTTCAAAAACATTTTGTATAAAAAATAAAGATATGAAGGTGATTAGACCTGCAGTTAGCGGAGCCACACCCCAGCCAATTGCAATCTTACCTAAGACTTTAAAATTAATTGATGATGGATCCTTGGCAACACCAACACCAATTACAGCGCCTATAAAGGCTTGCGTTGTGGAAAGAGGAACTAATGGAAACGAAGGCAAATTATTTTTTAATAAAAATGCCTCAAGAGTTTGAGATGTAAATAGGAACAGAACAATAAATTCTGCAAGCACAACTACAAAACCAGTGATTGGTGATATCTTATATAAATCAGTTCCAACTGTTTCCATCACATTATTGCCGTATGTAAATATACCTATTGCAATAGCTATGCCCCCCAATAAAAATAATTGATGCACACTTGAAATAGTTATAATATTACCAATGTTCAGATCCTTGAATAAAGGAGCTGATGCAAACATTCCCATTACATTTGCAATATTATTTGCACCTAAAGAGTATGAGGCTAAAGCACCTACAACAATTAATCCGATTCTTGTATAATTATCTAATCTAAGAAGATGGATTTTCCATTTTAAAACTGTTTTTTTCATCAGCTTAAAAATTAAAAAACCAAATATTGCGGCTATAACCGGAGAAGCAACCCAGCTAAATAAAATTTTAGTTAAAGAATTATAATCAGTCGGCGATCCTGTAAAAATATTCCAACCGATAATGCCGCCGATTACAGCTTGAGAAGTTGAAACAGGTAATTTGGCTCTTGTCATTAATGTAACAGAAATGCCAACGGCCAAGGCAACTGAAAAGCTGCCTGCAATAGCGTTTATAGAACCTAGATCAGTTAAAGTTTTTGTTGTGCCTGCACCGCTTATAACGGAACCGAGTATAACAAATATTCCGGATATTATAGCTGCAGTTCTAAACTTGACCATTTTGGATACAACAGCAGTGCCAAAAACGTTTACTGCATGGTTGGCACCTAACGACCATCCAAGAAATAAACCACTGCTAATGAAAAACCAAACTGAAATATCCAATTCTATTCTAACCTTTTAATTATGGCAATCGAAAGTCTGTCACAAACATCCTCAGATTGCTCTGCGATTCGTTCAATATGAAAAGTAAAATAACGTGTGTGAATTTTAAAACTTAGTTCATGATCTGTTCTAAATACAGTTCGTTTTATTCTTTCCGCAACTTTATTAGTTTCTTTTTTGTAGAACTGAACTTTAGTTACATAATCTCTAACGGCATCCACATTTTTAAAGTATGCTCTTATACCGCTAACAGTATTTTCAAGACAAGCGATTGAACTTTCAGCTATATCAATAAAATCATTTTTAAGTTCAGGCAATAGATTTGGTATTTCAACAGAGAACTCTAAAAGTGTTTCTTCGGTGATATTTAAAACTTTGTCACAACTTTCCAATAATCCGAGCACATCCCCTCTTGCTTCCGGAATTAATGTTCGGCTGTAAAGTTTTATTTCAATGTTTCTTCGTAAATCATCCGCTGTGTCCTCAATCTTTCTCAGATCTTTCAAATGACCTTCAAATGCTTCGGTTTGATTATCCAGATAACATCGAATTCCTAATTTAAAAATAAGTCCACCGGTTATTACCAGATCAAGATATTCGTCTATCTGAGTTTCTAGTTTTCTCGTTTTCTTTAAAAACATATAGCTTCCGTCCTTTTATAAAATTTCAACTTCTTGTTTAGTTAAAATTATTTTTCAAATACTTATTAAGAATTAAAAGATTCCAAAAACCCCATTTGGTGTAATTCCTAAATATCTAAACCAGGTTTCGCCGGCAGCAATAATCAATAACCACGAAACAACCATCATTGTAAAACCGTATTTAAAAGTATCCGTTAAACTGTACTGGTCCGTTTCGTAAAGCAACGCGGCTGGTTTACTATTAAATGGTAATACATAAACATGTTCAATCATAAAAGCAACCGGTAATGCAAGACTAACAATATCAAATCCAAATCTGTTTGCAACACCAATTGCAATCGGTATAAATATCATTGCACGCATCGTTTTTGATTGAAATATAAGTGCGCTAAAAATCATAACTCCAGTTAACAGTAAGTATAAAATCCAAAAACTTGTGTGATCTCCGATTCCAAGATGATCAAAAAAAGCATTTACAGCGATTGATGGAAGATCTGTGGCGTCCAATCCCGCTCCTAGTGTATAAGCACCAGCTGAGAATAACATAAGATGCCATGGAATATCTACTTCATTCCATTTTACAATTCCTATTTTTGGTAACAATGCAACGATAGCTCCAACAAAAGCAACTGCTGTAGCACTAATTCCATGAATATTGTCAGTAGCCCATAATGAAAGTATAGCAATAAAAATTATTGCTGATTTAATTTCCAAAAAATTAATCGAACCAAGTTTTTCATATTCCTGCTTTAGTCTTTCCATTCCTCCTTCAATTTGGGGTAAACGTTCTTCAGGCGCCAATGGAAAAAAAATCTTCATCGCTAATAGATAACCAATAAACATTAATGAAACCATTATTGGAAACATTGCCATCATCCAATCTGAAAAGAAAATGTTACCACCAATTGCACCACCAATAATAGCTGCTGCAAGCAGATTTGCTCCTGATCCTGTAACAAAAGCACCCGCACCAATATTTATGTACAAAAGATTTTGCAATACGATACTTCGTCCAAAATTATTTCTTTTTGCACCAGATTTAGCACCGTAAATTGCAGCTATCACCATAAATATCGGAAGCAATATTGCAGCTTTTGCAGTTGTTGCAGATATAAAAGCAGAGAGTACAAGATTTATAATTAGAAAACTTATAAATATTGTACTGGCATTCTTTCCAAACTTGATAATTAACCAAAGTGCAAATCTTTTTGCAAGCCCTGTTACAACTAACATACTTGCTAGAACAAAAGACATAATATTTAGCCACATTACGGGATGCCCAAGTTGAGCGTAAGCAACTTTTTCAGATAATACTCCCGTTAGAACAAGACTTATAATTAATAAAAGAGAAGTAAGATAATTTGGAATGGCTTCAGTCATCCAAAGAATAATTGAAGCAGCAAAGATTGCAAGCATAAATTCATTGGTTCTGATAAACGAGGCTGAACCAATTTTATCAAAAGCTTTTTTAGCGGATTCTGAAACTAAATCTGATGAATTTATTGTTTCAAGAAAAGGTAGTTTTATGATAAATGCGAACAAAATAAAAGCAGCAAATGCTAATATTGGTCCAATAATCGCAAGCCACTTTTCAAATTTTGATTTATCACGTTTCGGAAGTTTCTCGATACGATAGTTATTCATATCAAGCGGATCAAATTTTGTCATATAATTTTTATAATTTGATAAAAAAATTTATGATTATATTAAAATTAATTCTACCATTTGGTAAAAGGATTTTTCATAAGCATTGAATTATAATATTTAACATCACCGGTCACTTCATCGCCTAACCAAGCTGGTTTCACAAATGCTTCCGATTCTGAACTTAATTCAATTTCAGCAACAGTTAATCCTTTATTCTCGCCATAAAACTCATCAACCTCATAAGTGTGATCTCCGACTTTTACAAGATATCTTGTTTTATCTATCACACCCGGTTCACAAATTTTTAATAATTCCTCAACTTCGTTAGTCGGAAGTTCTTTTTCCCATTCATATCTCGTAGCACCAGAAGTATTTCCGATTCCTTTTATAGTAATAAATCCCTTATCACCTTTAATACGAACACGTACTGTTCTTTCCGGTACAGAGGAAAGATAACCTTGCACAATTCTGGTTTCTTTACTCGCAAGATTTTTAAACTCACCTTTAACCAAAAATTTACGTTCTATTTCATTTGCCATTGTTATACTCCTATTTCATTCCAACAAGATTTTTTAATCCACGCAAATAATTAATATTTGGAAATTTATCTAGCTCTAGTTCTCTAACAGTTTTAATAACTAAAGCCGGATCTTCCATTTCAACAGCAGCTGTTTTAATAACTTTACCATCAACTGTTACTTCTGCAATTTCTACAATGGTATTATTAATTGTGTAACCTGTTCTTTTCTTATGCACATTTACAGCTTTTAATAGTTTAGAGGGAGCAATAACTTCATCAAGATATTGTTTAAAAGTATATTCGGTCCTGTCAAACTTCGGGAGTGCTACTTTAAAACATTTAAATACTTTTTCAATTTCAGATACCGGCAGCGGAAAGGAACCTTTCATAATTGGGAGCCATTGTTCTAATCTATCCTCATTAACTTGCTGCAAAGTTTTAATATCCATCAAATCATCGCGCACCTTTGTATTATCCATACTAACTTCTGATAGAATATAGACCTCATCACTCTCACGCGTTTTTCCTTCAGGATGTTTTTTAATATTTTCTTCTGCTTTTCCAAGATCGTTCGTAAAGGTACGCCATTCCCAGCGCGGTATGATATTTTCCATTTGAACTCCTTTTAATTGAAATAGTTATAAAGTTTTAGCAAGGATAATGCCCCGAGAAATTACTTTGAGAAACCATAAATAACTTAAAATATTGATTGTATCGCTAGAATTTTCCTCGTATTAAATCAAATATAAGCTTTCGTTGTCAGTATTTCGTCGTCAGTCTGGCGATTATTCGTCATTTTATTTAGGTTTGAATTGGAATAAAAAAAGAAAATGAAATGATTATTAGGACTGAAATTTGAAGTTAGTTAAAAACAAATATTTGGATAGTCATTCATTTATGTTCAGAAAAGAATTTTTACTTTCACTTTTGTTTTTTATTGTAGTTGGTTCATCGGCAACATTTCTTTTTTATAATTCAGCAATTGATATTTCAACAAAAATTCCTGTAAAAAAACAAGAAGCAGAATCTTTGTTAGAGAAACAAAAACTTGTTGTTTATGTTGGAGTAATTTCCCGCTATCCACCTAATATAATTTTCAAAGGCTACCAGCCTATTATTGATTATTTAAATCAAAATGAAAAATATCATTTTGAATTAAAACTAAGCACTTCATACAATGAAACTGTTAATCAATTAATTAAGGGAGAAGTAGCTGTTGCATTTTTTGGGACATTTCTTTACATAAATGCTCACGAGCGTTATGGGATAATTCCAATTTTAAAACCGTTGAATGAAGATTTTAAACCATTTTTTAGATCTGTTGCTTTTGTAAAAAGCGAATCGAGTATAAATTCAATTAAAGATTTAAGGGGTAAACGAATCGCATTACCATCGGAAGAATCTTTTTCAGGAAACTGGTTAATCAAGTACGAACTGTTGAAATACAATACCCAGGAAAAAGATATTAAAGAAATTAAAAATTTTGCTTATCATCAAAATGTGGTTTACCAGGTACTTAGTGGAAGTTTTGATGCTGGAGTAGTTAAAGATAGAGTGATTAGAGAATATAGAGACAAGGGAATAAAAATAATCGGATTCTCCGAACCTGTTCCTGGTTCACCAATCGTTTCAGTAAAAGATTATGATGAAGAAATAATCAATACTATCAAATCACAGTTATTAAAAATCAATTTAAATGAAGCTAAATACAAAGAGCTTGTTAAATCGTGGGATAGTGAATTTACATTTGGTTTTGTTGAAGCAAAAGACAGTGATTATGATTTGATAAGAAAATATTCGGGGCAATAATAATGATTCCTATCCATCATAGTTTAAAAACACGTATACTTTTTGTAACTGGCTCTGTAATTCTATTAATAATGATGCTGATTTCATTAGCCATTCTTTTTCAATGGAGAAAAATTCTCATTGAAAAAGAAGTTATCAACGCTCAATCTGTTGTAGATGCTTTTACAGTTCCGGCGCTTGATGCACTTATTTACGCAGAGCAGCGGGAATTATTAAAAGATGATTTACTTGAATCGTATATTGATAATTACATGCAAAGAGTTACAAACATAAAGTATATTGAAATATACGATATCAACAATTGGATTATCGCCGGGAAAGATAGAAGTGGAATAACATCTTTTCCAAATAATAAAACTGATGAAAACATAAAATCAAACAGATATGAAAGTATAATTTATAAATCTAAGGAATACGGCTGGCTGCTTGATGCTTACGCTCCACTAAAAATTGCTAAAAAGAAATGGGGCGTTGTAAAAATCGGGTTTGATGCTGAACCGATAAGGGGAGAAATAAATAGTATTTTTGTTATTCTCCTTTCACTGACAATTCTACTCTCAATTGTTACACTAACTGTCTTATATTTTCTGATTGACAAAGTAACATATAAATTAAATAGTTTGGTTAATCAGATTGACAAAATTGATTTTAAATCCATCGAGGAGATAACTCTTAAAGGTAACAAGGATGAGATTGGTTTTCTTATCAATCGGTTTGATGATTTACTAAAAAGATTGAAGTTATCTAAACAGCAGTTGGCAACAGCACAAAAACAAGTTTATCAATCAGAAAAATTGGCATCAATCGGAAGGCTTGCCTCCGGAGTAGCTCATGAAATAAATAATCCGTTAAATGGTATAAAAAACTGTTTGTATGCAATCCAAAAGGAGCCTGATAATAAAGAGCAAACCACTGAATATTTATCTCTTATAAATGAAGGAATGAATTACATAGAAAATGTAATTAAAAAGCTGCTCGGCTTTGCTCGACAGCAAACACAGATAACCGATTCCATAAATATTAATGAATTGATAATTAATGTTTACAAACTTCTTGAGTATAAATTAAAGCAAAAACAAACTGTTGTTGATTTAGATTTACTGGAAAATATTCCACTAATCAGTGCTGATAGTCAGCTAATACAGGAAGTTATTATGAATATTTTAATCAATGCTTATGATGCAACTGCAGATAGAGGCAAAATAAAAATTCAAACAGGTGTTAAAGACCCTAAATACATTTTCTTTTCTATCAGCGATAATGGTACCGGATTAAATGAAAATGAACTGAATAAAATATTTGATCCATTTTACACAACTAAAGATCAAGGTGAAGGAACAGGATTAGGTCTTTGGGTTAGTCTTGGGATTGTTGAAAATCATAACGGACAAATAACTGTTAGTTCTATTCCAAACAATCAAACAATTTTTACTGTAATTCTACCAACAGAGGTTAAGTATGAAAATAATGTTAGTTGAAGATGAAAAAATTACTAGAAAAACTTTAACAGATATTCTAAAAAAAGAGAATTACGATGTGAGTAGCTTCGGAGATGGAACTGAAGCACTTAATTCATTAAAAAGCAATAAGTATGATGTTGTAGTAACTGATCTTAGGTTACCAGGTACTAATGGCCTGGATATTTTAAAATCAGCAAAAGAGATTGATACGAATATTATTGTGATAATTATTACCGCTTATGCAACCATCGAAACAGCAATCGAATCATTAAAACTTGGAGCATATGATTACTTGCTTAAACCTTTTTCACCTGAGCAGTTATTAAGTATTTTAAAACACATTGAGCAGCTAAGTAATGTACTCTCAGAAAATGTAAAGCTAAAAAGCAGGCTAGAACTTTTTGAAAAGAAGAATATAATCGGTTCATCTACAAAGGTAAAAGCTTTTCTTGATATGATTAATATGATCGCTCCACAAGATTATACCGTTTTAATCCAGGGTGAAAGCGGAACAGGTAAAGAATTATGTGCACGAACAATCCATAATCTTTCATTACGGAAGGAGAAAGATTTTATTGCAATTAACTGTGCCGTAATTCCGGAAACACTAATTGAAAGTGAATTGTTTGGGCACGAGAAAGGGGCTTTTACTGGCGCAGTAAAAAGACATATTGGATATTTTGAAAAAGCCAACGGCGGTACATTGCTGCTTGATGATATTGATGATCTTCCCTTGACTATGCAAGTAAAATTATTGCGTGTGCTGCAGGAAAAAGAGATTTCGCGTGTTGGCAGCACTGAAAATATACCCATTGATGTGCGAATTGTTTGTGCAACAAAGGTTGATCTTAAAGAACGTGTCGACAAAAAACTTTTTCGTGAAGATCTTTATTACAGATTAAACATTATCCCAATTGTTCTTCCACCTCTTAGAGATAGAAAAGAGGATATTCCTGAATTGCTTATACATTTCTTAAAAAAACATGGTGCTGAAGGAAAAATTCAGTATGTGGATGATAACATTTATTCATTACTTAACAAATACGATTGGCCAGGCAATGTAAGAGAACTTGAAAATATAACAGAAAGGATTATTGCACTGTCACCCAATCAATATTTAAATACATCTGTTCTAGATCCATTGTTAAACAGTAAGGAAATTGAAAAATCAAAAACTGATTCTTTTGCAGAATATGATGGATTTGATAAGTACATTTTATCAAAAGAGAAACAAATAATTAACTGGGCATTAGATAAGTCCGGAAATAATGTTACCGGCGCAGCAAAGATTTTAAAAATTCCACGCACAACTCTTAGAAGTAAACTGGATAAGCTTTCTATACAATCATTCCCGGAAGAATAATAGTTACAGCATAATCTAAAAACTAAAATCTGATCCAATTTTTATTTACATCGTCAATACAAGTTTTTTCATAGATAATTTCTACCAGGCAGCTTTGATCAATTATTGCGGCACTAAGCATATTATTACCAAATGCTGTTGTATCGATAAATATTGCATTTGAATCTTTATCAAAATAAACTTCTTTGCGGTGTGTGTGCCCTACTACCTGAAGTTTGCCGATATTTAGTAAATCACTCCGCGTCCAGATTATACTATTTTGGTTAAATAAATCATCACTTAATATTTTATTCAACTTGGCATCATCATCCAAAATATTTTCAGGAAGTTTACTTTTTATAGATTTTGCAATTCCTGCATGCGAAATAAAACAGTCATTAAGATTGTAAAAGAGAGGAAGGCTTATAATAAAATCTAGATGTTCATCCATTTGGTTAAGTTTGTCTTTGTAGGATATCAGAGTAGTTTCAGACCCATTATAGTTCCATGATTTTGCCATTATGCTAAATGGATCTCGCATATTAGAGTAAAACATATAATCGTGATTACCAATAACACACTGAATGTTTTTAGATTTTATATATTCTATCACTTCAAAACAGTAATTTCCCCTATCCACAAGATCACCTACGCAATAAATCGGAATATCCGGATACTTGACTATAATTTTTTCAACCAGATTTTTTAAAGTAAAATAGCAACCGTGAATATCTCCAATTACTGCTACCATTTTATCTAAATATAAAAAGTTTCTTTTGCGTACTTTGTCAATTCGTCTCTAAACTTTGGATGAGCTATAGAGATTAATGCTTTAGCCCTTTCCTGAATAGTTTTTCCCCATAAATTTACAGCGCCGTACTCAGTAACAACATAATCAACATCACCTCTTGATGTAACAACACCAGCACCGGTTTTTAATGTAGGAACTATACGTGATATTTTATCATCTTTAGTTGAGGCTGGGAGTGCGATGATTGGTTTACCACCATCAGATTTTGAGGCACCACGAATAAAATCAACTTGCCCGCCTATACCAGAATACAATCTTGTACCGATAGAATCAGCGCAAACCTGGCCTGTAAGATCAATCTCTAAAGCAGAATTGATTGCAACCATTTTATTATTCTTTGCAATGATAAAGGGATCGTTTACATATTCTTGCGGATGAAATTCAAAAACCGGATTGTTATCAATGTAATCATATGCTCGCCTTGTACCTAAAACAAAACCTGCAATAATTTTCCCTGGATGTAGTGTTTTCTTTTCACCATTAATCACTCCAGCTTCAACAAGATCAATCATTCCATCAGAAAACATCTCCGTATGAATTCCCAAATCTTTTTTATCAAATAAATATTTCATAACGGAATCAGGAATTGCACCAATACCCATTTGTAATGTTGAACCATCTTCAATAAGATTTGCAACATTTTGTCCTATCTTATCAAACACCGCTAAAACTTCCGGAGTTGCATCAGGATCAACTTGTGGAAGCTCTTTTAATGGTTCATCATACTCAACTATATAATTAATTTTATTGATATGGATAAAGCAATCACCAAGTGTTCTTGGCTGATGTTTATTTATTTGTGCAATAATAATTCTAGATTTTTCAGCAGGAGTTTTTATCGTGCCAACATCAACTCCATAACTACAAAAACCATGTTCATCCGGCGGCGAAACATTTAATAATGCAACATCTGTATTTATTCTTCCTAATTTAAATAGTAATGGAACCTCATATAAAAATATTGGGATAAATTCAGATCTTCCTTCATTAATTGATTTTCTTGCATTAGCTCCGATGAAAAAAGCTTTATGTTTAAAATGTTTTTCCATTCCTGGTTGAAGGTAAGGTAAATCACCCACAATAAGAATGTGATACATTGTTACATTTTCAAGTTCATCTTTTCTTCGTACCAAAGCTCTGATCAGTTCAGATGGAACAGCACAACCTGGTTGAACTATTACATTATCACCCGATTTTATTTGTTTAACTGCTTCATCTGAGCTAACTAATTTTTGATTATAGATACGAAGTAAATTTGTTGGTATTGGATTTTTTGCTACTATCTCTTCTGTTGATGTCATTTCAAATTCTCTTTTTAATAATTCAAATCTTTATATAAAATTCTAAAAACTAATTGCTGGAAAAAATATGTAATCTTCTATACTCTACATTAAACGTATGTGCAATGGATTCATTACAGCAATATCCATTGTAAGTACAAACACCTTTTGATAATCCTGAATCACCAAGTAAAGCATTTGATAAACCATTTTCTGAAATATCCTGTATGTAACCAAGCGATGCATTGTTCAATCCATAACTTGCAGTACGGGATACAATAGCTGGCATATTGGGAACACAGTAGTGTATTACATCGTGCATTCTGTAAACAGGATCCGATTGAGTTGTTATGTGACTAGTTTCAATACAACCTCCCTGATCTATTGACACATCAACGATTACAGAACCTTTTTTCATTTCTTTAACCATTGCTTCTGTAACAATGTTAGGAGCTTTTTCGCCTTTAATTAATACTGCTCCAATTAAAACATCTGCAAACCTAACACCGCGAGAAATTGTATAAGGATTTGCAACAACCGTCGTCACATTTTTACTAAAGGTAAGATCAATATTTCTTAATCGATTTAAATCTTTATCAATAACAATTACCTGTGCACCTCTGCCAAGAGCTGCACGCGCAGCTGTAACACCAACAACTCCGGCACCAAGAATTACAACAGCTGCAGGTGCGACTCCTGTAATACCACCAAGTAAAATACCTCTGCCGCCTTCACTAAAACTTTCAAGATATCTTTCAGCAACCTGGATGGAAAGCTGACCGGCAATTTCACTCATAGAATGTAAAACAGGAAGCCTGTCTTCTTCTTCAATTAACTCATAACCGATTGCAGTAATTTTTTTCTTAAGTAGTTGATCAATAATTTTTCTTTTGCCAATCGCAAGATGAAGAAAAGAAAAAAGAGTTTGATTTTCCTGAAGATATTCTGCTTCAATTTCTGATAGCGGTGCAACTTTTACAACCACTTCCGCTCTGGCAAATGCTTCTTCTGCGGAGTAAACAATTTGGGCACCGGTTTTACGATACTCTTCATCGCTAAAATGGCTACCCTCACCTGCCCCATTTTGAATGTAAACTGTGTGACCGGCTCTTACTAAAGCATCTACTCCAGCAGGAGCTAATGCAACTCTTTTTTCTTCATATAGAGTTTCTTTTGGTATTCCAAATCTCATGTAAACTTCTCTTTTTTTTGTTTCAAAATTACGATTGGTATCTCTGATTAGCAATCAAATATAAAGGAAATTAAACCGGAGTAATTGCCCGTTTTCCTGATAAAACGGCAATTATATTTTTTGCCGCAAGTAATGACATATTATTTCTGGCTTCAATAGTTGCGCTACCAATGTGAGGCAACAAAACAATATTTTTAAGTCTGTAAAATTCTTTATTTAGATCGGGTTCATTTTGGTAAACATCAAATCCCGCAGATGCAATTTGATTTTGCTCTAGCATTTTAATCAAGTAGGATTCATCAACTATTTCCCCACGAGCAGTATTTATAAATATTGAAGATGGTTTTAACAAATCTAACATTTCTTTGGTTAAAAGATTTTTTGATTTCGGATTTAAAGGTAGATGTAACGAAATTATGTCAGATTTTTTTAGGATTGAGGTAAGTGATAATTTTTTTGCTTTTAATTCGCTTTCAAGAAACTTGTTTTTAGAATTAGAATAGTAAATAATTTTACAACCAAAAGAATGTGCTCTTTTTGCAACCTCCGTTCCTATTCTACCAGCGCCAAGAATTCCAAAATACTTGTTTCGCAATTCCATTCCCAAAAGTAATTTTGGTTTCCATCCAACAAATTTTTTATCTCTTACTAGTTTTTCTGATTCCGAAATTTTTCTTGCACAGGCTAATACAAGTGCCATCGTTAAATCTGCAGTTGAATCAGTAAGAACATCCGGTGTGTTTGTTACAACGATTCCTTTACTCTTTGCATATTCAACATCAATATTGTTAAAACCAACTGCATAATTTGCAATAACCTTGCAATTCTTTATTGAATCAATAATTTCTTTATCAAATTTATCAGACAACATAGAAATCACCCCATCACAATTTTTAACAGATTTCACAAGTTCATTTTTAGAAATTGGTTGATCTTTTTTATAAACAGAAACTTCAAAACCTTTTTTTCTAAGCAAATCAATTCCAATAGAAGGAATATCTCTGGTTATAAATACTTTCATCAATCTCACCCAAACAAAAGCTTAACTATAAACAATGCACCTAACATACCTGCGATATCAGCAGCTAATCCTGCGGCTAAAGCGTGGCGAGTGTTTTTAATATTTACGGCACCAAAGTAAACTGCAAGAACATAAAATGTGGTTTCAGAACTTCCAAAAAATGTTGAAACTAAAATTCCAATGAATGAATCTGCTCCGTGAACAGCAATTATATCTGCCATAACTCCTAATGAACCGCTACCAGATAATGGACGCATCAGCGCCATTGGCAGAGCTTCAGCGGGCATTCCTATTGGATCAGTAACAATACGCAATAATGGAATTAACCAGTTATCCATTGCACCACCGGCTCTAAAAATTGCAATTGCTACAAGCATTGCAACTAAGTATGGAATAATTCTTATTGCAATATTAAATCCTTCTTTTGCTCCTTCAACAAACTGTTCATATACTTTTACTTTTTTGATCACGCCGTATCCAATAAAAACAAAAATGAAAAATGGAATTGCCAATGTTGATACAATCTGAATTGCATCTTTAAAGAAAGTTGGAGGAAGAAAACTAAATGCTGAAGCAATCACTGATGAAAATCCGGTTGCAAATGTTAAAATCAAAACAGAAATCATCGAGAGAACTGTTATCAAGAATTTAAGATTACTTTTAAACCAACTTCCATAACCATTTTTTTCGATTGGAAATCTTTCAAACAGTTTTGCAACTGTTAATCCTGTTATTGTTGCACAGGTTGATCCAAACAAAGAAGTAGCAATTATAATTGTTGGATCGGCGCTACCGGCAGCAGCACGAATTGCAATTGCTGTTGCAGGAATAATTGTCATTCCCGCAGTGTTAATTGCTAAAAATGTAACCATAGAATTAGTTGCAGTCCCTTTATTTGGATTTAACGTATCCAATTCTTCCATAGCCTTTAGCCCAAACGGAGTTGCAGCATTTCCTAATCCAAGCATATTTGCAGAAATATTCATAACCATAGATCCAACAGCTGGATGATCGGGTGGGACTTCAGGGAATAATCTTTTTGTAACAGGTCTAAGCCAGCTCGCAATAATTTTTATCAAACCAGCTTGTTCAGCAACTTTCATCACTCCAAGCCACATTGCCATAATTCCTATTAAACCTAACGCGATTTCGACTGCTGTTCCGGCTATATTAATAGAATCATTCGTAACACGCTTCATCGATAGGAAACTAATTTTTTCAAAATAAACCTTTGATGAATAAGTAACACTATCTTGTTTAGAAATTATACTTGCTCGTGCTAGTATATCATTATCTTTACCAGATGCTTTAGCAACAACAATAAGTTTTTCTGGAGAATTCTCATCAGTTTTAACATAAAGCTGAATAGCTTTTTGATCTTCTGTAAAAGAACCAACCGCATTTAAAGTAATATTTTCTTTTTCATTCGACTTGAAGAAAATATTAAAGCTTTCCTTTTCAATACTTACTTCACAATTAAATCCACCGGAAGTTTTTAGATTAGTAGTTTTAATTGTTACAGATAATGGAACATCATTATTGTATTTGTTATCTGCGATGTCTGATATATCTATGAATAGTGCGGATGCGAGACCAAGGAATAATAAAGAGATCCAAACGTAGTTTAACAAGATAATTCTCCTTAGTTAAGTAGAGAATAAATTAATGAGTCATTATTATAAATAGAAAGAGATGATATTTAAACAGAATCGATATCATCTCTTATATAATTTACACCTTAAATTAGATTTAAATTCCCTCTTCTATCAATGCTTTGATTTCATTCGTGTCTAGAATAATTGGTTTCAGGTTATCACTGAGGATATAATCACTTGCATTAATTTTTGCAGAATATTTTAATCTGTATAACTCAGTTATTTGTTCACGAAGTTTAGTATCGTCAATATCTTTTATTTCACCATTAATAGTTATAAACGACAATCTGTATGTAAACTCTTTTGAATTTACGTTGGTTTCGTTAGAAGATATTGAAAACGTTCCTGCTGAACCATACTTAACATATTCAAAATTCTCAACTGTGCTGTCAAGATATGTATAAATATTCTTATCCAGATATACAAAATTGCATGCAAATTGCATAAGTTTTTCATTTGACAGATGTATACATAAAATGCCAGATTGAGCTTTTAATAGCTGCTTTTCAATTTCGGCAATGTCTCTAAGTTGTGTTATTTGTTTTTTCATATTGAACCTTAATTGAGGTCTCCCCTTAATTAATTATACATTTATTTGATGAATCAGAAAAAGAACACACATTACAGTGGCTAATTTTCTTTTCCGAATTTTTATTTCTTATAAACTCAATGATGACAGAGATTTCATTTTCAAGATTTTGGATATCATTTTTATTAAAATTTAGGGTAACAATATCATCGGGATGTTTTACAAAAACTAAACTACCCTCATAAGTGTCAAACTGAGTAAATAACCTGCTTGCAATATATAAATAAAATTTCAATTGCATTAAATAATATTCAGCGTGTTTTTTAATTTCTTTTTTCTCAATATCATCAGTTTTATAATCATAAATCAATATTTTGTTTTCTTCAAAAATTATCTTATCGATTATTCCGTGTAAATAGTAATCTTTTTCTTTAACATAAATCTCAAATTCATTTTTAAAGTTTTTGGATTGAGAAATCATTTGCCACGTTTTTGATTTAAAATAATTTCCTAAATCAATTTTTAATCTATCGATATTATTTTTCGACATTGAAGAACTTTCTGAATAAATATCCAATTTATTCATAATAAAATCATCCAGTTTTTCAATTGAAATGGATTCTTCCATTACCTTATGAAATATTTTACCATACAAAGCACTATCATTGTTTTGCATTTTACTTCCAAAGGTTATGAATCTATCATCTGAATGATCCTCTTCATGCTCTGTAAAATCATTTGAATAACCCTTACTGGGTTGAAGATAGTAGGTTTTATATTCCGAATTAAGTTTGCTAAAACCATAATCATACGTGAGTATATATTTTAGAGGACATTGATTGTAGATTGATACTTTGGATGCAGAAATAATCTCCCCTTTCTCAGGAGTAGATATAGATGATAAATTAATTTCAATATCATATTCTTTTTCCAAATTTGTGCTTTGCGTATAAATAACATTTTCAATTTCACATATAATAGGAATTTTTAACTCAACACTATTTCTGATATTCTTGTAATGATTATCATCCAATTTTAAATATTCTAAATTATCCGTTATTAATACTTCATTTGATAATAGATCATTTTTTATTCCCCTGCTTAAAAGATTTATAAATGAATCTTTCTTAAAAGATGCATCCTTTTTAATTGTAGTTGAAATATACAATTCATCTTTAGCTCGTGTAAGGGCAACATAAAGAAGTCGTTTTAACTCAGCATTACTTTTCTTTTCTTCATAATAATTATGTAAAAATGTAATGGGAGCAGAATGATAATCTTCAAAATAATTTTGATTAAGCGGTACTTTGGTTAATAATCCATATTTTTTATCAACTTTAACTTCTCCGGATTTTATTGAGCTTGATAATCCGCTTTCATCAGTCCTAATTAGAAAAACAATCGGAAATTCTAGTCCTTTTGATTGATGAATTGTCATCATTTGTACTGCATTATTATTCAATGATATTCCTGCTTGCGATTCATCAGCTTGATTTTCGATAGAATCATTTAAGTAACTAAGAAAATCATAAAGATTTCTAAATCCTGAAGCATTAAAATTTCTAGCAATATTAACAAGTTTTGTAATATTAGCTATTTCTTGTTCACCATCATTTCTAGCTGATAATACCAAAAGATAATTTGTATCAGTAATAATTTTATATATCAATTGAGGCAAACTCATAGAACTGCACAGAGCTAGATTTTCTTTTAGTATATTACAAATTGTCCTTATCTGATTGTCATCCTCAACATTATTCAGTTTTGCCCAATAATTTTTCGATTGCCCCAGTGATAGTTGATATATCTTTGAATCTGAAACATTAAAGAATGGTGAACGTAATATTCCAATTAGTGCTTTGTTGTTATTTTTATCGGCTAAAAAAGATAAGTAATTATAAATATCTGAAATTGTTTGTCTTTGGTAAAAACCACGGCCACCAATAATTGTATAAGGAATTTTGTATTTAATAAATATTTTTTCTAAGTCATTAAAGTGTTTTCTTTTTCTAACAAGAATTGAGATATCTTTAAACGAATATAATCCTTCGTTTATTATCTCTAAAATTTTTCTTGCAATTAATTCACTCTCGGTAATTGAATCATTATCCCCATTTGTTATTGAAACCAGGAATTGTACTTTGCCTTTTACATCATCAATTCTTGCGCAGACTAAATCTGTAGACGGTACCTCACCAAACTGTTCATCAGGTTCATTAAAAAGTTCTTTAAATATATAATTACAAAAAACACAAATATTTGGTGCCATCCTAAAACTATCAGGCAGCACTAAAAGATTAGAAAAGCCTACAGATTTTTTAATATCATTTCTAGTACGATTAAATATTTCGATCTCTGCATCACGAAATTTATAGATACTCTGTTTTTCATCTCCAACTATAAATAATTTACCACCTTTTAGGTGATCAAGAATTGGCAAAAATATTTGATATTGAATTTCATTAGTATCCTGAAATTCATCAACCATAATAAACTTAAATTTTTCTACAAGTTTCTTTTGTACTTCAGAATTTTGAAGTAATAGTTTTGTGTGTAATAATATATCTTCAAAATCAATATATCCATCAAGACGTTTCTTGGCTTCATAATTTTTAATCGCAAAATCAAAAAATGATAAGAGAGTTTTACCAAACTTTGCTAATTCCAATTCAACAACACTAAAGTCTTCATGAAATTCAATATTTTTAAATTCATCTAATATTGATTCAACTTTGCGTATTTGATTTGCCAATAATTTAACTGAATCATTTGATAAATAGCTGCGTTTTCTAATTGTTAATTTATCTGTAAATGCAAGTCGTTTTATTCTTTCAAAAGATTTCAGAATTAGGCTAATATCAACTTGGTTATCAATCAAATTTAACTCTGATTGAATCTCAAGTGCACTTGAATTAGAATTATCATCATTGAGCACTTGTGAATTGATAATCTGCATAGCCTTTATAAAATCTTTTTCTTTTTTTTGCCAGATATTAATAAAACTATCTTCAAAGATTTTAGAAAAATATTCTGCAATTGATTTTATATCTGAGGAATATAAGTTTTTTTGCAAGGTATAAACATTTTTTCTATTCTGTATAAGTTTTACAATTTGATTTTGAAGTTTAGATTTTGATGATAATATTCTTATTAAATACTTTAGTTCTTCACTAAGCATTTTATCATCAAAAGATGAACGGATCATTTCTTCAACTGAAAGTTCTATTAATTCTTCAGATAATTTTTCATCGATAGGTACAAATCTGGCATCAAGTTGAGCTTCAACAGGATAATCCCTTAGAATACTTATACAAAATGAATGTATAGTTGAAATGTTAGCCGAAACAAGCTGTCTTCGTACTTTTTCTAATCGTTTTTTCTCAGAAAAGTTTTCACACTCATTAAGTTTTTCATCAATCAACAATGATATTTTTAAGTATAATTCGCTTGCAGCTTTTTCAGTAAAAGTTATTGCCGCTACACCCGAAATATCAAGATTATCTTTGATGAGAGCATCAAGATACTTTCGTGCAAGCACAAAAGTTTTTCCAGAACCGGCATTTGCGGTAAGTGCCATATGGCCACTAGTATTTAGTGCTGATGATTGATGTGGAGTAAGTAAACTCATTATCTAGTTTGTACTATTGGATTTTATTCTAAAAATAAGTTCAAAAGTTGTTCCGGTGGGTGAACTTGACTGTAATTTTATTTCACCATTAATACTTGTCATAAATCTTTTTGCAAGACTTAAACCTAAACCCATACCTTGCTTTTTAGTTGTAAAATTATCATCAAATATTTTTTCTTTTTCAGTTTCTTTTATTCCAAGTCCATCATCATTAAACAATACTACATATTCTGTTTTATTATCAATAATTTCAATAAATATATTTGCAGCACTAGCTTGCATTGAGTTTCTAATTAAGTTTATAAACATTCTTCGGAGTTGACTTAAATCTGCATCAATGATTGCAGAAGTTAATGAAGTTTTTACTTGTATCACTGTTTTTTCGTGTACAAACATATTCACTGTATCATTCAACAATGAAAGCATATCAATTGATTCAATCTTTAAACTCGGCATTTTTGCAAAACGTGAAAACTCCGATGCAATTTGATTTAAATTATCGATCTGGTTTAGAACAGTGCTAGAAATTTTTTCAAAATGTTTATCAAAATCTTTACTTTTATCCTTATAAGATATTATGAGCTGTTGTAATGCTAATTTCATCGGAGTTAATGGATTTTTAATTTCGTGAGCAACTTGTTTGGCCATTTCTTTCCAGGCTGCTTCCCTTTCCATTTCAGCAAGTTCAATTTGATTTTTCTTTAGTTCCGATGTCATTTGATTAAAACCATCGAGTAAATCTTTTAATTCGCCGCGTTCATTATGATCTATCTTAACATTCAGATCGCCCTTGGAAACAGCATCTGTAGCTTCGGTCAATCTTTGAATTGGCTGAGAAATCTGGTTAGCAAAAAACGTACTTATTACAATGATAATAATTACTGCAAATGAATAAATTCCAAATATTACAACATTAATTTCTGTTGTAGTTAATGATGTTCTGATTTTGTTAAAAGCATCATTAACAGATAAGATATAATCCGCATCACGTAAATGGACAAATCTAAAATAAGAATCATAGTTGTAATTGTTTAATTTCTCATTGGCAACATATTCCTGGTATCTTAAATAATTAAGATGATAATAAGCATTTGGGTTTAATTTTTTGTTAAACAACCCTATTCTATTATAAATATCCTGCGAATTATAAATTTGATCAGTTGAAGAATAGATTGAGAACGAAATACCTAACTCTCTTGCTGCATTTAGTGAAGCAGTAACTATGTCCCGGTTTTTATTTTTCTCCAATTGAGTAGTCAGGTGTTTTTCTACATAGTCTGCTCTTTGACTTAGTTCATTTAATATTCCTTCTCTCGCCCTTTCGCCTACTATTTTTGTATTATAAAATGCCAAAACTACAACTGGGATTATCGAAATGACTAAAAATGCAATCAATAATTTTGATTTAAAACTAGGATTGATTTTTTTCAGTCTGCTTATAAGAATTAGGATAAAAGCAATAATAATAAATAGAGAATGAACTATAAATATTTTAAAAAAGTTAAAAAGGTTCCACGAAAAAGCTTTTTCTTCAACAGCTACTGTTGTGTATGTATATGATTTATCATTTGGGATCTTAAGTAAAAAAGCCTCGTAAGTTTCTGTGTCAAACTTTAACTTAAACCAAGCATCATAAAACGTACTATCAGTTTTGGTATCCAATATTTGTTTAATCTGATCACGCGAAGGATAAATGTCACCATAAACACGATCTAATTTTATGTCATTTAGTTGAAATATTTTTAATTTTCTAACATCAATTACACGATTTAATATCGAGAAATTCGATTCCACAAAATCCGGAAAATTATCGGCATCTATTGATTTAATATCAAAACTTACAAATGCAGAAATATATCCTTGAGTTATTCCACGTTCTTCAATTTTAATAATTCCGGAATAATATTTTGTTGAATTATCATTTTCAGGATTCAATTCAACAATTTTAATTTCATCATCATCACTTAAATACTTAAATATTTCCTCTCCAACATTTAATCCGATAGAATATTGACCTAATATTTTTTTGTTTTTATCATAAAACTTTATCCCGGAATTCAAAGATTCTCTTTGCATCGAACTTTTACCCCAAATTATAAATGCAAGAGCATCATAATTTGTGTGTTTATCACCAAAGATTCGCACGATATCTTTTTGATTTTTTATCCCTCTTAGAGTTTCATCAATCATATAAGAAAGAAGATTCGAATCTGTTCTGTTTATTTCCCAAGCTGTTGTCTTTAAAGATTCTCTTTCAAGCTTAGTATTAAAATAATTTAATAACACAATTGAAATCACAGAACCAACAAGCAGGATAAGTAAATAAATATATTTTGAATTTTTATTTTTAATGAGTGTCTGGAATGATATTAAAAATAATAAAAGCAATATTATTAAAAGTATTACTGGAGTTATAAGTGGATCTTTGCTTATGAAAAAAGATATGCAAATAATTATTGCAACAATTGATAATACTGCAAAAAACTTTTTTCTGTCACTTTTATTCAGATCAATGTTTAAGAATTTTAATATAAGATTTATCAGACCATTAATTATAAGAATCACAGCAAAGGATAAAAGTAATAAATTCAAATTCATTGCCAGTGATGGAAGATCAGGAAGAATATTTGGTTCTTTGAAATAGCGAATTGTTGAATCAAAAACTACACTTCGTATGGAAGCACTTAGACCTCTTATTACAAGGAATATTAATACAGATAAAAATATTGCATTAGTTATCCCAATAATTCCAAATTTATTTTTTTGTTCTGTAAAAAGATATTTTCTTGTGTATCTGAAAGCTTGAAATGCAATAACGAGGATAAAAACAATAGTTGTAAAAAATTCAATCGGAGACTTAACAATTCCCCATCCAAAGGGAGAAGAGAAAAAAGAGGAATCTGATAAGACGCCATTAATAAAGTTTGAAGGAAATCCAAAGAAAAAAAACAATGCCCTCAATACACCAAGGTAAAGCACTAATAAAATAAATTTAAATAAATATGAATCTAATTTCTTAAAATCACTGTTTAACCCAAATCCAATAAAAACCATAGCTAATACAATTAACAAAGATTGAACTTTAGAAGCTGTTTCTTTTAATTGGTTTATTGAACTACTTAATTGTGGTTTAAGAAATGATAACATACCAATTTTATTTTCTTTAGTGTTGCTTAACTCCAAAGAAAATTTTCTTCCGTCCTTTACACGTTCCGCATACGGATTGTATTCGACTGATAAATCTATTTGATACTTGCTTATCAGATAATTATTAAAACTGATATTTTTTGAATACTGATTATTTAATTTATAATGTTCTTCAATAGGAGTTGAAATAGCAATATAAAATATATCTGATTGTATATGAGCTGTGTCGATTATTGATAGATAGGTATACAAGTCGTTTGTGAAAAAATATGTTTCACCTAAAGGAAAGCTGAGTGGAAAAAGCTCATCTTGATTTATAGCAATGGTTTGGTTCCAGGCTATCAGTTTACCATTTGGGGCAAATATTTCAATAGAAAAATCACCAAGTGATTCACTATTAATTAACTTTACCAGTTCTTTGTACGATTCATTTTCTGGTTTTAAAGAACTTCTTAAATCCTGTCTGACAGTATTAAGTTTTGTTTGTATTTCATTTTGTCTGATGTTAAAATCATTTACAATTGATTCTTGAAGATTAGAAATTTTATCAATTAAGATGTTATCCCAATTATCTTTAGTACTATTTATCACCGATTCAGTAACAAAACCTGAAACTACAAATAGAATTAAAACAAAAAAGACGATAGAGAAATATTTCCTATCGCCTTTGAATTTTCCGACTATCTTCTTAAACATTAGTTAATTGTAAATTGAGTTATAATCCAATTATTGCCAATTTTTTTTATCGAAATGTAAACCTGTGCAGTACTTCTCTGTCCCTTATTATCATAATTATAATTACCGGTAGCATGTCCACTAATTTTATCTGCCTTTATATAATCAAATTTAAATGAAGTGACCTTATAGAGATTAAAATAATCTTGCAAAACATAAAAAGCCTGGTTACTGCTATAGTACCCATTTATTCCATTTGAAAAACTAAAATAAGTTTGCTGTCCAAAGTATTTTGAAATTCTGTTAACTTTTGCTTCCTTAATTCCAGTTTCAATTTCTTTAAAAATCGGATATTCTTGTTGAGATTCTTTTCTTGTTTCAGTTTTCCTGGTAAGATTAGAGGTTTGAGAAAAGGAAACTGAAACTGAAAGTAAGATTATTATTATGTAAAAATATTTTTTCATATATATAAGAATGTCGTGGGCTCGTTTCCAATTTCTGGTACAAATCCACGACAAAAGTAATAAATTCTTAACTATCTCGCCAATTGTAATTTATTTAAAGTACGTTCACCAATTCCTTTAACAACTGGCTTTAATTGTGGTTCACCTTCAACTAACTGGAAAGCCCAATCAAATACTATTCTATCAGAAGTTATATTCTTTACTCTAATCTTTGCAAAGTGATTATCATAAGTCCAGATTACATATGTATGTCCAATTTGTGCAATCTCTTCTTTGTTAGGATTCCAACCGTTTGCAGGTGCATAAGGAATATCGTAAATATCGTTGGTCAATCCCATATCTTGAATATCTGTATCATCATAAACTCTTATATAACCTGTACCTTGATAAAGTTCGAAGAAGAAATCAGTTTCCTGATCATCGTAAGGAACAGTGGAATAAGTAGTAAATGTATAACCTGAGTTATTTGGGAATCTTATGTAATCAAAAATTGATTGATTAAAACCTTCAGGTCTTGGTGTTGAGTAGATTACATCATAACTAAGTTCACTTTCGTTTCCATTGTAATCATAAGCGGCAACTGCATAATAATATTTATTACCGTTCACAGCCTCAAGATCCGCAAAGTATGTTCCGGACGTTGAACCAATTAACTCATACTTACCTTCATAAGTATAGTTAAAGTAAATATTGTATCCTGCAACATCAGATTCACGATTTCTATCCCAATAGATATCGACTCTGTTATCACCATTTAACACTTGAATGTTGGTCGGAGGATTTGGAGCAGTATAGTCATATTCATCGTAATAATCATTAATATCGCAAGAGCTTAAAATAAATGCTGATGCGATTAAAACTGTTAGTAATGCTGTCTTTTTCATTTTGTTCACCTTTAGTATAATTTCGATTTCTGATTAGGTGAGCCAAAAGAAATGCCACTAAAATAAGTGGCATTATTTAATAAAAAAGCTATTTATTTGAATGAGTTGTATAATAAAATGGACAATCTCTGAGCACTTAACTAAATCAATTTTAGTTAGATCTTCGTGAACTTACCATCAAAAAACATTTGTCCTTTGTTGATAACTCCAACTGATTTTCCAGTCAATAATCTTTTATCAAATGGAGAGTTTGATGATTTAGATTTGAATTTTGTTTTATCAACCGTCCAAACAGAATCAATATCTAAAATTGTTAAGTTAACAATTTCTCCCTGTTTGATTTCTGGAATTGGAAGACTAAGAATTTTACGCGAATTGATTGAAAGCTTTTCAATCATCTGTTCAAGAGTTAAGACTTTTTTGTGATATAATTCTGTAAAGGCTAAGCCAATTTGAGTTTCCAATCCAATTATTCCATTTGGTGCATACTCAAATTCCATTTCCTTTTCTTCTAAAGAATGCGGTGCATGATCAGAAGCTATGCAATCAATTGTTCCATCTTTAAGAGCTTTAATGATTTCTTCAACATCTGTTTTAGTTCTTAATGGTGGATTCATTTTAACATTTGGATCATAGGTTTTAACTGCATCATCTGTTAAAGTGAAATGATGAGGTGCAACTTCTGCAGAAACTTTAATACCCTTTTTCTTGGCATCACGAACCATCTCGACAGATTTTTTAGAACTGATATGTGCTATATGAACTTTAGCATCAGTGTATTCTGCCATTAAAATATCACGCATCACAATTAAATCTTCAGCAACAGAAGGAATTGGCGGAAGACCAAGCAATGTTGAATTAATACTTTCGTTCATTGCTCCACCTGCAAGAGATTCATCTTCACAATGTTCAATAATCGGTAGATCAAACATCTTAGCATATTCGAGAGATCTTTTTAAAATTGAAGCAGTTTTAATTGCAATTCCATCATCAGAAAAACCAACGACACCAGCATCTTTTAATTCAGCCATAGGAGAAAGTACTTCACCTTTTCTTCCTACAGTTGCTGCGCCAACCGGATAAACATCAACCAAGTGATTCGCAGATTGTTTTTTTATTAATGTTACTACTTCAGCAGAATCAATTGCTGGATCAGTATTTGGCATACATGCGATTCCTGTAAATCCGCCATTTGCAGCGCTGTTACAACCTGTTACAACTGTTTCTTCATCTTCTCTTCCTGGTTCACGCAAATGCACGTGCATATCAAAAAATCCTGGAACTATATACTTTCCATCTAATTCTAAAACCTTGGCATCTTTCATTTCTGCATCAGTTAGTTTGCCAATATTTTTGAATCTACCGTCTTCAATCAAAATGCTCACATTCTTTTCGTTAACATTTTGATGTGGATTTAATACGTTAACATTTTTTAAAACTAATTTCATTTTCAAAGCTTTCTAATTATCTAGTTTAATGTTCCAAGTAAATAAAGGACTGCCATTCTAACCGCAACTCCATTTGTAACCTGCTGCAAAATAATTTGTGAACTTCCATCAGCAATTTCTGAAGATATCTCAACACCCCTGTTTATAGGACCAGGATGAAGTATCACAATATCTTTACCATTTTTTTCTAATCTTTCTCTATCAATGCCAAAGTACTTAGAGTATTCTCTGATTGAAGGGAAGTATTCACGTGCTTTTCTTTCAAGTTGTATTCTTAAAATATTAAGCACATCATTTTCCTGAATCGCTTCATCGATATTATGAATTACATCCACACCAAGCTCATCTAAATATTTTGGGATCATTGTTGATGGGCCACAAACAGAAACTTTTGCGCCCATAGTTTTTAATCCATAAATGTTTGAAAGCGCTACACGGCTATGAGCAACATCGCCAACAATACAAACTTTCAATCCTTCTATTTTTCCAAGTTTTTCTCGGATCGAATACATATCAAGCAAACCCTGAGTTGGATGTTCGTGAATTCCATCGCCAGCATTTATAATATTTGAATCAGACAACTTGGTAAGCATCAACGGAACTCCTGCACAAGCGTGTCTAACTACAATCATATCAACTTTCATAGCTTCGATATTTCGGACGGTATCCTTCAATGTCTCACCTTTACTAACACTGCTTCCCGAAACAGCAAAGTTTACTGAATCTGCTGATAATCTTTTTTCAGCAAGCTCAAATGAGATTCTTGTACGAGTAGAACTTTCGTAAAATAGATTTACAATTGTTTTTCCTTGCAAAGTTGGAACTTTTTTTATCGGTCGTTCTAAAACTTCTCTAAAGGTTGTTGCGGTATCTAATATTAATTGGATATCTTCTTTGGGAATATCCTTCAATCCTAATAAATGTCGGCTTGATAATGACATATTTTTTATTTCTTTTCTGATTCAATTATGTAGATGGCATCTTCGCCATCGTGTTCTTTAATTTTTACTTTTATTTCTTCATTGTGTGATGTGGGAATATTCTTTCCAACATAATCCGCACGAATTGGTAACTCACGATGACCTCGATCAATCAATATGCAAAGCTGGATTGAAGCAGGTCTGCCCATATCCATAATTGCATTCAATGCAGATCGAACCGTTCTGCCTGTAAACAAAACATCATCAACAAGAATTATATCTTTTTCATTGATATCAAAAGTTATGTTTGAGACAGAAACTTCTGGTTGCTTTAATCTTGTTCTAAAATCATCACGATAAAGTGTTACATCAAGAACTCCGAAAGGTAAATCGGCATTATCAATTTGTTTTATCTTTTCAACAATTCGTTTACCTAAAAACTCACCGCGAGTTCTCATTCCCATTATAACAAGATTATGTGAGCCTTTGTTTTTTTCAAGAATTTCGTGAGCCATTCTTGTAAGGATTCGGTCAAATCCTTCAGCGTCTATTATTTTTGATTTTACATCCATATACAAAAAAGCCTCTTCGGATTAATTATCCTCAGAGGTTACCTTCTATCGTTTATTTTAATTTTGTTCATCCTTTTCCATCTCACTGGATAGAGTTAAAGGTTAATTTTATTTGAACCAAACTTAAGGGTATTAATTTTTAAAGTAAAGATTAAAACAGCTTTGATTGAAAATATTTTTATATTTGCTTTGTAGATAAAACACCTTTTCGGGGTGTAGCGCAAGCCCGGTAGCGCGTCCCGATAAGTCGGGAAGGCCGTGGAAAATTATTATACATATATAATTGAATCAGTTGTCAATCAAAGATGGTATATCGGCCATACTTATGATATTGCCAAAAGGTTAACAGAGCATGGTTCAGGACAGAATAAATCGACAAAAGGAAAAGGACCTTGGAAGTTGATTTTTTTAAGAACTTTTGATAATAATTTAGAGGCAAATCGATTTGAGTTAAAACTCAAAAAAGTTAGAAATAAAAAATTTATTAGAAACGAATACTCAGAGTTTTTTTTAAATGAATAGTATTCGGGGTGTAGCGCAGCCCGGTAGCGCGCTTCGTTCGGGACGAAGAGGCCGTAGGTTCGAATCCTATCACCCCGACTCTTTAATCGAGAGTAATGGAATATTGGAATTTGATAATTGTTATTTGAGATTTGAATTTCTAATACTCCAAAATTCCATTATTCCTGTCGTAATATTTGATAACAATAAATACTAAGAAGTTATGGCACAAAATCATTCATTTGATATAGTTTCTGAAATTGATTTTCAGGAAGCAGATAATGCTGTTAACCAGGCATTAAAAGAAATACATCAGCGTTATGATCTTAAGGATTCTAACACTGAACTTGAGCTTAACAAAAAAGATAAGCTCATTACTATGAATACGAAAGATGATTATTCACGAAAATCTGCAATTGATATTTTAGAGACTAAATTTATCCGCAGAAACATTTCTATAAAGGCTTTAAATTTTAATGAACCAGAAGCCGCATCTGGTGGAAGGCTTAAACAAATTATCAATCTTCAAAGCGGAATCTCAAAAGAGAACGCAAAGATTATTACAAAGCTTATTAAAGAATCCAAGCTAAAGGTAAGTGCCCAAATTCAGGATGAACAAGTTAGAGTTACAGGTGCAAAGATTGATGATCTTCAAGCTGTTATTACATTGGTGAAACAATCTGAATTAGAATTCCCTACTCAGTTTGTGAATATGAAGTAAATTGTTTTTAGTTTTTTACTATCTATTGCCACGACCTTTAGGTCGTGGTATTTTTTTCTTCCGACATTCCTAACTCGCATAAGCCAATCTTAACTTTTCCTTAGTAGCATTATCAAGAAGCATAAAATCTTCTTCTCTAATTGCTCCAACATCGCCATAATATTTATTTTCAACACTGTCTTTTTGATCTGCGACTTTTACAGACGAAGATGTCCCAACTTCTAAATAACTTACAACAACATTTGTAGCATCATTTTCATCAACCTTTCCATCAATAATGTATGGACCCATAGACATTGTGTGTTCAGCAAATTTCTCATACTCGCGCGGAAAAATTACTGCTTCAAAAGTTCCCGTTGTATCCTCAAGCGAAAGAAATTTCATTATCTGCCCTTTTCTTGTTTTAATTCTTTTAGATGTCATATACCATCCAATCAGCTTTACATTTTTGCCGCGATAATTTTGCAAGTCTTTTGCTTTTACAACTTCAGGTTTTTCAGTTTCGCTTCTATAAAAATAAAGAGGATGACGCGTAACCATATAATCAAACGTTTCGTATTCGGCTTTGCAAATTTCTTCAACACTAAAGTTTATGTTTGTCTTAACTTCATCTTCCATCACAAAAGTTTCGTGCAAGAACAAATCGTTATAACTTTCATTAAGAATTTTTCTTTTGTGGATGTAAATATCCAGCAAACGTAAAAGCTCCGGTCTTGTTTTTTTTAAACATCCCATCGCTCCGCATTTAATTAGGATTGATGTTTCTTCAAATGCCAACTTTGTGCGGATAAGAAAATCTGCCAGCGAATGATACTCGCCATCTTTTTTTCTTTCATCCAAAATATTTTGGATAGAGTTACGCGAGAGATTCTTAATCGCCATTAAACCGATTTGAATCTCATCTTTATTTCCCGTGTACTCGTAATTACTTTTGTTGATTGATGGAAGCAGAATTTTTAATCCCAATCGCTTACATTCCCAGATATAAACTGCTGCAGAATAAAATCCACCCATGTTGCTTAAAACGCTTGCCATAAACTCCGCCGGATAATGTGATTTAAGAAATGCAACCTGGTAAGAAAGCAGCGCAAAAGACGCGCTGTGAGCTTTACAAAATGCGTATCCCGCAAAAGATTCTATTTGCCGCCAAAGTTCGCTTGCCTGTTCCTCTGTAAGATTTTTTTCTTTACACGATTTAAAATATTTAAAACGCAGACTTTCCATTGCAGAATGTGATCGCATTTTACCGCTCATGGCACGGCGCAGAAGATCAGCTTCTTCCATTGATAAGCCCGCAATTTTGTTTGCAACTTTTATTACATCTTCCTGGTAAATCATAACTCCGTAAGTTTCACCAAGAACTTCTTCCATTTCCGGCACAAGATATTTTCTTCTGCTGGGATCTTTATGGCGCGCAATAAATTCCTGCATCATTCCACTTTCTGCAACGCCAGGACGAATGATTGAACTTGCCGCAGTAAGCAGCTCAAAATCGTGTACATCAAGCTTACGAAGCAACGAGCGCATACCAGGAGACTCAATGTAAAAGCATCCAATAGTTTGCCCTGTGCGGATAAGATTGCTTGTAGCCTCATCGTTAAAGAGCATTTCAAAATCATAAATATCAAAATCGACCGATTCAGTATTTCGTGGTATCGGCGGATAAAGTGAAATAACTTTTTTATTTCCACGCCACTCTTTTGGTAGTTGATATGTTAATTCTTCGGCTTCCATATACCATACATAAATTAGGTGAACATTTGTACACTATATAAAATATTTAAAGCTTAGAAGCAATAGTTTTGAAAAAAATTGATTTTAAATAATTTAAATGCCTTATTAGAAGTGTAAATTTTTGAGTGAGGATAAAATGCAAACGGATGATACTTTAAATTGGGTTTGTCAGTATTGTGGAGTAGAAAATTCTGTGTGGGTTGATCTCACAATTGAAGGGAAGCAGGATTTTGTGGAAGATTGCCGAGTCTGCTGCAGACCAAACCGCGTTATAATTGTACAGGATTACGATGAGAATGTTATGATTGAATCGAGGTTGATTGATGAATAAACAAAACTAAATTACGAACAAATAAACCAACCCTAAAAATATTATTGCACCGTAGATGATGGAAAGGTAAACAACAAGTTTACCTTTTGATTTGATAATGCGGTCTAATTGTTCGGAGTGCTCTTTACTGTTAAACAGATTTTTTTCAATCTCTTTTGCAGAGAGAATATTCTCACACTCAGAATTTGAATGCTTATCACTCATAAATCCTCTCTGAATTACTTACTGAAAAAATATTTAATTTTTTTACATCTGAAAAATTGTAAGCCTTCTTTTTGTCATTCCGAATATATTTCGGAATCTGACTTTTTGATCCTGAAATAAATTCAGGATGACTCAAGTAAAGTTATTTTTCAGATGTTATTAATGACTTAATCCATAATCATTCTTAAGAATGATGAGCTATCGTCATCATTAGAATCATCCTTTTTCTCGTTTCTTTCTTTTGCCCAAGAATATCTGGAGTTTTCAACAGCAAATCCACTTGGAGTATTTTTTTCTTCATCATCTTCGATTGAAGTTTTTGGACTGTTAACTCTTAAAATTGTTGGAACATCCAGATCATTTGAGTCAACATTTTCTGGTCCAAATAAACTAAAACCACTGTGAATCTTATCAGTAAGTGAAGTTGGCTGTTTTTTTATTGTTACATTTTTATTAGCAAAGTTGTTTCCTCTTGCACTATCAAATCCTGTTGCAATAACTGTGTAAGAAATGTAATCATTCATTTCTTCTTTCTTAACAACGCCAAATATTACGTTTGCTTCATCACCAGCGGCATCAAAGATAACATTATTACCTTCATTAATTTCCTGCATTGTCATACTGCTTGATCCTGTAACATTAACAAGTACACTCTTTGCACCTTTAATATTTACACCTTCAAGTAAAGGACTCGAGATAGCTTTTTGTGCTGCTTCAATTGCACGATTTTCACCACTTGCAATTCCGCATCCCATTAAAGCTTCACCGCTTGAATTCATTACTGCACGTACATCTGCAAAATCTACATTGATCAATCCTTCAATCGTAATGATATCTGCAATACCACGAGTTGCTTCGTATAGAACTTCGTTTGGTTTATCAAAAGCTGCAAATGCATTTGTTGCTTTATCCAAAATATTTAATAGTCTTTCATTAGGAATAACAATCAAGCTATCAACATGCTGACGCAATTCCTGTATTCCTCTTTCAGCATTCATCATTCTTGTTTTGCCTTCCCATCGGAAAGGTTTTGTAACGATACCAACTACAAGAGCTCCTATGCTTTTTGCAATTGATGCAATCACTGGAGCAGCGCCAGTTCCTGTTCCGCCGCCCATACCAGCTGTGATAAATACCATATCACTTCCGGAAAGTACATCTGCTATTTGATCACGATCTTCTTCAGCAGATTTTCTTCCGATGTTAGGATCAGCACCGGCACCTAAGCCGCGGGTAATTGCATTACCGACCTGAACTTTTAAAGTTGCAGTACTGCTTCTTAGCACCTGTGAATCAGTATTTACAGCGATGTATTCTACACCACTTAATCCGCGTGCAATCATACTTTCGATGGCATTACAGCCTCCGCCGCCAACACCAACAACTTTTAACACTGCTGACATCGGTTTTTCTTTATCGATGGTTGCGAATCGCGACATAGGTCCTCCTATAATGATTTTATAATTCGTTAAAAAAATCTTGCACTTTTTTTATGATCTTGCCGAGTTGATTACTGGATTTTTCTTTTTGCTTTTTAATCAAAACCTGGTATTCACTCGATTTTCCTCCTGGTATTCCTCTTATCAAACCAGCTACAGTTGCAAACTCAGGACTTTCAATTTCATTTGATAACCCTGCACCTAATTCCTGCGGAACACCAATTCTGGTTGGTAAACCAAAAACTTCTTCTGCTAATTCTGTTACGCCTCTTAACAATGACCCTCCGCCAGTAAGCACAATTCCAGCTTTAATTTTGGATTTGAATCCTGCTGTGCGTAATTCATTATCAACTAAAGTAAACAGTTCCTTCATTCTTAAACTTATAATTTGTGTAAGCAAAGAAATTGGAATTTTTGTATTCCCTCTTGCGCCAACACCTTTAATTAAAATATCTTCATCTTTTATGATTGCACTTTCGCTTGCATAACCATATTCTTTTTTTAATCGCTCAGCTTCATCTGTCATAACACCAAGTGATTCACGAATATCATTTGTAACCTGATTTCCGGCTACACCAATTACTCTTGTATGTTTAATTGCTTTTTTATGATAGATCGCGATATCAGTTGTTCCGCCGCCAATATCAATTAAAGCTACTCCAAGATCTTTTTCACTTTCTTCCAGCACAGATGCACTTGATGCAATTGGTTGTAAGATATAATCCTGAACCTGGTAACCAGCTCGTTCAACTGATTTTCTAATATTTTCCATAGCTGGTATTGATGCAAGAACAACGTGATTACTTGCTTCTAATCTCGATCCAGACATTCCAATTGGATTTTCAATTCCGCTTTGATGATCTATAGAAAACTCTTCAGGAATTATGTGAAGAATTTGTCTGTCACTTGGAATTCTAATTGTACGAACATCAGCTTCTAATCTATCTAAATCTTCTTTTGTAATTTCTTTTTCATCACGATTGATCGTTACATAATTTCTATGGCGAATGCTTGTAATATGTTCGCCGGCAACACCAACATTGACTGTGGTAACTTCAAATCCAGCTCTGTTAGATGCGATAGCCATTGCTGATTTAATTGCTTCGGCTGTTTTGCCAATGTTTGCAACCAATCCTTTATGTAATCCTTCAGATGGAGCCACACCAAATCCAAGTACATCAATTTTATTTTGTTCAGAAATCTTTTCAGCGATTACTGCGCAAACTTTTGTTGTACCTAAATCCAATCCAACTAGAATATCTTTTTTCATTAAATCAAGCCTGTGTTTTCTTTGCTTCCAATGTAAGCTTCGTTATTAAATCTTAAATCTATGTATTCTGTGTTTTGAAAACTTGCTTTTAAATTATTAATTCTTTCCCAAACCAAACTTAAGTAAATCATTTTTTTCGATTCATTTCCTCTTCCAAATACAACAGGATAATTAACACCTGAAAATGTTAACACAACATCGCCGCCGTTTTTTAGATTTATTTCAGAAAGTTTTTTTGCTAATTCAATATCAGTGATTTTTGCTGCATCAATAATCCTAAATGCATCAACAATATCTTCACTTCTATAAACTTTGGCTGGAATAAGTTTCTCAGATAATCTGAAATTGCTAATCACGGGAATATCAGAATAAGTTGTAAACTCATGAATCTTTAATAATTCAAAATCGTTTGTTAAAAAGTATGGTTCAGTTCTGCTTAATAATACCGCATAAATATCTTTTTCTTTAATTCTCACTTCAACATTGCCTCGTCCATCAGATTTTACTTCTGCTTTTGCAACATATGGATGTTCTTCAATTCTTCTTTTGATTATATTAAGATTTAAATCATCATAAACAGATGATTGATCCATATCCGCAAACCGCATATAGATTTCTTTACTCAACAAGTTATTTCCATAAACATTTATCATTTTAATTTCCTCTTTTCCCTTTTCGTTATATGTAAAAAGAGACAAGTACAAAATCGAAAGCACCAGAACCGATAAAAAAATGACACCAAATATTTTTCCAAAATCTTTTTTCATTTTTATTTTTTTAACATCGCAACAAATTGTTCACCAAATTTCCAGATATCACCTGCGCCCATCGTAACAATTATATCACCATCTTTTTTAATTTCATTTAACAAAGCAGGAACTTCATTTTTATCTGCAACGTAATGAACATTCTTGTGCCCAAACTTTTTTGTTGTTGAGGCAATTAAATCTCCAGTAACTCCTTCAATAGGAAGTTCTCTTGCCGGATAAACATCAGTACAAATAAAAACGTCTGAATTAAGAAACGCTCTTCCAAACTCCTGGTAAAAATCTTTTGTACGCGAATAAAGATGCGGTTGAAAAACTACAATCAATCTCCTATCCCAGCCGTCTCTAATTCCTTTTAATGTTGCTGCAGATTCTGTTGGATGATGTGCGTAATCATCAATCACTAAAATTTCTTTATTATACTTTACTTCAAATCTTCTATAAACACCGGAGAAAGATTCCAAAGCTGATTTAATAATTTTAAAATCAACCCCAAGTTCAGTGCCGATAACAACAGCGACAAGAGAATTATTAATATTGTGCTTACCAGGAATCTTAAGAGTTATCTCGCCAAGTTCTTTTCCAAAATATTTTACTTTGTAAGTGCTTGCAAATCCATTATGTGTTATTTCTGTTGCACGAACATCAGCCTGAACATTTAATCCATAAGTAATAATTTTTTTATTGATGTTTGGCATTATATCCTGCAATGCAGGTTCATCCAAACACAATGTTACAAAACCATAAAAAGGAACTTTATTTGCAAATTCAATAAATGCTGATTTTATATCATCAAGATCTTTGTATGTATCAAGATGTTCACTTTCTAAAGTTGTTAGCGCTGCAATTGTTGGTGTTAGCTTTAAAAATGTTCTGTCAAATTCATCTGCTTCAACAACAATAAATTCTCCGTTACCTAACCTCGCATTTGTTCCACCAAGTCCACTAAGTTTTCCACCAACAATTATTGTAGGATCAATTCCACCTTCCGTTAAAGTTAATCCAACCATTGATGTTGTTGTTGTTTTGCCGTGTGTTCCTGCAATACCGATTCCATATTTCATTCGCATTGTTTCAGCAAGCATTTCGGCTCTTTTTATGATAGGAATTTTTCTATCAATTGCAGCTTTAACTTCTGGATTATCAACCTGCACTGCAGAAGAATAAACAAGTACATCAGCATCTTTTAAATTTTCAGGTGAATGACCTTCATAAACTTTTATTCCAAGACTTTCTAATCTGTCAGTAACTTCACTTTTAGATTTGTCTGAGCCGGATATAATAAATCCCTGACTCAAAAGAATTTCAGCGATGCCGCTCATTCCAATTCCACCGATGCCAACAAAGTGAACTTTTTTAATATTCTTAAACATCTATACTTTTTCTACTTCAAGTTTAAGTTGATGAAATTTTTTGAGTAATTCGTTTTCATTTTCATAATCGCTTGGTCTTACAACAAATGGTCTTAATCTTGTTTTAATTTTTATCCTTACAAGCTTTAAAGCGTTTGACTTACCATATCGTCTATCTTTACCGAGCTTAACTTCTTTAATCTCATTCTTGTGAATAAGTTTTGATCCAAACCTATCACTAAAAATTAATCCTTCGTTACTAAATTCAATGTATCGGTTACGATACAAATTGAAGAACAATGCAACCAATGAAACGACAACAATAAAAGCCAATAAATAAATTATTGGGTCCCGAGTAATTAGTGTATAAGAACTTTCAACAAATTGCCCTCTTATCAACAAGTAAATTGCAAAAGCAACGAAGTATATAATTGTTGATTGATAATAAAACGACATATTATACTTGAACTTACTTTTATGTTTTAATTGTTCGTCTGTCATACACTCATTGCAAAATTTATTGCACTCTTTGCGATTACATTTGCTGCTTCTGGTTTAGAGATTTTTTTTGCATTCTCACTTAAACTTTTTTGCAATTTTTCATCAGCAGTCACTTCTAAAATCTTATCCTTTAAAATATTTTTCACGTCCGAATCTTTAACAAGCACAGCAGCATTACTATCTGCAAGTGATTTAGCATTATAATATTGATGATTCTCCGCGACGTGGGGTGACGGAATTAATATTGAAGGAATTCCCAGAACAGTTAACTCAGCAATTGTTGTTGCGCCGGCCCTCGCAACTAAAACATCACAAGCCGAGTAAGCTTTGTTCATGTCTTCAATAAAATCTAGAATTTTCACGGAATCAAAATTAATACTTTTATACTTAGGATAATAATTTTTTCCTGTCTGCCAGATGATTTGTAGAGATTTATTTTCTAATTCCTCAACGCAACCTGCAACTGCTTCATTGATGGATGCTGCACCTAAACTTCCACCAAGAACGAGCACAGTCGTTTTTGTTTAATCAATT
>JBATOT010000124.1:0-7204 GCA_049291095.1 Ignavibacteriaceae bacterium | reverse complement strand
CCTATATACAGTAGTTGTAATGTTATTAAGATATTTTTCTAGTAAGAAAAGTTTTTCTTCTTTTGTTTCTGATTTTGTTATAAGATGATCCAACAATAAGTTTTCATTAAAAGTTGAAGCAACTTCTGCAAGAAATATTGAGTAATTTGCGTATGTATAAGGTTGAGACAATCCCGTATAATATGAATGCATATTATGTCCCATCTCATGTGCCAAAGTAAATACATCGTTTAATAGGTTAGTCCAGTTTAGTAATACATACGGATGCACTCCAAATGTAGTGCCTGATGAATAAGCTCCGCTTCTTTTAGCTTTAGTCTCATATACATCAATCCATCTATTTTCAAATGCTTTCTTTAATGAGTTCAAATAATCTTCACCCATTAAACTAAGAGAATCTAAAACAATCTTTATTGACTCTTCGTATGAATATTTTTTTTCGTGCTTTTGATCGAACAGAGTAACATATACATCATAAGGGTGAAGTTCATCTACACCTAGCAGCTTTTTCTTTAACGAAGCCCAGCGATGCATTGGAGCAAAATTAGCATTTACAGATTCCACAAGATTATCATAAGCAGAAACTGGTATATTATTTTTAAACAATGCGGCTTCTCTTGCTGATTTATATTTCTTCGCTTTAGCATAAAATATATTGGCTTTGAGATTTCCGTTATATAAGGAACCAAAAGAATTTATATTATCCACATAAGGTTTTAAATACGATTTAAAAGCTCTTCTGCGATAGTCTCTATCCTTTGAGTAAAGTGCTGCATAAAACCTTGAATGTGACATTTCAATTTCATGTCCATTTTCATCTTCTACCTTAGGAAATTTTAAATCAGCATTTGTAAAAAGTGAATATGTGTTGTAAGGAACTTGTGTTACCTCACTTGCCATTGCAAGTAATTCTTCTTGTTCTCTATCAAGTGTATGATTTCTAAATCTAAATAGATCATTAAAAAAATGCTTGTAAACATTCAATTCAGGATTTGAATTAATAATTTGAAGTAACTTGTTTTCATCAATTTTTAATAATTCAGGTCTTATAAATGCACTTGCTGCTAAAACATTGGCGTAAATATTTTTAATTCTATCATCCATACCCTGATACTTAGCATCGCGCATATCACTGTCTTTAGAAAGCATTGAGTATAGATATAAACGTTCTAACTTTATTCCAATTTCTTCATCAAACTTTAGACACTCAATTAATTTTACTGCCGAATCTGACAGCAATCCCTCATACTGGGAATATTTATTAAGATTGTCTTTAATAAATGTAAAATCTTTTTCCCATTCTTCATCATTGATATAAACATCATTTAGTTTCCACTTGTACTTTTCATCTATTTCACTGCGTAAAGGAATTTCTCCGGTTTGTTTTTCGTGACTATAAAAAACATTTGTTAATCTCTGGTTGAACATTTGACTCCCCTAAAAATGAGTAAAATAATTGTTGTTTGAATTATTAGAGTTGCAATTAGAAACATCATTTTAATAAAATCATTTTTTTAATCTGAATGTGATTACCAATTTGGATCTGATAGAAATACACTCCACTCGGGTATTTATCACTAAGAATCACATTTTTAGAATGAAATCCTGCACTAAAATAATCGTTCACTATTGTTTGTAATTCTTCGCCAAGTGAGTTAAATAATTTTAATGTAACGTTTGAGCTAACCGGTATTTGCCAGCTAATCTTTGTGCTTGGATTAAATGGATTTGGGTAATTCTGATAAAGTTTAAAATTAGTAATTGCGAGAAACTCATCTTCCACATCCGTAATTGGCAGAATGATGTTTGTTTCAAGCCCAGGCACTGTAAATTCAGGAACACCTAAAATTGATAAATCAACATTGGTTGAAGGGATATAACTTTTAACTTTCCAGTTGTCAGGAGCTACCCAAACTGTTTCTTCAACACCAAGGATTTTTAAGGCTATCGTATCCTGAATAATAGGAATAACTACTAAATAGCTTAATCTTCTTTCCAGTAAAAATTTTTTACAATCAAAACTTCCAATTGCAGTATTTATATTTTCGTCGTCTAATCTTTTGCCTATTAACTCAAATCTTAAAGGAAGAGACATTGAATCCACAGTTATTGTTGTATCTTTAGAAAAGACCTGATAAGATGAATTAACACCTGATGAAAATCTAAAATATGAATACCATCCTTCTAACGACTTGAAAATATTTAAAAAACTAATTCCTAGAGTGGTATCAATGTTACCAATCAATCCAGAAACCAATCTTGGGTTAAAGTATTCGAAACCATTGGAATTATCAAAGTTGTAATACAATGAATCAAGGAAAGGTAATATATTAATTGAGTTTTGAGTTCCAGTTTTAGTTAGTACTATATTTGCATTTTTTCCATTAAAAGGAGCAACAACAGCGAATGAATCTATTGAAAAGAATTTTTGAGAGTTCACCGGATTGTTAAGTGAATCTAACGGAATTGATTCATAATTCCATTTGTAACCTGTTTGCGATGGAAAATAAGTTGAGGCTGTTTGAGCTAAAATCGATTGGCCTAGTAATAGCAAAAAAAATACAATTATTCTAAAATTCATTTTTTCCAAGTGTTTATTAATCGAATACCAATATAAGAAAACTAATTTTTTGTTGCATATAATTAACTATCAATAATTATATAATAAAAACTTGAATGATGTTCAGGAATGATCATTTTCTGCTAAAAAGATGTGGTTAAAATTATCTTCTATTCTGGAATTTTTGCCCAATCAGGAAATGTATTTAAATCAAAAATGATTGAGCCAATAAAATAAACAAGCAGTGCAATAACAATTACACTAACGAGATTTAGTGCAACTCCAGTTCTTGCCATATCTGATATTCTCAATCTCTTACTAGCAAAAACTATTGTGTTAGGCGGCGTTCCAACAGGCATCATAAATGCCATAGAGGCTGATAATGTCGCTGCAATCATAAGAAGTAAAGGATTTATTCCAATTGCAACTGAAACAGATGCAAGTATCGGAAGTATCATTTGAGTTGTTGCAGTGTTTGATGTTAATTCAGTTAAAAAATTAATTATTACACAAATGATTAGTACCAACACAAAAGTTGGGATGTGTGATAACCCACGTAAATTATTTCCAATAAACTGCGATAACCCGCTTGAACTGAACGCAGTTGCCAGCGCAAATCCGCCGCCAAATAGGAGAATTATTCCCCAGGGAATTTGCTCAAATACATTTGCAGAAAGAATTGTTTTTTGTTTTTCATCCTTTGATGGAAATAGAAATAGTAAAAACGCCATTGTAATTGCGATCGTTCCATCATCTATAAAATCCGGAACTGAAAAAATTGAAGACCAACCGGTTATTTTTGTAAACCCAAGATTCAGATCCGTCCTAAATATCCAGAGCAAAGAAGTCATACTAAATATAATTGCAATTACTTTTTCAGGAAAAGAAAAACTGCCTAATGATTTGTATTCATTTGTAATAAAGTCGTTACTAATTCTAATGTTCTTATTTGATTTGAAAAATATCTTGGATAAAAGAATTGCTGTAAGAATTAAAAGAATAATTGTAATAGGAAATGCGAGCAACATCCAATCACCAAAAGATATTTGCGGCGCATTGGGAAAAGCAATTTTATGAATTCTTACTAGAGCTAAATTTGGTGGAGTACCAATTAAAGTAGCTATTCCACCGATTGAACAGGAATATGCAATACCCAGCAATACCGATTTTGAAAAATTTTTGGTTTCATCTTTACCAAATTCATTTTCAATTTTTGTGATAACAGCGAGTGCAATCGGTAACATCATAACTGCTGTTGCTGTGTTTGAAATCCACATAGAAAGAAATGCAGCTGAAAACATAAATCCAAACAATATTGAATTTGCTGTTCCTCCAAAGATTGAAATAATTTTAAGAGCAATTCGTTTATGCAATCCCCAATTTTCCATAGCTATAGCCAGCATAAATCCACCAATAAACAGAAAGATAACAGAGTTAATGTATGAACCTGAAATTTCAGAACCGGATAAAACGCCAAGCATCGGAAAAAAAACTAATGGAACCAATGATGTTGCAGCCATAGGTAAAGCTTCAGTAATCCACCAGATTGCCATAAGAACAGCTACTGCGGCTACTTTACCAACATTCGGGTTTTCGGGATCAGGATTAAAAAAAATCAGAATTATTAGAAAGGATAACAATCCAACAACAAATCCAATTTTTTGTACTCTCTGCATAATATGCTATCAATTAGTTAACTACTTCAAAAAAATAGTTATATCTAAAGTAAGATAAAACCGTAGAGCAAACATATAATCCGACTATCATAATAGATTTATTTTCATCTTTCTATATAAAGAATATCATCTATATATTTGCCCGCAGAAACAATCACATTTTATGAATACAAAATACGAAGCAGTAATTGGTTTAGAAGTTCACACCCAGCTTTTAACAGACTCAAAAATTTTTTGCGGATGTTCAACTAAGTTTGGTAATGATCCCAACAGCAATACTTGTCCTGTTTGTTTAGGGCATCCCGGAGTTTTACCTGTTCTTAACAAAAAAGTTGTTGAGTACACTACTCTAATGGGATTAGCAACTAATTGCAGAATTAATGAACAATCAATATTTGCAAGAAAAAATTATTTCTATCCGGATCTTCCTAAAGGATATCAAATATCACAGTACGAAGAACCAATTTGTGAGAATGGATTTATCGAGATTAGTCCTAAAAATAGTTCATCAAAAAAGATTGGGATTACACGAATCCACATGGAAGAAGACGCCGGCAAATCTATTCACGATCAAAGTTCTGATACGCTTGTGGATGTAAACAGATGCGGAGTTCCGCTTATGGAAATTGTTAGTGAGCCTGATATACGCACTGCTGAAGAAGCTTATCTATACTTAAGTAAAATTAAACAGATCGTACAATATCTTGGTATTTGTGATGGAAATATGGAAGAAGGTTCTTTAAGATGTGATGCAAATATTTCTGTTCGATTAAAAGGTGAGACTGAATTAGGGACAAAGACTGAAATTAAAAATATGAACTCATTCAGGAATGTTGAACGCGCTATTGAGTTTGAAATAAAAAGACAAATCGAATTGATTGAAGATGGCGAGCGAATAGTTCAACAAACTTTACTTTGGGATGCTGATACAAACGAAGCCTATCCAATGAGAAGTAAAGAAGAAGCCAACGATTACAGATATTTTCCTGATCCAGATTTGCTTCCTGTTATTGTTGATGAAGAATGGAAAAATGAAATAAGTAAATCTCTTCCTGAGTTACCTGAAGCTAAATTAAAAAGATTTGTGTCAGTTTTTTCACTTCCTGTTTATGATTCCGAAGTCCTCACACAGACTAAATCACTGGCTAGTTATTATGAAAAAGTGATTTCAGTTACTGATGAATATAAAATTGCAAGTAACTGGGTAACAGGTGATGTACTTGCTGTAATAAATGATAAAAAAATTGATATTTCCGATTTCCCTATATCACCGCTAAATTTGGGTAAGCTTATTAATCTTATTAAAGCTGGAACGATAAGCGGAAAAATTGCTAAAGAAATATTTCCTTTAATGTTGGAAAATAATTCTGATCCTGAACAAATAGTAAAAGAAAAAAATCTTGTTCAGATTTCAGATACATCAGAAATTGAAGCGATTATTCAAAAGATTATTAATGCGAATGCGGAACAAGTTGAAGAATATCGTTCAGGTAAAGAAAAAGTTTTTGGATTTTTTGTTGGACAGGTGATGAAAGAATCAAAAGGTAAAGCCAACCCAAAACTTGTAAATGAGTTATTGAAAACTAAATTAGAACTATTGCGATAAAAATTATTAATTATTCAGGAGAGTCCATTGTCATTTCAGGAAAAACTGAAAAACTTTTTTAAGAAAAAAGAAAAACCAAAACCAACTACAATTGCTGGTAAAATTGCTGAATTTTTCAAACAATTAGCATTTGCTGGTATTGCTGCACTTGTAATAATAACTTTTGTTATTCAAAATACCAGAATACCAACTGGATCTATGGAAGACACGATTTTAATAGGAGATTTTGTACTTGTAAATAAATTTATTTATGGTTCAAGTTCACCACGTTATATCCCTTTTACAGAAGTGGCACTTCCCTATTTTACACTTCCGGCATTTAAAGATCCAAAACCAAAAGATATTGTTGTGTTTGAATATCCGGGTGATAGAGATCAACTTGTACCAAATGAAAAAAATCTCAATTATGTTAAACGGTGTATCGGTACTCCGGGTGATACTGTAGAAATAATAGACAAAGTTGTTTTGGTTAATGGTAAAGAATTCTGGAAACCTCCTTTCATTAAATATTATGGTGGGCAATATGGCAGTTACTTAAGGCCTTTTCCAAAAGGATATGTGCAGCCACGAATTTTCCCGAAAGGAATGCCCTGGAATGAAGATAATTATGGTCCTTTGGTTATACCCAAAAAGGGAATGACAATTCCATTGAACATTTACAATGTTGAACAGTGGAGAACAATAATCGATAGAGAATATGGAAACAGAGTTGTTGAAATTAAAGGTAATGCAGTGGTGGTTGATAATATTCCTGTTTCATCATACACATTTAAAAAAGATTATTATTTCATGATGGGTGATAATAGAGATAACAGTGCAGATAGCCGATTTTGGGGTTTGGTACCTCGGGATGCTGTAATCGGTGAAGCTTTTATTACACTGTTTTCCTGGGATAGAGAAATTCCGTTTTCTGAGTTATTTAAATTGTTAAGTTCAATAAGACCAGATAGAGTTTTAAAACTTTTACATTAGTATTTTATCTTCCTCTAAGAAAATAGAAGATGACATCTTTCTAAAAAGATGTCATTTTTTTTATTTAAATATCTAAACCACAAAACAATAAATTGATTCCAAAGCTATAATAACAATTCAGAAAAATAAGACATAATAAGAAATAGGTGTGATTTCAAAAACTACAGTGACTAAGTCAATAAATTCCAAACCAAATTACTTTATAGATTTCAGAAATTGAATTAAATCAAACAAAAAAAGGCGATCCGAAGATCGCCTTTAATTTAGGAACAAGTTTACAAATTAGAATGAGTATCTCAATCCTAATTGCATCTGCCAGCGTGAAGCTAGATCTAAAGAAGACCAAGCAGTATTAGTTGCTGGTTTTGTAAATGAATAAACTGGTCTACC
>JBATOT010000123.1:0-41590 GCA_049291095.1 Ignavibacteriaceae bacterium | reverse complement strand
GTGTAGCATTGAGCAATCCTGAATATTAGTCATTTCACCTATTTTAATGTAATGAACATCTCCTCTAATTACACAATTGTACCAGACACTAGAGTGAGATCCAATACTTACATCTCCAATTATTTTTACACCTGATGCAAGAAAAACCGATTTATCAATAGATGGAAATAAATCATTATATGGAAACAGTTTTAATTCCCGATCAGATTTTATCAGTCTTTGTATCTTGGCGGCATCCATCCTTTTTTCTTCCAATGTTTTAATTCCAAAGTAATACTACCTATCAGAACTTGCATCTTCGCAACAATTGGAACAGCATACTCATCATTTGAAAACCATCCTTCAAAATATCCGGTTAATCCGAATATGCCTCTAAACTCGGTTTCACCATCCAATCGTACACAATCAATATCATAATCAATTGCATCAATATCCATATCTTCATTTTCATTATAGAACTGAATATAAGTTTTTTCATACTTTTCATTTATAAATACAGGTACATTTACTTTTTTTTGTTTTCCTGTTCTCATCCTTGCAAAATAAAATAATGAAAGTCCATCCTGATAATCACGATCATAATTAACTAAAGAGTCTGTCCAGATTTCATTTGTTCTTTCTCGTCCTTTAATTATATGGATATTTTTTTTGTCTCGATTGAAATAATATTTTGTAAATGTTGTGTCTTCTGATAGAATACTTCCTTTGAAGTAATGTGAGACTTCATTCTGATCAAATTTTGTTTCATATATTTGATGAAGATCTACAAAAGGAATTCCATTGTAAGAGTTGATATAAGCGATTGCACTAAAGAGTGTGTCTTTATCTTCTGACGATTCTTTAAATACTTTAAGTTTAATTTCTCCAATTTCAAAAGCAAGATATTTTACAACGTAGGTTATTTCTTCCCCAACTTCAATTTTTTTATGAACTTTTGAATTATTTTGATTTTTGGAAACAATAAAAAATCCAAAAAAACAAAAAGAAAATCCAATTAAAAAAATCGTAATTAAATACTTTTTCACTTTAGTTTTGCTAAATCTTTTGCTTCGTTAAAAAGTGTTAATGCTTTTACTAATTGATCATCTGTTGCTAATAAAACTGAGTACCATCCTTCATTTTTCCAATAGTTTCTTGCTATTTGGGCTTTTAATCTTGCTGTAATGTATTCTTTATCTTTTTGATATTCTACCTCATTAAATTCAACTTCTTTTGATTTTGCAAAAGAAATAAAATCTGTTAAAAAACTTTCTGATATCTTGAAATTTTCATTAAAATATTTTAGATCATCATTATATTTTTGTTTTATTGATACACCATTATTGTCCAGATAATCAAGAATAAAAGTATAAAAAATATTTTTTCTAAGTAGATTTTGAGTATATGTAGTAATCAATCCTGATTTCACAATATAATCTGGCGTTATTCCACCTCCGCCAAATACAACTCTACCGCCTTTGGTTTTAAATTCAGGTTTTACAGAATCTTCCTCAGCTGTATGATTTAGATTATCACCTTCAACTTCTTCATTTTCATTTAATTCGGAATAATATTCTTCTTTACTTTTTTTATTTTTATAATCTCTTTGAATTAATCTTCCGCTCGGAGTGAAATATTGTGAAATTGTTAAACGTAAAGCAGAGTTATCCGGGAGATCAAATTGTCTTTGTACAAGTCCTTTTCCAAATGAAGTTTCACCAACAATAAGTCCCCTATCCCAATCTTGTACAGCGCCAGAAACAATTTCACTAGCTGAAGCACTACCTCTATTAATAAGAATTATTAATGGAATCTTTTCAAATTTTGAAGTTTCAGAAGCAAAATATTCTTCATCAAATTCTTTTTTTCTTCCTTCAGTATAAACGATCTTTTTCTTGCCATCAATAAATAAATCACTGATCTTGACAGCTTGGCTTAAATATCCGCCCGGATTACCACGTAAGTCCAAAACGAGTTGGTTCATACCGTTTTTATTTAAATCATTTAATGCTTCAACCAATTCATCATAAGTTGTTTCAGAAAATCTAGAAACACTTACATAACCAGTATTTGCATCCATCATAAAATGTGTGTCAACCGAATATAATGGAATCTTATCTCTAAGAATTGTGTAATCGATTTGTTTTAATACGCCTGACCTGGAGATTGTGACTTTTACCTCAGTACCTTTTTTACCACGAAGTTTTTTTCTTACTTCATCATTTGAGATTCCTATTACTTCAGTTCCATCTATTTTAATAATTCTATCACCTGATAAAATTCCTAAAGCTTCACTGGGTCCACCGGTTATGGCTGAGACAACTGTTAATGTATCATTAACAATTTGAAACTCAATACCAATTCCTTCAAAATCACCACGAAATGATTCTTCAACTTGCATAAACTCATGTGGTGAAATATAAACTGAATGTGGATCGAGTTCGCCCAACATGCCATTTATAGCAGATTCAACTAATTTTTGAGTGTCAACTTCTTCCACATAATACTTTTCAGTAAAAGTTAATACATCATTAAACTTTCTAATACTTTCTCTAAGATTATCACCAGAAAATGCTTTATTTAAAAACACTCCAAGTACAATCCCTATAACTGTGGCAAATAGTAAATATGGAAATTTCATTGATCTAAAAAACATTAATTATCTCCGTAATTATTCTAAAGTGCTAAATAACCATTTTCAAATATCATAATAAGGCAAAATTTATTTCCAATTTATCCTTTAACTTCTGGTTTCATTTGTGGAAAGAAAATTACATCTCTTATTGAAGGTTGATTTGTTAAAAGCATAACAATCCTATCAATACCAACTCCAAGACCTGCTGTTGGCGGCATACCGTATTCAAGGGCACGAATAAAATCTTCATCAATCTGGTGCGCTTCATCATCACCCTCATCACGCATTTTAACTTGATCTTCAAATCTATTTCGCTGATCAATTGGATCATTAAGTTCGGAAAAAGCATTGCAAATCTCTCTTCCAAAAACATATCCTTCAAATCGTTCTACAACACCTGCTTTTGTACGGTGTTTTTTTGCAAGAGGTGATAGTTCAAGCGGGTAATCGATTATAAAAGTTGGTTGGATCAGTGTTGGTTCAACAGTTACGCTAAATAATTCGTCAATCAATTTAGCGCGTGAATGAATTACAGAAACATCTATACCAACTTTTTTTGATGCGGATTTCAACTCCTCATCTGAACAAGTTATCACATTTAATCCTGTTTTTTCAGAAATTGCATCAATCATTGATAGCCTTTTCCAAGGCGCTTTGAAGTTAATTTCCTGATCATCTACCTTAAAAGAAAGAGTATTAAAAACATTTGTACAAACTTGTTCAAACATTTGCTCTACAAATTCCATCATCCAATTGTAATCTTTATAAGGGACATAAAGTTCCATCATCGTAAACTCTGGATTATGAGATCGATCCATACCTTCATTTCTAAAATCTTTAGAAATTTCATATACACCATCAAATCCACCAACAATTAATCTTTTCAAATAGAGTTCATCAGCGATTCTTAAGTACAATTCAGTATCTAATGCATTATGATGAGTTACAAATGGTCTTGCAGCCGCACCACCATAAAGTGGTTGAAGAATTGGAGTCTCGACTTCCAGATAACCATTTTTGTCTAAAAAGCTTCGAATTGCAGAAATTATTTTACTTCGTTTTATAAAAACATCTTTAATTTCGGGGTTAACAATTAAATCAACATATCTTCTTCTGTATCTTAATTCTTTATCAGCAAATTGGTCATATATAACTTTATTACCTTGTTCATCAATAACTTCTTTAGCAATTGGCAGTGGTTGTAGTGATTTACTTAATAATTTTAATTCTCTTGTATGTACAGATATTTCACCTGTTTTTGTTTTAAACACAAAACCTTCTACACCAATTATATCTCCAATATCCATCAACTTAAAAGAATCATAAGATTCACCAATTTCATCTTTCTTAAGATAAACCTGAATTCTGCCGTTTTGATCTTGAATATGTGCAAAAGATGCTTTACCCATTCTGCGTATTGCCATAATTCTTCCGGCTATCTTTACATTTACTTCTACACCTTCTGCAAAATTATTTTTAATTGATTGTGAATCAGAGTTTACATCAAATGAGTAAGCAAATGTTTCAACTCCATTTTTATTTAATTCCTCAAGTTCTTCGTATCTTCTTTTAATTAATTCGTTAACTGTAGGCTGAACACTATTTTCCAAATTATTTTCTCCTGAAATTGGTTAATCTTAAACAAACTAGGTCCTGAATATTTTCTGCAAGTTTAACAGGTACACTAAAATTATTAGCAATCATTGAAAATGCAATTGGTTCATTATCACCTGTTAAAGCGTATCCTGAGAGACTTCTTACATGACTTATATAACCAGTTTTTGCACGTACAACATTTTCGGCTGATGTGTTCTTTAATCGTTTACCCAAAGTACCATCAATACCTGCAATTGGTAATGAGTTATAGAAATCAACAAATAATTTTTTATTTGATTTCATATACTTAAGTAATTCTACTATTTGTCTTGGTGTTACCATATTTAATGGTGATAATCCACTACCATCCACCATTACGATATTATCTGGATTCAATCCTATATCAATAAATACTTCTTTAAGTGAAGTTATTCCGTTCGAAACGGAACCAAATCCTAATTTTTCTAAACCTATTGTTTTTAATAATTGCTCTGCAAAAAAATTCTGACTGCCCTTATTTATAACCTTTATAATTTCAGATAATGGTTCCGAGTATGATATAAATAATAACTCAAGATCATTATAGTTTATAATACGATCGTAGTCATCAATATCGATTGCGTAACCATTAACACGAATTCCTCTTTTTTCAAGTCTGCTTTTTAACGCAAGAATCGTATATTGAGTTGGATTTTGAACGGTTGAGTATGTAATTAAACTATCTAAACCCTTTCGAAATTTTCCAGAAACTGTAATAACATTTGTACCTCGTTCACGAAACACTTCAATCGATGTTTTTTCGGAACCTGAAGCAGGTTTTACATGATTAAGCAATACAATGTTTCTTAACTGAGGTCTGGTTGATATGATGACAGAATCAAATTTCTGATCATATTTAATTGTAATATCAACACAATTATCGTTAAAAGAAATAGCACTTGATTGAGCTGAATACCAATCCGTTTCATAATCCCATGCCCAGCCATTTCCTAATCCAACATCTTCAAAAAGATTATCATCACCAACAATATTACCTTTGATATTTTTAACGCCCATTTCTAATAACGAATCAATCCAGGTATCAAAAACATAATTTATATCATTGTTATAAAATCTGCCTGAAATTGTTGGATCACCTCTACCCTGGATAATTAAATCCCCATAAATAGTTGAACCTGATTGATATCCATTCAATAAAACATTTGTTGAAAATCTATAATCACTACCTAATAATAATAATCCTGCGGAAGAAGTGAATAACTTAAGATTTGAGGCTGGAACAAAAAATTTATCTTCATTTCGTTTGTAAAAATACTCGCCATTTTCTAATGATTGAATAACAACACCCCAATTAGCATTTCTAAAACTATTGTCATTAAATATATCCTCAAATTGCTGCTGCAATTCTGAAATTGTTGAATACGAAAACCTTTGCAATGTATCTTTTTTAATTTCTGTACTGTCTTGAGCAATACTAATATTTGCAGCTAAGACAAAAAGAATTAAACTCAAATATTTATTTAGATAATTTTTGTATTTCTTCATTACTAAGCTTTCTATAGGACCCTATTGGTATGTCAGGTACAAGTCCTGCAAAACTACTTCTATGTAATTTTTCAACCGTATAATTTAATGTTGTAAACATTTTTTTTACGAAATGATTTCTTCCTTCAGTGCATTGTACTATAATATTTTTTCTACTTTTCTTTTTGCCATATTTTATTGCAATAAACTTCCCTCTTGTTCCATCTATAAATACACCCTTTAACAATGTTTTTTCATGTTCAAAATCGAGATCTTTATCCAGACTAACTTCATATTCTCTAATAATATTGTTCTTCGGGTGAATTAACTTCTGAGCAAAATCACCATCATTTGTTAAAATTAGTACTCCAGTCGTATTATAGTCTAATCTACCGACAGGAAATATTTTCTGTTTTGATTTTATCAAATCAGTAACTGTCATCCTTTTCTTCTCATCATCAGTAGTAGTTACAGCACCTTTAGGCTTATTCATAAGATAATAAACATGATCAGCTTGCTTAATTTTTTCACCGTCAACAAAAACAGTATCTTTTTCATTGTCCACTTCAAAAGCAAGTTTAGTTATGGTTGTACTATTAACAGAAACTCTGCCTTGTAAAATTAATTCCTCAGCTTTTCTTCTTGATGTTAATCCACTATCAGCAATAAACTTATTCAATCGAGTCATTATTTTCTTCCGAATTTTCTAATTCCTGTTCAAGTGTTTCTTCAACAAGGTTCATCATTATTTTATTTTTCTGTTCAATAAAATCTTCGTCTTTCATTATCTCTTCTATCTCTCGTGGTTTTGGTAAATCACTTAGATTATACAAACCAAAGTATTTTAGAAATTCTGTAGTTGTAGCATAAAGTAAAGGTCTTCCAATAGTTTCCGCTCTACCGGAAATAGTAATAAGATTTTTTTCTAGAAGTGTAGTTAATATATAATCAGAATTTACACCACGGATTTGTTCAAGTTCTGGTTTGGTAATTGGCTGTTTATATGCAATGATTGCTAGTGTTTCTAATGCCGCCTGACTTAGTCTTCTCTTAGATTTTTCAGATGATAAAAAACCAACATACTTCGCGCTTATTTCTGTTGTGGCAAATAAAAAGCCATTGGCTATTTTTTTTATTTTAAACGAATTACCATTAGTCTCATAAACATTATTTAGGTCTTCTACAACAGAATGCACATCAGATGTAGTAATTTCAATTTCTTCACCATCAATGCCCTTGATAGCTTTTATAATTTCATTTTCAGAAATTGGTTCGTCTGAAGAAAATATTAACGCTTCAATAATTGATATATAAGTTTTATCCATTTGCTCCGCCATAAATAACAAAGTCATTAAAATCAGGAGATTCTTTAATTCTTATTTTTTCCATCTTGGTTAGTTCAAGCAATGCTACAAAAGTAATCACAATTCTAATTTTTTCTTTCATACCATGAACTAAACTTAAAAAATGTATTTCACCTTTTTCAATAATTTTATCAAGTATAAATTGAATCTGTTCATCGATTGATACATTTATTTTTTTAATTTCATGAACGACCTGTGGTTTTAATCCTTTAATTGCTTTCTTAAAAGCTTTTGCTAAATCGTAAATTGTAATATTCTTTAATAAAATATCATATTCCGGTGGTGATTCCATTTCATCTTCAGAGAAGTTACTTCTAAAACTTACTTTACGTTGATTTGATTCAAAGAATGTTAAATCTTCGGCAACTTCTTTATATTTTTTATACTCAAGTAAAGCTTTAATAAGATCTGCACGCGGATCAATTTCTTCGCCACGTTCATCAACTTCTCGCGGCAGCAACATTCTTACTTTTATGTGCATTAGCGTTGAAGCCATCAAAATAAAATCACCAGCAACTTCAAGATCCATTAATTTTATTAGGTTTACATATTCTAAAAACTCACTAGTAATTCGTGATATAGGAATATCATAAATATTTAGTTCATCTCTTTTAATAAAGAAAAGAAGTAAATCTAAAGGGCCTTCAAACTGATCTAATTTTATTTTATACATTAGCCTAACATCATTTTGTAATGAACTTGATTCATTGTTTGTTCTGCGATAATTCTTCCGCGATTTTCACCATCATGCAAAATATCTTTTACTTCATCAATTCTTGATTCATAATATTTTCTTTTTTCAATAATCGGTTCAAGAAAACTTGAAATTTTGGATGCGCATTTCATTTTACAATCAAAACAGCCTATTGAACCGTTTCTGCAATCGGACTCAATTTCAACAATATTTTCAAAATTAAATTTTTTATGATATGAGAAAACTGTGCATACATCTGGATTACCGGGAGTTTCTTTTTTTATTTTATTTGGATCAATCGCAGCTTTCTTCATTCTTTGTTTTACTGTTTCAACATCATCTGAAAGTAAGATAGTATTCCCTAAAGATTTACTCATCTTCGCATTCCCATCCAAACCTGAGAGCCTAGAAAACTTTGTTAATAAAGCTTCCGGTTCAGGAAAAACATCACCATACTGATTGTTAAATCTTCTGGCGATCTCACGTGAGATTTCAATATGCGGAACTTGGTCATCGCCCACTGGAACTGCATCACCTTTATATAGTAAAATATCAGCAGTTTGAAGCACCGGATATCCAAGATGTCCGTAAACTACATTTTCAATATTCAAATCTCTTACTTGATCTTTAAGTGTAGGATTTCTTTCCAAGCGATTTACTGTAACAAGCATACTAAAGATCAAATTCAATTCGGTGTGTTGTTTAATTTGTGACTGACGAAACATTGGACTTATTTTAGGATCTAATCCAGCCGCAAGCCAATCAATTAACATATCAATAGAATTTTGATAAACATCCTTTGTATCTAAACTTGTAGTTAAAACATGATAATCAGCAATTAGATGAAAACTTTCATATTCATTCTGAAGTTTTACCCAGTTTTCAAGAGCGCCAACATAATGACCGATGTGCAATTTACCTGTCGGTCTCATTCCGCTTAATATTCTTTTTTTAGACATTTTTTAACAAGATTGTGAAATTTTTATAGTGAAAGATAATAATAATGCACTTAAGTTTCAGGAAAGATACAGATATGGTTTCCATCGTTCATCAAGTCTGCCAACAACATTTTTGATAAACAAGATATGACTTGGTTTAAAGGGTCTGATTAACAATTTCATATTTGCTTCTTCGGGTGTTCGATCACCCTTTTTATTATTGCAAAAAGTACATGCTGTAATAAGATTTTCCCATGATTCATCACCACCGCGAGCACGAGGAAAAACGTGATCTACAGTTAAAGGAATATCCGCCCTTCCGCAATATGCACATTTAAAAGAATCTCTTCTCAAAATATTTTTTCTGGTTAATATTACTTTTTTATAGGGCAGTTTTATAAACTTATTAATTTTTATAATACTTGGCCAAGGATAAGATTTTGAAATTGAATGAAGTGATTTTCTATCATCATTTATCACTGGCTCGGCTTTACCTAGATAAAGGAGAACAAATGCTTTGCGAATACTGCAAATCGATAGTGGTTCATAACTTTGATTTAGAACTAACACTTTTGAATTGAGTTTTCCATTTATTGGAATCGATCTTTCGAAGACAATTACCCTTAATCTTTTATTTTTGAAACTTTAACTATATAAAATCTTACGATTATTCGAAGAATAAAAACTATCACCATAAAAATAAGAACTGGTATATACCAATCTAAAGGAAGTTTTTCTAAAAAAAGAAGTACAGCCGCAATTAAAGCAAGTATAATAGTACCATAATTAAAATATTTATACCAGTTATTTTTCATTTTTAATAATATTTATTGATTTAAGCTACAAATTGTTACTTAGTTTTTCAATTCGTTTATTATAATTCAAAAAGGTTAAACTTTCCTAAATATTATGGCAACACCAGTAACATAATTTTCTGAATGACTTAATGATATCTTAATATCTTTATCATCGGACAAATACTCTTTAAGTTTTCCGAAAAATGCAACAACAGGTAAACCATTTAGTTCGTTAGTAATTTCCATACTCTTCCAGGATGCTTCCTTCTCCCAGCTACTTGCAAGTGCTTTGTAAATAGCTTCCTTTGCTGCAAATCGTGCTGCAAGATGCTGATACTTATTATGTTTTGAGAGGCAATAGTCTAATTCATTTTGTGTGTAGATTTTATTTAAAAAAGCATCACCAAATTTATCGACACTATTTTTTATTCTATCTATCTCAATTATATCAATACCAATTCCAATAACCATTTGGTTCCCTTTAATAGCCTATTGCAGCACCAAATCCACGCGGATCAGTTGCACCAAGGTATATTTGATTTTTAGAATCCACAATTATTCCTTCTACTCTACCTAAGGTTCGTTCAGCACCGAAAATATAATTCATATTTAAAAGAGATTTTTTTACATCAAGAGATAGAGAAAATTCTTCATAAAATAATTTATCTGGTAGCCATTGATGATGAATTCTTGACATATCTATTGCTTTTTGTATATCCATATCAAAATCAAGAACATTGAGAATTACTTGCAACACAACTGTAGAAATAGTAGATCCGCCTGGTGAACCAACAATCATATATGGCTTATTATCTTTTAATATAATAGTTGGAGACATTGAACTTACCATGCGTTTATTTGGTTCAATTTTATTTGCTTCACTACCTAAAAGTCCAAATTGATTTGGAACTCCGGGTTTGGAACTAAAGTCGTCCATTTCATTATTTAAGAAAAATCCAGCACCGTCAACAATAACACCTGAACCATAAGATGAGTTTATAGTTGTTGTTGTGCTAACTGCATTTCCATTTTTATCAATAATTGAATAGTGTGTTGTTTCTTCACTTTCTGAAAAATCATTTTCCTCACCAGGTAAGATGTCAATTGATGGTTTGGCAAGACTATCAATTTTTAAATAGAGACTTTTTGCATAATCTTTTGATAATAGCCAATCTAGTGGAACTTTGTAAAAATCAGGATCACCAATATGCATCGATCTATCCGCAAACGAATACTTCATTGTTTCAACTAATTTGTGGATATAGGAGCTTCCTCCCCATGCATTTTTATCAAATGAAAAGTTCTCTAAAATATTTAGCATTTGTAAAAGTGTAACACCACCAGCACTTGGCGGCCCAATTGTAATAACTTCAAATCCTCTGTAATTAGTTATTATTGGATTTCTTTCAATCGGTCTATAGTTTTTTAAATCAATTAAATTAAGATATCCTCCATCAAAATTGATTTGCTTAGCTATAAGATTGGCTGTTTCACCCTCATAAAAACCACTGCTGCCATATTTTTTAATTAGTTCTAAAGTTTTTGCAAGATCTTTCTGAATAAATAACTCACCTTCTTCAAAAGGTATTCCATTTTTAGTGAAAATCTTTTTTGTAGATTCATATTGATTAAATAAATCAATTTCGTAGTTAATGGATTGAGCTAGTCTGTATTCTAATAAAAAACCATCTTTAGCTAGATCAATTGCTGGTTGAATTACTTCTTCCAAACTCAGACTTCCATATTTTTCCAAAGCATAAATCAATCCGGCAACACTGCCCGGCACAGCTGTAGAAGTTACACCAAATTGACTTTTTTCAGTTAATACATTACCTATTGAGTCTTGGTATATAAACTCATTAACAGAAGACGGTGCATTTTCTCGATAGTCAATTGTAGTACTAATTCCATTTTGTAAGTGGATCGTCATAAATCCACCACCGCCAATATTACCAGCTGATGGATAAGTAACAGCCAATGCGAATCCTACGGCAACTGCGGCATCAATAGCATTACCACCTTTTTTCAGTATATCAATTCCAACTTGCGAAGCAATTTTACTGGCAGAAACAACCATCCCATATTTACCCTGAATAGGATCATTTGATTCAGAAAATGAGTGACTTAAGTTTGCGAAAAGTAAAAATATTAAGATGATATTTCTAAAAAATGTTAGCATCAACATTAATTCCATCGTTTTTTAATTGGTCAATCAATAAAGAAGTTAAATCATTGACCTGCTGTAAAGTTTTCTTAAGATCGTTAACTATATTGTCATCATACAAAAGTTTGCCTGCATTGTTTTGCTGATTGAGAGTTTCTTTGGTTAAATTATTTAAATCTGTAAGCAGTGTATCACTTTTTTGAAAAACAGATTTAAGATCTACAAACAATTGGTCAATATTTTCCTTGTTGTTAGCTAATATCTGATTGCTTCGATCAGTCAATTCCACTGCATTTTGTGATAACTGCCTTATATCTATTCTATTTTCAGAAAGTATGATATTCATTTTATCAGTGAGCAAATTCAGATTTGATATTGAATTTTTTACATCTGAACTTAGCGTTTCATCCGTTAAATATTTATTAATTGAACTTAAAGAAAGTTTTACATCTTTAAGAACGGTCACAAAATCATCTTGCATAGATCCTAAAAGAGACAATACTGATGGGATATCCGCATAGAAAAGACCTTCACTTACTTTGCTTAAATCATAAACTTGCAAAGAATTACCAGGGAATATTTCAATTTTTTTCCCGCCCATAAGATCCAGCATAGAAATAGCAAAAGTTGCATCTTCTTTTAATATAACATCATTATCAAGAGATATTTCAACAAGAACATTGTTGGGTTCAACTTTCATATCATCAACATATCCTTTCCGCAATCCGTTAACCGTCGCCTGATCCCCAATTTCAAGGCCTGAAACATTTGTGAATCTAACTTTAACAATTTTGGAATTTGAATTAATCGAAAAGTTTTTTGCCCATCCAAGAATCCAAATAAAAATAAAAATAGCTACTAATACTGTTAGCCCAACTCTTATCTCAGTCTTTCGTTCGTTTCTCATTTTCAATTCCGGATAATTTATTCAATTTATAGATACTACAAAATTAACAAAATTAATAAGTAATTATTGATGTATCAGTCCAAAATAAAAAACGGATGAATAAAAAATATTCATCCGTTTTATTTATTATTATATAACTTTTGATTAAGAATTAAAATGGTAGATCATCATTAGAATCTACCGGAGGCATTTCGCTAACAACAGGAGATTCTGAACTTGAACTATCAGCATAAGTACTTCCTTCTCCAGAACTTTCTAATGGAATAATTCTCTCTGAAATAACATCGGTGGAGTATCTCTTTATACCTTCTTTATCAGTGTATTCACGTTTTGTTAACCTACCCTCAACATAAACTTTACGACCTTTTTTTAATTGCTCTTTCATAAAATCTGAAAGATTAAAAACAGTTATATTATGCCAAGTAGTTTCGTTAACCCAATTACCGTCTTTTCCCTTGTAACTGTTTGTGGTAGCCATTGAGAAACTTGAAATTGATACACTACCTGTTGTAAAACGAGTTTCAACATCTCGCCCCAAGTTACCGATCAACATAATTTTATTTAACGAAAATGCCATATAAGCCTCCAATAAAAAATATTTAAGAAATGATTTAAAGAAGAACAGATTAATTTTAATTTAAATTTAAGCTTTTTTGGTAAATATTCCACATGTAGAAGAAAAACATAAATTACTGTAAGTAAAGTAGTTATGTAATTCTTACCGTCTTATTTAGTCGCTTAATTGTCATCCATTGCAAAAAACTATACTATTAGAAAAGGTAAAGAATTTCTTTAGAATTAAGTTCTACATATAAAATAAATTCTCATAATTGGACACCTCAGGAAATTTATTAAATAAAATAAGACTAGAAAATTTAGTAATCTCTGGCTTAATACTTGCTTAAGTAAAGGAAAACTAATTTAGATGGATAAATAAATGAATACTGGCCAAACAATGCTTGCAATGGGTGCAATGATGCTATTATCATTTCTAGTGTTAAGGTTTAATAGTATACACTTAACTTCCTCGCAAGCCTCATATAATTCAAAGTTTGGTATTGTTGCTACTTCTCTTGCTAATTCTCTTATTGAAGAAGCTAAAGACAAAGCTTTTGATGTTGTTGCTCTTGATACTACAAAAATTATTGCTTCAGCTTCAGATTTTTCGACAACTTTAGGAAAAGAAACGGGAGAAGTCTATCCAGATTTCAATGACTTCGATGATTACCACAATCTTTATTATTTGGATACATTATCTTTACGTAATCCTCAATCTGGTGCTGCAACTGGATTTGAAATTCGTTCCATAGTTGAGTATGTAGCTGATGCTAGTCCAGATGTAAAATCAGCTATCAAAACTTATCATAAAAAAATTACTGTATCTGTTTTTAGTGATGCAATGATTGATACTGTTAAAATCAGTACCGTTTTTAGTTTCTGGACATTATTAGAATAAAGAGATTAAAGGATTACATCAATGGGATATTCAACAATTCTAGATATACTCGGAGCATCGATAATAGGTGGTATTTTATTATTAAACTTATTAAAACTTAATGAAAATGTTTACCAGGTTGATAATGCAACGGGCCACGATGTTAATTTACAAGTTGAAGTAGTGAATGTTGCAAATATTGTAGATGGAGATTTTAATAAAATTGGCTATTGCTCAGATCCAATGAACATGAATGATGATCCAAAAGTTACATTAGCTGATACTTCTTCAATAAAAATCGTTTATGATGTTGATAAGGATGGAGATTATGATACTGTATATTATTACGTTAGTAATACTTCTCTTCTTAGTAATACCCCAAATCCAAGAGATAGAATTTTGTACAGAAAAGTTAATTCGGATTTTCCGTTTATCGTAAGTAATAATATTACTGAATTTAGATTTCAATATTTAGGAGCATTATATGATACACTATCTACTCCATTAGGATCCCCTGGATTAGCTACATACATTAAAATCTCATTTAGAGTAGAAGATCCTTTTGCATACGATGAAAAATATACTGAAGCTTTCTGGCGCAGATTAACTGTTACATCAAAAAATTTAAAAAGAAATTAGAGGTTTATTATGGGAGGCAAAGTCTCAATCATATTGGTACTTTCTTTCAGTACTTTATTTGCATTATTTGGCAGAAATATACTTAATAGCAGTGTAACTATAACTGAAAATTTTAGTGATTATTATAGTTCAACTCGAGCTGCAAGTATTGCTATAAGTGGCGCAAATATGGCAATTAATAAATTGTATTTAAATAAAACCTGGATGACAGGTTTTTCGAACCTTGCATTTGCTGGTGGTGAAATCGATGTCGACATTGATACTGTTGGCTGGGATAGTAGAAGAATAACTTCTTTTGGCGAATACAATGGCGTTACAAAAAAAGTTGAAATATTATTAGAACCAGAAAATTTTGCAATGTTTGGCAACTTTTATAATGTTTTTGGTAGTGTATGGGCAGCAACTGGTGATACATTTCAGGGAAGATTTCATGCTAATGATTGGGTTAATTGTTATTATAATCCTGTATTCTTAGGTCCTGTAACAACATCTAAAGGAATAAAACTTTATAACGCTAGTTCTCACCCTGAATTCTTTGGAGGTACTAAAATAACCGAACCAGTTCCACTCCAATTTGATACTTCGATAATTCGAACCGCTGCTTATGACAATGGAAAAATATTTAGAGATTCAACTAATACCGGAAAACTAACAACTGTAGATCTTACCTTTTTATCAAATGGAAATGTTAAATATAGACTTAAATTAGGTTCAGGTGCTTATACCGGTTATAGCACTGTGCCCCTAACTACTCTTGCTCCAAACGGAGTTATCTATGTTGAAAAAGGTAATATTAGAGTAGAAGGAACTTTAAATGGTAGAGCTACAATCGTAGCCTCTCAAAAAGGTGATGCTACTGCAGGACAAATTTTTGTTACAAATTCTGTTCAGTACGAAAAAAATCCTTTAACAGATCCAGCTTGTGACGATATGCTTGGAATGGTAGCAGAAAATAAAGTAACAGTTACGTATGATAACACACGAGGCGATATAAATATTCATTCATCTATTTTTTCACAAAAAGATGGTCTTGTAATTGAAAGATATAATGATTATTCAGCTGCCCATAAAATGAATTTAGTTGGCGGAGTAATTGGACAAAAGATTCAGGCGACAGCAACTTATGATGGTAGTGGAAATCCAATTCGTGGTTATAGTTATGTTCATAAATATGATACTCGTTTCACTAAAGTGCGCCCTCCATTTTTTCCAAGTACAAAATTTTATAGAGTTGTTAGCTGGTACGAAGAATAAGTTAATAATTTATTGCAAATAAAAGCTGCTGATTTAATTAGCAGCTTTTTTTTATCTATTTATTTACAGTTACAATCCATGCATCAACAAATTCTGAAATTTTCCATAAATTATTTCTGACTTCTTCTGCTTCGATTCGTGATTTAAAAAAAGGTATTATTTGAACTAGATGAAGATTAAGATTTTCACTATAGACCACACTGCATTTATAATTGGTTTTAGTTCTACTTAACTCAGCAAATTCATTTGCTTTTTCTTCACTTGTATATGCACCAATTTGTACAACATAGTAAGCTTCTCTTAATGTTGGGTACTCCCCTGTTTTTGGAGCCTCAATAGTTTTTTCTTCAGTAATTTCATCAAAGATATAAACCTGTTTTTCGTCATCAGAGTTTTGATTTGAAGTGGCACAACTTGAGATTACTATGTTGGCAGAAAGCAATAGAAAAGTACGGAATAAAATATTTTTCATAAAATGCCTCTATTTTATTTTTTAGCTTCCATAAAAAAGGGATGGCTTAACCATCCCTTAAAATAAACCAATAGGAATTGTTAGAACAACAAATGATCAAAAGCACTGTTTGGAATTACTGGATAACCATTTTTGTAATTCAACTTACCTGAAAAATATATGCTTCCAGGAATAGTTGAAACATCAACCAAAGGTATATTCGCGCCAAATTTACTATTTATAACTTTGATAAATTCGTTTGCAACAATGCCATGAGCTTGATTTGAGGGATGGACTCCATCCAAGCTAAACAATCCACCAGTGATATAACTTGTTTTAAACTTGATTCCATTTTCAATTGTACCACCGGTGAAATCACCTGCTCTAAATTGATTAAATTTTGTATTTATATCTACTAGACCAAATCCAAAATTCTGTGCTAAACCTGCGATTGTAGAATTGTATGCAGTTACTGCATTTCCAGCAGTAATTATTTCATCCGGATCAAGAACGAAAGCATCCGGAAATGGATTTTGTGGATGGAAACCAAAAGGTTTTGTGGTATCAACACCCAAAGGGATAGATAAGTTATTATCTCTATAAAACTTTCCAGTTTGCTGACCAAGTAAAGGAGCGTAAGTCTGACCTTTTAAAGTTATAAGAGTTGTTGAATTAAGCAATGCACCGGAATCAGCAAATCCAATATTATATGGTAGTTGTCCCAGGTTAGTGCCGCCTTCGTGACTGCCATAAATTAATCCAGTAAAAGGTAAACCACTTGCGATTTGAGATGCCCTGATTTGCCACCATTTAACTGCTGGATTAGTTGCAACTAATGGACCAACAGTCGTGAAAAATGGTATAGCAGTAACACTTGGAATATTTGCTACAACAACTTTAGCTCCTGTTTGTGAAGCATATTGAGATAATCCTTGAGAAATGCCTCCAAACAATTGACCGAATTGACCATCGCTTGTTGGTGCAGATGGAGATGTTCCTCCACTTGTAGCATAGCCAAGAACATCATTATTACCAATCCAAAGTGTTATAAAAGTTGGAGCTAATGATAATGCTTGTTCCAGTTGTGTGCCTTTATTTAATACACTATTTCTCAATATTACATCAAAATAAGGATTTGGAGAATTTGCAAATAATGCTGATGCACAATTTGTTGAATTTGTTGCAAATAATACATCATAAGTTAATGCGCCCGGTACACCAAGATTATTATATGGAGCTGGGTAGTTAGCATTTAACAATGAACCTTTAAGAGGATTCATGTAAATAGTCGGTGCCAAATTTTGCAGTTCCATTCTTCCACCTAAACCAGGATCTGATACATATGGAATCTGAAAATCTACTCCAACTTGCTTGGCAATTAAATTTCCATAGCTGTACATTTGGGCGCTTTGATAAATAGTTCCACTTTGATACCCTGCAGTAATACTATTGCCAATAGACACAAAACGTGCAAAGTTTGCATTGCCGCTTATACCTTTTTGTACAGGAGCTTCAATTTCTGAAAAGTCATCACAACTAATAATAAAAAAAACACTTAAAAAAACGATCGATAATAATTTAATTTTTAATTTCATTTTATTCATTCCTCCTTATAACGCAAGGTTAAAGCTAAGTCCAAAAATATTTGCATAAGTATTATAAGTTCCATTAAACGTACTTCCACCAGGAGTGTAAACCTCTTTACTATCTATAACTGTTAATTGTTCACCTCTTATAAATAGGTAAGATCCTTGTACACTAAGGTTCTCAAAAATCTGGGCTTCAATTCCAAAACTTAGTCCGATTCTGTTGCCTTCTGGCAAAGATGGATTTAAGTATTCAGTTGATACAGGATTTTTATCATAATAAACACCACCCATAAATGTTGTTTGATCATTAAATTTATATGCTCCGCCTAATCTGATTATGTATGAATCTTCATAATTTCTTGGACTGGATGAAACATAGTTAAGATCAGTAAATGTAACTTCTAATTTTTCATAACTAGACCATCCGACATACTGAAAATCAGCACTTAATTTTACTTTATTGGAAACATCGACTGCAATACCTCCAACAATATTTTGTGGTGTAGTTAATTCTGCTGTTATTGCACCTTGAGGAATTCTGCTTAAAACTTGTTCGGGTGCAGTTGCGGTTCCTGTGCCTTCAAATTCATATTTTACCTCGCTACGATAAGTAGCACCAATTGTCAAATAATTTGTAGGTTTAAACATTATGCCGGCATTAAATCCCCACGCAAACATATCATCACCTTCAAGATGAACGAATGCATCAGAATTTATGAAAACAGGATCACCAGGATTCAATCCTACCGCACTTTTTCTTGTTATTAATACATCAGCAAAGCTGTAAATAAATCCTGCACTTATAGACAAAGATTCGATTGGCTTGAAAGCAACTACAGGTGTTACAACAAAAGTTCTTAATTCAGTTTCAACTGCTAAATACTTCCCTATCCAATTTTCATCCCATTCAGTACCCAAACCAAAAGGTGTTGTAAAACCAAGTCCAACAGTAAATTTGTCACTTAGCTGATGTGAAGCAAAAATATTAACAGGATAAAAAAGTAAACTTTTTCCTCTGTACTCTGTAATATCTGGAGCAACTCCCCTAAATTTACTATTTGGGGCTATAAAGGATGCACCAAAAACAATATTTGTACCTTTGAGAAAGGATAAGCCAGCTCCATTCCAATATACAGCTGATGGATCATTTGCGACCGCAGTAAAAGCACCACCCATAGCTAATGCCCTAGCACCATGTTCATTTAATTGAAATCCACCTGCATAGATATGGGTAGAAATCAAAATTGTAGAAACAATTAATAGAAATAGTCGAGATTTCAATTCTCTCCTCCTGACGATAAGTTAATGATAAATAGTTAAGCGAAAATTAGCAAATTTTAGTAAATAACAAATTATATAATACTAAATAGAGTTACATTTTTTTCTATAGGTTTACCCTCATTTACAAATATTTCATGTAAAATTCCTGATTTATTAGATTTAATTTCGTTTTCCATCTTCATTGCTTCAAGAATCATTATTGTATCACCTTTAGATATTTGATCACCAGCTTTCTTACATATTTTCAAAACAAGCCCTGGCATTGGCGATTTTATAATAATGGAATTATCTTTAATCCCTTGTGATTCTGATAAGAGTTTAAAAGCTTTTTCCTGTAGATTAGTTTTAATATTTATATCAAATATTTTACCATTAATTAATAATGATACATCACTATTAATATTCTGTAATATTTTGGCTTCATAAAATTTGTTATCAACTTTTAGCACAACCTTTGAATCTAGTAACTCGGTTATTGAGTAATTGTATCTAAATCCTTCTATTTCTATAAAATTTTCATCAATTATTTTAACCTGTTTTTGAATGCCATTTAGTCTTGCTACAAACTCATTCATAATTTTGTCCCCACCAGTGACTAATCTTCTCATCAGATTTATTTTTTGAAATATGTTGTTTATTCTGTTTTACAGTTGAAGCAAACACTATTGCAGCTAGCTCAATTTCATTATTATCCATATCATCAATATTGTTTTCTAATATTGTAAGATCAAGATTATCGATAAAGTTAATATCATAATTTCCTTCTTTGAAACTTCTGTGTGTTAAAATTTTTGAAAGAAATTTTAGATTCGTAGTCACGCCAGCGATAGTAAACTCCTTAAGTGCTCGATTCATTCTTTTTAAAGCAGAATTTCTATCCTTATCCCAGCAAATTAATTTAGCTATCATCGGATCATAATAAATTGAAACGTCTGATCCCGACGCAAATCCTGAATCAATTCTTACTCCAGGTCCACTTGGTTCTTTATATTCAACAATCTTACCGGTTGACGGTAAAAAGTTATTTTCAGAATCTTCCGCATAAATTCTACACTCGATTGCATAACCACGAATAGAAATATCTTTCTGTTCAAAAGATATTTTGTTTCCCGCAGCAATAGATATTTGCTCTCTAACCAAATCAATTCCAGAAATCATTTCCGTTACGGGATGTTCTACTTGAATTCTTGTATTCATCTCCAAAAAGTAGAACTCTTTAGAATCATCCATTAAAAATTCAATTGTACCTGCATTAAAATAACTACACGCTTTAGCTGCATTTATTGCTGCTAAAGTTATCTTCTCTCTTGTGCTTTCATCGACAAATAAAGAAGGTGCTTCTTCAATTATTTTTTGATGTCGTCTTTGAATAGAACATTCACGTTCAAATACATGTCGAAAGTTGCCAAGTTTATCAGCAATAACCTGTACTTCAATATGCTTAGGTTTTTCAATAAACTTTTCGATGTAAACATCATCGTTTGCAAAAGATTTTAAAGCTTCTCGTTTTGTAGATTCAAACGCAGATTTAAAATCATCTTTCGATGTGACTTTTCTCATTCCTTTACCACCGCCGCCAGAAGAGGCTTTTAATAAAATAGGAAATCCTATCTTCTCAGAGAAAGAAATTCCTTCCTCAATATTTTTTATTGCTTCTAACGTACCCGGCACTACCGGAACATTATATTTAGTCATTAATGTTCTTGCAGCAGTTTTGCTTCCCATCATTCTAACAGAAGTTGAAGAAGGCCCAATAAATACAATCCCATTTTTTTCAACTTCTTCAATAAATGCTGCATTTTCAGAAAAAAAACCGTAACCCGGATGAATTGCATCTGCCCCAATATTTTTTGCTATCTCAATTATTTTATTGCTGTTTAGATATGACTCAGATGCAGTTGAAGCACCAATATAAAATGCTTCATCTGCCATACGTGTATGCAAAGATGTTACATCAGAATCAGAATAAATTGCTGCCGATACTATTCCCAACTCCTTACAAGCTCTAATAATTCGAACTGCAATTTCACCTCTGTTAGCAATAAGTATTTTCTTGAACAATTGAACTCCTATTTTAATTCAGCTATTGTAATTCCATCACCGCCAAATTCTAGTGCAGCAAAATAACAATTTTTTACTTTTTCGTGATGTTTTAAGATATCCCAAACGGTTTTTTTAAGCACTCCAGTTCCTTTTCCATGTAGAATTTCAACTCGTTCTAAAGAAGCTTGATAAGCCTCATCTAAAAATTTTACTACTTCAAATTCTGCTGTTTCTGGTTTTTCACCTCTGATATCTATCCTATAATTTGCTTGTGTAATTTGAAATGTGGAATAGTGAGCTTCTTTTTCTATTTTTTTTTCTTTCGTTTCAAACAAATCACTTATTTTAATCTGCATCTTTATTGAACCGGAAACTATTGTTGCTTTTCCTTTAGCAGTATTTAATTCTATTATTTTCCCGACTATAGTTGAATTATTAATTCCAACAACATCACCAACAATAAAATTTTTTTTATTGTATACCTTTTCAACTTTATCAGGTATAACCATTTTATTTTCAGATTTAATTTCTTGAATTACCTTTTTTGATTCTCTAATAGCATCCTTACTAGCATTAGATTCCCTTAAGTCCTTGATCACCTTTTCAATTTTACTATTAACATTTTCAAGATAAGCTTCACCATCACTCTTAACTTTTTTTAAGATTTCTTTCTTTTCTTTTTCAATTTTTTCATAACTTTTTTTATAAAGCATTGATAAACCTTCAAGACGAGAATTTTCAACTTCAAGTTCATTCAATTTTTTATTAAGCCTATTTGATTTTTCCTCTAACTCAGATAAAAATCCTTCAAGATTGTGTTTGTCAGAATCAATATTTTGATTTGCCTTTCTTAAAACATCATCACTTAATCCGGTTCTTTTTGCAATTTCAAAAGCATAGCTGCTTCCAGGAACACCTAACTGAAATTTATAAGTTGGTGATAAATTGGAATGATCAAATTCCATCGCTGCATTTTGCATTCCATTGATATTGTATGCAAAAACTTTTAAGCTTCCGTGATGTGTAGAAGCAAATACTGTCGAATTCTTTTCCAGAAGTGTCATTAATATTGCAGCTGCTAACGCGGAGCCTTCTGCAGGATCCGTACCAGTCCCAACTTCATCAAGCAATATCAATGTGTTTTTATCAGCTTGATCAATAATATTTTTTAAATTTTTAAGATGTGAACTGAATGTCGATAAATCATCTTCAATTGATTGTTGATCCCCAATATCGATTAAAATGTTATTAAATATATGAAAATTTGAGTTTGAGTTTACAGGAATATGAATACCTGATTGGAGTAATAAGTTTAGTATTCCTAAGGTCTTAAGTACCACTGTTTTACCACCTGCATTTGGACCGGTAATAACAACAACTTCATCAGTATTTAATTCAAATGTAAGCGGAATTGTTTTTTTTCTTCCCAATTTTTTTAACAGTAAAGGATGACGACCTTCAGAAATAAATATTGGTTTTGTAGGCTCAATATTTGGGAATGCACCAATAATTTCTGTAGAATGTTTAGCACGTGCAAAAATTGAATCGATGTATGAAAGCATTTCAAGAGAAAGTTTTAACCTATCACTAGATTGCCCAATCATTCTAGTAAGTTCTCTTAAGATTCGCTCAATTTCTCTTCTTTCTGCAAATGAAAGTGAAATAATATCATTATTTAGATCAAGTGTTTCTTCTGGTTCAATGTAAACCGTTTGTCCTGTTGAAGATTCGGAGTGAATAAAACCTCGAATGTGCCTTTTGTGTTCAGATTTAATTGGAATTACCATTCTTCCATCGCGCAAAGTAAGGTAATCCTCACGCACAATATCATCTTCTTTTAAAGTTTTTATGATGCGATTAATTGATTTTACTAATTCATTGCGTTTTGAGTTTATTTCTTTTCTAATCTGTGAAAGTACCGAACTTGCATTCTCCTTAATCTCACCCTGTTCATTAATTATTTTTTCTATCTGATGTTCAAATACTTTATCTGAAAATAAACTTAACATGTTATTATGCAGATATGAATTATCATTTAATTCCTGCTTTAAATATTGCAAAAGCAAACGAGATGTCTTAGAAAGTTTTAATATTTCCAAAACTTTATTACTGGATAATATCGCACCTTCAATTCTACTTTCCGATAGTGCTGGATTTAAATCTGGTAAATATTCAATTGGTGGATGACCGGATTTGTTTAAAATATCTTTAGCTTCATTTATCAATATTCCTTCTCGTGTGATAAATTCTATATCTGAAGTCGGATATAATTTTAGAATTAAACTTTTTCCGTTTTCCGTAACAGAGTATTTTGAAACTTGACTAAGAATTTTTTCAAATTCTAATTTTTCCAATACTTCTGTTTCAATCATTGGAGAGAATCTTTTTGATTGATATAATCTCTAATTACATCTTCTGTGCTGGGTGTGTAGTCTTTGAGAAAATTTATCGATGCGGGAATGACTTTATATGCATATTTATAAGTTATTGAATTTTGCTGCGTTTTTTTATCCGGAAAATCAAAAATATTAAATAGAAGAAGTAAAGCGCTTATAAAAAAAAGTATTTGAACAATACCAACAAACCCACCAATAAGTTGATTTATTAAATTATTTACTTTGTCAAAAGGATGGATAACTCTTTTTAAGATGGTTGTAACAATCATTATTGCTATAAATAAAATCAATCCAGCCATTATTTCAGCCAGATAAAATTCGATTCCAAAAGTTGATTCAATTAATCTTCCAATAAATGACGAAAATAAAATGGCGACAACAACAGACGAAATAAATCCAATTATTCCAATTAATTTTCTAACAAAGCCATCTTTAAATCCCAGTAAGAACCCAACAAGAATGGATATGATAATTATAATATCTATATAGTTCAAATTTATCCTAAAAAGTTTTCTACAATTGATTTAACGATTTTACCATCCGCTTTTCCCTTTAATTCTTTCATAACCAAAGGCATAAGTTTTGGGAAATCTTCTTTGGATTTGGCACCAATTTCAGCAGCTAACCTTGCTACTTCATTTTTAATGTCATTTTCATCTAATTGTTTTGGAAGATAGTTCATTAGAATTTTTAGCTCAGATTCTTCGGTATCAGCTAAATCAATTCTACCTGCATTCCTAAACTGTTCAATCGAATCTTTTCTTTTTTTTGCTGCCGTCGTCAACATTTTTAATTCATCTTCAGAATTAAGTTCTTTACCAACACCGCTTTTCTCAAACTCTAATATCAATGCTCTGATTGATCTAACTACAGTAAGTCTGGTTTTATCACCTGACTTCATTGCATCTTTAAGATCTTCATTTATTTTAATCTTTAAACTCATAATAACCTCATTAAATTGAAAAAGGCAGGTGAATTTAATCAAACCTGCCTTAAAATAAATTACATTCTAATTATTTTTTATACTTTAACCATTGCCGAATAATTAATTCTTAAACAAGAGGCTTTTCTTAGTTCTTGTTGAATATCAGTAACAAATCCCATATCAGTTGATTGATCAACTCTTAATGAAACGATTATGTTTGGAAGTACCACAGCTTTATTATACATAATACTTTCAATTTCTTCCACTTTCACTAAAGAATCATTAATCTGAACTCGTTTATCTTTTCCAACCCATATGTAAGAAACTAATCTTTTATTTTCAATTTTTTCAATAGCTTTTGCTTCAGGAAGTTTAAAGCTTACCAAAACTTCTACTTCTCTCATTGTGGTCGTAACCATAAAAAATAACAAAAGCATAAAAATAATATCCGGCATAGATGAAGTCGGAATTTCAGTTTTTGTATTTGCTCTTCTTTTCTCGAAATGCATTTCTTAAAATCCTTTGTTATTTATTTACTTTTTCTGGTTCTGCTATTGAAATAATAATCGGCACAACTTCTTTAACGTCTTTTTGCTGCTCTTCGTTTAGATCCCCATATTTTCTACCATACTTACCATTTGAGTATTCATCACGAACCTCAAAGAAAGCCATTTTTATTTGATCTAACGCAGCTATGTAAACGTTATATACTGTTTTTCTATCGGTCTTAAGAGAGATTATCATTTTTCTATTACTCGGGAGATCATTTTTACTTGCGATTCGAGCTTTTAACATATCTTTGATTTGAAAAACAGGAATTACATTACCATCAATAAGAACATCTCCATTTTCATTCACTAAAACAGATGCCATTCTTTCTGGTGGAATTTTAACTTCTTCAGGATTCTCTTGGAGCTCAGGAAGAGTTAACCCAAGACCTGTATCCACATCAATTACAGTTGCAACAAGAAAGAAAAGCAGCAACAGAAAGGCTATATCAGCCATTGAAGCAGTTGGAATAGTTGCTTCCGGTATTTTTTTCTTTTTTATCATTTTTAAATCTCAGTATTATAAATTAACTGAACCCTATTTTTTAGATTTGATTTCATATAAAGCATCAATTAATTCGATTGAACTTTGTTCCATGTCTCCAACTAATCTATCAATTCTAGAAATAAAATAGTTGTAAAACACTTGAAGAATCATTGCCACAACAAGACCAAATAATGTAGTTAAAAGAGCAACAGAAATACCTTCAGCAACAACCGCTGGAGAAATTTGAGCTGCTTCTTTAATAGCATCAAATGCTTCAATCATACCTTGAACTGTTCCAGTAAACCCAAGCATAGGTGCAATTGTTATAAAAGTTGAAATCCAGATAAGTCCTCTTTCAAGAAATCCCATTTCAATACCACCATAAGCAATAATTGCTTTTTCAGCAGCATCTAAACCTTCATCATATCTTAATAAACCTGCATAAAAAACTGAAGCAACAGGTCCTCTAGTGTTTTCACAGACTTTTTTAGCAGCTTCTACGCCACCATTTGTAAGTGCTTTTTTAACATCAACAATAAACTTTTTTGTATTAGTTCTTGCTTTTGTAAGTGTCCACAATCTTTCAAATGAAAAAGCTAATCCAATAATCAACGAAGCAAGAATTGGATGCATAAAAATACCGCCTGCTGTATATTTTTCGGTAAGATAATTCAATACTCCACCATCGTTAGTAGCTTGAGCTATGACGTTGAATATCGATGCGACTGTTGTTGTGAAGTCCATAAAAGATAACCTCCTGGTAAATTTAGATTTTAATCATCTATTGATAAATGAACGAAATAATTTTCTTAAAAATGTGCTTCTACAATAAGTATTTCAAAAAACAAAGTCAACCAAATAGTTGAGTCTTTATCTTAAGAGTTATGTAATTTTATCTATTAAATCTGTTTTTTAACTCAATTATGTTTCCTGATATGAAGTTATGATTTTCAAATAATGACGAAACTAGTTCGCCAATTTCCTCAGGTTTCATCCAGGAAGAATAATCTGCATTCTTAATCCATTCGCGATTTGCTGGTGTATCTATTATAAATGGAGCAATGGCATTCACTGAAAGATTAATTTTGCTTCCTTCACTCGATAATGTTTCAACCAAATAATTTAAGGCAGATTTAGAGGAACCATAAGCAAACTTTAAATCTTCGGGATGTTTAGCATTATATGCTGAAGTAAAACAAATTGAGCCACTATAACTTCTTTTTACAAGAAGCGAAAAATGTTTAGCAATAAGATAATTTGTTTTAATATTCATCTGAATCATTCTATCAAAATCGATTTCTTCCGTTTCCCAAACTGCTGTGCCGCCATAATATCCACCAATTGTGGAATATAAAAACAATTGCGTTTTATTCGTGGTTTTAACTTCGAACATCGATGAAATTACATTATTCTCAATGCTTAAATCTTTCACAATGAATTGTTTTACTTTTGGTATTGAGATTTCTTCATCAAATTTAAAATCGAATAAATAAATTTCATCAAAATTTTTAGTTAACAAAGTTTTAGTAACTCCTTTACCTAAAGCTCCATTTGCACCAAAGATGATTAATTTTTTATCCATAACTATTTTTCTATAATAAATTTTGCTGTTACTGCAAAATGATCACTGTAACCGCCTAAATATCTTGTGCCTCCATATGTTGGAAATGGTGCACCTTGAAATTTACCTGTTCTTGTTACCATTAAATAAGGTTTATAAACTTCAAACGAATTACAAACATATTTTATTTTTGAACCAAATAATAAATCTTTTGATATTATTATTTGATCAAGCATATTAAAGTCGTCTTTAAATTTGTAACTACCAAAACCATCAGACCAGGCTTTATACGATGTGTTCAATAAATCTGTTCCTAAATCCTCGGGTAATTTTTCATGGTCTAAAGAATCACAAAAGAATGGTTGAGCTTTTAATGTTTCTGTTATTGAAATATTTGTAGGTTCATCATTAAAATCGCCTACAATAATGATTTTACTTTTGTTGTTATTCCTAAATAATGAATCAACAACATTTCTAATCGTTTCAGCAACTTTAATTCTTCTTGGTTGAGATTGCTCTTCCCCACCTCTTCTGGATGGCCAATGATTAACAAAAAAATGAATTGTATCTCTTTGTTCAAATAAAAATGTTCCAAGCAAGATAAGTCTGGTGTCATAACCATCACTAAATTTTGTTTCATATCCATTTGTGGATAACAAAGTAAATATTTTGGAGTTGTAAATAATTCCGTTATCAATTCCTCTTCCATCAGGTGATTCGAGATAGGCAACTTTATAAGATTTATCTGACAAATAATTATTAATCATACTATCTAACAAAAACTGATGTTCAACTTCACAAACTCCAAGCAGATCAGGACCTTTATCATTATTCATTGATCTAATGACACGAGCAAGATTATACATCTTCTTTTCAATTCGTTCATTTGTCCATTCCTTAGACCCGGAACTTAAAAATTCCTCATCAGCTGTCTTATCATCAACATTATCAAATAGATTTTCAACATTCCAATGAGCAACAAATAATGTATCACTTTTTTGTTGAGCGCATGCAACACTGTTAATAGTAAGTAGGATCATTAAAAAGTTTATAAGTTTCATAATATTTATCATAATTAAAATTAAATTTCAATTCGCGTACCAACGCAGTGTAATTTATTATATGGGAAATCAAAATAGCTAATCCAGTTAGGAGCAATCTTTTTAAGTACGATAAAGAATTTTAAAAACAATTTATTTGTTTTGATTTCCTCTGCTCCGTAAAATATTGCTTTCTCATTAAACTTCCATTCTTTAAATAACTTTGGAAGACTTGGAACTTCCATATATCCATATAAAATTCTTGCTACAAATAGGCCGGGAGAAACTTCTTCATACTTATCAAGTTTTACTCCATACGGCTCATCAATATTTTCTACAGATACTAGAATGTTCTTTTCATACATAATTCCGGTTCTAAACATACAGTGTAAAATGTATGGCGAAACGACGTTTATATTTTTAGTAAAAAATAATGCTTCACCGCTCACATAGTTTCCTGTTGCATAAATTTGTTTAAAACTTTCTTTAAAAGTATCTAAATCTACAGAACGCAAAAACTTTCTCATACGATTCATACCTGAAATCCATAACCACATAACTAACAAAACTGAAACTGCAATAATAATGGACCAGTATCCACCAAAAGGGATTTTGTGAGTAACTGCTATTAAATATATCATCGTAATCAATAAAACAAATATTGCGATAGACATTTTTAAGTAATCTCTTCTATTCCAAAGAATAGAAACAATAAATATCGAACTTATAAACATAGTGGCGGTAACAGCCAATCCGTAGGCAGCAGCAAGATTTATTGATTCTTTAAATAGAAAAATCATAAACAACACGGCAACTAATAGTAACCAATTAACAGATGGAATATAAATCTGAGAACGCATTTCAGTAGAAGTATATTTTATCTTCATCAAAGGAAAAATTCCAATGTTTATTCCTTGAAAGATTAATGACATAACCGCGCTGATCATTGCTTGAGAAGCAATTATAGTTGCCATTAAAGTTAAAATTAAAAAAGGAATATAAAATACTTCAGAAAAAGTACTTACAAGTTTGAATAAAGCCTGATTAGAATCATTATGTTCGATGATGTACGCGCCTTGTCCTAGATAATTAATTATCAATGCGATGAAAACAAAACCCCAGGCTTGTCTAATTGGTTTGCCACCAAGATGTCCCATATCAGCATAAAGAGCTTCTCCTCCTGTTGCACAAAGAATCACTTCACTCAAAATGAAAAATCCGGGCAATCCATTATGAATAAAAAATTTAATCGCATAAAGTGGATTCATCGCCAAAAATATTTCAGGCATATGTATGATATAAAAGAATCCGGAAAGAAATAAACTTCCAAACCATAAAACCATTATTGGACCAAAAGATAATGCTACTTTTGTTGTTCCTTTATACTGTATAGCAAATAATAATATTGTTATTACAGCAGTAATGATTATGATTGTATTAATGTTAATAGATTCTAAACCAGGTATTAACTTTAATCCTTCAACAGCTGAAAGTATTGATATTGCAGGTGTAATTACTCCATCACCTAGAAGTAAAGAAACACCTATGTATCCCAGAAAAGATATGAAACCAACTTTTCTTCCTTTTTTGAGCGTGGTTACCAGAATTTCTTTAAGAACAATTATTCCCCCTTCTCCTTTGGTACTCATACTCATTGCCAACCATGCGTATTGAATAGTAACCAGTGTTATTAGTGTCCAAAAGATTAGGGATAAAACACCAAATATATTTTCTTTGGATGGAATTGTTAAAGTGAATATGATTGATAAGGTATATATTGGGCTTGTACCAATATCGCCAAAAACAATGCCCATTGCTTTAATGATGTCTTTTGCAGGACCTGCGTGGGAACTTTTCATTTAAAAAACCTTTGACACAAATATTAGTGTTTAAGGTTGTGTACACCTCTAAATAATTTTGTGTGTAAAAATATAGTTTTAGTTATTCCAATCACAACATTTTTGCAATCATTCTATAATAATTCTTTATAACAATTATTTCAATTTTGAGTAAGTAATCTTTATTTTCAAACAAAAATTAAAATCTTATTAAATATTTTATATGAAAAACAAAAAATTTGTAATTATTGATGCAATGGCACTTGCCTACAGGGCCTATTTTGCTTTTATAAACAGACCTTTAACAAACAGTAAAGGTGAATCTACATCCGCAGTTTATGGTTTCTTAAACCAATTAATTAAAGTATTTGAAGATCAGAAACCTGATTATCTTGCAGTTGCATTTGATTCTAAAGAAAAAACATTTAGGCACGAAAAATATGATGCTTACAAATCATCTCGTCAGGCAATGCCGGAAGATATGATTCCACAGTTACAGAGAATAAAAGATTTAGTTATTGCTTTAAATATTCCGCTTTACATTTTACCAAGATATGAAGCTGATGATATTATTGGAACAGCAGTAAAGAAAGCTGAAAAACTTGGATTACTTTCTTTTGCAATTACTCCGGATAAAGATTATTTCCAACTGATTACTGATAAAACAAAAGTAGTTCGTCCTGGGAAAATGTCTGATGAAGCAATTTTATATGATAAGCAAAAAGTTATTGATGAACTGGGGTTTGAACCAAAATTTATGGTTGATTATTTAGCTTTGATTGGTGATAGCAGTGATGATATTCCTGGTGTTGCTGGTATTGGTCCGAAAGGCGCTGTACCTTTGATAGAAAAATATGGAACAGTTGAAAATATTTATAAACATATTGATGAGATTGATAAAGCAGGAATCAAAAAGAAATTAGAAGCAAGTAGAGAAAATGCTTTTCTCTCAAAAGATCTGGCAACAATTCATTGTGAAGTTCCGTTAGAATTTGATTTTGAACACGCAAAATTTACAAATCCCGATTTTGAAAAAGTGAAAGAAATTTTGTTTGAGCTTGAGTTCAAATCTATTTATGCAAAACTTGTTAAGTTTTATCAAACAAATTCATCAGAAGAATTTACAGATGCAAAAGAATCAAAAGAGAAAAATGAAGTTTCAGAATTTTCTTTTTCAAATGATGCAATGACTTCTTTTGATGATAAAAAAGTAAAATACCAGTTAATCTTAAAAGAAAATGAAGCCAGAAAACTTGCAGCAAGATTACTTGAATCAAATATTTTTGTTTTTGATACTGAAACTGATGGATTAAATACTTTTGAAGTTAAGATAGCTGGAGCATCATTCTGCATCAAATCTGATGAAGCATATTTTATTGCTATAAATCCTTTTGATGATGAGCCTGGTTTATTTGAAAATAAATTATCTGATCGATTACCAATTTCTACGTTCATAAAAATCTTTAAAAAAGTTTTTGAAAATAAAGAGATTAAAAAAGTTTGCCAGAATGGTAAATATGATATTGCAGTTTTAAGAAGTATCGGAATTGAAGTAAATAATTTTTACTTCGATACTATGCTTGCAAGTTATGTTCTTGATCCTGATCAGAAACATGGAATGGATGATTTATCTGAAAAATATCTTAACTACTCACCTATTCCTATTTCAACTTTGATTGGAGATAAAAAAGATCCAACTAAAATATTCGATGTTGATGCTAGTGAATTATCTAACTATGCTGCGGAAGATGCTGATATAACTTATAAACTTTATGAAACACTCGATAAGGAACTAAAGAAACAAGGAATTGATAAAGTTGCTTATGATATTGAATTTCCGTTAGTTCCTGTACTTCAGGAAATGGAAAATGAAGGAGTTAAGATTGATATTCCTGCATTAAACCAGTTTAGTAAAGATTTACAAATTCTAATTGATAATTATACTTCTGAAATTTATAAATCTGCCGGAAGTGAATTTAATATTAACTCACCAAAACAATTGCAGGAAATACTTTTTACCAAATTAAATCTTGCAACAGGAAGAAAAACTAAAACCGGTTTTTCAACTGACGCTCGATCTTTGGAAAATTTGAGAGGCGAACATGAAATAGTTGATTTGATTTTAAGTTATAGACAAGCATCCAAGTTAAAATCAACTTATGCTGATGCTCTGCCAAATCTTATCAATAAAAAAACTGGCAGAATTCATACTAATTACAATCAAACAATTGCTTCTACTGGAAGACTTTCAAGCATCGATCCTAATCTTCAAAATATTCCTATTCGTACAGATATGGGAAAAGAAATAAGAAAAGCTTTTATTCCAAGAGACAAAGATCATGTTATTTTAAGTGCGGATTATAGCCAAATTGAATTAAGAATTATGGCATCAATCTGTAGTGATGAGGCTTTGATAAAAGCATTTAGTGAAGGTGAAGATATTCATAGAAGCACTGCGGCACTGGTTTTTCAGGTTAATCCAAAAGATGTAACTCCTGATATGAGAAGAAAAGCTAAAGAAGTTAATTTTGGAATTCTTTACGGTATTGGAGCGTTTGGTTTAAAAACAAGATTGGGCGTAACTCAGACACACGCAAAAGAAATTATTGACACTTACTTTAAAACATTTAAACGTGTTAGAGAATTTATGGATAGCTCAGTTAGATTTGCTCAGGAAAAAGGTTACGCTGAAACATTAAATGGTCGTAGAAGATATTTAAAAAACATAAATAGTAATAACAGAGTTGTAAGACAATTTGAAGAACGTGTGGCGATTAATATGCCGATACAAGGAACTGCAGCCGATATGATAAAACTTGCAATGATAAATATTCACAATGAGCTAAAGAAAAGAAAAACGAAAACTAAAATGATTTTACAAGTTCACGATGAACTAGTTTTTGATGCACATAAGGATGAAGTTGAAGAGTTGCTTCCAATAATTAAAAATCTAATGGAAACTTCTCTTCCTTTAAAAGTTCCGGTTTTAGTTGAAACTGGTTCTGGTAAAAATTGGCTTGATGCGCATTAGAGAATAGTTTAAAACAAATTAGTTTATAAAGTTATAATACATATGAAAATCAGATAATGAAAATAAATCCAACTGAAATAAAAAAAATACTTTGTATAAAACCACGTGGCATCGGTGATATCGTCTTATCAACCATTATACTTGATAACTTAATAGCACATTATCCTGATGTGAAGATAGATTATTTAACAGAACATTTTGCAAAACATTCAGTTAAGAATAATAAACTTGTTAACAAAGTTTTAACAATGCATAAATCTGAATTTATCTTAAAAGTTGCTTGGAGAGTTCGTAAAGAAAATTATGATATGGTAATCGACCTTTGGTCAAATCCAAGAAGTGCACAGATAACATTTTTTTCTGGAGTAAAATATCGAGTTGGTTATGCTTATCGTGGAAGAAAATATGCATATAATATTTTAGGTACTTCTGGCAAGGGAGATCATCATTCGGCTGAACACAATTTAGAATTATTAAAACCACTTGGCGTAAATATTATTTCAAAGAATGTCCATTATTCAATAGGACAATTGGAAAAGTTTTTTGCTGATGATTTTTTTGCAGAAAATAAACTTGATGTTGAAAAAGTTTTTGGAATAATTCCTGCTGGCGGTTGGGACTCAAAAAGATGCGATAAAGATAAATGGGTAGAGATTTGTCAAGGATCTGTTAAAAAGTTTAATTGTAAAATATTAGTACTTTGGGGACCTGGAGATGAAACTGATGCAGATCATATTAAATTAAACCTCGGTGAAAATTGTTTAATAGCACCGAAATCTACTCTTCCTCAAATGGCTGCTTTGATTTCTAAATGTACTGTTGTGGTTGCAAATGATTCAGGTCCAATGCACATTTCTGCGGCATTAGGAATTCCCACACTTGGAATATTTGGACCAACAAATCCAAAAGCTCATGGCCCATATTCACAAAATTCTGACTATGTAATTAAAGATGAACTTGAGTGTATTATTTGCAACAAATTAATTTGTCCTCTTCAACATGAATGTATGAGAGAATTACCAGTTGACAAAGTAATTAATAAGTTGGGACAGCTTATGAAAAATATTTCAATTTAAAACCATAACAACTTTATATTACTTGATTAATAAATTCTAATAAAGAATTGCTATAATTCCTTAATTGATAATTATTCATCACATCTTGATATGCATTTTCAGAAATTAAGTCTGAAAGTTGCTTATTTTCTGTTATTTTTTGAATTGCATCTTTTAACTCTAGGGGTTTTGTTAAATCAAACAATAATCCATTTCTTGCATCAACAATCAACTCATTATTTCCAGGAATGTTCGATGCCACAATTGGTAATTTTGCAGCAGCGGCTTCAAGCAGTGCAAGAGAAAATCCCTCAGAACGAGATGTTAATAAAAAAATATCCATTGCTTTATAATACTCCCAAACATTCTCAACATAACCAGGCATAATTATTTTATCAGGTGAAATGCCGAACTCATTAGCAAAATCAAAAACTTTTTGTTTATCAGAATCCGGAATTCCGATAAGTAGTAAAATGAATCTGTCATCTAATTCTTTAAACGAGTTAAAGAGAATATCAAAACCTTTTCGTTCTTTATGAAACCATGTGGACATTCCAAGAACAACTTTATCTTTTAAATTAAATTTATCTCGTACTGATTTACCTGAAATATTTACAATTGATGGTGGGATAGAAATTGAATTTCTTATTACTTTTACTTTATTTGCTTTGATGCCGGAATTTGTGAGACTCTCTGCAACACCTCCACTACAGGCTATCAAATAGTCATAATACTTATTATAAATAAATGGACCGATAATCGGGATAGTTTTACTAATATTATGTCTATAACCAATATTTATAAATTTGTGCTTATACCTTCTTTTTAAACTAATGCCAATTTTTCTATCGAGTGAGTGATGAGAAATTACAACTTGCGGTTTAAGCTGATCGAATATAGGATAAATATTTTTCATTAAATCATTATACTTTTGCCTGGTATCAAAAGAGAAAATACTAATTCCTTCATCAACTGCTCTTTTTTCGGTTAAAGAATCTTTGGTTACAAATAAATAGACTCCATATCCGTTCTGCATCAATACTCTGGAACTTTGCAATGCCACTTTTGAACTGCCCGCATAACCATCTCCAAAACTGAATTGAAAAATATTCATATAAATTATTTACAGATTATATTTAGAATTAATGTTTATTATATTTCTATAAGAAAATATTTTTTACTAATCTTTAAAATGTTTTATTCATATTTAATAATATCCTTACTTATAACAAATTAACTTTCATGAAAAGAGCTATACCAACCTGTAAAAATTTTTCCGGATACAAACCTTGCTTCACTGATCATAATTGCCTTGAAGATGGTTGTAAAGAAAACAATCCAATCGGTAAAAAAATATTGATTATAAATCTTGATGCAATGGGAGATGTGTTGATGACAACAGCCCAACTTCCATCAATCAAAAGGAAATATTCTGAATCGACAATATACTGGGTAACTCTAAAAATTGCTGCTCCCCTATTATACAATAATGAATTTATAGATAAAGTTTTTATCTACGACGCAGAATCAATTTCTATTCTAAATGAAATTGAGTTTGATATTGTAATGAATGTTGATAAATCTCAAAGATCATGTGCTTTACTAAATTCTGTTAAGGCTAAGAAAAAATTGGGCTTCGGACTTGATAAAAATGGGGTTATCGTTCCAGTTAATGAAGGGGCGTTTTATAATTATAATCTTGGAATGGATGATAATTTTAAGTTTAAAGTAAATCAAAGAACCGGACAAGATTATTTAGCTGAAACGTTTGAACTTGATTTTAAGCGTGATGAATATATTTTCAATTTTACGAAAGATGAGTTACGTTTTATTGAGGACTACAAAAGAGAAGTTCGCTTAAGAGATACCGACAAAATTATTGGATTTAATACAGGCTGTTCCCTTTTATATCCAAATAAGAAAATGTCAGTCGGCCAGCATATTTTCCTAATCAATAAACTCTTGGCTAAAAGAAAATATAGAGTAATGCTTCTTGGCGGCCCGGAGGATACTGATAGAAATAAAGAAATAGCAGATTACTTTAGAGGCCGAGTAATCAATACACCAACCAAAGACGGTGTTCGAAAAGGAGCTTGCTACGAATCTATTCCTCAAGTTGTAATAACCGGTGATTCTTTCGGTATGCATTTAGCTATAGCTCTTAAAAAACACGTTATAGCCTGGTTTGGATTAAGTTGCTGGACTGAAATTGATCTTTATGATCGAGGAGTGAAAATATATCAGGAAAATCTCGAATGTTCTCCTTGTTGGAAAAAACAATGTCCCTTTGATCTGGAGTGTATTAAAAATCTTGATCTTAACAGAATATTAAACGAAACAGAAAACTATTTTGAAAGTTTTGATAAAGCAAAAATTAAAGAACGCATTAATCCTTTCGAAAAAGCTAAAAAGATAAATCGTCCCCTTGTTCTAGACGGAGCAATGGGTAGTATTTTGCAAGAGAAAAAACTAACTTCAAATAAAAGAGTGTGGAGCGCAAAAGCAAACGATGATTCACAAAATGAAGTTATCACTCTTCATAAAGATTATATTAGGGCTGGTGCCGATATAATAACTACTAATACATTCAGAACTAATCCATATGCACTCTTATCCACTGGAATAACAGATGTTGTTGGAACAGTTTCTAAAGCCGTTGATTTAGCTAAACGTGCAAGGGGCAGATCAGCAGTATTAATTGCTGGCTCAAATCCACCGGCAGAAGATTGCTACCAGATTGAAAGAACTATATCTCAGAAAGATTTAGAATGGAATCACAAAGTACATATTGATGCTTTGATGGAAGCAGGTTGTGATTTTATTATGAACGAAACTCAAAGTCATTTTGATGAAATTAAGTTCATTTCAAAATATTGCGGTGAAAATCATATTCCCTTTGTTATGAATTTTTTCTTTGTTGATAAACCTAAATTACTTTCCGGTGAAAATCTTACTGATGCTTTAGATTATGTTTTAAAATATAATCCATTAGCGATCGGATTTAATTGTATAACTTTTGATGCTTTGTCAAATGCAGTTAAAAGATTAAAACCAGAAATAAACTGGGGATTTTATCTTAACTGTGGAAATGGAAAGTTTACTGATAATAAAATTGATTGTGCGATTTCACCAATAGATTATGCAAATAAAGCTAAAGATTATTTACAATATCAGCCATCATTTATAGGTTCTTGCTGCGGCTCAACACCAGAACACACAAAAAAAATAAAGTCCTTAGTTGATGGATGAAATCATTGTAAAATCACCGGCAAAAATTAATATTGGATTAAATATTGTAGGTAAAAGATCAGATGGATTTCATAATCTTGAAACAATATTTTATCCAATAAATTTATATGATGAAATTAGTTTTGAAAAAACAGATCAATTCTCGTTTAACAGCAACGATGAAAATCTTAACAAAGAAAAATCTAACCTTATTATAAAAGCAAAAGAATCATTAGAAAGACATTTTAACATACAACTTCCTGTAAAAGTATTTTTAGATAAACATATTCCAATAGGAGCCGGACTTGGCGGCGGAAGTTCTAATGCAGCAACCACTTTAAAATCGTTGATAAAATTGTATAATCTTAAGATTGATGATAATGAATTATTAAGCATTGCATTGCAACTTGGTTCGGATGTTCCTTTCTTTTTAAATCCAGTTACATCATTCGCGGAATCTCGTGGTGAGGTTATAATTCCAATAAACTTAAAACTTGATAAATATTTACTTATTGTAAATCCCGGAATACACATTGCAACAAAGTGGGCGTTTGGATTGATTAAACCAATACAACCGAAGGAAAGTTTAAAATCATTTTTTGGCAAAAACGAAATAAGTATTGATGAGTTAATGAAAATTGCTTCAAATGATTTTGAGAAAATTGTTTTTGAACATTTTCCTGAGATAAAAGAAATAAAAGAAAAAATGCTTCACTTTGGAGCAAATTATTCTATGATGACAGGAACAGGTTCAACTGTTTGGACAATGTTTGATGATGAAGAAGCTGCTTATCAAACAGAATTATATTTTAAATGTAAAAATTATTTTACATTTATTCAGGAACCTATTTAACCGCACCTTCAGCAAATTCAACAATCCCCTTTGTAGCGTTAAGATTTACTTTAACTCCAAATGGTATTGTTACTAGATCTTTAATATGCCCGTGAGGAAAAGTATAAATCGATGGAACTTTAAGTGGAGTTATGTAATCTGCAATAACTTCCCCAAGTGTTAAAGTTTTTTTATTTGGGTCGTGTTCGTGGCAATCAACAAATCTGCCTAAAATAATTCCTTTAACTTTTTTAAATACTCCAGCCAATCTTAACTGGTTTAACATTCTATCAACGCGGTAAGGAAGTTCGCCAATATCTTCGATCATTAATATTTTACCCGTAAGATTTGGGAAATATGGAGTACCGAGTAAATGTGCAAATACAGCTAAGTTACCACCAATAATCCTACCTGATGCACTACCCTTTTGTAGATAAGGTAATTTTTGATTTTCAGGATATTCAAGTTTTCCAATTTTTTTATTTGATGTAATTGTTTCCCAAAACAATTCGCTTGTGTATTCACTAACCTCATCATAAAAATCAACTGCAACCATTGGACCTGCAAAAGTTATCAATCCGGTTTTTTCTAAAAATGCCATTTGTAAAGCTGTGATCTCACTATATCCAACAAAAATCTTTGGATTATTTTTAATCAACCGGTAATCAATTTTATCCAATAATCTAAAAGCTCCATAACCACCGCGTAAAGTAAAAATAGCCTTTACATTTTTATCTTTAAACATAGTGTGTAAGTCATCAATTCTTTCCTGGTCAGTTCCCGCTAAATAACCGTGATTTTTGCCAACATTTGCTCCGATTTTCACTCGGTAACCCAAACCTTCTAAATATTTTACACCTCGTTCAACTCTTGAAAATTCGTCTGGCGAAGAAGCTGGAGAAATTATTCCAATAACATCTTTTTTATTGAGCCGTTTTGGTTTCTGAATCGACATTGTAAATCCTTATGTTAGAGTTTTGTTATTAGCAATTTACAGAAACCAAAAAATTTGCACAACATTAGTTGTTTGGATGGCTTATTTAAGGCATTTTTAAGTGACCAATCGAATTATGACTCAAATCACGATATTATTGGGAGTTTTATCAAAGTTTTTAGCAAATTTGTGTCGTGTGATTTTACAATTCGTCGATTTAAGAGAACATGAGAACATTTAATTAATTTAGATGTTAACTAATTTTATAAAATATTAGAATGAATAAGCCAAAAGTACTGTTTATTGGTGGTTCGCTAAACCAAACCACAATAATGCACCAAATCTCAAAAGAACTTCCAGAAATTGATGCCTATTTTACTCCATATTATGCCAGCGGACCCTTATGGATAATGACAAAGTTAAAGATGCTTGAGTTTACGATTATGGGCGGTACTTTTAAACGAAAGACTCTAGAGTACATTAAAAACAATAAACTTAAGTTGGATTACGAAGGCAGGAATGATAATTATGATTTAGTTTTTACATCTCAAGACCTAATTGTACCAAGAAACATCAAAAAGTTTAAAACAATTCTCGTTCAGGAAGGAATGACAGATCCACCGGATTGGCGCTACCATGTTACAAGATTTTTAGGACTAGGCCGATGGTGTGCAAGTACATCAATGACAGGCTTATCTCATATGTACGATTATTTTTGTGTGGCTTCAGAAGGATTTCGTGAACAATTTATTGATAGAGGTGTTAATCCAAATAAAATTAGAGTTACAGGTATTCCTAACTTTGATAACTTTGAGAAATTTAGAAAACTTGAATTTGAACATAAAAACTTTGTACTTGTTGCAACCTCTGATGTTAGAGAAACAACCAAGTATGAAAACAGAAAAGAATTTTTATTAAATGCTAAAAAGATTGCCGGCGATAAACAAATAATTGTAAAACTTCATCCAAATGAGTTAGTTAAAAGACGAACTGCAGAAGTAAAAAAATATTTACCGGAAGCATTAGTTTATCATGGAGTTAGCATCGATCCGATGATTACAAATTGTGATGCTTTAGTTACAAGATTTTCCAGCACTATTTTTCCTGCCATTGCACTTGGTAAAGAAGTGTATTGTAATATTGATCTTAAAGAAATAAAACGATTGTTCCCGATTCAGAATGCCGGAACTTCGGCTAAAATAATAGCAGAAGTTGCTCGTGAGTTATTAGCTTCGACAAAACCAGTTATAAGAGTAAAAGAAAAAAATAAGTATATGGAAGATCTTAAACTTGAAATTAAATATCTACTTAGAGAAAAGTTTATAAGAGCTTAATCAACATTCTAAATAAAGTGGAAAATAAATTAAATATTGTTACGGTAATTCAAGCAAGAACTGGTTCCAGGCGACTTCCAAATAAAATACTTCTTTCACTTTCAAATGCGCCTTTGCTTTATAGGATGTATGAACGAGTTGCTGCTTCAAAACTAAAGGGAACAATTGTTATTGCAACTACCACTGATAAAAATGATGATGAAGTAGAAACTCTCTGTAAAGAATATCAAATAAATTGTTATCGCGGTCATCCAACAGATTTACTTGATAGACATTATCATGCTGCTAAATTCTTAAATGCTGATGCTGTTGTTAAGATTCCCTCCGATTGTCCTTTAATAGATCCGAACGTAGTCGATAAAGTTTTACAGTTTTATATTGAAAATTCGGATAAATATGATTATGTAAGCAATCTACATCCTCCAACTTATCCTGATGGAAATGATGTTGAGATTATGAGTTTTGAAGCTCTTAAAAATGCTTGGGAAAATGCAAAACTTGAACTTGAACGTGAACACACCACGCCATACTTCTGGGAGAATCCTGATAAGTTTAGAATTGGAAATGTGGTTTGGGAGAATGGTTTAGATTATTCGATGTCTCATAGGTTTACGATTGATTATGAAAAAGATTACAATTTCATAAAACAAGTTTACGAGGAACTTTATCCAATAAACAATAAATTTACACTCAAAGATATTCTTGATTTGCTGGAAAGAAAACCTGAGATTAAAAAAATCAATGAAGAATATTGTGGAGTCAATTGGTACAGAAATCATCTTAATGAACTAAAAACAATTACTTCAGAACAAACAAAAGTAATTTGATAACGGAGAACAGACTTTAGTCTGTTTGCTTTTTATATAATACAACAACAGACTAAAGTCTGTTTTACGAAAGTTCAGCAATGCCAAACAAAGTAGAATCAAACAAAAATTATCCAACAATTAGTAAATCGGATGAGTATTACAAAGTAGCTCTTGAATTGATTCCTGCACAAACTCAAACTCTGGCAAAAGGAACGGGACAAAACATTAAAGGTGTTGCACCAAAATATTTACTGCGTGGCAAAGGTTCACACGTTTGGGATG
>JBATOT010000122.1:0-53595 GCA_049291095.1 Ignavibacteriaceae bacterium | reverse complement strand
GAAGGGTCCTCTTCCGTTTCTTCCTCACTCTCCTCAACGTTTGTCTTTCTACTTTTATCTTTTTTCTTGTCGAAGATCCATTCGTCTAACTCATTCTTAGAAAAAAACAAAACCTTCCCGGTTGGCTTGTAATGCGGGATCACTTTTCGATAGGTTAATTTGTAAAGATAACTTGGTGCAAATCCTAAATACGCACAAGCTTCTTTGAAGTTTAATGGTCGGTCATCTTTTTTCTTAAGCAAGTTTTCAATATCAGATAACTTCTTAAGAATGGTAGGATTATTCTTCTTTGCACTTTTCACTTTAGAACTCCTTCTAAGTAATAATGATTAAATATTTTTGTCTTCAGTTGCTCATTCATTAGGTCAAATAATTGTCTAATGAAATCTGCCCAAAAATATTTTTTATAGAGTTCTAAACTTTCCCCTGATTTTCCCTTTTTTTCCCCTGAATAATCTTATTTCTTTTTTACATTTTCATAGCATTGTTCAACATCCCAATCATCCCATTGAAAATAATATTGTGGGAATAACTTTTTAGTTGCATCCTTTAAGTTCGCGTACTTTTTCGGATTCGCATAATATTCGTCATTTACAAAATTCGCAAAATCTCCCTTAGAACCAGTCCAATCTTTTTTGCCAGTACTCTCTAAAAAATCCAATTCCTTTAATTCAACTTCAATTCTTTCTTCAAAGCTCGGAACCAATTCACCATTAGGATCAAGTCTTGGTCTGTTTAACTTCCATTCCTTTAAAACTAAGTTAAAGTATTCACGCTTATCAGCTAAGTTAAACTTCTTACTTTCCTCAATTATATCTTTATACCTAAACCCTTTAAGATCATAATTACCCATATTACTCCTTGATTAGTACAATACTTTTTATTTAATTTTACTAAAATAAATTAATTTCAAATGCCGTAGGGAGGACTTTCAGCTTTTTTTGCTGTTCCTTTGTAATTAATGCCCGATACCGTTCCCACAAATATTAAGTCATCTACAGGATCAAAACCTGATTTACTGTTTCTCGCATACTGTAAAAAGTATATTGATTATTATTATCCCAATAAGGGTAAACCTCAAAAGCACATTATAAATGAATTTGATCACAGAGATATAAAGTTCTTTAAGATCATATCACCAAGTTCATTTGATCAAATATTCAAAATAATAAAAGATGATCTAGCAAAACTTGATAAACATAAAATTCGATTCCACCAGGTAATATATTTCGCAAAGTCTGCATTGCTCGCAAGTGAATTATTCATTCAACATATTAAGAAAACCTGCTACTCAAAAAATAATTCCTATGATTTTATTTCTTTTCCTGTTTTAATTACTTCCTTGTCTTCAACAGCATCTAAAATTGATCCTGAATTGTTTTTAGACAGTGACCTTATGCCATTCTATATAAAAGGATTCCATAAACCACAACGTACTATTAACATCATTGAAGAAATATTTGATTTCGTTTATGCTTCACAAAATCAAATTCAATACCCAACAAATATAAAAGATGGACTTGAGAAATTATTAGCAAAATTATCAATCAATTTTAGTGGCAATGATCACGAAAATATGTTGGCATCATTATCTGATAATTGGCAAAACAAAAATTTAGTTGATCAATACATTAGGGATAAGATTTCCGCAAAACCTTCCCAGATTTTTGCTATGCTTACTAAAGTACAGAATGAATACAAATTACTTAATCCTGAACGTGATACTCACTATCCGATCAACTACTTTAAAAACGTACTGAGCATTGCTGATTCAATTATTCCACCCAGGAAAAATAAAATATCCGAATACCATGCTTGTTGCCTTGCCATTGTCTTGTATTTCTTTGAGATGTGTGATATTGGTGACCGCACCAAAAATGAACAGCTCTCTTTTATAGAACAATTTAGGTTAGATGGGGAATGATACTGCCGAACAAATATGAAAACTTAAAAAACACTCCTCTTATAGTAGGTAAAGACATCATTCTATTACTTCGCAAAAAAAACTTTCGTTTATTCGATCTGTACTCAAAGCTCTCTGTTAAAATTAATATTGATACATACTTTGATATACTTACTTTTCTTTATGCTGCTGATCTAATATCATTTAATAACAATATCATATATCTCAATGATTCTAAAAAGACTTTACACGGAACCGACTGAACTCTTCCCAACAGTTGAATTTCAACCGGGACTTAATTTTATTTATGGAATTAAGGATAAACCACAGGATACACTTAATGGTATTGGTAAATCATTGTTTCTTGATTTTTTGGATTTTGCTTTACTTTCATACTTCAATCATTCTGCTAATACAAGATTAAACCGTGCGTTTCGTAAAAATATAATAACTAATCATATAGTAATACTTGAGTTTGAAATAAATAATGTTGCATACAGCATTAGTCGTTCTTTTGAGGACCCTGATAATGCAATTCTTTATAAAAACAATAAACAGGTTAAAGCAAAAAATATACTTGAGTTAAGAAAAGAACTAAACAAATTAGTTTTTTCTCGTAAGACGTATCACGGCGTTATTGAAGAAATCTGGTTTAGAGATTTGATTAAGTTTTATCTCAAGATTCAAAAAGTAGCTGATGAAAAGTTTACTGATCCGTTAAGATTTATTACTAAAAAAGAAATTCAACTTAACATATATCATCTGTTTTTACTTAACATTGATAATTCAATGCTTGTCGATAATCTTTACCTTAATAAAGAAATTGATGACTATGATAGAACTATTAAAACAACTAAGCAATTTCTCAGAGATCATTATAACATTAAGGATATTGCTAGAACAGCTAACACTATAACTGGTCTTAATACTAAAATTACTAATCTTAAAAAGAAACTTGATAACTATAAGCTTGATTCCGAATATGATTTAATGAACAATAGGATAAATAAGATAACTGAAAAGATCAAAAATCTATTATTTCTTGTTAGCCTTGATGAGAAGAACAAGAATGAATTATCAAGTCCTGTAAAAGCTAACTCAAAAATTATATCCAGTAGTGTCGTAGCAATTTATTCAGAACTTAATCCTGATTTCAAAAATGTTATTAAAAAAACTATTGATGAAGCAGTAGCATTTCGATCTGAACTCGAAAATTCAAGGTCCGATTTTATCGCTTACCAAAAATCTCTTTTAGATGTTTCAATCACTCTTCATAAAAGAGAAATTGAGCAGCTTACAAGCGAACAAACAAAACTATTCAAAGAATTAGCCAATAAAGATGCTCTGAAAGATTTAAACTCCGCACATCAAACACTTAATGATTATATTAACGAAAAACGTGAATTAGAATCTAAAGTAGATTTCTATAAAGATTTATTGAAAAATAAAACCGACCTTCATAATGCAAACGTCAATCTGTTAAACCAGGTAGATGATTTTATCGCATCAATCTCAGATAGCGTTTCTGGGTTTGCATCATTGCTCGGTGGTATCTACAGCAATATTTTTAATACACCGTTGGAAAATGAATTCTTTTCTATAAATAAATCAAAAGAAAAAGAAAAAATTAAATTCAGCATATTGCCCGATGATATTTATTCTCACGGAAAAAATCAGGGTCGCACTCTTGTTTATGATCTTGCTGTTCTTTTCAACAGCATCGAACAGAATATTAATGCGCCGCGCTTTTTAGTTCACGACGGAATATTTGATTCTCTTGATACGACTCATCTCGCTAACCTTATCCAATTTTGTAATAAAAAAGTAACTAAAGACTTTAATTTTCAATATATTGTAACATTAAATCAGCAAGAAAGTTTACACAAAGAGATATTAAAACAATCTGTGCTTAAAATTTATTCAACCAATAAATTGTTAGGCTCTAAGTTTTAGTGTTTAATTGAATTAATTCTATGCAAAACATTTTTGACAAATACATTAATCTGGTTTCTAAAAAGTTTCAGCGCTTACAAACCAGTGAAATGGGCTATCGAACTGAGTTTGAAAATCTGCTAAACGAGCTTTTCGGAAATGTAAAATCATTTACGGGTATTGACCACGATGCAAAAGCATTTAAAGGAAACAAACCAGACTTTGTAATTCAAAAAAACAGTATCCCAATGCTTTATATTGAAGTAAAAGATATTGGTGTGTCGCTGGATAAGATTGAAAAATCTAATCAGATGAATCGCTACTTTGGATACGCAAATCTTGTCTTATCAGATTATTTAGAGTTTAGATTTTATAGGAATGGTTTTAGGTATCAAGAACCCATTAAAATCGGTGACTATGATTTAGATACTCGTACTATAACTCCTATGCCAGAAAACTTTGATCTCATAAATAAATCTCTTATTGATTTTGCACAATCACATAAAGAACCAATTCGTTCTGGTGAACATCTAGCAAAAATTATGGGTGGTAAAGCTCAGCGTATAAGAGATAACGTTAGACAATTTCTTGTTACAGATTCTGAAAAGAACAATGAAATCATTCGCGTTTACAAAACTATAAAAAAACTTCTCGTACACGATCTTGATCAGGATAATTTCGCTGATATGTATGCACAGACTCTTGTCTATGGTTTGTTTGTTGCACGTTACCATGATGAAACTTCTGAAAACTTTACACGTAGAGAAGCGCGTGACTTGATTCCTGCTTCCAATCCGTTGCTAAGACATTTCTTCGATCATATTACTGGAATTAACTTCGATAAACGACTTGAATATATTGTAAATGAATTGTGCGAAGTATTTACTCACGCTGATGTTCAGCAATTAATGAAGCAATATTTTGAAGATGATCTTTGGGGTAAAACTCACGAAGGTCCCGATCCTGTCATTCACTTTTATGAAGACTTCTTAAAAGAGTATGATGCTGAATTGCGTAAAAAACTTGGGGCATATTATACTCCTTTGCCTGTTGTAAGATTTATTGTTCGTTCAGTCGATTATCTTCTTGAAAAAGAATTTGGTCTTGTAAACGGACTTGCGGATACTTCCAAATCTGATAAAGATATTCATCGTGTTCAAATTCTTGATCCTGCTGTTGGTACAGGTACATTCCTCAGTTCTACAATTCAGTTAATCTATGATAAGCTTAAAACATCAGGTCAAGATGGTCGTTGGCCAAAATATGTTTTTAATGATTTATTACCACGCCTGCACGGTTTTGAATTGATGATGGCTCCTTATACAATTGCTCATCTAAAACTTAGTATGAAATTAAAAGAAACTGGATTTAAATATTTCAATCAAAGACGACTTGGTATTTATCTAACAAATTCTCTCGAAGAAGGTAATGAACTTGGTGACTTATTTTCAAGTATTGGTTTTGCAGAAAGTATAGCAGAAGAATCTAAAGAAGCAGCAATCATTAAAAATAATACACCAATAATGGTTGTTTTAGGTAATCCACCTTATGCTGTGAGTAGTTCCAATCCTTCTATTGCAGATGATGGCAGTAAAACTTGGATTGGCAAACTAATCGATGACTATAAAAAAAATCTTAATGAAAAAAAGATAAATCTTGATGATGATTACATAAAATTTATCCGTTTTGCTGAACACTTTATAGAAAAAAGTAAAACTGGAATTGTTGCAATGATTACCAACAATTCATTTATTGATGGAATTACTCATAGACAAATGCGTAAACATCTTCTTGAAATATTTGATGATATTTATATTCTTGATTTACACGGCAGTTCAAAGAAAAAGGAAACTGCACCTGATGGTGGTAAAGATGAAAATGTCTTTGATATACAACAGGGTGTATCAATAAACATTTTTGTAAGAAATGGAAAGAAAAAATCTCAGTTTGCTTCGGTTTACCATTCAGAAGTTTATGGTAACAGGCTTACCAAATTTATCAAACTTGATGAAAGTAATTTAAATACAATTAGATGGAAAAAACTTGAATGTGTTGATCCTTACTATTTCTTTGTCCCAAAAGATTTTAGCACCAGCAAAACTTATAATAGTGGATTTAAAGTAGATGAGCTGTTCAAGCTTTATTCTTCCGGGATTGAAACACAAAAGGATTCATTAGTCATTCGGTTTACAAATGAAGAATTAGAAAAGGTCAGATTTGATATTGAGCAAAATGATGAAATATTATTTAGAAAAAAATATAATATTAAAGATTCACGTGACTGGCAATTCAAAATTGCATCGAAAGATATTTTAAAAGCTATAGATCAAGAAATTACATACAGACCATTTGATAATCGTTGGACTTTCTATTCTGGAAAAACCAAGGGTATTCTTGCTTATCCAAGAGCAGAAGTAATGGATCATCTAATAAAATCGAATTTAGCGTTGTTGACTTGCAGACAACAGACTTCATTTGATTTCCAACATGTTTTTATTTCAAAATTAATTACTGAAAGATGTACAGTTTCACTTCAAACAGGCGAAGTAGGTTATGTTTTTCCTTTGTATTTATATAACAAAGATGAATCTCGTACCCCAAATTTTAACAATGAAATTATAATTGAAATTGAAAAAATTGTTGGCAAAGTAACACCAGAAGAAATTTTAGATTACATTTATGCAGTATTATATTCACCTAGCTATAGACAGAAATACAAAGAGTTTTTAAAAATAGATTTTCCTCGTGTCCCATATCCAAAAGACAAAAAAGTATTTAAAGAATTTGTAAAACTTGGTACAGAACTTCGCTTATTACATTTGTTAGAATCTCCGAAAGTAAACAAATTCATCACAACCTTTCCTGTAATGGAAGGCAACGAGGAAGTGGAAAAAATTAAATATGATAATGGCAAAGTCTGGATAAACAAATTACAGTATTTCGGTAACGTTCCTGAAATTGCCTGGAACTTTTACATTGGTGGTTACCAGCCAGCACAAAAATGGCTCAAAGATCGCAAAGATCGTAACCTGTCAAACCAAGATATAGAACACTATCAAAAAATCATTGTAGCCTTGTCTGAAACAGATAGACTTATGAAAGAGATTGATAAAATTATTAAAAGTGTTGATAAGATATATGAATAACGTTCTTGAAGAACTTGAACGAGTTCAAAAATTATTTAATAGTTTACCAGGGGATGAAGATCACCGCGGGAATAAATATAAATCCGATAGAGAGTGGTGGGTTCTCGGCAATCTAAAAAAAATATTTGATGGCGAATATATAGAATTTCCTGATTACGCAACAAAACTTCCAGAGCATAATACTGATTTTTCTACTTCATTTGATGGGAAAACCGTTTTTAAGCAAATTCAAATTACAGAAATTCCTCCCCTAGAAAATTTATCAAAAGGTACCTCAACAGTTAAAATTGATATATGGGCTAAATATGAGGAAATATTGAAGAAGAAACTTAAAGCTAAATTTGGTTCTAATAACTGGTTGGTGGTTTATTTTGATATACGTTATTCTCAAATTACCTCGATTGGGACTTGGCATAATACACTACTGCGTATGTCAAAAAAAATAAACTTTCCTAAACACCATTTTGAAAAAATTATAGTAATGGATCCAAGGGGCTCAGCTGCTATTTCGATTTTTCCATATTTTTTTATTATTTGTCCAGAATGGATGCCTGGGTCAACTATCATAGACGAGATGATTGTCAATAAAAATACATATTATAATGCATTAAAAAAGTTTGCAACAGATTTTACTAAGTTAAGTCATAAAATTAATTAATATTTAAAAAAGGTATTAAAATGACAGATTCAATTAATAAAGAAGATGAAATAAATATAGAAGAAATCAATGATGAAGAGGAAGCGTTAGTTAATTATGATATTGCGACATATCCATCTGATTTTACACTTTATGGCATTTATGAAATGTGGAAGCAAACAGATATTACTATACCGGATTTTCAAAGAGAATTTGTATGGTCTATTAAGCAGTCCTCATTATTAATAGAATCATTTTTACTGGGTCTGCCTGTTCCGCCAGTGTTTTTCTATATTGATGAAAATAATAAAAACTTAGTTATTGATGGTCAACAAAGAATTATGAGTATTGTATATTATTTTGATGGCTATTTTGGGAACGAAGAGATAACAGGTAAAAAGAAGATTTTTAGATTGACTGGATTGGATTCAAAAAGTCCTTACTTCAAGAAGAGTTTTAATGAGTTAGATGAGGTGAATCAAAGAAAACTGAAAAACACAGTTCTAAGAGCACTTAATATTCGACAACTAGCACCTACCGAGGATAATACTAGCATTTATCACATCTTTGAAAGATTAAATACCGGTGGTACACCACTTAAATCACAAGAAATTAGAAATGTGGTGTTTCGTGGTGATATTGTGAGTCAGTTACGCTTATTAAATAGAGATGATAATTGGAGACTGATTATGGGTAAACGGAACCTAGATAAACATCAAAGGGATGTTGAATTGGTGCTGCGTAGTTTTGGGTTAAGTAGTAATGTAGATCAATATGAGCAACCAATGAAAGAGTATTTAAATAAAATTCAGTTACGCAATACTAATTCCAGTGCACCTGATTTTAAAAAATTCATAGAGGACTTTCCAAAGGCAGCAAAATTGATCATAAATTCTTTAGGTGAAAAACCTTTCCATATTCGTGGCCCACTTAATGCATCGGTTTTTGATTCTGTCTTTTGTACAGTTTTAGAAAATATAGAAAATATTCCAAACGATCTATCAAAACGGTTCTTCACATTATTGGAGAATAAAAGGTATCAAGAATTAATTACTACTGGTACTACAGACTCGAAAATTCTAAAGGAAAGATTTCAAATTTCAAAACAAATTTTATTGAGCTAAAAATGCCGTACCATGTTTACTTTCAATTGGCTGATGATACTATATCACACTTGAATTCTTTTATACCATCTGTGTCAAATCCACTTATAGTTTCAAAATATATAGGTTTTGTTTCAGTCTCAGCAGTAACAGTTTACGAGCTAGCAATAAAGGCTATTCTTATTTCATTCTCCCACACCAAGCATGAAATTCTTGGTAACTTTGCTCAATCTTACTTTGAAAGAATTAATGGTAGAATAAAAATTAAAATAATTAAAGAAGATTATCTTAAAAGATTTGGTGAAGGTTATGTAAACATTTTTGAAGAAACCATTCAGAATGAAGAAAACCTTATACTACAAGATTCAAGGAAAAGTATAATAAGTAGTTATTCAAATATTATTGAATGGAGGAATAGCTTTGCGCACGAAGGTATTATTCCAAGTACTGTTACTTATAGAGAAATTGTGGATTCGTATGAAATGGGGAAAAAAATTATTGACTGTTTAGCACGCACAATGACAAGTTGAAAATTATTTTTTTCTTGGGGTCATAAACCATTTCGTGTCAGAAATTAAAACAAACTATTATGACAGAAGAACAAGAATATCAGGAACAAGTAATAAATAAATTCCTAAATGACTTTTATGAATTACCAATTCTTTTTGAGTTCAATGGATTCGAACTCAGAGATACAGATTCATTAAATAAAAATCTCGATTATATAGATACATTTCTGTTGGATAATTATGATCCATTTTATGAAATCTTAGATCAAGCATTCAACGATCCCGAAACAGAATTTAACAGCGAAAATGAATGTGGCTATGGCAAAATCCTAGATGCAGATGGTATCAAAGATGCACTTTATAACATATATCTTGATGAGTTAGAAGACTTTGAAGGTGATTGGGAATTATTCAAACCGGAAAAAACAAGAAAATTCTTAAACCATAACTATTGTATTTTCAAACATTATTATAATTATTGGTCAGATAATGTTGCAGAAGAATTTTGCAACAAAAGTCTGTTCATTAGCTGGTACTACAAAAGTAACTCCTTACCCTGGAAAGACTGGCAATCAATAGAACAAAAATTAAACAGTTTAGAAAATCAAAAGACCAAGGAATCTGATAAATAGATGAAAAACATCGTTTTTTGATATTTAAGTCATTTTATTAAAGGCAATTAAACTTTTTTAACATATATACGACTATTAAGGTATCTAAAATAGCTTGACTATTTGATACTATATATAGTATATTAAATCGCTTCAAATTATAAAATATGTCAAGAATTGAAAAACGTTTAGAAAAATGGAGAAATCCTGATAATAAACAAGAAATTCCTAGAGATGATCTTGAATCGGTTCTTAATCATTTTTTCCCTGAAATGTGGTCATCATCTAAAACTGGTTCTCATAATTATCAAATAAAACATCCAATGTTTAAAAAATATCCAGACATATATTCTCACGAAGGTGTTCTCACAATACCAACAAAAGGGGGCCAGAAAATAAAACACTATTACATTAAATCTCTTCTACAGGCTATCGATTTAATTACGGAGGAACAAAATGGATAAACAATTAGATTATTATCTCAATCTAAACTATCCTATAGAAATAACAGCGCTTTCAGATGAAGAAAATGGTGGCTTTTCAGCTTGCATTCCTCAACTAGGTAGAAATGCATATGTATCATATGGCGATACAGTTGAAGAAGCTGTCCAAAATCTAAATGCTCTTAAGAAAGAATTACTTCATAACCAACTTATGAACCACTCTCATATTCCTTTACCTATTATTACTAACGAAGAAGAATATAGCGGTCGGTTCATTCTACGAATACCTAAAGATCTACATCGTTCTTTAGCAGCTAAAGCACAACATAATAGCTTAAGTCTTAATCAATACACGCAGTATTTATTAACTTATGCCTTAACATCAAATAGTTATGAAGAAATGGTAGCATCTTGTGGTGCTAAAATCACAAAATTACTTCAAGATGTCCGTGAACTTGAATATCATTTTGAAGGTATGCTGATTAAAGGTGGTTATAATCCAAGTATTAGTCACCTTTATTCAATTAATAAAGACTATGCTGAAGCTGCTTAATCAAAGGTTATACTATGTCTGAACAAAATAAATTATCACCAGAAGATTATAAAAAAATTTTAACTGGTATTGATTTAATAAATATCTCTCTTAAAGAATCAAAATCTTTTATTAACACTGATGTTAAAAACCCTATTGATATAAAGATTGATATTAACACTGAATCTTCATTCGAGCTAAAAGAAAATAATATTGTTAATATAACTCAACATTATAAATTTGATGCTCGCAAACAAAATTCAAAATCTAGATACGTTCAAATTGAAGTTAAATTTTTAGTTGTATTATTATCCAAAGAAACGTTTTCTCAAGAGTTCTTTGATATTTATAAAGAAATTTCGCTTCGCTTAAATACTTGGTCATACTTAAGAGAATTTATAAATAATATGACTTCAAGAATGAATGTTCCCTCATTCACAATTCCACTATTTAAAGCTTAATTTAGAGGATGCCATATTTTATATGGCATCTTAATATTTTCCCTCATTTTATATTTATTACACATATACGTGTATTATTTGCTCATTAAATTAACATATATGTGTAATTATTTCACTTGGTTGTCAAAGTTTATCCAAATAAATCTGGACACTATTTCTTGATATAGTTTTATTTATTTTAACAATCATTAAATAAATATTTTATAATGCCTGAAACCCAAAACATAGAATACAAACAATCCTGGCACGCAGATAACCTTAAAGCTATTTGTGCATTTGCAAATAGTAGCGGCGGTAAACTCTACATCGGCAAAGATGATAATGGAATTACAATTGGTCTTACTGATTCAAGAACACTAATGGTTGATTTACCCGGTCGTATTCGAAACGATCTTGGTATTACAGTAGAAATTAATTTGCTATCAGATAACAATTTAGAATATATTGAAATTACAGTTATTCCTTATCTCGTCGCAATTTCATTAAGAGGCAAATATTATGTTCGCAGTGGTAGTACAACTGTTGAAATTACAGGTAACACACTAAATGATTTCTTACTTCGTAAATCAGGTCAAACTTGGGATGGAGTGATTGAAGAACGAGCAACAATCGATGATCTGGATAATGTATCAATTTCTAAATATAAGTCTGCTGTAGAAAGAACTGGTCGTATAATTCTCGAAAATGATTTAGAAGATTTAGCCTTGCTCGAAAAACTCCGTTTAGCTGATGATACAAAAATAAAACGTGGTGCTGTCATTCTATTTGGAAAAGATCCTGGTAAATTCTTTCCAAACATCTCGGTTAAAATTGGTCGCTTCGGCAAATCAGATGATGATTTAATTTCTCAGGAAGTTGTAGAAGGTAATATTCTAAAAATACTTTTGGATGTTCCTGATATTCTTAACAATAAATTTCTCTCAAAGAAAATAGATTTTGCAGGACTTCAAAGAATTGAAAAAGGTGAATATCCTGTTGCAGCTATCAGAGAAATGTTATTGAATGCATTAGTGCATAAAAATTATTCCGGTGCTCAAATACAACTAAGAGTTTATGATGATAAGATTTCAATATGGAATGAAGGCACATTACCTGAAGGCTTAACATTCGAATCGCTTAAAAGGCAGCATCCATCACGTCCGCGTAATCCTTTAATTGCTGATGCCTGTTCCAAAGCTGGTTATATTGAAGCTTGGGGTAGAGGAACAATTAAAATTATTAATTCCTGTAGTCAGGCAGAATTACCTGAGCCGGAAATCATCGGCATTGATGGCGGCGTTCAAGTTACAATATTCAAAGATCGATACACAGAAGAACAACTCAAAAAACTTGGCTTAAATGATCGACAGATAAAAGCAGTATTGTTCGTAAAAGAAAATCTGCAAATTACAAATGCTATTTATCAGGAAATTAATAAAATTGGTAAATCAACCGCCACCGAAGAGTTGCAATCATTAGTTGATAACGAGATATTGAATTCATCCGGTTCAGCCGGTCGCGGATCATTTTATACATTGAAAAAATAATTGGCCTTTTATTGGCCGAATTGGCCGCTAATTGGTTGATAAATGATTTAATGGCTCACTATGGGCTAATAATTGTATCAATTGCATCATTTTCGCATCACAATTGCCTCAATTCATAAATAAAATATAGTCGCCAAAGACGCCACAAAGCCGTCATAATGCAGTCATCGACTTGACGGTTTTAGTGATTATTTGGAGATTAATTCCTTTGCAAATTGCACAATGATCGCACTTTAACTGCCTCTAATGCACTTTAAAGTCAAAAACAATTCTAAATTTTACATTCTAAATTCTACATTTGTGGAATCACTTCACCCTGACATTGGCAGCCAGATTTACATAAGAAACATTATAGTACAAACCAAACTTTCTAACTTTCCCTATGTATTTCTTTCGAACGTCCTATAATGTTGCCTTATGTAAACTCGGCACTATACCTTATCAGTTCATCATCACTCATTTCGGGTGGCTCACGCTTTCGCACACCCTTCATTCGTTACACCCACATTTAAAATTTCTCCCATTTAAGCAAAGGGGAGAATAGAAGAGGGGTTTTGAAAACTAATCAGTGCTAATCCGTTCAATCTGTGTCATCAGCGTTCTATTTGCTTTCATTGCCTTTGCGATTAAAACAGAAAGCAAAAGAAAACAAATCACAAGCATCGAGCGTTGTAAATTTCTAACATTACCTATATGTTTTCACCAAAAGATTGAGTTCAATTTGGAAGAACAACAAATAAACATACAACAACTTATCACAAACCCGCTATTCAAAACATTCCACTCAATCGGATTGATAGATGAAGTAGCATTGCGTAATCATTTCATCAAATCAGAATACAAGGAACTCAGAGCCACCCAATCACAATTAAATTCTATCTTCACACTATCAGAAAAATATCATCTATCTTTCGATGCAGTCCATACAATCCTATTCAGAAAACGTCAAAACAAATCGATCAAAATCCCAATTTTTAACTAACCTATAACAAGCCTTTAATCAGTCTGTAAATAGCCTTTAAATAATCTTTCTTTACTGTCACAACATTACACCAAAAACTTTTCTAAAAAGTACTAGGATTGTACCAGTCATAAACAAAATATAAGGAGATAAAAAAAATGGCTATAGTAAATGGTAACGTCCTTGGTAATCTTCGTGGTAAGCTTGGCAATCTTTCCGCAAGAACAGTAAACGGTAAAACCGTTTTAGCAGCTCGTCCATCGAGCTTCAATGCCAGTCAAGATCCAGATTCACTTGCAGTGCGATCTAAATTTGCTGTCACAGCAAAATTGGCTAGCCAGGTAATTTCAATGCCAACACTTGAAGTTATATGGAAGAAAGTTCAGAAAGTAGCAAACTCAGTTTTCAATGAAGTCTTTCAAAGAAACTTTGCTTATTCTTCTACAACAAGACCAACGGTGGATAATATCATAACCCCTGCAGGTTTTGCACTTCCGGTACAATCTGCATTAGTTCTTGCAGATACATTAACAGTAGAATTATTGGCGCTAACTTCAGCTTCCGTCTTCACACCTGAAGAAGTCAATCTTTCTGCGAACGGTATAGTATGCTACTACGATCCAACAAACCCTGCTGATCCAGCTTTTCAATTCATCACATTGAATAATGAAATTGCTAACTACAATTTCTCACAAACATTTGAATTGAATATACCATTCAATGTTAATCAAGAAGCATTAGCAGCTAAGTACCAGCATTCAATATTATTCTTTATCGTTGCTTCCAAATCCGCTGATGGTAAAGTTGTTCAGAACTCCGCAACTTACACCAAACTCAGCTAATCCCTGTTAAGGTTTCCTCATCACTGAGGAAACCTTTTCATTTCATCTTCCCAATAACACAACGCTATCAGGCGATAGGTAAATCATAGTGTTGTCATCTTAACAAACTCTTCGCCCTATTTCCATTCATTCGTTCAATACATTTCGGTACTTTGCTTTCGCAAAACACACCTTCATTCCTTTCACTCCATTCATTCAATAAGGCTCTCGCTAAACCTTTCCATCCTCATCCCTCAGAATCGCAACAATGTAATTCCGTTATCACTGCATTCCATTATTACTCAGGGCAGATGTTAGCTAACTCTTAGTATTATCTTTCTCTCGCTCACTTCGCCCTATTTTTATTCGCTCCACTTCAATTCATTTCGCTAATACTTCGTAAAAATTTAGCTTCATTACTTTCCGTTCCACTCATTCAACAAGGCTCTCAGTAAATCATTTTATTGTCATCGATTAGTGTAGCTGTTTAGTTACCACTAACACCTACCATATAATAAAAAAGAGTGGTATATTATTTCGTGTTCATTAACTTCATATTATAAGGAGAAATAAAATGAAGAATTTCCATCTTACAAAATCCACAAATGGCTGGTCCCTTAAAAAGGAAGGTGCATCTCGTCCAACAAAAACCTTTGAGTCCAACAAAGAAATTGCTGTCAAACAAAGTGCACAAATACTAAAGCATAATAGTGAAGCTTCTTCACTAAAAATCCATAAAGAAAATGGCCGTATCCAGGAAGAACGTACTTATCCTGGTAGTGCAGATCCAAAAAAATCTAAAGGCTAAAAGTATTTTGTCCGCTTATTGCAAGCTTAGTGTTATTTATTGCATTAAAATAAATCGTTGCAAGGGTATATAAACACCCACGATATTTTATTTAATGTTTAATTGTATCGTGGTTGCCCTTGCCATCATTATCATGCTTACTAACACCAACACGCAAACTTATCATAGTTCGCAAAAGGTTGTTTAGCGGTCAAAATATGTTTTTGGTTTGGTAGGGTAGTACGTCCTTTTTGCATTTGAAATATTTTACTTCTGTTAACAAAGAAAAAAATTTAAAACCGAATTGAAGCAATAAAAAATAAAGTGAAGCTATCAAAAGTTTTTAGAGGTGCGGTCTCCTTGAATTTTCTTTATGATAGATTTACTAATAATTGTATCGACTATGTCCGTACACAAGTCCATACAAACTCCATACATAAAAAAGCGAAAGTCATCGGGTATTACAAAAATGTAATAAACAAAAAAGCCCGATTATATTTTATAATCGAGCTTTATTTTGTACACCCGACAGGATTCGAACCTGTAACCTTCTGATTCGTAGTCAGATGCTCTATCCAGTTGGGCGACGGGTGCATTCAAATTTTGTGATGCAAATTTAATATAATAAGCTAGTTTTTCCAATCCATAACACTGTTTAATATTATTGTTCCTGAGTTAATAAAACTCATTTTTTCTGCCTACGAAAACTATAAAATAAAAAAGGGCATCAATTTGATGCCCTTTTAATTTTAACGAAGATTTGAATTACTTAGTTCTTGTGAACTCAATTCTTCTATTCTTTTGTTTGCCTTCTTTTGTCTTGTTATCAGAAATTGGTTTATCTTCTCCATAACCCATTGTGCTGATTCTGCTGCTTTCAATACCTTTTGCAACTAACCAAGCTTTAACTGATTCAGCTCTAGCAAGAGAAAGTTTTTGATTGCTCTTTGCACTACCATCACTGTCAGTGTGTCCACCGATTTCAACAAGAATATCAGTGTAGGTTGTCAATGTTTTAAGAGCTTTCATCAAAGTATTTTCTGATTCTGGTTTAATTGTAGCTTTGGCAACGTCAAATGTAATACCTTCCAATACGATTGGAACACCTATCTTAACAACGTCATCTTCAGCATTTAATGGATCAGTTCCGCGTTTAACTTCAGTATAATCATCAACTGTTCCAGCGTCAGTATCTTTCTTTAATGGATTAGTTTTGTGCTTTAGAACTTCTTCAGAATCACTTAAACCTTCGCCATCAGTATCAGCAACTAATGGGTTAGTTTTGTATTTATTCAATTCTTCAGCATCAGTTAAACCATCTTTATCTGTATCAGCAAGTAAAGGATTGGTTTTGCTTGTCATAACCTCGTAAGCATCATTCAAACCTTCTTTGTCTGTATCTGCAACTAATGGATCAGTCTTGTAATTGTTAACTTCTTCACCATCGTTCAATCCTTCACCGTCAGTATCAGCCATTAAAGGATTAGTTTTTGTTGATTTAACTTCTTCAGAATCACTTAAACCATCAACATCTGAATCAGCTTGTAATGGATTAGTTTTGTAAGTTAAATATTCTTCACCATCATTTAATCCATCACCATCTGTGTCTGGATTTAATGGATCAGTTCCAATTTTCTTTTCATCGCATTTACCGATTCCGTCCATATCTTTATCAGCTTTGCAGTTTTCACCGGTAAAGGTTAAACCTAATGAAGCATTTAGATATGAATCCCAGATTTCATCTGCACCTGATCTATATCCATCAAGATCATAAGTAGATGACATTGCTCCACCTAATGAAAAGTCTAAAAGAACTCTTTCACCTAGAGCAAATTCAGCACCGATACCTGCAGGTACGATTGCAACCCAGCCATCTTCTTCGATAGATTTACCAGAAGTGACAGGTTTTGATGTTGTTCCAGGTTTTGTATCAGAACTAAAGTTCATAACTCCACCACCTACATAAAAGTAAGGATTCCATCCTTTTACATCAAATGGGCTTATTCTAAATCGCAAAGTAATAGGGATAATAGTTGATTCATATTCTCCACGTTCATCACCTTCACCAAAAAGTGCAATACCAGCATATTTTCCGTAACCACCAGCTAATTGCATTTCTAAGGCTTTTGAAAGTTCAAAAGAGAAGAAAGCTTCACCTAAATAAGAAGCTTTAAACCAATCAAAAGAAAAATTATCATTTCCGCCGAATCCCAAGTTAGCAAATTCGTTTTCTGGAAATAAAATGCTTCCTCTGATACCAAATTTTGTTCCCCAATCTTTAAATTGTGCTTGATTCGGTTGATTCATAGCAACCAAACCAATTAATACGAGCAAGTAAACTAGTTTTTTCATTGTTTCCTCATTTTGTTAGTGTATTTAGTTAAAAGAAATAGTTACGTTCCCTTAATTGCGTAATTTCTAAAGATATGCTTTGAAAAGATAGAATTTTTATCTTTAAACGCAAAATATTTTCCGGATATTTTAATCTGATAAATAATCGCATCCAGAAGGAATTTCTGGTTTTACGATTAGTGTTTCCTCTTTTAGCAGTGATACCTGCCCAATTGGCATTCCTTTTCGCTTAATTACATATTTTTTATAAGTATACGATACAGGAACGAGTCCTGCAGTTTTTGCTTTACTGTGATAGGCAGCAAGTGATGCAGCTTTTTTTAAAATACTTTTAGGAATTGCTTCTTTAAGATTTTCAACCCTAAGTACGACGTGAGAACCCGATACAGAACGAGCATGAAACCATAAATCATTCTGTTTTGCAAATCTTGTAGTAAGTAGATCATTGTTCTGTGAATCTTTTCCAACAAAAACGTGATATTTACCATCAACTAAATAATGTTTGAATTTTATTTCAGTGTTATCATTTATAATTCTTGATTCATCAGGTTTAATTTTTAATTCCTTCATAATCTCACCGATTCTTTCTTCATTTACTTCTTTTTGCAGCTCATTTTGAATGGATTTTAGTTTATCAAATTCAATTGTACTATTTCGATATATTTTGATTGATTTTCCATAATGAATTTTACTGTCTTTTGCTTTTTCAAAAAATCTGTCAGCATTTTTTTGTGGAGATAATTTATCATCTAACTTAATCTTTATCATTTTACCAGGTATTTGAGAATCATAAATATCTTCAAGTTCAATTTCTGTAAGACCAGATTTGATATTGTATAAATTAATAAGTATTAAATTTGCAAACTTATTATATTCCTCGTCCCTTGGACCATTCTCAATAACGGGCAGTAAATTATTCAGCTTAGATGTAAGTTTTTTTAATTCTTTATCCAGGTAAGAGGTTATTCTTTTTAATCGGATTTGTTTATCAGATAATTTATATTTTTTAATTAAATATTGATTAAAAGCCTGTAAAATATTTTCATATAACTCAGATTGAAAATTCGAAAATATTTTTAATCGATTGAAACCTATGTGAACCTCATTTAACGCATCATCAAAATAAACTGCTGGTTTTTCTAATTCTATATCTTTTAAAACTTCAAACAATAAATCTGTATCAGTTTGATTACTCTTTTTTCTGGCAATTATTTCATTCTCAATTTCACGCCCAACAAAACGATAAATATTTCTAATTTCACTGATACTTTTTCCTGAAATTAGATTATAATCCAGAGTATTAAAGTGATTTATAAATTCTTTTTTTGAAATCTCAACTAAAAAATTATTTGATATTTCATCATCTTGACTTTTGAAAGGTTGGATCTGATTGTTTAGATTATAATAAAGGTTAGTGTATTTGCCTCGAATTGCAAACAAAATATCACCATTACAGGTAACAATTCTAATTATTCTATCATCATTTGCAATCTCAACTTTAACAATGGTGGAATTAATCAACTCATTATAAAAATCAATTGTGTTTTTCTTTGACCGTGAAAATCTTTCTTTAATATTTAAGAAAGGTTCAGAGTGGTTAACTGATATTTCAAGAAATAATTCTTCGCCATCATTTAAATGAATAATTAATCTGTCTTTTTCCTGTGAAAATATATTTATAATCTTCTTTCCTGGCAGAAGATTATTCAATTCTAATGACAATCTATTTAGGTAGTAATAACTTTTAAACATAATAATACTCTTTATTCAGCATGCAATCTAAATATATTAGTATAAAAAGGTGAAGTTTAGCTTATAAGTTGTTTGTTAAAAAATTGCGCTATTGATATATTTGACCAATGAAAAAACTGCTCGAAAATCCAATTGTAAAAAAAGCGCTTATCTGGTTAGGTATCCTAATCACAATTATTCTTATATTCGATTTTATTCTTCTGCCATTATACGTTAGTGGATCAGAAGTTAATGTTCCAAATGTTGTGGGGATGACTGAAGAAGAGGCTTTTCAAACTTTGGAAGATGCAGATTTCAATCCTCAAATTGCTGATACTTCTTTTGGCGTTTCACTTCCGCCGGGTAGAATATTTTTACAAAAACCTGAATCTGGAAAAATTGTTAAAGAGGGAAGAACTATTTTTCTATTTGTCAGCGGTGGCGATCAGGTGCTTTCCGTACCCGTTTTAAAAGGAAAATCAATTCGTGATGCTAGATTATCTTTAGAGCGTATAGGATTAAAATTAGGTAAAATTGATGAAGTGCCTTCAACACATCCTAAGGATATGGTTTTTGATCAGCAGTTTGCTGAAGGTACACAATTAAGAAAAGGACAAAGTGTTGGCATTACAGTTAGTATTGGCAAAGGTGGAGGTGATATTATTGTTCCCGATTTAATTGGAAAGTCTTTGACCGAAGCAAAAAATATTTTATCAGATAGCACGCTAACGATTGGGAAAGTTAATTACCAGATATCAAGTACACTTTTACCGAATACTGTTTTAGATCAGTACCCGGCACCAGGTAATAAATTGAATTCAGGAAATGCAGTTGATTTATTTATTACTAAAGAAGGTTCAATTGAAGAACGAGCCGAATTTCCTGAGGAAAACTAATGAAACTACTTGCACCATCAATATTGTCTGCTGATCTTTCAAATCTTGCCCAACAGATTCGACTTGTTGAAATGAGTGGTGCTGATTGGATTCATTGTGATATTATGGATGGCCATTTTGTTCCAAACATTACATTTGGACCTGTTCTCGTTAGTGCTGTAAAAAAATCTACATCACTTCCTGTTGATGTTCATTTGATGATAAAAAATCCAGATACATATTTAGAAGATTTTAGAAAAGCGGGAGCTGACATAATTTCTGTTCATTATGAAGAAGTTGTTCATCTAAACAGAACTATAATGAAAATTAAAGAACTCGGGGCTAAAGCAGGTGTAGTTATTAATCCTTCAACTCCTGTTTCATCTTTGAAAGATATTGCAGAATACATTGATTTACTTTTGATAATGACAGTGAATCCTGGTTTTGGTGGACAAAGTTTTATTTCCAATTCTGGAAGAAGAATTGCAGATGCAGTAGAATTAAGAAAATCACTTAAAGCAAATTATTTGATTGAGGTTGATGGAGGAATTAATAAAAACACAATTAAATCAGTTTTAAAAGCCGGATGTGATGTTTTTATTGCGGGATCTTCCATATTTCATACTGATAATATTTCTGCAGCAACCACAGAATTAAAGAATTTAATTAGCAGTAAATAAATCTCATTCAAGTTTTGTTTAACTAAGCGGTTTGATCCGCTTTTTTTATTTTGTTTGTTTAATATAGAATAGCAAAATTAAAATTAAATGAATTATAACCCATACAATTTTTACAACAAGGTATTAGATTTTAAATCACCTAAGATTATGGGCATTTTAAATGTAACACCGGATTCCTTTTCTGACGGCGGAAAATATTTTTCTCTTGATAAAGCAGTTGATCAAGCTCTGATGTTATTGGATGATGGAGCAGATATTATAGATGTTGGGGGTGAATCAACACGACCTGGTTCGATTAACGTAAATTTTGATGAAGAATTAAAGAGAACATTACCGGTAATCAAAAACATACTGAAAATTAATAAAGACGCAATCATCTCTGTAGATACAACAAAAAGTAAAATTGCAGAAGAAGCATTAAATGCCGGTGCATGTATTGTTAATGATATAAGCGGATTAACTTTTGATGAACGAATGATAAATGTTGTAAAAGAATTTGATGCAGGTGTTGTTTTGATGCATATTAAAGGGATTCCAAAAACAATGCAGAATACTCCTGATTATGATGATGTTGTGAAAGAAGTTTATAATTTTCTTAAAGATCAATCAGATAAAGTAAAATCACATGGAATTAACAAAATTATAATCGATCCGGGTATAGGATTTGGTAAAAGAGTTGAAGATAATTTTGAACTGATTAAAAGGTTAAATGAATTTCAATCAATTAAATATCCGACTCTAATTGGTTTGTCCAGGAAAACTTTCATCGGTAAAACTTTAGGGTTAGAGATAAACGATAGGGATGTAGCAACTGTGATAATGGAAACTGCTTCAATTTTAAATTCTGCAAGAATAATTCGCACACACAATGTAAAATATTGCAATCAATTGGTTAAATTAGTTACACATATTCTTTAGGCTTAATGATTGATTTATTTAAAATAGGTTTTTTAACAGTAACGCTTTCTGATTTAGTTGATATAGCAATTGTATCATTTATTTTTTATAAGCTTTATACAATTTTACGTGGTACTGTAGCTGCACAAATATTTATAGGCCTGTTAATTATTATTTTGGTTTCCTTTCTTTCGCAGGTTCTTAATTTTAGAGCCGTAAGCTGGCTGCTTAGGTTGATAACAGATATATGGGTGATTGCTTTTGTAATTTTGTTTCAACCGGAAATTAGAAGACTTCTGGTATTACTCGCGCGAAATCCATTCTTTAAAGCATTTGCCAAAACAGAATCACACGAAATTTCCGACATTATTTCTGATGCAGCTTTTCAATTATCTCAAAAACAACACGGCGCATTAATTGTTTTGATTAAATCTTCAGGTATTAGAGGATTTGCAGAAACAGGAGAAATATTAAATGCAAGATTAAATGCTCCGTTGTTAACATCTATATTTTATCCAAGATCACCTTTACACGATGGAGCCGTAATAATAAATAAAAATTTTATTGAAGCAGCAAGATGCACCCTTCCGCTTTCTCAACAAACAGCTGTAAAAGGAGAAAGTCTTGGAATGCGACATAGAGCCGGTCTTGGAATTTCTGAACAAGCTGATGTTATAAGTGTAATTGTTTCTGAAGAAACCGGTAGTATTTCAATTGCTGAAAATGGAGATCTTATAAAAGGACTATCTAAAGATGCTTTAAAAAGAAGAATTAATAAAGCATTAAAAGGACCAGAGAAAAAAGGGTGGAAGGGTTTTATTGAACAGCTTAAATCAAATAATTAAGATTTGCGCAGTAATTCCATTTTATAATGAAAAAGATTTTATACTTGATGTAGTTACTGAAACCCTTAATTACGTTGATAAAGTTATTGCTGTTAATGATGGCTCAAATGATAGTTCAGAAAAAGTAATTTCACATTTAGAAAGAGTGCAGGTCATTTCATCAGATCAGAATTATGGAAAAGGACATGCTCTTCGCATTGGTTTTGATGAAAGTATTAAACAAAGATTTGATGTAATTATAACTTTAGATGCTGATAAACAGCATAGACCTGAATACATTCCTGTATTACTTTCTTCCTTAATAGATTTTGATATAATAATCGGAAACAGACTTAATAATTTAGAAAATATGCCTGTACAAAGGATAATGAGTAATAAGATAACATCGTTGTTTTTATCCTTTAAGACCGGACAGAAGATAGTTGACAGCCAATGTGGTTATCGAGCATATAAATCAGAGGTAATTAAGAATGTTACAACATATTCTAATGGTTATGAAGCTGAAAGTGAAGAAATAATTTTTGCAGCACGATTGGGTTATAAAATTGGTTTTGTACAAATACCAACTGTGTATGGCGCAGAGAAAAGTAAAATGAATGCAGTAGAAGCGATAAAGGGATTTTTAAAAATACTTTTTAGATAATATACAAATGACGAGAAAGTGGAAAATACAAAAACTTAAGGTTAGCAAATCCTTAAAAAAATATTCTAATCAGATATTAAAATCTCGTATAACAAATTTAAACTCTTTTATAAAAAAATATTTTAAATATCAGACTGTAGATAGCTTACATAAAGTTAGGATTGCTTTAAGAAGTGTTCGATATTCAATGGAACTTCTTATTATTTGTTATAATAAAAAGCTATTTTTAGAATTTTACAATAACATTTAACTACTTCAAGATCTTTCGGGTACTGTTAGAGATGTTGATATCTCTATTGAAAACATGAACAAAATAATAATAGAGCACAAAATTGGATTAGATGAAACTATTATTTTAAAATCTTTAGAAAAGAAAAAACAACTCGAAGAAAAATTTGATTCGGAGTTAAAGAAATTTATATCAATCAAAGTGTAAAAAGAATTTATTGGTCAACTTTAATATCAGAGGAGAAATGAGAGTATGAAACTAAGATATTTTGGTCATTCCGCTTTCCAAATCATAACAAATTCTGGAATAAAAATTTTAATTGACCCATTTTTAGATGAAAATCCTCTAAGTCCGGTAAAATCAGAAGATGTTGATGCACAATTTATAATTTTAACTCATGGTCATGGAGATCATGTTGGAGATGGATTAAAAATTGGTAAACGATGTAATTCACTTTTTATTTGTGTAAATGAGTTAGCTGAATGGGTTAAATCAAAGGGATTAAGTGCGCACAATATGCACATTGGTGGATCACACAATTTTGATTTTGGAAAAGTTAAATTTACTATCGCTCATCATGGATCACTTACTCCGGATAATCAATACGCCGGTGAAGCATCTGGTGTTCTGGTTACAATCGAGAAAAAGACAATCTATCATACTGGTGACACCGGGCTGTTTTATGATATGAATTTGATAGGTGAAATGAACCCTATTGATTTTATGCTTTTACCAATTGGAGATAATTTTACGATGGGCATAACTGATGCAGTTAAAGCCGTAGAATTAGCAAATCCCAAAACAGCAATACCAATACATTACAATACTTTTCCCGTTATTAATTCAGACCCTAATGATTTTAAGAAATTGGTCGAAGCAAAAGGTGTAAAATGCAGAGTTTTAGGCTTTGGTGAAGAAATAGAAATATAATTTAAGTGTTTATATATAACTCTCATTCATTTATCTTTGGATTCAATTTTTAACAATTCTATTTAGATGGCAAAAATAATTTCTATAGCAAATCAAAAAGGTGGTGTTGGTAAAACAACTACTACAATCAATCTTTCGTCTTTGCTTGCAGCAGCTGAAAAACGCACATTATTAATTGATATTGATCCACAGGCTAACTCCTCTTCAGGATTAAGTATAACAAATCATAATCCTTCTGTGTATGAGGTTCTTGTTGGTACAAAGAATATTAATGAAGTTATTATAAATTCATTTATGCCGTTTTTAGATATGCTGCCGTCAAATATTAATCTGGTTGGAGCAGAGATAGAAATGGTTGACATGGAAAATCGTGAAACCTTATTAAAGAGGGCTTTAGCTGAGGTTAATGATAAGTATGATTATATTTTAATTGATTGTCCACCTTCTCTTGGATTATTGACTTTAAACTCTTTAACTGCTTCAAATTCTGTTTTAATACCAGTTCAGTGTGAATATTTTGCTTTAGAAGGTTTGGGACAATTGCTAAACACCATCAATATCGTTAAAAAGCATTACAATAAAGATCTAAATATTGAAGGTGTATTACTCACAATGTTTGATACAAGATTAAGGCTATCGCATCAGGTAGCTGAAGAAGTAAGAAAGTATTTTGGCGATAAAGTTTATACTACTGTTATTAATAGAAACGTAAGAATTTCTGAAGCACCCAGCTATGGAAAACCAATAATTCTTTATGATGCAATTTCGAGCGGTGCACAAAACTACATGGCTTTGGCCTCTGAATTGTTAGAAAAAAATTCAGATTTATCTATTAACAAATGATATGAGTAAAATGAAATCAAGTTTAGGAAGAGGATTGGATGCACTGATCAATCCCAACAGATTTAATGAAACTGAAGAACAAAAATCACCTGATTACTCTAATGTAAAGTTTGATGATGGAAAACAGGTTGATGTGCTTGCAAAAATTGCTATTGGTTTCATTTCTCCAAACCCATTTCAACCAAGAATTAATTTTGATCCTATTGCTCTTGATGAACTAAAAAAATCAATTATTACAAATGGACTTATCCAACCAATTACTGTTCGAAGAATTACAGGAAATCAGTACCAATTAGTATCGGGCGAAAGAAGATTAAGAGCCTATACAGAAATTGGCTATAAGGAAATTCCTGCATACATAATCAAGGTTGATTCTGATGAGATTATGTTAGCATTGGCACTTATAGAAAATATACAGAGAGAAACACTAAATCCGATTGAAGTTAGTAGAGCTTATAAAAGATTGATGGATGAATGCCATCTTACACAGGAGCTAATTGCTGATAGAGTTGGTAAAGACAGAACTACAATTGCAAATTCAATTAGATTGTTAAAACTTCCTGAAAAAATTCAAAATTGTCTGATTGATGAATCAATTTCTGCTGGTCACGCTAGAGCTTTAATTAATCTACCTGGTGAAAATTTACAATTATATGCATTAGAAAGAATTCTTGAAGAAAACTTATCAGTAAGAAAAGTAGAAGGTTTAGTAAAAAAACTTATAAGTGAAGGAATTCCAAATAAAAAATCATTTACAGTTCATCAAAAGAAAACTGTTGATTCAAATCTTAGTGATGTTGAGGATAAACTTAGAAAAATATTTGGTACCAAAGTTCAATGCAGACAAAATAAAAATGGCGGTGGTGATATAACAATTGAGTTTTATTCTAATGATGAACTAGAAAGATTATTTGAACTTTTTGAAATCATTGATAACAAATACAATTAGATTAATGTTTTTTGTCATTGTAATAAACTCTGGTTTATTTGGACAGGAAGACACTACTGCAGTCCAGGATTCAATCTCCCAATCAGAAGTATTTGTGATGCAAAAGTCACCTTGGGGTGCTGTTGTAAGAAGTGCGATAGTTCCTGGATGGGGACAAATTTATAATGAATCATATTGGAAAGCTCCGATTGTGTGGGGTGTTATGGGATGGTTTGTATATGCATGGGTTGATAATAATAACAATTATATAGATTATAAAAATTTATACCTTCAATCAGGTAATTCACTGGATCTAGAATATAGAAATTTTTATAGAGACCAAAGAGATGAATTTGCCATCTATTTTGCCTTAACTTATTTTTTAACTCTTGTTGATGCATACGTTGATGCACACCTGTATGATTTTAGCGTTGGAAAAAATAACTTTACTAATTCTCCGATGTTCAATATTAGAGTAAATTTTTAATTGAGTTTACTATGCTGAATGATTATTCAAAATGCAAAAAATGTAATCATACCAACCCGGTATATACACATATTTGTGAAAAGTGCAGATCTTATTTACGGGAAAGAGTTGTAAATATTGATTTATGGAAAACGATTCAGCTGATAATAGAAGACCCTAATAAAGCGTTTACTCAAATAATATTCTCAGAACATAAGAATTTTATATTATTCCTTACTTTATTTATTGCAATAAAGAATCTTGTAATTGCAAGGTTTTTATCAGTACCAACGCTTGGCTTAGATGGAGTAACGACACCATTGATAGTAAGTTTTATTTTTTCAATTCTTCTGTCATTACTTATCACTTCAGGGATTAGTTGGCTGCAATTATTATTCTACAAAGGAAGAAAATTAATATTCAGATTTAAGGATATTTATGCCGTTAACACTTATGCATTGATTCCATTTCTGTTCGGATTATTTTTTATTTTTCCAGTAGAATTGATTGTCTTAGGTGGAGATATTTTCTCAAATAATCCGTATTCATATCAAATAAAACCTGCGCTATCATATATACTAATGACAATCGAAGTAATTATGATTATCTGGTCTTTTGTACTAATGTATAAGAGTATTTTAGTATTAGGAATAAAACGAACACAATCCGCTCTTCTTATTATATTGTTATTCATACTCTGGTTTTCCTCACTTTATTTAGCCTCGAAAGTTCTTTTTACAATAATTTAACTCTCCTGGAATTCCACTTATTTATTTAACTTTATATTATTAAATAAATAATGGGATTTATAATGAACCTTAAAACTGATGTACTTGTAATAGGTAGTGGCATTGCTGGTTTATTTGCTGCACTAAGAATATCTGAATATGCCGATGTAGTTTTGGTAACGAAGAAAAGTAAAGCAGAATCAAACACAAACTATGCTCAGGGTGGTATTGCTTCAGTCATTGACCCAAATGATTCTTTCGAAAAACATGTTCAAGATACACTGATTGCCGGTGCCGGATTATGCAATAGAGAGGCAGTAGAATCGATGGTTAAAGAAGGGCCTGAGAGAATTAAGGATTTAATTAATATTGGTACACAATTTACAATGAAAGGTAGTGCATATGACCTGGCGCGTGAAGGAGGTCATTCAATGTCAAGAATTCTACATTCTAAAGATCTAACCGGCAAAGAAATAGAGAGAGCTTTAATTCACTCTGTTGAATCGAAAAACAATATTAAAATTTTTGAAAATGCTATAGCTATAGACTTATTAACGGAGCATAATATAGCAAATGGTATTGCTGGTAGTAATGAAAACAGAAATTGTTGGGGAGCATATGTGCTGGATTCAAATACAAATGAAGTTATAAAAATAATTTCAAAAGCAACAGTTCTTTCAACTGGTGGTTTAGGACAAGTTTATCTTCACACAACAAATCCATCAATTGCCACAGGTGATGGATTTGCAATGGCTTATCGTGCGGGAGCTAAAATAGGAAATATGGAATTTATTCAATTTCATCCAACCTCTTTTTACAGCAATAAAGTTAACGCGGATTTTGACGGCCATTCATTTTTAATCTCGGAAGCAGTTAGGGGATTTGGTGGATTGTTAAAGACGAAGAATGGTGATCATTTCATGCATAATTATGATCATAGAAAAGAGCTTGCTCCAAGAGATATTGTAGCACGAGCTATTGATACAGAATTAAAGAAAAGCGGAGATAATTGTGTTTATATAGACTTATCGCATAAACAACCTGAAGAAATAATTGATCATTTCCCGAACATTTATAATACATGTTTAATAAACGGAATTGATATTACGAAAGACTTAATTCCTGTTGTACCAGCCGCACATTATGCTTGCGGAGGAATTATTGTGAACCTTAAAGGAGAATCAAGTCTAAATGGTTTATATGCTTCTGGAGAAGTAACAATGACAGGCGTGCATGGTGCAAACAGATTAGCCAGTAATTCATTATTGGAGGCACTTGTGTATGCACACAGATGTTCAACCTCAATAAAAGAATATTTAAATAGTGAAGACATTTTTATTCCTGAAATATTAGATTGGGATGATTCTGGAACACTTTCACATGATGAAAAAGTTTTAATTACACACAGCATTAATGAAGTAAAACAAACAATGTGGGATTATGTTGGAATAGTTCGTTCAGATTTAAGATTAGATCGAGCAGCAAAAAGAATAACTAATATTTTTGATGAAACAGAATCACTTTACAGAAAAACCAAAGTTTGCAATGAACTCCTGGAACTACGAAATTTAGTTACTTGCTCCCATATAATCATTGAATCCGCAAAATTAAGAAAGGAAAGTAGGGGATTACACTATACTTTGGACTACAAAGAAACTCTTCCAGTTGAACAGGTATATAATACGATTTTACCCTAGTAAAGTATTTCTATTAATCGATTTAAATAAAACTGATATATCTTATATATTTAATGATTTATTGTATTCATTTAAATTATTAAATTAGTATTAGAATGGATAACACACAACAAATTAAAGTTGGAACCCTGATATTGAATCCAAATTACAAACGATTAAAATTCTTGCTCCACTTTCAGGTATTATCTACGTTGACTATTAATATGGTAATCACAATCATTTTAATCAGACCCAAATCAATATAAATTTATTCTTAAATGATGATAAAAAGTATATATCAACTTTTTTATTTATTTTCGTACAACTTATTGAGTACAATATGAAAAAAATGTCGACTTTGTCTAAAATATTTGCAGTTATTGCTTTGATTTCCGGATCAATTTGGGTTGGAGCTTATTTGACCCGACTATTTACTGTATATCAACTATTTGAAGGAGCTGATCTGACAATTAAGGGTTACATAAATGATAACAATTTAAATGGAATTTTGTTTTCATTATTACCAATTATAGTTGTTCATTTTGCAGCATTTATAATAATGAATGTTACCACTGGAATTTTTTATTTTACTTCCAAGTTAAAGTTAAGATACAATGGGTGGCTTTTTATTATTGCTGTGGCAATTATTATAACTTTGCCGTTTGAAGTTTATCTTATGTTAATTGATTATAAAGTAATTATATCATTAAACAGTGTATCTTTTGACGGAATACATATTATATCTTTATTGAGAGACAGGATAAAGGATTTAAGTAGTTTCTCAATCGTTGTATTGTTAACATATATTTCATTCTTCTACTTCATTGTGTTTCAACCACTTACTAAAGATAATAGCGTGCAAAAATGAAGTTAAAAGAAAAAGAATTTGAAGAAATTATACAGGACCTTAAATCTGTTGCTAGTCAACTTGGAGCAGGAGTAAGATTTGAAAAAGGAGATTTTAAAGGAGGATATTGTTTATTAAAAGAAAGCAAAGTAATTGTGATAAACAAAAATGCTAATCTCCAGCGCAAGGCAATGATACTTTCTGCGGCGTTAAAAGAGTTGGGAGTTGATGATATTTATCTTAATCCAAAGCTAAGAGAATGGATTGATGAAATGGGAGATAATAAATGAAAATACTTATACTTAATGGCCCCAATCTAAACAAACTTTCTCTTAGAGTTGAATCTCATTATTCATCATTGAGTATTGAACAGATTATTCTATTATTACAAAGTGAGTTCCCAAATATAGATTTTATTGCTTATCAATCTAATTTAGAAGGTGAACTTGTAAATAAAATTCAGGAAGCTGAATCTGAATATGATGGATTAGTGATTAATCCTGGTGGATATTCGCATACTTCAATAGCAATAATGGATGCGTTAGAAATTTGTAAAATCCCAAAAATTGAAGTTCACCTTTCACATTTAGCTAATAGGGAAGACTACAGACAAACATTACTAACTGCAAGAAATACAAATGGTTATATATCCGGGTTCAAAGAGTATAGTTATCTTGCTGCTGTTTATTTATTAACAAAGTTGATTACAGTTCGAAATAATTAAATATTTCAACTTAACTAACTTCTCGTGTTAAATCCTTATATACGTTCTAATCAACAGCCTTAATAGAATTCCCTAAGAATAAAATTAAACAAGTCCATAAAGTTGATATTAATAAATAGATTAGTTATTTTCGATTCAACAATTTCAAGAAGCCTATGAAGGATTTGTCAATAAAGAAACTTTACTATTCAATCAGTGAAGTAAGTAAGATTACAAACATAGAGCAATATGTTCTTAGGTACTGGGAAACAGAGTTTGAACAGTTAAAACCGCAGAAGAACAGAGCTGGTAACAGGATATACACTAATAAGGATATCCAGTTAATAATGCACATAAAAACTCTGCTAAGGGAACGTAAATACACGATTGAAGGTGCAAAGAAAATAATGGAAAATTATGCACCCGAAAAAGTACTTCAGACAGTTGAAACTGAAAAAGAAGAAATTGCTGTTGAAGAAACTCAAGTTATAAAAGTTGAAAAATCATCATTACAAAAAGATCTTGAAGAAGTAAAAAGTTTATTAGAATTATTAGTTTCTAAATTATAACATTCGGAACGTGGCGCAGTCCGGTAGCGTACTTGAATGGGGTTCAAGGGGTCGCGGGTTCAAATCCCGCCGTTCCGACACTTAAGGGGTTATCATTTCTTAAATACACATTCAAAGATCAAATTCCTTACTTACAGTTTTTGTCCAGAATATCTCACTTTTATTACCTTCTGTTTTAGACAAAGCCGCGAAACAAATTACATTATTAAACTGATTAAGAACTCGTTGTTTATGTGTATCCACATCTATCTCAATACTATAAATATCATTCTCAGGATGTTGATTCACGGTGCTTGAAATACCAATCACTTCGAAAGGTCTCTTCATTTTGGCTTTTGGATTAAATGCATAAATAATTATATGCAGATAAAATGGTTGTTTTATAAAACTTAACAACGGTTCAGCATTTGCCTCTATGGTAATTTGAAATTTCATTTCTGATAAAATAAAAACAGGAAAAATAATATTGTGACCTTTTGGTGTGATGATATTTTGAGAGGTCAAAGAGCTATCAGAGATATATTGTTTATTGTATTTTATAATTCTGTTATATGCCACAACACCTTCTAATTTAGCAATTTGCCAAATTTGTTTAAGTGCTGGAATACTATTTACAGTTTTTGCAAACGCAACTGAAAGTGCAAATGAAGTTCTACCTTCAACTGCTTCTTTTGATTTACTTTTCCTGTATTTCGAAGGACGTCTGGACACAACAATTTTTCCATATCTTTTCCTTCTAACTACACCACCAAGTGTTCCTGTTACTTCGCCCAATAATTGTCTTTTTTCTATAGCCATTGGTTTACTCTTAGATTATAAGATTATATTTTATTATAAGAAACATATAATATCTATAACATATTTCAAACGTATCTGAAACGCATTACAAACGAATGTGAAACGCATTTTAATTCTAGTTTCTAAGAGATCAGAAGCAGGAAAGAGAAACAACAATTACCAAAATCTTTAGAATTAAAATTCAATTTTATTTTGCTGTTGTATATAGTTTAGCGCTATCAAATAAAATCATTCTGTTTTTGCACTTTTCATTTTAAAAATAGCTGCAATTAGCTATTGCAAGAGAGAAATTGGCTTTTACGTTGTAATAGAAATTTATATTTCTTTTTTGTTCTGAAATATTTACACAGTGGAGAAAACTTTATGGGTAAAAGTTTAGTTAAAAAAGTTCTTGACAAGCAAAACAACTTAAGCAAGTTTTCGCTTCTTGCATTTACATTTATCGTTTTTCTTCTTTCGTTTCACGCCAACGCGCAAGTAATAATTAAAGAAAAAGTGGAGATAAATCCGCAGAGTGTAATTATACCAGATGCCCCTTTAAGCAATCATACAATCAGGGTTGATATTCAATGGTCGCCAGCATCTTTACCCGGCTGGATAATGTATTATGATCTGGATTGTGACCAGAATAATTATTCATCTGCATCATCAATAACAGGAACAAATACTTTCTCGCTTACAAGTACGGGATATGAGAATTACCCGATACAATTCCGTTTTGGAAGTCTTGACCCGAATCAACCAACAATATCAGGAACATATCAACTATATTATGATGGGCAGTTGATTCGATCAGAAAGTTTTCAGGCTCAGAAAGCGACATACAGCTCCTATGCTTACTTTAACACTCACTACCAATCACCGGTTTTAACAGACTACAACTTTTCAATATATGCAAGCGAAATATGCCCCGGCAGTTATGAAGATATTTACATCACAACAAGTAGAAATTGCAATGCAACAGCAGAAATAAATACCGAACAGGACTCAATTACCCTTACAATTGAAACTGGCAGAGAGTTTGTTTCGTTTTACAAAAACAGCCAGAAAAAAGACACAATTACTTTTATGTACCACGAATTAGGAAGTGTTTACTTAAGACAGGATAGCACATACACCGGCACTGCTCCAATTAATGTTAACATTAAATCTGATTGGACGGGATTAATAAAATATCAGCAGCTTGTGATAAACCCGCAGGAACAATTTCAAATTAGAGTGCCAGATCAACCTATAATTGTATTTAGTGGTGGAGTTCGAGGATTTAAGATAGAAACATACAGCAGCGGTAATTGTCCTCCATTTATTTCGGAGAACCTCAGATACACAGCACTGATTAAAAAAGGCAGCAACAGAGGATTGCTTTATGATTACGATACAGGCTTAAGCGGAGATACACTTACAAACCTAACACCGCAGGAAGATGGTGAGAAGTATTTGGATTTTATTACTGAAGGAGAAATTCTATCGAGACGGATACAGTAATAGTAAAAGTATTTACAAATGATGAAAACATAGACACAATAGAAGCAGCGGTAATTATTTATCCAAATGAAATAGATGTGCAGATAATTCCATCCGTAATATCACAGGGCGATACAGCTAGAGTTGTATTAAAGAAAAGAGGAGTAAACGGTTTAGAAGATTTTGCAGCAGATAAACTATTTAATGTAGAGATAGTGCAAGGATTAGAATATGGTTTGATACTTGACAGCCTTAGCAATGATACACTTAATATTTTCTCAAACATACCACAAGGCTTTAAGATAATAGCAAAAGACAGCATAGAAACAGACTCCACAAATATTAGAATAAAAGTAACAACTGAAGAAAGTGGATTTCCTGAAGAAAGAATGATAAGAAATAACACAAAGCAAAATAAAAAAGAAATTGTTGATGATAATGAAACCCAGAAAAGTGATGATGAAATAATAACACCGGATTGGATAATTCCGGGACCAATTTTACTTGAAGGTTTTGGTGATGTGGTTGTTAAAAAGGATGGGGATTGGTGTGATAGTTTAATTATTTGTAACTCAAGTGAATATTTACCAAATATATTACTTAATCAAGTCCCAAATGGTTATTATGGCCGTGATATCTGTAATGATGAAGTAAGACCATTGGAAGGTATAAATGCTTACTGGACTGATACATTATATACGATTGATTTGAGTTTGTGTAAAAATGATCAGAGACAAAAACTATGGTTTAGTATAACTGATAATCACACTCTTAAAATTAATTATAGCTATGCATTTTGTGAAGAGAATTTGATCTATTCAGGTGAAAATTGTCAATTTATTGATGACTGGACAGGAATATCTGATACACTAGACTGCAATCAGTTTGAGGCTGTACTTCATGCAACATATTTGTATGGTGGCCATGCAAACAAACCATGCTACTTTTTTAAGAATATAATATATGCCCACGAGATGGAACATATAATGGACTATCAAAGTGCGATTGATGCAGTCAAAATAAGTTTCTATGATGATCTTGATTCAGTAAATGTGATTTGTTCAGACTTTGAAAATATGAACTCTGCTAAAATTTATATACAAAGTCTTTTGGATGATAGATTTAACAAATTCAAGAGAAGTGGTAGAGAAGAGTTTATTAAAATCCAAATGATAGGGGCACTAAGGTCTAAAACAAAAATGAGCATAAATAGTTATGAACAAGATGTACAGAACAGAAAATCAGTTAGGACATTAATAAACAGCCAAATAGATGAAGTTAATAATACTTATAATTGTTCCATTATACATCTGTATGAATAGAAAGGAAATTTTTATGAATAACAGAATATTAAATTTATTGTTAGTGGTTCTAATAATTGTATTATATTCTACTACTTCGATTTCACAAGAGCAAGACAAAATTTTAAGAATGCTGGATAGTCCTAAATATATAGACCGTTCAAATGCCATTATGATTATTGATGAAGATAAGCTTTCCCAATATTCGTATGCAGTTGAGGAAAGAATATTTTTACAGCATGAACCAGATTTAGTGTATTCATTTTTGCAAACCTTAGCGAATCTTAACTCTACTAACTTACATAATATTGCAAAAAAATTTTTAGATACTATTAATTACTACCCGAATGTTAATAAAGAGATTAACGATCTCCTAGAGGCTAGAGTTACTGCAACAGGAATTTTAATCAAGTTCAATGATTACTCAACAATTAATTATGTGTGGGAATTAATTGAAAGAGATAAATCTAAAAATAAGTTTCAGCCAGTTTTATTAAGTGTGTTAGGTAATTTGTTATATGTACCTGAATATGAGAATAGAGCTAAAGATGAGTTATTATATTATTTCAATAACGATTACTATAAAAGTATGGAAGATGGTTTGTATAATTTCAGACCTGTAATTTTAGGAATATTAACAAAAAGATACGGCTTAGAGATAAAGGATTTATTGAAAAGCTCTTTTTTATATGATCCAGCAGGATCAATTCAGGTGGCATCGATGCAGTACTTATTGGAACTAAATTATTCAGGTTTAGACAGTTTGCTGATTGATAGATTATATATAAATGAATCCGACAGTACAATTCGACCCATGGTCGCTTTAACAATCTCGACAAGATTGAATATACCTGAAAGACTTTATATGCTGCAAACGTACAGACCACCTATACAAAATGAACATAGAGCACAAGGAATCGCTGCATATGTTGCAGGAGTGAAGCCGAGACAGCCAGTTACAGAAAATGCTATTCAAAGTATCGATACAACAATTTCATTCATTAGTGTTTTATACAACTATACCTGGCTCGGCGATATAAATTTCTCAAACGAACTAAAAGACATTTTAACAACAGCAAAAACAAACTTACAAGCAGGAGATTCACTTGCTTGCAGAGTTCAGGTAAAAGCATTTCAGGATTTGGTGGATAATGTTTATAAAGACTCACTAAACACAGACGCACGCTTTGTTACAATAGAAGGCTGGAAATTTCTTTACTGGAATGCACAGTATATTTTGGACAGGCTGCCGGAGCCGCCAGCAAATCCAAACTTACTTGTAAACCTAAAAAACAGTTTGGGTAGTCAAATCTCAGCAAGTAATGTAAAGTATTATGAGGGAAGCTGGAAAGATGCTGTTAACAATGGAGACGGTACTTTTACGGTTATAACAACAAGAGCAACGATAAGCATAAGAGTTTTCTATGAGTATGCAAGTTTGCAAGCCGATAATGTACCAACACAAAATAATACTTATACTTTTGCAACAGTAAATGCAGCAGTGCAATTAAAAAATAGTCTTGGAAATTTGATTGACTTGGGCACAGTACAATATTACGCTGGTGCGTGGAGAAGTTTTGGCACAACATCAAATGGAATTACTTATAAAGAGCTACTTCCAATCAATTATAGTTTTAGAATGACTTATGAATACGGTAGCATAGACAAACAACAAAATCTTTCTTCTGATCCAACAGTTATTTTTCAAACAGTAAATGCAGCAGTGCAGTTAAAGAACAGCTTAGGAAATTTGATAGATCAAGGCACAGTTCAGTATTACGCTGGTGCGTGGAGAAGTTTAGGTACTACATCAAATGGAGTTGCGTACAAAGAACTTCTTCCAATCAATTATAGCTTTAGAATGACACACGAATATGTTTCTAAGGACAAACAGCAAAACTTAAGCACAAATCCTGTTGTGGATTTTAACACTGTACTTTGTTCTGTAAAAGTAAGTAAGACAAGTAACAATCAGCCGATAAGTAATGCAACAGTAAAATATTATTCTGGTGCGTGGAGAAATCTTGGTACAACATACAGCGATGGAATAACTTCAAAAGAATTATTACCGGCAAACTTAAGTTTTAGAGCAATGTTCGGTAATGATAGTCTGGATAAACAGCAGGATATTGGAGTTAATAGTCTGGTGGAAATATTATTGAATGTTCCATAAACAATGTACAATTTACAATTTATAATGTAGAATTAAACTCAGTGGACTTTGTGAAAACCCTTCGAGTTCTTTGAGGTAAAAGAAGAATAACCACGAAGTTCACAAAGGAAAGCCAGCACAAAGCACTCAAAGCAAAAACAATGGAATTATAAAATGAAAAGAATAGCAATCATACTCACACTCTTGCTCTCAATCTTAAACTATGCACAAAACATATACAGCATTCAGCCGGGTGCAAAGAACAATCAAATTGTGCTTGAGCTATCTAACATATCATTAACAGAATCGGCAAATAATCTTGAAGTGAAGCTAATTAAAAACTCAAATCACTTAGCTTTTAATCAAACAGAAAAAATGATTGCGAATATAACTCAAGGTGAAGAAAAAGAATTAACTTTTACTTTTGATGCTGAATATAACATTGAAAAAACAGAAGCAGACACAATTGAGTTTATTATCACTGACAACAAAAGTATTTACCTAACAAAACAATTTATCCTGCAATACTCAGCTCCAACAGAATATAAGTTAGAACAGAATTATCCAAATCCGTTTAATCCAACAACAAAGATTCGTTATAGCATCCCAAAAGTAGGGATGGGGCTTACCCCGTCCGTAGTAACATTAAAAGTTTATGATATTTTGGGAAACGAAGTAACAACATTAGTTAACGAGCAAAAAGGGCCGGGTTATTATGAAGTTGATTTTAATGCAGTAAGCTTTGCTAGCGGAGTTTATATTTATCGTTTACAGGCAGGCAGTTATGTTTCAACCAAGAAGATGATACTTATGAAATAAGGAAAATCCAATAATTTTATTTAAAGTGCTAATTTTCTACAATCAGTTAAATACGTTTTAATCACCAACCGGGTTACCATTTTTACCACCTGTCACTATATATTAATAGTTTAATAAAACAATTAAAATATTGTATCATAAAAAAAATCCTGGTACTTAATTTTTATAAGGAGTATTCGAGATGCACACAAAAAGAATGTTTTTGTATTTCTTCACACTAATCATTTTAATCGCTCCAACAATAATTCCCCAAAGTAAGGTAGAAAAAATTGACAATCTACTTAGCAAGTATAAAGAATATGGATTATTTAATGGCAGTGTTTTAGTCGCAGATGATAATGAAGTAATTCTTAAAAAAGGATATGGAATGGCAAATATGGAATGGGATATTCCAAACTCATATGATACAAAATTTCGGTTAGGTTCTATAACCAAACAATTTACATCAATGATTATAATGCAGCTTGTTGAGGATAATAAGATAAAGCTTGAAGATAAAATATCCGACTATCTGCCATATTATAGAAAAGATATTGGCGATAAAGTTACAATTGAAATGTTATTAATACATACATCAGGTATTCCAAGTTATACCAATCAGCCGGATTTTTTTGAAAAAACAAGTAAGAAGTATTATGCTCCTGATGATTTTGTAAAAGAATATTGCAGTGGTGATCTTGAATTTGAACCCGGTACAAAATTTAATTATAATAATTCAGGATACTTTATTCTCGGAGCTATTATAGAACACTTAACCGGAAAAAAATATGCTGAGGTGCTTTCAGAAAATATTTTTAATCCGCTTGGATTACAAGAAACCGGCTATGATAATTTTGAAACGATAATAATTAAACGCGCAGCAGGATATGAGAAATCAGGCAGTAAATATAGTAATGCACCATATCTTGATATGGCACTGCCATATGCTGCAGGATCACTTTATTCAACCGTTGAAGACTTATTCAAATGGGATTTGGCTTTACTTAATAATGAAATATTACCGAAAAAATATATGGATGAAATATTTACAGGAAGAGTTACTGCACGGAATAGTAAATATGCTTACGGCTGGTTTATTGATACGGTTTCTATTTATGAGAACAAGTTTCCTGTTTATACTCACGGTGGAGGCATAAACGGATTTAACACAATTAATTATATCATACCGCAAAAAGGGCAAGTTGTGATCATGTTTTCTAATGCCGGCGGCGCACCACTTAATAGTATGACAAATGCTGTAATTAGTATTCTAAATGATAAAGAATATAAGTTTCCTGCAAGACCTTTGATTGATCAACTGCACAAGACTATTGAAACAGAAGGGATTACAGAGGCAGTCAATCAATTCAATAAACTTAAAAGTGATAAAGAATTATACAGTTATAATGAAAGCGAACTTAATGTTTTGGGATATGAATTTTTAAGAAATAATAAAATTGAAGAGGCATTGGCGATATTTAAATTAAATATTCAGGAATTTCCAAAATCCTGGAATGTTTACGACAGTTATGCAGAAGCATTAATGCTTAAAGGAGATAAAGATGGTGCTATTGAAAATTATAAAAAATCAATTGAATTAAACCCGAATAATAAACAAGGAATTGATCAGCTTAAAAAATTAGGTGTTGAATATGAAGTTGTTGAATTAGTGATTGATAATTCAACTCTTAGCAGGTATGCCGGCGAATACCAGCTATTTCCTGAATTTATAATTACAATCAGAATTGAGGGTAACAGAATATTTGCACAAGCAACAGGTCAATCTGAATTAGAACTATTTCCATTATCCGAAACAAAATTTTATGATAAGGTGGTTAATGCGCAGATGGAATTTTTTGCTGATGACAAAGGTGAGATCAACAAAATGGTGCTTTACCAAAATAATCGTGAAATGCCCGGCAAAAAATTAAAGTAAATAATTAATCTTAGAATAAATATTTAACTACAAGAAAATAAACTTTGATAGCACTGAATTAATATTAAGGAACTTCAATTTTGGTAATTATATTTTACGTAACTCAGCAAAATAGATTAGTTTAGTTTCAGCAGCGTAGTATTTATTTAATTAATTATTGACTGAATAGAATTAGTTTTGATTAAATAATTCAAAAATAAATTTACACGTCACTGATGTCGTCCTGAGTCTGAGAATGATATTTTATGAATTGAGAATATCTAATTAAAAATTGAACCAATTGATAATTTGTGAAACAAAATCATTGGAATAGTTATTGAATCTATAACTGAACACTGATCTCATTATTAAATTAACTGGCGGGTACTGGTGTTAGATATGCAGGAAGACTTCTTAATGAGGTCTTCCTTTTTTTTAAAATTGATTTAAATCAGTATAAATAAATTTTGCTTATTGCAGTAGTGTTATTACTGAACTTTATGTTATGCTAACAGTATCGATAGTTTGTTCTTTAGAATTGTATAAAATTTTTTATTGCTTTAATATTGGAGTGCAAGTCGTACGCAATTTGATAAAATGTAATACATATTCTTAATTCAATTTTGTTGGATAGGCGGACGATGGATTTCAATAACACATTTCTGTCTCAAATATTTTTAGCGGGAGTTATATGATAAAATATTTTGTTTTCTCCGTGTTTCTTTTTTTTATTCAACCAATTAACATTATTTCCCAAAGTTTTTATGAATTATTAGGTAGCTCACATTATGCCAGAGTAATAAGAATAGGTAATGCTTATGCCGGTGTTGCTGAAGGTGTTGAGAGCATCTACTACAATGTTGCTGGTCTCGCTAATTTTAATGGTTACGGAGTACTTTATTCAAATGGGCATGGATATGCTTTTTATATCGATGATTCAAGATTAAATGATTTTACTTTAGCTTTACAATTACCAGATAGCATAGGTACAGCTGCTCTTTCTCTTCAAACTTTTACTTCACCTACACTATCTGATGATTTTGGAATGTATCTATATACACTTTCATTTGCCAGAAAGTTGTTCGATCAATTTTCTGCAGGAATAAATGTAAACTACTTTTATGAAACCAACGAATATGGATTGTTCGCAGATCCAAGCGCCATAAAGGTATATAATGCTTCTGCGTTTGATTTAAGTTTAGGATTATTATATGAACTACCGAATGAATTTAAGCTTAGCAATTATGATAAGTTTAATGTTGGTTTTCAAATAAAAAATCTTTTGAATAATCAATTGCATTATGATGAGACAGGTCTAGAACATTATTTATTCCAAGAAATAAGATTGGGGTTAGGTTATCTGCTGGATTTACAACTTGAAAAAGTTTATGGATTTAATCCAATAACTATACAATTATCAGCTGATGCGGTTTTTCAAGGTTCGGATTATGCTTTTAGAGAATGGCAGCCTAACTATGGAATTGAAATTACTACTATGGAGATTGTTCAATTAAGTTATGGTAGAGAAAACGAAAAGCAGATTAAAAAGACTTATGATTATTCTCCTCAACATCCTGTTAGCAGATATGGCATTGGATTAAATATTCCGATCGAAAGAATTATAAATCTTCCTTACAAATGTCATCTAAATATTAATTATTGTATTTCTGATTGGCAGAAAATTGATGAGAATATGGGAACTGGTTATCCTTTTTATGTAGAAGAATTCGACAACAATGCTTTTAGTGTTGGAGTTGTGATTACTCCTTAATTCTAACGACTATTAAGTTTTAGTGTTGTTTCTCATGCTAATACTAAAAAGGATTTAATTCATACTCAAATTGACGGAGCTAATACTCATCTGGATTTAGCTCATACTCAAATTGGCGAAACCAATACTCAATTGAATTTAACTCATACTCAAGAGAGTATTAGCAGTATCTTACTTTCCACATGAATCTTGGTCAAACATTTTTGCTCAATTCAACATTATAAAAGGAATTATATTGCAAGCAACATTTAGGATAAAAAGTACAGCAATATGATAGAACAAATAAAAAGCAGTTTAGACAATCCAAATCAACTTGAAAAATTGTATCGGGATAATAAAACAGCTTTTAAAAAAGAATTTAATTCCATTTACAGCGAAATAAAGGAAAGCCCAGCTGCTCAAATCTGGAATGAAAGATTAAATTTTGAAAGTGATGAAATTTCCTGGGGAACAAAAAATGAATTAATATTTATAATCTTTGCATCAATTATAGCAGGCTTTATTGCAAAGCTTCCTCAGTTTTTTAGTATTACAGAAGAGTTCTATTATCAAAGAAATATTGCCTTTGTAGTTTTTCCGCTGTTAGCTGCATACTTTGTGTGGAAACAAAACACACCAATAAAAAGAGTTGCTATTGCTTCGATTTCAATTTTAGTTTCAGTGATGTATATAAACATTCTTCCCAACAACAATCAAAGCGATACGCTGATTCTGGCCTGCCTTCATCTGCCATTGTTTTTATGGGCTGTACTTGGTTTTACATACTTAAGTGATGATGTTAAAAATAATCAAAGACGTTTGGAATTTCTGCGGTACAATGGTGATCTTGTTGTGATGACTACAATAATACTTCTTGCGGGCGGATTATTTTCAGCTTTAACTATAAATCTTTTCAGTCTTATAGATATTCATATAGAAGAATTTTATTTCAGGAATATTGCCATCTGGGGATTAGCAGCCTCACCAATTGTAGGAACTTATCTTGTTCAGACAAATCCGCAATTAGTAAATAAAGTATCACCGGTAATTGCAAAAATATTTACTCCTTTTGTTCTGGTTACACTTACGGCTTACCTGGTTGCTGTTATCTACACAGGCAAAGATCCTTACAACGATAGAGAATTTTTATTGATTTTTAATATGCTGCTTATTGGTGTAATGGCAATAACATTTTTCTCAATTGCAGAAAGTTCTAAAACATCCGGCAGTAAAATTACTACACTAATGCTGTTCGCACTTTCCTTAGTAACAATCATTGTAAACGGAATTGCACTCTCGGCAATTGTTTTTAGAATTTTGGAATGGGGAATAACACCGAATAGACTTGCGGTTTTAGGAAGTAATATTCTTATACTTTTAAATTTGCTTTATATGTCTTATAGATTATTTAAATCAGTTAAGGATAAAAATGAAATTGAGAATGTTGCAAACAGCATTGCTTTCTTTTTACCGCTTTACAGTTTATGGACAATGATCGTAACATTTTTGTTTCCATTAGTATTTAATTTTAAATAAATAGCGAAGACTGAAAATATCTGTCTTCGCTTTAATATTGTAAAAAGATTAGGCTTAATTTGATAATTTTAAATAATAATATTCTGTTTGATTAAAAAACCCCGGCTATTTTTAAACCGATTAAAATCACTCCAACTACTAATGAAATCATTAATGCCATAAATTCCCATGGATATCTTCCTTCTACTTTTTTTTCATCTTCATTTACGGATTTATTTAGTTTATTCATTTTATCTCCTTTATTTGTAGTAATACAATGATCATAGAAATAGCACACTCATTTAAACTAGAATAAGTTTACTAAAAACTGATTCCGGGTTTAGAAGAATAGTATTTCTAAATGTTTGTTATTGAATTCAGGAGAAAATGGGAGGTGCTCTACCGATGTGCTTATAGAATGATTTGGATGTGAACAATAATTGTTGTTCAATATTAATAATTGTAAAGACTTTCGGTCTTTCAATCTTATTTTTTTCTAACGGACAAATAAAAGAAGTAAAAGTTTTATAAACTTTATTAGACCATTCCTGTTTTGTCCATTCAGTTTTAGGAACTTGTTTAAATGGGAATTTCGATGCTTTTGAAAAGGAGGTTTTTGCAAAATCGTCCGACTTATTACAAAATAATGTACTGCCAGCCAAGAGCAGCACAAAAATAGGTAATATCAATATTTTATATTTTGCGTACATAAGTTGAATCAAATTTAGTTAAATAATTACAATGTTAAAATTATATAAATACTACTATTTTAAGTTTGTGTTTATTATGCTTTAATCTTTATCTTTAATCCCGACCAGATAAATGTTTGTTGAATTTAATTAACATACATTACCCAGTTAAAATCCAGAAAATCAATAATAAGTTAGATAAGGAATAAAAATGTTTAATCAGGCAATGGAAAAAATAAAACTCTCGCCAATTGTAGCAATAAGTGAAGAAGTAAATAAAAAATCACAGGCAAGCGGCAAGGATTTTATATTGTTTCAAAGGGGTGAAATTGGTTTTAGCACTCCTCAGTATATTATAGATTCTATGATAGAAGCATTAAATCAAGGGTTAACAAAATATCCTATTTCCGGCGGACATATAAAATTAAAAAATGCAATTATTCAAAAGTTAAAATATTTTAATAATATCACTGGAATAGAACCAGAGAATATAGCAGTTACACATGGTGGACAGGAAGGATTACAATTAGTATTTAAACTATTTGAAGGTAAGAAAGTAGTTGCATTGGCTCCGGTTTGGAGTTGTGTGTTAGAAAATTTTGTACCTTATGCAAAAACGGATTTAAAGCAAATTCCATTATCTGATGATTTTAGTGTTGATTATAATTTATTAGAAGATGAAATAAAAGATGCGTCGTTTCTATATTTAAATACTCCACATAATCCAACCGGAAAAATATTTAGCGATGAGGAAATAAAAAATATTGTTGAAATATGTAAAAAATATGACAAGTATATTTTATCGGATGAAGCTTATGAAAGAATAACATTTGAAGGCAAAAAACATTTTAGCCCTATGCAATTAGATTATGATAAAATTATTTCAGTTTATACTTTTTCAAAAACATATGCAATGACCGGATGGAGATTAGGTTATGTAGTTTCAAGGGATAAACATCTTATTAACCTGATGAAATTAGCTGACTATACACAAACTGCCGGAATACCAACTTACACTCAATTTGCCGGAGCTGAAGCATTAACAAATACTGAAAAGGAGATAGAATCTGTAACCAGTTTTATGAATGAGTTTACAATAAGAAGAACTGCTTTATACAATGGATTAAATGAAATTGAAGGAATTAAATTACCACTTAAACCTGATGGTGCATTTTATATTTTCCCGGATTTCTCTGAATTTGTTCCCAAAAATATAAGCAAGGATGATAGCAAGTTATACGTCTTTAATAAGTTAATGGATGCTGGAGTTGCTACAGTTTTCGGTTCCTGTTTTGGTCAATATTTTCAAAATAATTTAAGATTATCATATTCTACAACAAATCTTGTACAAATTGAAGAAGGTTTAAGCAGGATTAAAGAGGCCTTACATAAGTAGAACTGATCCAATTGCTTTAAAAACAGATAAAATGAATATTTGAATTAAAGATTATATGTGTGTAGTTTTGTGATGGACATAGTAAAGGCTTACCCCCAGGCCTGAAGCTATGACAAAACCCCGATACTTCGGTATCGGGATTTTTTTTATCTAAACTTTAATCTCTACAATTCGATAATAGTATTGAAGAAAGTTTATTATGAAAAATACATTTGCTATAATATTAACAATAGCCGGACTTTTTAGCTTTAATGCTTGTTCCACTGTTTTTAATACAACAACACAAGAAGTTGAACTAAAATCAAATCCACCTAATGCAAATATAATTGTAGATGGTAAAAAGTTTGGCACATCACCGCAAACAGTTAATATTGACCGCGGAACAAACCACATTATTAAGTTTGAGCTCGATGGTTATGAAAATTATGAAACTCAGGTAACAAGAAAAGTTTCTAACTGGTTTTGGGTTAACGCTTTGAATGGTTTTTTACCCGGAATGGTGATAGATATGTTTACAGGCTCAATGTATCATCTATTACCGCAAAAACTTGAGGTTGAATTATCACCAGCAAAAGAAGAAATTAAAACAAAGAAAAAATAATTTCGCATTTCACAATCGACCTATCGGAACAAACTGTGATTTTCTAATTCTGTTATTTTAATTGTTCAGAGATGTAAGATTTATTCCGGTTCTGCTTACCAAATTAACTATTTTTAATACACCCCAAAAACTCATTACAAGAGAACAATTTTCCGCGACATCTCAAACTCAAATACAAAACCTGCCACATAAATGTAATAGTTCTTACTACATATAATAAGAATACCAGTTTATATTTTTCAAATGAAGCTTATGAGAATATATGTTAAGATTTTGATCTTAGAATATAGAAACATTATTAATATTGAGAGAGTAGTAATTTGAAATGGTTCCATATACAGTTTAGCGAAGATGAATTGATAAAACAAAGCGATGCGGTTTTTGTACGTCAGTTTATAACTTTTTCAAATTCAGTACAGCATCCAGAAGAATTAAACTTGTACTCAATTAAGTTTAAACTGGATACCGGAACAGCATATTATGTATCATCACCAGATGAAATAGATTACAAAGTAAAGGCAATATTAATAAGATTTAATTTTTCAGAAGTTTCAAGACCAAATTTAAAATTACTTGAATTGGAATTTGGCAAGGAAAGATATTTTTAGTTTGCAATTACTTACAGTTTTAATTCCCTTAGTCTGTAAGTAAATGAAGTGCTGTTTAGTTGTACCATAAATACTGTAAGCAGTGCAGCCCCGATGTTAGCCTCAGCATCGGGGATTTTTTTTTGCTTTAATTAAAATAATCCTTCAATAGATAAATATCTTTCACCGGTATCATAATTAAAAGTTAATATTTTACTTCCTGTTTTTATTTCAGGTATTTTTTTTGCAATTGCAGCTAAAGAAGCACCGGAAGAAATTCCAATAAACAATCCTTCTTCATTTGCTGATCGTTGTGCGAATTCAAAAGCTTCTTCTTTTGTAACTGTTATAACGCCATCAAGTACAGATAAGTTTAAGTTTTGAGGAATAAAACCAGCACCGATGCCTTGTATTGGATGCGGATTGGGAGTTCCACCTGAAATGACAGGTGAAGCAGCCGGCTCAACAGCAAAAACTTTTATTTGCTTAAATTTTTCCTTAAGAACCATAGCAACCCCGGTTATATGTCCGCCTGTACCGACACCGGTGATTAAAAAATCAAATCCTTCGGGAAAATCCGTAAGAATTTCTTTTGCAGTATGATTTATATGGGCATCGATATTTGCCTGATTATTAAATTGCTGAGGCATCCATGCGTTTGAATTTCTTGCAACAATCTCATTAGCTTTTTCAATTGCTCCTTTCATTCCCAATTCACGTGGCGTCAATTCAAACAATGCCCCGTATGCAGACATTAATTTTCTTCTTTCAATAGACATTGATTCCGGCATTACTAAAATTAATTTATATCCTTTTACTGCTGCAACCATCGCCAAACCTATACCGGTATTACCCGAGGTTGGCTCAACAATTACACTTTCTTTATTAAGTAAACCTTTTGCTTCTGCATCTTCTATCATTGCTAATGCAATTCTATCTTTTATACTTCCACCTGGATTTGCTCTTTCACATTTACTCCAGACTTCGTAATCATTACCAAATAATTTATTTATTCTTACGTGTGGCGTATTGCCAATAGACATTAATATATTTTCGAATTTCATTTTATCTCCTTAAATAATAAAATCTATACTGTTCAAATAAGTATCTACAGATCTCACCTTGATTTCGGTTTTGCTCAACACAATTGAATTTTCCGGTATGCTTGCAGTAACCCAGGTATTTCCACCAATAATAGATTTGCTGCCGATTACAGTTTCACCACCAAGAATAACAGCCTGTGCATAGATTATTACGTCATCCAGGATTGTTGGATGCCGTTTTACATTTGTTAATGATTTATCAACACTTAATGCGCCTAGAGTTACGCCTTGATAAAGTTTGACACGCTTACCAATTTTTGTTGTTTCTCCAATCACGATTCCGGTACCATGATCAATAAAAAATGGTGAGTCAATATCAGCACCGGGATGAATATCAATTCCAGTTAACTGATGTGCATACTCTGAAATAATCCTGGGAATTATTGGTATGTTTAATTTATAAAGTATATGAGCAATACGATAAACTATTATTGCCATAAAGCCAGGATAAGCTAAAATTACTTCATCAATACTTTCTGCTGCAGGATCTCCCTTAAATATCTCTTCTGCATCAGACCACAACAGATCATGTACAACCGGAATTTCTTTAATAAACTTTTGCGATATTTTTGATGCTTTATTTTCATCCTCTAAATAGATAAGCATAAGAATTGACTTAAGATCATTTTCAATCTTGCCTAATTCAGTAAATACTCCATCGATTGAGTTGTATGAATCAAATGAAAAATGCGGAAACAAAAATGAGATTATCCTGTTGATAAATAATGTTGTTTTGTTCCTAAGAGAGGCATCACATAAATGAATCTCTCTTTTACTGAGTAATTTTTGAGCAAACTTTATTTTTTCTTCATTTAGCATATTTCATTTTAACTAAAAACCTTTTTAATTGATTTTTAGCAATACTGCTTAAATAAATTCATTTTGTCAATGCAATTGATCACATGATTGGTTTTTGATATAGCCTTACATAAGGCAAGGACGGGCTGCTATTTTTTAATAGGATATCAAGCTGAATTATAGATTAGTTCAAACTGGAGCAAATACTTTAATTGGTTCCGCAATCTTTTTAATTCTTGATAAATTAAATAATCGAAGTTTGAGAACATCAGTTATTTCCATACCTTTTCTTAAAAAAATTATATTGTTAGCATCATAAATATCTTGCGCAATAATCATCCCTGAAGAAATTTCAAATAATTTAAGGTTGCGTAAAGTATATTTTTTATCAATTCCAGTATATTCTGCTTCAAGTGCTGTAAGCACTTCAGGATCGTACTTACCATGATCTCTAGTCATCATTTCAATCACAGCGGATTCAAGACCACCAGATTTAATGTATGTACTAAAATCAGAGCATACTTTTATTATTTCTACTAATCTAAGCATAGATTTGTTTTTGTCAGACTTTGCAAGATCACTATTCAATTTGTCAAATCTATCTAATTGATAAGTAATTGCTTCAGAAACTTCTTCAAGTCTTGGAATATTTTTTAAAAAATCACTTCCAACTTTTGGATGAGAATTGAACATTTGATTTTCATCATCGGTTAACAATTTTCCTGATATTTTTTTCTCAAGTAATTCTTCAGGAATTGTAACCAAACCTATTTGTGATAAAAGTGCAGCAAGTTCAATTTCCCAAACAGATGTTAATCTTAATCTGTCTGCTACTTTTCTTGCTAATCTACTTACACCGCTTGCATGACTAAATGCAGTAGGATTGACTGCGGATAAAATATCAATTAAGACTTTAATACTGCCTTTTAAAGTCTTGTTTAGTAATTCTTTTTCAGCATTTATAAGCCTGTATTGCTCAACTCCTGCATTGATTGAATTTAACAATGCATCATGTCCGATCGGTTTTGTTAGAAACCTAAAAACACTGCCTTCATTTACAGCGTTGATTGCATTATTTATATCAGCAAAACCAGTTAGAATTATTCTCACAGAATCAGGTGAAATTTGTTTTGCATTAGATAGAAATGTAATACCATCCATCACAGGCATTTTGAAATCGGAAACTATAACAGCATATGATTCTTCTTTCTTTAATATCTCTAAAGCTTCTGCAGGATTTGAAATAGTATTTACAATAAATCGAGAACGAAGATTTCTTTTATAACCAGCTAAGATGTTTTCATCATCATCTACAAATAGAATACGACTAAGCATATGTAAGTCCTTCAGTATTCTTTAATATTTCAAAATATGTGTTTAGTTCTTCTTGTGTACATATTAATTCAATGTAATCTTTATCGTAGTCTTCCTCCAAAGTGTTGATGTCTGCTAAATATATTGCAGATAGGATTGAAAAGTTTTCATCTCCAATCGCGATAGGTGAGTGGTGGAATGCGGTCGACTCAATAACATAATCTGGTAAGCCCCACAAACCTAGTAGATAACCTCCTATTAAAGAGTGATCTGCTCCAAAGAACTCTATTTCATATTTACGGAGTTCCTTATCGCTTGTTTTATTCAACTTTATAATTTGAGCTTGATACTCAGGTGACTGGATTAAGATTAATTTGCCAATGTCATGCAACAATCCGGCAGCAAATGTTTGCTCTAAACAATTGTGGTCTTGTTTTCGATACTCCATTATTTTTTTAGCCCGTGTAGCTACATTCAGACTATGGTTCCATATTTCTTCAAGATACGTTTGCATTGACTCAATTTTTTCAAAAGTTGAAAATAGGTGATGAAAGAGTACTAATGATTTAATTGTATCCATCCCCAAAAAATTAACCGCCTGCACTGGATCGTTTATTTTCTGCGGTATTCCAAAAAAAGCCGAATTTACCATTTGTAAAATCTTGGCTGTCATTGTAATATCCTGTGAAATGATATCACCGATTTTTTTGATAGAAATATTTGAAGATTTAAGTTCTCTATCCAATTGCTTGTAGAGAATTGGTAAGCTGGGCAAATTTGAAAGACCTGTAATCTTTTTTTTGATATCATCACTGAGGACCAGAGTTCGCAAATTAGTTAATCGGCGTATTGTACTTTTTAATTCATCTAACCTGCAAGGTTTGGCTAAAAATTGGTGTGCAGAACTTGATGTTTTCATTATATACTCTTTTTCTGAGTATCCGGAAAGTATTATCCTAACAACACCAGGGTATTTTTCTTTAACTATGGATAGCAATTGTGCCCCATCCATTTGAGGCATTCTCATATCTGTAACAATTATATCTATATTAGATTTATCCAAGATATTTAATGCTTCAGTTCCGCTTTCTGCAAAAAACATTTCCCATTCATTTCGCATCTGGTGAAGCATTCTTTTTAAGCCCATTATAATATTCGGTTCATCATCAACAAATAGTATTTTCATTTTATATCCACATAATTTTCAAAAAAAATATTTCTCTTATTCATTTATAAGGGGTAATTTAATTGTGAAAGTAGTACCTTCTCCGATTGCAGATTCAACATTTATAGTACCATTATGATTATTTACAATTATATTATGTGCAATCGAAAGGCCCTGACCAGTACCTTTTCCAACTTCCTTTGTCGTAAAAAACGGATCAAATATTCTCTCTCTAATTTCAAATGGAATACCATTCCCGGTATCTATTATTGAAATTGTTGCAAAGGAATTTGAGTTTGTTGTTGAAATAATAATTTTACCTTTTTCATTACAACCAGTTTTAACCATTTTGTCCTGTATCGCATGGGCTGCATTTATAATCATATTAAGTATTACTTGACTTATTTCATCAATGTTACAAAAAACCGGCGGCAGATAACTATCAAAATTGAGTTCCAGGTCGGCAAAGTATTTCCATTCATTTTTACTTATAATGGAAGTTACTTCAATACCATGATTTATATCTGCAAAAACTTTTTCTTTTTGACCAGGATGTGAAAAATCTTTCATCGCCACAACAATTTTGCTAACTCTTTCTATGCCTGTTTCAGTTTGCGAAATTGCAGAAGGAATTTCTTCAAGTAAAAAATTAAGATCAATTTCGTCTCTTTTATTTTTTATTGCTTGTGGACTATTACTATCCACAAAATTCTCATCTAATAAAGCAATATACTCTCTTAAGCTTTTGAACGAATCTTTTAAGAATAATGTATTATCCATTATATACTGCATAGGTGTATTTATTTCATGTGCAATACCGGCAGCAAGTTGTCCTACCGCTTCCATTTTTTGAGATAGCTGTAACTGTCCTTCAATTTTTGCTTGTTCAGTTATATCTCTAATTACATAAACATATCCTTTAAGAAGACCATCTGTATCTTTTATCTGTGCGGAGTTGCAATATATTATTTTTTTACTGCCATCTTTTGATTCGATTTCAAGTGCTTCACTGGTCATTGATTGGTTATTTTCATTCATACCGAATATTGTACTTACTTTGGATTTGCCCGCAAAAGCATTATAATCAGTTTTTAGTGTTTCAAAGAAATCAATTATCGATCTGCCGATAAGATCTTCTTTGATCCATCCAGTAATCTCAGTTACTGCCTGATTAATAAATATTATATTGTCATCAGCATTTGTTGAAATAACCCCATCATGGATATTCCGCAAAGTAACATTTAATTCCTCCTTTTCTGATTCAAGCGCCTGCTCTATTAGCTTACGTTTAGTGATATCCTGATTAACACCATATGTTCGAATCGTTCGTCCCTGACTATCCTTTACTACAAAATACCTTATTGCAATAACTCCTATTTCACCATCAGCATAAATAATTCGATGCTCCAAGTCATCAATAAAGTTTTTATCCTCAGTATCAATTGCTTTTTTTATTTCTCTTGCTACATAACCTATGTCATCCGGATGAACAAATTTATGTACATATTGAGCTGAAGACATCGTATAACTTCCAACTTGTTCAACTGATGTACGGAATAGTTTATAGAAATGATCATTGAATGTAAATACATCAGTTTCTACATTATATTCCCAATGTCCTAAGCTTGCGATTTCAAGTGCTGTTACTAATTGAGCCTGGCTTGTACGAAGTTCATTCTCAATATTGATGTTTTCAGTAATATCATTTATTATGCTTAATAGAAAGGTTGCACCACCTATAGAGATAATTTCTGCAGAAATCTGACCAATTCTAATTTCACCATTCTTAATCCTAAATTCTTGCTTTATGTTTTGAACATTTTTTTGCCTTAATAGAATATCTACAAATTTCTTTCGGGTTATTGAATCCGGCCAAATATTAATTTCATCGGCGGTATGTCCTAATATTTCATTGCGATCATATTTAGTCATCTCTAAAAATTTATCATTAACTTCTATAAAAAGACCAGATTCCAAACTAGACAATACTATACCGGCTATGCTGGAATAGAAAACAGACGAGAACCGTGCTTCACTTTCCTGGAGATCTTTTTTCTTGCGATGATTTTCTGTTTCATCTCTAATTACAAGCGAAACACCTTTAATTGTATTTGTATCATTTTTAATCGGATTACCTTTAAATGCAATAGGTGTTTTTATACCGGTTCTTGAAATAAGTAGTGTATTATTTGAAAATTGTCTTTTTGCATTAGAGTTAATGATATTTTTCAAAATGTTTTTGTGTTCTAAACCGGTTGATTCATCTATTATATTAAATACCTGATCTAAGGATTTATTAATAGTAAATTGTTTTTTCCATCCGGTCAGTCTTTCCGCTTCAGGATTTATATGCTGGATTATTCCGCTCAGGTCCGTTGTAATTATACCATCACCAACACTTTTAATTGTAATTTTAAGTTCTTCAATTTCAGCATCAAGAGTTTCTTTCATTGTAAGATAATCAGTTTTATCCTTTATGATCCAAAAGTACACTTGATTATTTTTTTCTTCTGATGGTTTGTGGAGATAATGATTAAGCAGTTTCCTATTACCGCCTATAATCATAGCACTGTATGTTGTTTTTAATGAAATGTTACTAAGGTCAAATATTTTATATATGTCAGCATCAAATTGCGAAGGGGGGCAGTTGCTTTGTCCAAGTATTGTATTTATTACGCATTCAGGGGTAACATTAAAAAAAGTACAAAATGAACTATTGACATCAATAATTCTGGCCTCACTATTAAATATACATAAGCCGTCATTTTCGTATTCCCAGGCTTGCCTAAATATATTTTCATTTAATAGATCAGCTTTTGTTGTTACATTATTCAATAATTCATCATTTAGAATATGCATATTTATACGTTAACCTTGCTATAATTAAAACATATAAGTTAGATTTATTTATAAATCTTCAATAGTAAGGTACACC
>JBATOT010000121.1:0-26600 GCA_049291095.1 Ignavibacteriaceae bacterium | reverse complement strand
AAAATCAGAATACTCGATTTATCTAGCCAATTACTTTATTTGGCTTAGAAGTGAATTCGCTCTAATTTTCGCAAGTTATTTTCACAAACTTTCAAATAGAGTATTAATGAGCTGGTATATTGATTTTGTAAAAGCTTATCCAATTATTTCTGCAATGATTCAATTTGCTGTACTTGGGACACTCGGAGATATTGTTTCTCATTGGATTGTAAGAAAAAAGATTTTTAATCCATATGATCTGAAAACAATCTTATTAAAAATGCTTGAGTGGGCGATACTTGCAATATTTATTAAGTATGCTTTTATTGGATTTAATGGATTTGTGGAAAGCTTAATCGCACATAATTATTTACCAAACTTAAGCGGACTTGGAAAATCGTTTGCGATTTCTACATCAATGAATTTACAATTTGGACCTTTCCTTGTAATAATGCACAGAGTGCTTGATAATCTTATCGCAAAGCAAAATAACTGGGAAAATCTAGATAAAGGATTCTATTCATTGTTATGGTTTTGGATTCCTGCACACACAATTACTTTTATTCTTCCAAAAGAATTTCAGATCGGGTTAGCGGCTTTATGGTCGCTTGCGTTAGGAATTATTTTAGGATTTTATAATAGGAAGTAATTAATCTAAGCTCTGTAAACATCTTTTCTGTGAGCAATTTTTATTATGTAAATAGTCAATATTTGATCTATGAACTCGTACAAAATTCTATAATCACCAACTCTTAATCGAAAGTGTTCGCTAGCTGATAATTTTTTTGAATTAATTGGATGTGGATTTTCAATTAATTGATTAATTGAATTAATAATTTTTTTTATTTCTTTATTTGGTAAAGAATTCAATTCCTTTGTTGCGGATTTTTTAAATTCAATACTATATTTTACCATCTCGCTTCAATTGAGCTAAAACTTTTTCATAAGAGATTGTTGGTTCTTTTGCACGATCCTGAAATACTTTTAGATCTTCTTGATCTTCAGCTAATTCTTTTCTTAAAGCCTCATCAATAATTTGAGAAATCGAAACTGATGTTTCAGCAGCTTTTAGCTTTAAAACCTTATGTAACTGTGGATCAAGATAAACTGTTGCTCTTTTGCTTAATGTTGCCATAATTATTCCTTTCTTAGACACAAGATAACGTTATAACGTTATAACGTCAAGGTATTATAGAAGTAATTTTCCCAAAGAATCAATAATGTCATTTCCTAAATCAATCGTAATTAATTTTCTATTATTATCAATCAAAGCCTGTCTATCACCTAAAGCCTGGGCTTTTATTAATATCCCAAACGTTATTGATGTTTTTTCTTCTCCAGCAATTTCGGGGATCGGAAGATCTGCTTCTATACTCGAAGTAAACTGAATAAAGTATCCATTGCCGCCATCACCTTTGTGAAGCTGACCAGTTGAATGCAAGAATCTTGGACCAAAGCCGAGTGTTGTTGCAACTTTGTATTTTTTCTGTATCAATGTTCTAAGTTTCTGCAAAGCATCTGTGGTCTCTTTAGTTGGATTTAGGTAAGCCTGGATTGCTACATAACTTTTTCCGCTTTTACAATCAGCTAAAAAAGATTCTAAAACTTTATCAATTGATTTTGATTTTACATCACCATATACCTTTATTCCTTTTTCTTCAAATGCTGGAGTAAGTTCCGGAAGTTTTCCTTTCTCCTGATAAGCATTCATCATTTTTCTTGCAACGATTTTAGCCTGTTCAACATTTGGCTGATCATAGGGTTGAATTTGCATTACCCCGCCAGTAACAGCAGTTGCAAATTCCCACAAAAAGAATTGTCTACCAAGATCATAAATTGAATCAAGCTCAAGTTCAAGAATCGGAAAACCTGCAGATTTAATCTTTTCAACTTTTTCATCATGAGTTGCATCATCTTTTAATTTGATGTAAACGAATAATCTATCATTTGAATAATATTCTGGAGCTTCAATCGATTCCAAATCAACGGGAAGAATTCCTTTTCCAATTTTGCCCGTACTTTCAGCTACAAGCTGTTCTATCCATGCACCGATGTAAGAGAATTTTGGTGAAATGATATAAGTAAGTTTGTCAATTCCCTTTTTACCCAAAGCACCAATTATTGCTCCCGTTACTACTGCTACATTTTCTGAGATTCCTTTATCGGATTTTTTACAATTTAGTGTTTCCTCTGTCGCAAGCGATAAAAACTTTTCAATATCAACTCCAACTAAGGCTGCAGGAACTATTCCAAATAGTGATAAAGCAGAAAATCTTCCTCCTATATTTGGATCGTTAAAAAATATTTTTCTAAACTTTAATTCCTCAGCAACTTTTTGTAATCCACTTCCCGGATCTGTAATTGCCACAAAATGTTTTCCAACTTCTTCATTGCCAAGAATGTGAAGAACATAATTGTAAAAGAATTTCATAAAAGAAAATGTTTCAACTGTTCCGCCGGATTTTGTAGAAACAATATATAAAGTTGTTGCGGGATTTAACCTCTTTGCATAATCCATTACAACTTCTGGATGAGTTGAATCAAGTACAGATAGATCTAAGTATCCTTCTTTCACTCCAAATGTTAATCTAAAAACTTCGGGAGCTAAAGATGATCCGCCCATTCCCATTAATAATGCGTGTGTAAATCCTGCTGATCTAACTTCATCAACAAACTCATTTATTTCTTTTACAGATTTTCCTGTTACATCAACACTATCAAGCCAACCAAGTCTGTTTGATATTTCTGTTGGATCATTACTCCAGACTGTGTGATCTTTTTTCCAGATTCTTTCAACTACATTTTCTTCACCAAGTTTTTTTATTGTTTCATCTACTAACTTTGAATTTTCACCAACTGAATATTTAAATGACATTTTTCATCCTTCCGTAATAAATTATTTATCTAAAAGAAATATAATCACATAATCTTTTATGAAATAATTTTGATTAGCTGTTTTGTAGCTCATTCATTAAATTATTATAAACTTTAATAGATTTTTTTGAAGAAGATATCAAACAAAGCAACAGCTTATTATTTAATAGTCGTATGGGTTATCGCTGCTTTCTTACTGGAATCAAGTGATCTATGGATTTCCATTAATCTTTATAATCCAAACGCCACTTGGGCAATCTTTATAGAAAAGTATGGTGAAATTCCAGGTTTACTTGTTGTCTTAACTGGAATTCATATATACATCGTAACTCTTAAAGCCTCATCAAATATAAAATCAATTCTGTTTAACGGATTTCTTTTAACTACTGGTTCACTGATAACCCTTTACATTTTTTGGTTAATATCACTTGCATTATCAAACAGTAATGCTTTGTTTAATGATAATAGAAGTTATTTTTTTCTTGCTGCTATTGTATCAAACATTTTTATTTCATTGTTATTCCGTAAAAGATATAAATTTTCAAAAAAGTCAGTTTTATTTTCCAGAATAACTTTTAAAACATTTTTTTATGGATATCTCTTAATAGCTACGCCATTAAAAATACTTTGGGGAAGAATTCGTTTCCGGGATTTAGCTGAAAATTATTCTGATTTTACTCCCTGGTATTGGCCAAATGGCATTACAGGAAATCAATCACTCCCATCTGGGCACGCAGCTATGAGTTTTATGATGATAGTGTTATTTATTTTTTTTATAGATAAACCTTTTTACAAAAGAATTATTCTAAAGGGGCTGGTAATAAGCTGGGGCTTGGCGGTATGCGCAAGCAGAGTTGTTATGGGTGCTCATTTTACTTCTGATGTATTATTTGGAGCAATGATTGTAATAGTTGCATATCTGTTCCTAATCAACAATGCAAAGAAAACATTAAAAACTGAAACAGATTAGTTTTACTTTTTACCAAAATGTTTTTTATAATTTTCTTGAGTAATTAATCCAATCGGTCCATCGTAAATTCCACCATTTCTAAAACCATCGTAAACTCGCACTACTATTGTATTTGTCTCGCCGTACTTTAGTATTTTTTGCGGAACAGAATATACTCTGCTAGTCAGATATTCTTCATTACTATCATAATCAGTTGGAATATCCTTAAAGTTCCATTTGCCAGTTGAACCAACAAGAATTCCATTAACATAAGTCTGATCAATATCATCTATCTTACCTAATAGTAAGATCATGCTCTCATTAGCAAAATCTTTTGGTAGATAGAAAGATTTCTTGTACCACCCGAATCCATCATAATCAGGATAACCTTGAACATCCCAATGGCCAGGAACCATAAGTTTATCTACGCTGGATTCAGTTGTTTCTTTTTTTAGAAAAAGTGAATCATCTCCTGTTTTAAAATCCCAGATTCCACTTAAGTTAACATCTGGTTCAAATCCGCTTTCATAAGTGTACAATCCAATTTTACCGCTCATTATCCCGCCATCAAGTTCGTCATCGTAAATTCTTACGGCAATAATATTCTCACCATTTGTATTTAAATATTCCTGCGGTATAAAATATTGTCTAAATGCATTGTAAGCTGTTCGATAGTTGGAAGGAAATCCGCCCGAAACTCCAATAAGTTTGCCATTAATAAATGTTTGATCAACATCATCAATATATCCAAGCACTAAATAAAGATCTTTGTTTTTTGTATCAGAGCTTAATGTAAATGAAGTTCTGTACCATGCGTAACCATCATATCCATGAAATCCTTGATTCTCCCACGATGATGGAACGCTCACTTTTTCCCAATTATTATCGTTGAATTTTTCTTCTTTCCAGTTCATATCATCACCAAGATTAAATTTCCATCGCCCTGATAAATCGAGAACTAACTTTTCTTTCTTACTTGTAGGAGGAGGTGGTGGTTGATCATGGTATTCAACACATCCATTGAAGAAAAAGACTTCTATTAAAATTAGAATAGTTGTTATGACGTATTTATGTTTCATAAATCATTATTGAATTTTCTTGTTACAAACCTAATTTATTCATTATTCAACTTCATCATCAGAAGGTAAACAATTGTAAAAAATTGTCATGGTTTTGATTTGAGAGATAGTTCAAATTAGCTATTTTCTTAGTGAATTATATCAATATTCTTAAAGAACAAAAATGAAAAAATACTTATTGCTATCGGTGTTCATCTGCCTATTAGGATCTGCTAATCCGCAAACTCAAATTATAGAAATCGATTCCACAATTTGGAAAAAAGCTGAGCTGCTTTGCAAAGAATTTATAGCTGCTGATACACACATCGATTTGCCCGATTGGCTTTATGATGAATGGTTTGATGTAACACAACTTAGCAAAGGTGAGATTGATTATCCGCGCGCAATTAAAGGTGGACTTGATGTTGCATTTATGTCTGTTTACACATCACCAAGTTTGGAAGGAACCGGCAAATCAAAAATAAAAGCTGACTCAATGATTAGTCTTGTTCATAAAATGGTTAGAACCTGGCCGGATAAATTTGTTTTTATTCGATCTACATCAGACATCGAAAAAAATCTTAAGCTTGATAAAATTTTATTAACGATGGGATTGGAAAATGGATCTCCTGTTGAAAATAATTTAGAGAACTTAAAAGAATTTTATGATAAAGGAGTTAGATACATAACACTTGCACATTATAAATGGAATCATATTTGTGATTCCGCAAACGATACGATAAGAAAATGGAATGGCTTAAGTCCTTTTGGTGAAGATGTTGTAAAAGAAATGAATCGATTGGGTATTATGGTTGATATTTCTCACGTTAGTGACAGCACTTTTTATGATATAATAGAATTAAGTAAAGCGCCTGTAATTGCATCCCATTCCTGCTGTAGATTTTTTACTCCCGGTTATGAACGCAACATGAGTGATGAAATGATAAAAGTTTTGGCAAAAAATAGTGGAGTAATCCAAATAGCATTTGCTAGTTTTTTCCTGCGAAATGATATTTATCAGCAATACACAAATGGTGAAGAACATATTAAAAAATATTTAAAAGATAATAATATTAAATCGGGAACAGACAGTGCATGGAAATATGAAGCAAATTATTGGAAAGAAAATCCGCTTTCTTCAGCCACGGTAAAAGATGTAGTTAATCAGATTGATCACGTTAAAAATTTAGTTGGAATAGATTACGTTGGACTTGGTTCTGATTTTAATGGTGTAGGCGGATTGCTTCCTGTTGGATTGGAAGATGTTTCCAAATACCCAAATCTTGTTTATGAACTGCTGGTTCGAGGTTATTCAGATGAAGAAATAGAAAAAGTACTTGGTGGAAATTTGCTAAGAGTTTGGAAACAAGTCGAAGAAGTTTCTGAAAGCCTCAGGTAGTCATTGCGAGGAGTCCTCGACAGCCTGCCCCGATTCGATCGGGGAAGCAATCTTTTTTAAAATCGTAAGATCACTTCGTCCCGATAATTCTTGCATAAGAATATAATATCGGGACTCGTGATGAAATGTTATTTTGCAACTACTATTCATTTCTTAACATCCGCAGTTCTGTTCGAATTATTAACAAGATATTCACTATAAATTGCAGAACTCATTCTTCTTACTTTTGGATTTTCATCTTCTAAAGCAAGTTTCTGCAATTCATACATACCTTTTTCGCTACCCATTCTGTATAAAGCCAAACCAATTAATACTTTTATATCAGATTTATTTTCAACCTTTAGCTGTTCTATCAATGCATTTTCTGTATCGATAAATCTGTATTGTCCTGCAAAGTAGATTGCACTTTCTCTTACGCCATCATTTTCAGATTTAATTCCAATCTCAAGATTTTGTAAAGCAAATCTATTTTTTGCCAAATCAGAGACTTTTTGGTTTTGGGCAAAAGAATCTGTAACCAATAATAAGAAAAGTATAGCCGCCAATATGAAGTAAGACTTTTCAACTCTGTTCAATAATGTTGTTTTCATTTTGTACCTCTTGTAAATAAATAATAAATAAATCTAAGCTTCTGGTACAAACGTACTTCAAGGAATTGTAAGCGGTGTCACCTTACGGTAAAGAGATGTAAAGAAATGTCATGGCGGTTTAGAATAGAATTAATAATTAAGAATGAAAGAATTGAAAATTGAGCCTTCAGCTTTGAACTTTTTTCACAATACCAATTTATACCCAATCCCACGCACAGTTAAATTTATCAGAATCTAATAGCATTATCTCGATGTGTTAATTATCTCAATCGCTCTATCCAATAATTCATCTTCAGCATTTCTTATTCCTTTAATTGTGGGTTTCATTTCTATATCGGGAATAATTCCAACTCTTTGTGTTTCAGTTCCATCTGGATAATAAACACCGATACCGGATATCATTGTCCGAACATTTCCAGGTAACATAATAGTTGAAACATTTCCATCTGCACCGGCAGTTGTACTTCCTAACACTATTGCATTCGGAGCTACACGAAAAGCCATTGTATGATATTCAGCAGAACTCTGTGTTAATTCATTTATAATTATTACAATTTTGTTTTTATAATAATCCATAGTGTTTTCCCCGACTAATAGTGGTTGAGTAAATATAAACTCGCCGGGATTGACCATACTGCCAACTGAGAACTTTACAAATTCTGTAGGTTTGGGCATCAGGTATTTTCCTAAACTGAAGACTATAAAATCAGATGGATAACATCTGAAGTCTATTATCAAACCATTCGTATTTGCTAACACTATCATAATACTATCAATCTCACCTTTCTTGATACTGCCCGGAAAAATATAACCAATATTGTTTGCTAATATTTTATAAGATGGAGTGCTGTTTTCCCAATATTTTATTTTCCCAAAATCTATGCAATTAGTTTTCATATTATTTGAGGATTTATCCCGCTGAACAGTCAATTCGAGGAAGTCATTATTAGTCCTTAAAAGTCTTCTAGAAACATCTCTGAGCTTTGTGGGTAAGTTTGAAGCAGGACAATATTTTATTTTTTCATCAATCAGTTTTTCAATTGCTTCACCATTTATATGAGTTATAATATCTCCGTTTTTTATATCAACATTTTCATCAAGCTCATCATATACTTTTGTAACAATAACTTGATTGTCAATTATCTTAATCTCGACAGGTGCAGATTTCAAACCATAAAACTTGCTTAACATATCATCTCGACTCCAAATGTTTGCATGTGTATCGTTTATCTTTCCAATTAATTCTAATAGTGTCAATTTATATGAAAGTTCATCATCCGCTGAGACTATTTTAGGAATAAAAGTTTTAAACACTACATCCCAATTTTCATCAATAAGATTTCTATACGGGAAATAATATTGAATCATATTCCAGTACCGGAAAAGTCCGACCAATTTAATTCCATCATCATCGAAACTCAGGTTTGAATAAGTGTTTTCGTTCTTAAAATTCGGATTCCCAATACCTATGACAAAGTCCACATAGTGATTATTTTGGGGTCTGGCAGCATTCTTAACAGCAGTGAGAATTTCAGATAGTTCAGCTCCTAAAAAATCTGTATTACCACTCCAATTAAGATCAGCTGAAAGTTTTACTTCCTTAACTTCGCTTTTTGTATCTCTTTTTGTTATGGAACCTAAATCGTTAATTCTGTTAAATAGGATTCGATTTACATTTGCATTTTGATTCAATACCTCTGGAAGGATTTTAATTAATTCATCATCCCAATTATAATTCCCTTTTAATATTTCAGGATGATAATATTTTAAGAAACCCCAGACTTTTCCAACCTTATAAAGATTTTCGATTTGAGCATCTGTGAGATTTTCTATTACTATTTTTGAAGGTTCCTGTGCATTACATCCTGAAATAAAAATTAGGAAAGAATAAATAAACAGAAGTGACATTCTTAAAGTTTTCATTTTTTCCCTTAAAATCTGGTTATTGGCATAACCATTTGTTATTGAAACTATTCAAGATATTTTAAACTAATAAATTTTAGATGTTCAAATCACCAACTTATACCCAATGCCATGCACAGTTAAAATTACTTGCGGATGATTCGAATCAACTTCAACTTTTTGTCTTAGCTTTAAAATAAAATTATCAACAGTTCTTGTAGTTGGAGTTTCATCATATCCCCAAATCTCAGTTAATAAATCTTCACGACTTACTGTTGAATTTCTGTGTTTCCATAAGTGATGAAGTATTTCAAATTCTTTATGAGACATTGCTACATCTCTGTTTTTTGATGTTGCTTTGTATCCGTTAAAATTTATTTCAAGTCTTCCAATTTTTACTTCACGATCTGAATCGTTCATTACAATATTTTCACCTCGTCGCAAAATAGCTTTAACTCTTGCAAGTAGTTCGCGTAAACTAAATGGTTTTGTTACGTAATCATCAGCGCCAAGTTCTAATCCAACAACTTTATCTATTTCTTCTCCCTTAGCCGTAAGCAAAATAACGGGAGTTGTGATTCCAGCTTTTCTAACTTCTTTACAAACATCAAATCCTGATTTCTTTGGCATCATCACATCAAGAATAATCAGGTTATAACTATTCTCAAGAATTTTTTTCAAACCTTGCTCACCGTCGTTTGCTGTTTCTACATCGTAGCCTTCAAACTCAAGATTGTCTTTTAATCCGGTTCTCATATTTTGTTCATCATCAACTACTAAAATCTTAGACATTTTTTTCTCCATTATTTAACTGAGATTTTTTTGAAAATGAAAGTTTGAAACTGCTTCCTTCACCAATCTTACTTTTAAGAATAATTTTTCCTTTGTGTGCATCCATAATTTGTTTTACAAGTGAAAGTCCCAGTCCTGTACCTTTTGTTGTATGCACCAATCCTGATGTAACACGATAAAACTTATCAAAAACTTTTTGTTGATCTTCTTCTGAAATTCCAATTCCTTTATCCTGCACTTCTATAAATACAGAATCATTTTCATTACCGATTACCATTTTAATAAACTTTGTATCAGCGCTGTACTTTACTGCATTATCTAAAAGATTTACAATTGCTTCTGAGACTGCTTCGCGATCAATAACTACTTTGGGAACATCAATTCCGGGTTCATATTCAAAATCAAATCCCTTGTTGTAAAGATGGTAACTGTAATTTTGATAAACCTGAATAATAACTTCATTTAAATCTTCTTCAGCAAAATTAAACTTTCGTTTACCAGCTTCCATTTTTGAAAAATTTAAAATCGTGTTAACAATTCTTCCCAAACGATTCGATTCGTGGCTAATGATTGTATAATATTCTTTCTTCTTCTCTTCAGTTTTAACCCGATCCATTTCAAGAGTTTCTGCGAACATACTTATTAACGCAAGAGGTGTTCGCAATTCGTGAGAAACATTTGAAACAAAATCTGCTTTTGCTTGTGCAAGTTCTAATTCTTTTTTCACAGCACGATAAACAAACCAAACTGCTACGATTAATACTGCGAGTAAAATTCCAATAAGAATCAAATTGTTCATTGCACGTTCTGTAATTAGATCTTCAATGGATTTCCCAACCAATGATATTCCTAAATTATAATCAGGAAATATCCATAACGTCTTTTGAGCTTGCACTGATCGTTTTTCAAAATCTTTTGTAGAGTTGTATTGATATCCGGTTTTAGGGTTGATTACAGAAATTATAAATTCATTTTTAGCAACTTCCTGAAGTCTCGAAGAAAGAATATTCGTAATAAATTCCTGTGGATTTATAACAGTTCCGTAAACTTTTTTTGTTTGTGTGTTTAATCCTGTAAAAACCAGCAAGGATTGATTGTTTGAATTAGGTAGAACAACGGGCTCAATTTTATTATATCCTATATCTCGATAACCGTAAAGTTTATTTATTTTATTGACATTATTGGCAATAACATCTTTATAGTATTGCTCAAGTGAGTCAAGATTTGATACACCACTATTTCTTTTAAAATAAAATGTTATACGTTCAGGATTCAAACTATCAATTGTAAAAATAAATGTTACTAATTTGTTTTCATTTAACAAGTTGTTAAAGGTCTCTGCTCTGCCGGGGGAATTGTTAATGGATTCAAGATCATCAATTATACTATTGGCACTGTTACTAACAACATCTTCAGAATACTGATTTACTGAAAATAATATTGCTTGCAGCTGATTGTTATAGATTTGTTCAAGAACCTGTTCGTTTTCATTTAACTTGCCAAGTTCATTTACTAAAAGAAATGCAATAGGCAGTATGATTATTAGTATAAGTATTAAGCCTATTTTTTTCATAAACTAATAAATTAAATTCTAATTAGTAGTTAATTCCTGTCATTCCCGTGAAAACGGGAATCTATTTTATTCAAAACAATGTAGATTCCCGCCTTCGCGGGAATGACAAACAAAATTATTTTTTCAACTGCTCAGTTACTTTACTTTGCACAATATCTTTTAATGAATCGTATGAATGATTTTCTGGTAAAATTGGCTTTAAGAAATTAACATTAATCTTTTTCCACGGCTTTGGAAAATGAGTACCGCGTGGAAGTGCATCGTATGCTCCGCTAATTGCTACAGGAACTATCGGAACATTTAACTCACGACTAAGTATTGCAAACGTTTTTTTGAAATCACCAATCTCTCCTGTTTGCGTGCGTGTTCCTTCGGGAAAGATGATAATATTTTTTCCACGCTTTAAAACTTCAGCCATCTTTTGTAAAGATGTTTTCAGATCACTTAAATCCATAACGATAACATTGTTCTTTGCAGCTAATAATTTTAAGAAACTATTTTTTACATGTTTTTCTTTTGCATAAAAATAAGTTTGCTTCATCAATTTATTTTTAAGAAAAACTGCAACAAATAAACCGTCAAAAAAACTTTGATGGTTTGGTGCAAGAATAAATGGACCTTCTGGAAGATTTTCTAATCCTTCGCCTTTAATTCTAAAGTATAATTTCAGAAATACTTTAGCACCATTTTTCATAATGTTATGAGTAAACCAGCTTTTGGGGAGATCAAGATCCAACTTTTCTCTAAATATTTTTCCCCAATCGATTGCTTCAACGCTTAACTTAGTTTTTTTATCGCGAATATTTTCTGCAAGCTTAACTACATTTGAAAATCCAACCAGTTCTGCTTCTGAAAGTTTAACACCAAAATTAGATTCCAGATAAACACCTAAGTTTACCTTATCCAAAGAATCAAGTCCTAAATCAATTTCCAGATGATCAGATGGATGAATAGTTGTTTCTTTCTGCTGTTGTAAAAATTCTTTTAGTAAAGTGTATTCCTGAAATGTTGGTTCAGTAACATTTTCCAATTTTTCTTTTGATATTTGTTCAAGCTGTGGTAACAAAAATCTTTTAAGCTTTAATAATCTTGTTCGCGGCAAAGGTTCTTTAACAAGACTAAATTTCATAACTTTTTTATATGGAGTAACAGATTGATTGTACTTATCAATAACCTGCCACTTTATCATTTCTTCAACATCATCGATACCCAACTGTTTTGCTTTTTGATAATCTGGATAAATTACAGCGTGTAACATATCTTGTTTTTCAAAAACACCAATCTCAGTTATTACATCGGTCATACTTTGAATTTTATTTTCAATTTCTTCCGGATTTATATTTTTTCCATTTGATAAAACAATAATTTCTTTTTTTCTACCGGTAATAAAAATTCTATTGTTTTCAAGATGTCCAAGATCGCCGGTATAAAGCCAGCCATCTTTAAGAATAGCCGCAGTTTCTTCGGGCCGATTGTAATAACCTTGCATAACATTTCTACCTCGATTTACAATCTCACCATCAATAACTTTTACTTCATTTGTTTTAAGTGGTTCACCTGCTGAACCGGGAAGCACTCTGCCTGGTCTCGTAAAAGTAATCATCGGAGCGCATTCTGTCATTCCGAAGCCCTCAAGGATTTCAAAACCTAATGTCATATAATCTTTACAGACGTCTTTATCTAATGCCGCACCGCCGCAAACCATATATTTAATTTTTCCGCCAAACTTTCTTTGAACAGAACCAAATATTTTTCTCGAAAAAGTTAATGAGTTTTTCTTTTCTGCAATTCTAAAAAGAAGTTTTGCGATTCCGCTTTTATTAATTTTATCTCGTATTCCCTTTCGTATTAGATTATACAAACGCGGAACGCCTATTATAATTGTTATTCCGTGCTGCAGTGTAGTCATAATATCTTCGGAAGCCATTGATGGAGAAAAAACAATTGTACCGCCAACACTTAAAGGAATAACCATTGTTCCCATTAAAGGAAAAATGTGATGCAGTGGAAGCAGCACCATTACTTTATCTTCTTCTTTATAAATGTTTACATCATTTGTTACTGCTTCGATGTTTACGAGAAGATTATCATAAGAAAGCATAACTCCTTTTGGCGAACCTGTGGTTCCTGAAGTATAAATGATTACAGCAGTTTCATTTGGATCTGGATCAGGGAAAGTTGCATTAACATTAGACTCTTCAATTTTTATTTCATCAAGATTTATTTTTTCAATTTTATGATTTAACTGTCCGATTGCTTTTTCACAAACTTCTTTTGTACCATTCGAATAAAAAATAACTTCAGGTTTGCAATCGTTAAGAATAAAAGCAACATCTTCAGCAGAAGACATAAAATCAATTGGAACCGCAATAGCTTTTTTGATCCAAACAGAATAAAAGGCATATACCCATTCAAATCTGTTTTCCGAAAAGATTGCGACTTTGGAAAGATTATTATTTGGAAGAAGTGTTGAAAATGAATTGACATGATTGATTAAATGTGTGTAATCAATTTTCTGATCCTTAAGGATCAATGCTGTTTTTTTGAAGTCCCTTAAAAACAATCTTTTGCCTTTAATTTGATGAAGTAATGATTCTAAAATATTAAAATAAATGGTTAAAAACTTTGCCAATAAATCTTAACAAAATTTGTTAATCACAATTGTATTCCTCTAAAAATTTCATTAAGTATTAACAACATCTTTTGAGGTTTCTATGGAATACACTCGTGAACAACTCATTGAGCAGAAAAGATTACAACTCAGGATTATCAATTTAGCCTTAGGTATTTTAGTTGGAATGTTGTACGGATATGCCATAAATAATCTTTTAGTCGGGGTAATCATTGGAATTGGTGTTGGATTATTTAAATGGATTAATAGCATTCCATTTTGGGGAGTTTTTGCACTTACTATTATTTATTGGTTTATAATAATTTTTATTAAATAATTTTTTGGAATTTGCATGAGTGAAAAACAAACACCTGAAATCGGTTCTATAACATGGTGCGATTTAACCGTACCAAATGCAACTGAAGTAAAAGATTTTTATGCAAAAGTTGTTGGATGGGTACCTCAAGGGTTATCAATGGGCGATTATGATGACTTTACAATGAGCGCTCCTGAAAGTAATAAAGTAGCCGCAGGCATTTGTCATGCAAAAGGATCGAATGCAAAACTCCCACCACAATGGATGATTTATATTACTGTGGAAGATGTTGATAAGAGCGCAGAATCATGCACTCAACTTGGAGGTAAAATTATTGTCGAACCAAAGAACATGCCAGGATATGGAAGATATTGTGTAATTCAAGATCCTGCTGGTGCCGTATGCACATTGTTTAAACCTGAATAAAATTTTTAGGGGTATGAAATGGGTTTTAGCAACCAAAACATTTTAATCTATCAATTCATTGAATCTGAAAAGGTTAATGACTTAGCATATATAAATACTTTACAAACATACAATTCAATTATTTGTTTTGATCTTGAAGATAGTATAGATAAGTCAAAACACAATTTTGAATTATCAAAACAAAAAGTATTTAATGATATAAGATATTTTCTCTCTAATTACAAAATTAAAAATCTGGGGATAAGACTAGACCTTTCTTATAAAAACATTATTAAAGATGATTTACAAAGATTACATAAAATATTAACTGATCAACATCTTCAGATATTTTTACCAAAATTATCGACTACAATTGGTTTAGAATCTATAATTAATATGATAAAGTTATATCAATTTAATAGTTTTGAATTGATACCAATTGTTGAGACAAAACTCGGGATGGAAAATCTTGAAAAGTTACTTATGATCTTTTCTGACTATTCTAATAAAATAGCTTTTGGTCATTGTGATTATAACCTGGATTGCGATTTTTTTCCATTTCATCATCATAATTCTGAAATATATTGGGAATGGATTAATAGAATCTTACAAACTTGCGGAGATAATATTACATTTTTGAATTCACCATACTTAAATCTAAATGATGATGAATATTTAAAGCAAGTCGTAATCAGATTAAAAAATATAATCAATAAATCCGGTCAAATAACTCTTTCACTTAGGCAGAGTAAAGTTTGTTACTTTTTTAATCAACAAGATTCTCAAATATTAAGCATTCCAAAATTTCACGAGGACGAAGTTAATCAGATTGAATTTGCTATTAATCTAGTTGACGATTTTGAAAGATATAAAGTTGATGGAAAAAATTTTGCAATTGTTCCTGCTTCAAAAAAAATGATTTCGCCTCAGGAATATGTAAAGGCAAAAAGATTAATTCAGATTGATAATGAAATCAAATATTAATTTACTTGTTGTTGGTGGATGTTTTCCAGTTCAAACCAATATTCCAACTGAAAACTTATATCATTTTTTATTGAAGGAAAAGATTAGAAATGAATTATCTGTTAAAATTGAGATCAATATTCTTCAGTACGAAAAAATAAGCCCTACATTCAAAAGGATCAAAGAAGTTATTGAGTATAAAAATATAGATCTGATTATTTTTCATATTAGGATTGAACAAATTTTACGAATGATAAAATTCTATTTGAGATACCACGATAAGAATGAGGATTATCATAGAGGATTAAACCTTGCAGTATTTAGCAATTGCATACCAGAAAGAAAGGAATTTAACCTTCATCATATAACAGAAAATAGAAGCCCAAAAACAATTAAGTTTTATAATAATATCCTTAAAAACATAAATTATGTTCTAGGTTATCTGGTATTTAATCCGGTTTTCGCATTCAGGATTTATAAGAAACTAATTACAAGTGTTGCAGAATTTTGTGACAACAATTCTATTGATATAATATTTACAGGTCCAGTTTCTAGGCCGGTTAATTATATTGAAAATTTTACTTCTGTAATTCTTGATTTTTATATGAATAAATTAATCTTAAATAAATACGACACAACATATTTGAAACTATTGGGAACAAATCATAATTCTCAATATCTATTCTGTGACGATCATATTCGAGTAAATGAAATTGGTCATCAGAGAATAGCAGATATTTTATTTAACTCTGTAAAAAATATCTTAAAGTCATAATCCTAAACATCAATTTATTTTACCAGTCCAACTTCAATCAAACATTTTTTTATTCGCTCATAAGTTTTTTTAATATCGTTATCTAATCCAATTGAAATTCTAACAAGTCCTTCACTCAATCCCATTGCTTTCCTTTCCTCTTCTGGAATTTCGGATGAAGTGCTGTGGCCCGGAGAAGAAAACAATGTTTTAAAGTAACCAAGACTTACAGCAAGATATCCAACTTTTTCCAACTGCATATTTGCCATAAGTTCATTTGCTTTTTCTGTTGTTCCTGCATCAATAGCTAGCATTCCGCCAAATCCAAAACCATCATTCATAATTTCTTTAAGAAGATTGTAACCATTGTGTTTGGGTAAACCTGGATAAAAAACTTTGCATCCAAGTTTCTCAAAATTCTCTGCAAGATATTGTGCATTCTCACTATGCTTTTTAATTCTTATATGAAGGGAATGTAGATTTTTTAATATTGATGCTGCACGATAACTATCAAGCACCGGTCCAAGTAACATCGATGCACCGGAATTAATATCTGTAAGTTGAGAAATAAATTCGTGTGTACTACAAACACAACCGGCAACACAATCGCTTGTACCATTAATGTATTTTGTTAAACTATGAACTACAATGTGTGCGCCCAATCGTAGAGGAGAAATCATAATCGGACTGAATGTATTATCAACCATAAGCTTTAGATTATGATTGTTTGCTATTTCTGAAAGTTTGGGAATATCAGCAATTTCAAGTAGTGGATTGCTTACAGATTCACAATAAATCACTTTTGTTTTTTCTGTAATTGCAGATTTAACTGCTTCTAAATCCTGAGTATTTACAAACTTTACATTTATTCCAAATTTTGGTAAAAAGTTTTTGAAGAAAGCATATGTTCCACCATAGATAGTTCTGCTTGAAACAATCTCATCACCAGAATTACAAAGTTGTAATATTGCACAACTAATTGCTCCCATCCCCGATGCAGTCACAATTGCTGCTTCAGAATTCTCTAACTTAGCAAGTGCATCAGCTAAATATTTGTTAGTAGGATTCCAATGGCGTGAGTATAAAAAACATCCTTCAATTTCATGCTCAAATAAATCGTTCATTGTTTTAGGATTTAGAAAAGTGTAAGTCGATGAATCTGTAATTGATGGATTAACATCGCCATATTCCCCAAAAACTAAATAATCTTGTATTTCGCTGCTAGGATCGTAATGATGCATAATCGTACCTTTTAGTTTAATAATCTTTTGAAGATAAAATTTATTAATTTTACTATTACTAAATTACAATTAGTTAAAGAATTTAATCCTAGAAAAAATTAAAAAGTTAAATGAACGAAAAACAACTTGCGGCAGAAAAATCAATTAAGTTTATAAAAAACGGAATGATCCTAGGACTTGGAACAGGGTCAACTGTTTTTTTTCTTGTTAACAAACTTGCAGAATTTGTAAAGCAAGGATTAAACATTACCTGTGTTTCAACCTCAAATCAAACAAGCGAACTTGCAAAAAGTTTGGGAATTAAAATTTCAAATTTGAACGAAGTTGATCAAATTGATTTAACTATTGATGGCGCTGATGAGGTTGATTATAAACTGAATGGAATTAAAGGCGGCGGTGGAGCTCTACTTTATGAAAAGATTGTCGCCAAAGCATCAAATAAAGTTATTTGGATTGTTGATTCATCAAAATTTGTTAAGAAATTGGGAAAATTTCCATTACCTGTTGAGATAATTTCATTTGGATCAAAACAATTATTAAAAAGATTTGATGAGTTAGGTTTTAAACCACAGATTAGAAAAAATGGGAATGATAATTTTATAACTGATTCAGGGAATTTGATTCTAGACCTAGATCTAAATGAAATAGATGACCCTATTATTCTTGAGAGACAAATTAAACTTATGCCCGGAGTTGTTGAAGTCGGTTTGTTCAACAACATTGCTGATTTAGTAATTGTTGGAAAAGAGAACTCAACCGAAATTATCAATAGAGTTTAGATAAAAATCAGAGTGCAGATAACTATTTATCTGCCCCTAATTTTTTTAATTCCTGAGATACTTTTCTTGAATTTAAAAAACCAAAAGCTAAAAGAGCAACTAAAAACAAAACTACGCCAATTTCTGTAAAGCCCATTCTAAAAAGTCCTTTCCGTGTGATAATTTTACCGAATAAAATTGCAAGCTTAGTGCCACTTGAATTATCGTAAAATGAGCAGAAAAGTTTAGATAAAGTATAAAATTGTAAGAAATATTTTTTGCAGTGGTAATTATTACAGGCAATTTTGTTTGGACAAATTTGGAGTTTTATTTATTCAGATTCTTTAGCCGTTAGATTTTTTAGCATACGCCACAAAGTTGTTCTACCTATTCCAAGCTCTTGAGCAACTTTTGTTTTGTTCCATTTATGTTTTTCCAAAAGTTTAACCAGCTGCGAAGTGTTATCGTTTCTAACTTCTTTAATTGAGTCCTCGGTAACGACTACTGTGTTAGATTTGAAAGAAGCCGGAAGACTATTTATAGAAATATTTTTTCCATCTTTACTTCTAACTATTAAATATTCTACTGCATTTTCGAGTTCGCGCACATTACCCGGCCAGGTGTAATTCATAAAAACTTCAAGCGCCTCATCATCAATATCTTTAATTTCTTTTTTATAAATCTTAGAGTAATCTTCTATAAAGTGATTTACCAGGTATGGAATATCTTCTTTTCTGTCACGTAACGCAGGAATATAAATTGGAATTACATTTAATCTATAAAATAAATCTTCACGAAGTTTTCCATCTTCTAAAGCTTTTTTGATATTAATATTTGTAGCAGAAATAACTCTTACATTTGTTTTACGAGTAACAGATTCCCCTACTCTATCAAACGTTCCTTCCTGTAAAACTCTTAACAATTGTATTTGAGTCTGAAGCGGCATCTCTGCAACTTCATCAAGAAATAAAGTTCCACCATCAGCTAACTCAAATCTTCCCGGGCGATCTTTAAACGCATCGGTAAATGCACCTTTAACATGCCCGAATAATTCACTTGCTAAAAGATTTTGAGGAAACACAGAGCAGTTAACTTTTAAAAATTGTTTACCTTTTCTTAAACTTGTTGCTTGAATAGCATTTGCAACTAATTCTTTTCCAGTTCCCGATTCACCTTGAATTAAAACAGTTGCATCAGACTCCGCAATTTCTTGTATCAAACTAAAAATTTCTTGCATCGCTTTGCTGTGTCCGATAATTCCATAAAAGCTTGATGGAGAAATTGCTTCTCTTCTTAACTTTATTAACTCTGAAAGATCTCGAAAGGAAATAACACCACCAACAGGTTCACTACTGCTGTTTTTTAGAATAGCAGCATTTAATCTGATTGGTTTTCTTGGACCATTTTTTATTTCGATACTTGAGTTATACTCATAAATATCATTACCAGATTCAAGCACTAAACCGATCGGACATTGAGTTTGGCAAAGTTCACACTTAAAAACATATTTACAAAACTGCCCGATAACTTCGTCTTTATCATAGCCGGTAATAGATTCAGCAGCACGGTTAAAGAAATTGATTTTAAAATTTTTATCAACTGTCAGAACACCTTCTGCAAGTGAATTAAGTATTTCTTTATTAAAATCTTTTTCCATTATTATAATTTAGCTCTGATGTTCTTTACGTAACAAATCGTTTATTTCTTTAACAGGATTAAATGTTGAAATTGGGACTTCAACAAAAATTGTAATCCAATCAGCCATACTACCATTCCATAAACCGGGCAATTCTAAAGCTTTAAGCTCAATTCCATCTTTGGATTTCTTTGTAATAATCCCGCTTTGATGATCAACAAATTTATGCAAATCAAATTTATTGTTTTTGTAATCTCTAATTGCACAAACTAAATCAACCGGATTGAAATGAGTTGATTGTTTAAAAATATCTTTCTGTTTTTCATCATTCATATTTATCTGGGCTTGCTCAATAATTTGCAGCGATAAACTTCCATCTGTTGCTTTAATCCAGAAGGGACCACCACCGGGCTCACCCTGATTCTTAACCATACCACAAACACGAATCGGTCTATTTAATTTTTCAAAATAAAATTTATGTTTTTGATTTTTATTCCAGCTTTCAAAATCATTTGGTTTAGTTACAAAAAGATTTCTTTCAGCAAACTCAGATATATCATCCAAAATCTTCGGTTCTATTTCCTGCTTTTCTAATAAGTGTAAATAATCAATTACCTGATTTTGAAGTTTAACTAAATATCCCGTTAAAAGTTTTTTGTAAAGAACAGTTTCTGCCGAAAGATTTTCTGTAGTAAGATTATCAATATTTTTTATAACCAAAATATCCGCATCAAGATCATTTAAGTTTTCTATTAATGCACCATGCCCGGCTGGCCGCATTATCATCTTGCCAGATTTATCTAACAGAATATTATTATTTTCATCGACAGCGATAGTATCTGTAGATTTTTTTTGAAAGGAATAAGTTATTTCAATCCTGTAACCATTTTTTAATTCTGATTTAACCTGTTCTATAATTTCAACAAAAAGATTTTGATGTTCTTCAGAAATTGTAAAATGAATTTTCAAGCAATTGTTTATATCAAGTATATAGTTTAATGATTCATAAACCTGCTCTTCAAATGCTGTTCGGCTGCCGTTACTGTAGCGATGAAACTTAATTGCACCTTTTGGTTTTGATGAATAATCAAGCCCGGCTTTAAATAAAATTCCTTTTAATATTATTGCCGGAGAATTTTTTGCTAACTCAGCAATGCCAGTTTCATCAAGACTTAAAATGTTTTTTAAGTCATCATAAAATGCAAATTGATGCAAATTAATCAGCAGTTCGTAAACAGCTTTACTTTCTTTATCCTCAAAAGATCTTTTTCCTAAATCTTCTAAAGTAAAATTCTCAGTTTTATTTATCACTGATTGAATTTTCTGAAACATTCGTGAAGCCGCACCTGAAGCAGGAACAAATTTCATTAACCGGGAATTTTCAGCCGCAGTTTTATGCAAGTTTAATAATACATCAAACTCTGATTCGTTAATTTTTACAATTCCATCACCGAGTGTGCATGGTTTAGCCAGTTCCGGAACCTTAACGCCATTAATAAATAACTTTAATTGATCTTTTATTGATTCTAAATCAAGCTGACTGAAATCAAATTCAGAAAGTTCTTGTTTTAGAATATTTATTTGTTCATCAACCTGCTTCATAAAAATCTTTAAGACATTGAGATGCTGATACCAGGGATTAACCCAAGCGTAATATTAATTGATTTTAGTTTCATTTCACCGATTTTAATTGTTTCAGCGTAGTCACTTGCTTTAAATAAACTTTTTAATATTATCGATGCTAATCTGCTTTCGGAAGTTTGTGAAATAATAGCTTTTCTTTTTTCTGTTTCCAAGGGGCCAAGAAATTTAAACGAGATTGCAAGATCCGGCGGAATGCTTAAAGAAGCATTTAATCCATTTAGTTCATAACCGGCTTCTGTAAACAAAGCTTTATATTTTGACACAGTTTCCAAAACTTCGTTTAATTTATTTTCAGTTTTTTCCTTGAACTGGTTGATGATTTCAATTCTTTCATCATCCCAAAAAAAATCTTTTAAACTGCTTATTGATTCAGTAACAGAAGCTGCCGCAGCTTTAGCTTTTTCAAATATACTTTCACTCATCTTTTATCCTTACAAGATATTTAACAATAAATAAAAAAAGCGCAGAACAAATCTATTCTACGCTTAAAAAATAGTGATAAATAAGAAAATTTATTTTGATTTACCTGCAATAAAATTATAAACAAATCCAGCCAGAACAGCACCAATAATTGGAGCTAACCAAAACAACCATAGCTGAGAAAGCGCCCAACCACCAACAAAAATTGCCGGGGCCGTACTTCTTGCAGGATTTACTGACGTGTTTGTAACAGGAATACTAATTAAATGTATTAAAGTTAAACCTAATCCGATTGCAATAGGAGCAAAACCTTTTGGTGCACGTTCATCGGTACTACCCATAATGATCATTAAGAACATAAAAGTCATAACAACTTCCGTAACAAAACCGGAAGTAAGAGTGTAAGCACCGGGAGAATGTTCGCTGTAACCATTTGATGCCATTCCACCATTTATATCAAAACCAGCATTGCCGCTTGCAATAAGATACAAAACTCCGGCACCAGCAATACCGCCAAGAACCTGTGATAAGATGTACGGCAAAACATCAGAAGCTTTAAATCTTCCGCCAGCCCACAAACCAATTGTAACTGCGGGATTTAAATGACAACCGGATATATGTCCGATTGCATAAGCCATTGTAAGAACGGTTAAACCGAATGCGAAAGAAACTCCAACTAAGCCAATACCAACATCCGGAAATGCTGCTGCAAGTACTGCACTGCCGCAACCGCCAAGAACAAGCCAGAAAGTTCCGAAGAATTCTGCCGTTAGTTTTTTAGGATCCATTTGCCCTCCTGAATAAATGTATATTTGATTTTAAGAAACAGAAAATTGAATAAAATATTTAATCTAATAGAAACATTAACTTTACCTTGATTTTTGAACCAGGCTCATAACCGTCTTGGCACCATTAAGTAATTCTAAATTATCGCCGTTCATTTTAACATTTGTAACCTGTTTAATTGCATCAAGAAAATTTTGTTCGGTATTGCCGGGACACATCATTTTTGTAATAGCACCGGGGTTTAAAGATAATTTAGTTCCATCAAGCTTAAAATCGCCGGTAAAATTATTACAACCAGTTGAACCAAATAGCTTTCCATTCTCTCCAAAATTTAAAGACGGTAAACCTTTTGCCAGATCTTCTGATGCTAATGTTTTACCTAATAAGTTTGTTACATCCCAATTTGTACCGCTTAACTTGCTTAAAACATTACTTGCAGAGCAGGCATTTAAAATCAATACCGAAAAAATAAGAAGCATAGTTAGTTTGTACATTGCTTTTCCCTTTCATTTTATCAAGAAGTTAATAATCAGAATTAATTTTTGATGGATGGATTTTCAATATCATAAATATGCAATAATTGGTTGTAATTACCAATCTATTTTTTTTACAAAGTTTTGTAAACTTAAATTTGCCGGGGATCAGTTTCCAGCAAACTGTAAATTGATGTATCTAAAAATTTTCCGTTAAATAAATAATCTTCTTTAAAATAAGCTTCTCTTTTAAATTTCAACTTTTCTAACAGAGTTATAGAACTTACGTTAGCAGGATTTACATTTGCTTCTATACTGTGCAACGATAATTTATTAAAACCAAAATCAATTACTTTAATTAAACTTTCGCGCATATAGCCATTACCCCAAAATTCCGGTTTCATCGCATAGCCCACTTCTGCACGAACGTGATTTCTTATTATTCTCCAGTAACCAATATATCCAATAACTTCAGATGTATCTTTTTTTCTGATGATCCAGTTGATACCTTCTTTATTAATAAATGAAATTGCCATAGTGTCTATCATTAACTCAGATTCCTTAACAGACTTATGAGTTTCTCTATCAAGATATTTTAAAACCCGTTCATCAGATCTTAACTTAAATAGTTCTGCTGCATCACTTCTAACAAACTGCATTAACAAAAGTCTTTCTGTTTCTAATTCAGGAAACAGATTGAATACATCATCATTTAATTTATAATTCATTTTAAGTTTTAATAATTATTGTGTGTAGTTAAATACATAAAGCATAGCAAGCGGTAATAAATAATAATCTAAAATTTGCCGTAATTATTTTAAAACCCAATCAATTGCTGCACCCAGACTATAAAAAGGTCTTGAACGATAACCTTCATCGTGCGCTTCAACTAAAGTCGGTATAACAACATCCTTAGGGGTTTGGGTAATGATAGCAATTTTACTTCCGCCAAAAATATCAAGATGTTCTTTATAATATTTTGCAATACCCGGGTAGTCTTTAAACTTTATATCAAACGAGGCTAATTGATAATCCAGGATAAAACTTCTTGTTCCTTTTGGTATTAAATTATTTTTGATAGCATGATCCCACGATGAATAAATATCTTCAAGCGATATCATACCAAAATAATATTTATATAAAATACCTGAAGTGCTATCGTACAAATATGAATATTTCTTTTCCATGTAAGTACCTTTTAATAATTAAAATACTGCCATGCAATTTTAGTTTGGCTATTTAGCCCCTGTGCCGGATTGTTTAAATCAATCTGCACCAAATAATAATCATATAAAAATATTTTTGCAAAGATTTAAGCTTACTGTAAAGTAAAGCTTAATAGGTGAAAAGTTTAAATTGTTCTGATTTTTTTATTAATATACACAGAGACGGAATTGAACTGCTCAAAAATTCCGTCTCTGCTTACTCACTTACTCAGTAGGCGGGGTCGGATCTGTTGGTATTTCTTCCTCATCATCTTTTCCGTTACTGCGTATAAAACTCTGATCAAAGAAATCCATACATCTATCAACTTCGCCAATAAACATAGATGCAATTAAATGAACATTCTTCATCAGTTCATTTTCAATTACATCCCTGTTTGTGCTTGTGGTTGATTTTTGTGCCTGCACTTCACCAATTTTTTCTAACTGAGCTTTGCGTGCGGCTTTAAAATCAGTTAAAAAGTTTTCAGCATCACTTTGCATAGTTGCACCAAGCTCTGCGCTGTGTCTTTCTGCTGCGGCAGCAAATCTTGTAAGCAGTGTTTCAATGTTTGCAAGATTAGCCTGCCAGTATTCATCCACACCCTGTGGAAAAAATTCCTGGTAGTTTGGTGTATCTGCTCCAAACTCGCCTCTTACAGTACCTTCCCGCTTGCTTACAAACTTCTTAAAGTTTTCTACAACATTGGTCATTGCCATTGTTAGCCCTTGCTGTATAGCATACTTTGTATCTTCGTTTGTAATAGAACCAAAGTAAGCGGTGTACGCGGCGGTTGTTGCAGTTATCATTGCGGTAAACTGAGCAGTGCCGTTATTTGCAGATAGCCTTTCTAAATGTATCTCTGCAAATTTTTTCATATTATCGTCACTAATTTCCTTAGTGTCGAAGTGATTTTTAAAGAACCTGCGTAAATCCATCATTGTGGACTCCTGTAATTAATGTATGTGTAGTTATTTAATTAGGGAGATTTTTGATGGGATTTTAACCCCACCCCTAATCCATCCCCGTTATGGATTTTCTTTCAATTTTTTTCCGGATTTTACGAATACCATCCAAGAGTTCTGGAACCCTATTCCGGATTCTACGAATGCCATCCAAGAGCTCTGGAACCCTATTCTGGATTTTACGAATGCCATCCAAGAGCTCTGGAACCCTATTCTGGATTCTACGAATGCCATCCAAGAGCTCTGGAACCCTATTCTGGATTTTACGAAAGCTATCCAAGAGCTCTGGAACCCTATTCTGGATTTTACGAAAGCTATCCAAGAGTTCTGGAACCCTATTCTGGATTTTACGAATCGAAAACAGCTTAAAATCAAAGGTTTTATTAAAAATTGAGGGGAAATGATTGATATGACTTACCCCCAATCACCAATAACTGCCATAATGTATAATGAACTAACGCAAATAAAATAAATTTATTTATAAAATGCAAGGGGGAAGAATTGGTTACAGTTTTTTAATTGCTAATTACTAATTGAGATTAATCGTTAAAAAATTTAAGTTGCAATAGACGTTATAATTAAACTTTGATTTAACATATAAACACACAACCCATTTTTCCATTTATCCGGCACGGGGTGCTTACGATGAACACGCTGGAAACTTAAAATTTAGTTGCAAATTATATTGAGTGATATACAGAAAACAATTCGGCATATCGTTCAGTAAAGCGTTTAATGGATTTTATAAAAAAGTTTGTTTATAGTTAGATAAGTAAACAAAACAAATTAAATAACGCAGATAAATTTTAGTAGTATTTAAGAAGTGTAGTTCTGCAATACACACAGATGATACGAACGGGTGATTCTGTATAATTATTAGTTATACTACTAAATCTATGAAATATATTTATTTTGCATTTAGTATTATCTTTTCACTGTCTTCTTTAGATTGTTCAAATTCAAAACTTATTACAAATGACAATCAAGTTTACGTTTACAATTGTAACCAAGTTAAACTAATCTATAGTCCGTCGGATTCAGCAAAATATTTTATATATCTAAATTCATTTATTTCAGAATATGAGGGAAACAATAAAGGCAAACTATTTGGCCCACTTTATCAAGATAGTATGGTGGTAGAATTATTTGAGCAAGGAATTATTACTTCAAAAATTCTTATGTATTCAATAAATATTGATGGATGGTATGAGTTTGCTAATTCTATTCCTCTTGTTAAAAATATTATTGCTGATAATTGTATTGATATTGTCTCAGATTCAAATAAAACAATAATTGAATTAGTAATTAC
>JBATOT010000120.1:0-17750 GCA_049291095.1 Ignavibacteriaceae bacterium | reverse complement strand
AATTATAAGTGTATCGGATTTTCTTTTTATCTTTTTCACCTTCAACAATTACTTTCATCACAGTAAATTCTTCATCGCCCTCTTTAAGTTCCCACATAGGAAATAATAATTTTGATGTAAAATCGATAGGTTTAATTTTAACTCCGTTAACTTCAATTTCATCCTGACTAAAAAATCCAGACTCACGCAGTACACGCATCTTTTCAATATGACCAGGATAACGAAGCGTTTTCTCTTTCATATTTGGTGCTGTTAACGTTTCAGCGAGTGTTCTTAATCCGTCGCTGTTAAATGCTTCAAGCGTTCCAACTTCATCAAAGTTAAGAAATTCAGGATCGGACAATGCAGGACGAATGACTAAAGTTCCATTTTCAATATATCTTGCGGGACGTGTATATTCTTCTATCACATCTATTGGTGAAAATCCGGCTTTGTATTCGTATGGGAATTCCCGTACCACTGGCAAGCCTCCGACATAGATTAAAACTGTTTCTGTCTTATCTAAAATTGAATTAACATAACCGGCAAGTAGATTGCTCATGCCGGGTGCAACTCCGCAATCAACAACAGCAGTAACATTATTTTGTTTTGCAAGCTCATCAAGTTCAAATGGATTCTCAGGGAAAAAAGCAATATCAACTACATTTTTTTTTGCTTTAATGATCTCTCTAAGAGTATTAAATCCCATAAATCCAGGCACAGCGTTTATTACAATATCAGCTTTTTTTAATAAAGATTTTATTTGATCAGGATTTGAAAGATCTTTTTGCATCTTTTTAATTGGAAGAGCAGTTGGAATTTTTTTTAGATTTTTTAGATTGATGTCAGCAACTGTTACATTAAATGATTCATCATTCGCAAGATCCAAAGCCATTGGACGACCCACAAGGCCGCAACCTAAAACAAGTACATTCATTTTATTCTCCATAAATTTTGTTTATACATACAACAATTTGTGTTGTGTTATTTAAATAGATGAAGAACTCTTATAAACCGCTAAATCGATTCATAAAACTGACTGAATGGTTACTGATATTTTGTTGTAATGAGTTCATATAATTTAAAGATTGCTTCGCTCGAAGACTCACTCGCAATGACTTTGTTATAAATTTATTTCACCAATCTAAGTATAGGAAATATTTCACCTTTCTTAAGAAGGTGTTCAAACTGTTTATACGTAACTAAACCTAATTCTGATTTTGGTTCTAGTGCAATTACGATCATATTATTTCTTAGTTGATTCACTGGAATTAATATGTAATCTTCTTCATTTAAATCATTTCTGATCGGATCTACTTCAACAGTTGGATTAACAATTATATCTCTTTCAAAATCCATTGAGTCAATTCCGCTTATAAAATATTGTTCAAGTTTATCGTCATCCGATTTTTTATAATCAGAATAAGTTAATTCATGTCTGTTTGCCCAATCAACAATTTCCATTAAACTTTTGGGCACTAAATATCCTTTTGGTCTTACAACATCATAAATAGATTTTACAACTGGGCGATAATCACTAACTGTTATTACGGTATCTTTATTTGAATAATATGAAAGAAAAGGAAGTTCAAGTTTATTTCCATCAGAAAAATGATCAAGCTGAATAGCAACTTTATCAGATACCTTATTGTTAATTAATTTTTCTCTTTCGGTTTTTACTAAGCTTTTAATTTCGTCTTTATGATTATATGCAAACTCAAGTAATCCGCGCATTCCGGTCATTTGTCCTTCAGCGCGATGTTTAATGTTATCAATAAAAACATCTTTACCGTTTAATCCTTCCTGGATAAATGAAAGAGTATTTTGAATTCCTAAACTTTGTCTTCCATCATTAATATCAAAAGTGCTATGTCTTATGTAATCAATTTCAGGTGGTCCACCAGGACTATATTCAAAATATGAAAAGTTTCTATCTTTAAAATATTTTTCAATATAAGGCAGATAAACTTTTTTCTGCAATGTTCTGATTTTTTCATCAATATTAATGTTCGTATTAACACCGAGTTCTTCATCGTTGTTGTGTCTATAACCATACTGCTTATATGTTTCACCATAAGGAGCATACTCGTGAACATCCATCGTTACTTCAAACAGATATTTATTAAATAATTTGTGAAGTCCAATTGTTTCCGGTTCCGTAAGAATTAAATGATTACGATTAAGATCCATACTGTTTCCATTGCGTCTCTGGTTTTTCTCAGAACCATCGGGATTCATCTGCGGAACAAGTGCAAAATCAATTTTATCAAATAAGTATTGGCTCTCTGGTTTCAGTAATTCATTGATCAATAATAATGCACCTTCTTTTCCTGATTGCTCATTACCGTGCTGTTGAGCAAATATTAAAACTTTTATTTTTGATTCATCTTTACCAAAACCATCTTTAGAAAAGTAAACTGCAAATAATTCTCTACCTTCAACAGATTTTGTAAGTACTTCACTTTTAATAAAATCAGTTTTCTCATCAATTTCTTTTATGAATTGCGAAAGTTCAACATGCGAGGTGATTTTTTTATAATCGGATTTTTGCAAAGGAGTTAAAATACTTTGCGAAAACACATTCACAGCCATAAGCATTAAAACAAAGAAAATTATTTTTGTCATTTTAATAGTACCATTGATTTTGTTTCTGAATAATCTTGAGTTGAAAGTTTATAAAAGTAGGTCCCGCTTGAAAGATTTGAACCATTAAATGGCACTTCATAAAAACCAGGAATTATTTCTTCATTTAAAAGTGTTGCAATTCTTCTTCCAAGTAAATCATAAACGATAAGAGATGTTAACCTCTCGCTATTTCCCTCTCCTTGGTAAGGAGAGGGATTAAAGAGTGAGGTCGAAATTGAAAATCTAATTGTTGTAGTTGGATTAAAAGGATTAGGATAGTTCTGATACAATTGAAAACTTTTTAGTTCTAAGTTAGATTCGCTTTGGTCATCAATTGCAGAAAGATAATCAAATTTACCCTGTTCTAGTATATAATTTATTTGTGGATAATTTGTAACTGAAAATCTTACATTGTTCATTGCTACAATTTGTCTTGGACCAATACTTCCACTAGCACGATAAGTTGATGAATCAACATTTGTTGTTTCTCTTGCATCAACAATTATATATGGAATCTGGGTATTTCCGCTGATAGAGTTTTCTAACGATTTAATTTTTACTACATCATTCCCATTTAGATAAATTCCAATTCGTTTTCTATTTCTCATCATACCCCACAAAACCGAACTCATTCTATTTTCATAAAAATCAGAATTATCAAATAATACTGGTTGAAATATTAGCTCAGGAAAAATGAATAAACCATCATTGATAGTCATCTTACCTCTATATCCAGCATATAAATCCGTGTCCGTATTACCAATAAAACGGTGTCCTGTGATTTTTCCAGAGTTACCAAAAAAGAAAACCGGGATATTTTGTGCTAATGAATTGTAAAATGCTGTATTCACCAATCCAATCGGCTGATTTAAATAACTTAACACATTTAATGAATCACCAGCGAAAATAAAACAAGTAGCTTGATTTATTTTTCCTGCTTCTGAAGAATTGTTGAGATTTGCAGTTGTAATATTGAACACATCAAACGTTACATTTATCGAGCTTAAGAAATCGGTAATAGTTGTAATAGAATTACTAAATCCTGGATGCGAGATAACCAGAATTTTAGAATTATTATTCTCACTTAAGAATGTTGTAAGATTATTTAGTTGCAAAGTAAGATTATTACTTCCGGTTAAATAAAAATCTGTTTGTGGATAAAACCAAACACGGTTTGGATCAACATCTTTTGCAGATTCCGGAATAATTGATATTTCATTATTAATAAAATCATATTTCCAACCGTTTGTTAAAAGGTGTGATCTCAAATTCTCTATTGTGTATTTACCATTTGTAATAGGAGAATACTTTGTTGAAGCATCTTTATAGAAAATAGAAACTGCTCCACTGCCCATTACTTCACCAATTCCATCCGGTGTAATACAAATTGCTGTTCTGTCATCTATTCCGGCACCAATTAAATCTCTGCTTGAAGAATAATGCTGATTATAAATCATAGCAATTAATCTTCCGTGTCTTGCTCGTTCAGTAAAATGTGTATCAAACAAAACATTAGGAATAAGATTCAGGAAATTATTTTCAAACTTCATTCTGCTGTAAAAAGGATTTTGAAGTGCTTCATCTGGATAGGCTGAACCGCTTTGAGCACTAAAATCTACATCTCCAAGAACGGCTGCTCCGGCACTTGTCCCGGCTATTACTCCACCATTCTGAAAAACAAAATTTATCGCCGAATCAACTTTAGTTCCTTTCCACAAACGGATATAATCCCATTGATCACCACCGCGAATGAAAATTGCTTTTGCAGTAATAAGTTCATTGTAGGTTTCTTGAAGATTTGCGGCTGCAATTGTAGAAATAGTTTTATTGTAAGCTGTATCAGCACCGAATGACATAAAATAAGTTGGAAGCCATTCTGTTGCACTGCTTACACCAAGAATAATAATCTTTCCACTGTCGGATTTCTGAACAACCCAGCTATAAGGTGCATCACTCCAATCACCATAATCTTCGCTTCCACCGCCAACTGCACAAATATATCCTTGAGCATTAAGATTGAGAGTAAGATTTATAGTTATAAAAAGAGAAAGGATTATTTTAGTTATTATTTTCACTATAAGTAGTTATCAATTCAAATTAAACTTTGATTTGATTTCATTGTAAACAGCTTTATCAATCCAATTATAAAATTCTTTTACCTCAGAATATTTTATTCCATTTTTTCTAAAATCGGTTAAAATGTTTTTTGCTTTTGTAAGGACTTGTTCTTCAATTGGAATTAACTTTTGACGCACACCTGAACTTTCTTTATTCATCAATGCTGATAAGTTCAAATAATTTTCGCTTGCATCATTTTGTGATGAAAACACTTTGTCTTTTAATTGGAGAGCAACATTACATAACGGAGCATTACCTGTTTCATCAGCTTGTAGAACTTTTGGCATCGTTCCATCTTCAAGAAGCCAGACAGGAATTATAACTGAAGTAAGTGGAAATCCAAGTATTGTCCACATTGTTGTTAGCGAAGCTGATTCATTTTCTTTAACGCCCTGAACAACAATAGCCGCTGAACTTGAATGTCTTGGAATATAGTCTCTGAAGAATATATAATTTGGTTCTTTCTGTGCTGCTGGTAATGATTTTGTGAGATCAGTATTGGTAAAAGAGTGAATTAGACAACGAGGAACATCATTTATCAAAAACTCAAAAGATAGCTTTCCTTTTTTAGTTTGATTTTCAAAAAGTCCACTAGCTGTAGAATATCTTATGTAACCATAGCCTTTGTTTTCCTCACCAGCTACTGAAAAATTTGTTCTGATTAAATATCCGTTTGGTGCAACTGAAGGATCATTAGCATCATATTTAATAAACTTAAAATTATCAGTTTCATAATATGCGGCACCTCCGTTTGCATCAATAACTCCAAAGTTTGCTTCAACACCAAGAGGTTTTGGCAGATCATTTAACAATTTTTCGAAATCTTTAAGTGTTGCACAAGTTTCCAAAGCCATTTTCATAATTCTGCCTTCAAGATCAGCAATTGTTGTTGTGTCATTAATCTTAAGGTTATAAGAAGCTGAATTCATAATTCCAAAACCCGCAGCATTAAATCCACACCAAACATCTTTGTTATCCTTATCTTCAGAATTAACCAACCCGATAAATCTATACTTCCCATCAAAGAAATAAACTAATTTGTTTTGCAGAGCATCCGCATCACGATTCTTTAAGAGTAATGGTCTTCCATCATCGGTCATTTTACCGGATACCACAGCTGTTGTGCAAGGATTAACAGAAACTGTTAATACAAAAAGAAAATACCACAGCAATAATAATTTTTTCATAAGATGATATATTTTATCAGAAACTTAAATTAACTGAAACACGATGCACACTTGGTAAAATATCGTAAAGCGAAAATGCATAATCAAAATAAACTGCGCTGCCTCCTAAAGGAACATTTGCACCGGCGCCAAATGTAAAATCCTGATCATCATAATTATATTTATAGCCACCGCGAACAAAAAATCTATCAAAGAAAGAAAACTCAGTTCCAAAGTGTGCGCGTTCTGCATTATCATTTGGATGAGTTACATCTATTGCGCCTTTCATCTTTACAAAGTCATATTCAAAAACATCAAAGCCAATTCCAACTTGAAAGTTCAACGGCAAGGGATACTCCTGGGTGATTAAGCGGCTTGGAATCAATCTGCTAGATTTATAATTCTCATCTTTTACAGCAGAAAAATCAAGGTCGGGTCCGTCATACTTCATATCAGCACCAAAGTTTGTCATACACATTGCAATAGTAAGATTTTGAAAATCCAATCTGTACTGCGTTCCAATATCGAATGCAACTCCTGATGCTGTTTCATTCCATATTCTTTGATTAATATATTTTACAGTTAGGCCAACACTGAATCTATCTGTTAAATACTTTGAATAAGAAATTCCAAGAGCAACATCTCCGGCATCAAAATATCTTCCTGTTCCATTTGGTTGTTCTTCGGTAGTTATCTCCATTTCATCTGTTGAAAGCAGCACCATACTTGCTCCAAACACACCCATATCTCCGGCATTATATACGATTGAAGCAGCATTAAAATCAAAAAGATCAAACCAGTTCATATAAGAAAAATGCGCCTGAACATTATTTACTTTGACGATACCTGCAGGATTCCAGAATAATGCAGAGGCATCATCTGCTAGACCGACAATTGCACCACCCATCGATTCAGATCTGGCTCCCACCGGTAGCTGCAAAAACTGTGCGCCTGATGTTCCGAGATTTGGATTTTGTGCAAAGACAGTTCCGAAACCAAGTACTGTTAAAAATATTATTAATAATTTTTTCATATAATCTCCTGCATCAGCTTATTTGATTATTGCAAATCGTTCTTTGTACTCGGAATCTTTTGTCTTGACAACATAAATATAAATTCCGGCAGCTAATTCTCTTCCGCCTTCTGTTCTCAGATCCCAAACTTCAGTTCCATTAATTGAATTGTGATTTAGAGTCTTAATCAAATCTGCATCAACAGTAAAGATGTAAATAGTACACTCAGGAGGAAGATTTATAAATTGGATTTGTCTTAACGGTTCTTTTCTGAGCTCACCGAACTCTGGTTCCCAAAGCGAAGATACTATATATGGATTTGGAACAACCCGAATTTTATTTAATTCATTTGCAACTACTTGATTATCTATTTTGTAGCCAGCGATCTTAAAAGAATATGAATCCTTAATATTTGGCTGTACCGGTTTTATTGTTTCAACAGAAAATCTATTTCCTGCTACAGGAGGTGTATTTGTTGGGAAAGTAATTTGTCCTTCGATTCCATCAAAATAAAAAGTATCATCCGAATACAAAGTATCAAGTTGTATTGCAGTTTCGGTAACTGACAATAAAACAAACCCATTTCCATTTATAGATCCGTTTCCTTCAACTGAGGCGATATAAATTTTTTCTAAGATGGAATCGGAATAAAGAACTTCAAAATCCATCTCAACATTATCGGTTCCGCCAATTCTTGATACACTCTTTATTATCTCGGGTTCAACTAATTGAAGTGAAACACCATCAATTGTTGTTTGAATTTGTTCTAATTGATGTGGACGGCTCTTTATAACAGAGTCGAGTTCATTACGAACAACCGTCATTGCATAATTTATTGTAATTATATCGCCTTGTTCTGGTCTGAATTCCGGCTCAGTCCCAATAGTATCACGCATACTAACCCTTAAACCTTCTCCGGTTATAACAAGATCTCTTCCGCCGGATGGATATGGATAGCCTGTTCTGATAATTGAGTTTAATGTAATATTCTTTAAATCAAACGAACTCGAACTTGTAAACTCTATTCCATATTTATAGGGTTTTGTGGCACTTGAATCAGTAACTACAATGCTAACATTTGTTGCAAGGTCACCAACTTCTTTTCTTGGTACAAAATTAAATGATGCTTTATATTCATTTCCGGTAAGGGATTCATCATCAATTACTAAAGCATCAAGAGTATAGTTGGAATTACCTGTATTAAGATTTGTCACTTCGATTGCTGAAACCGGTGTTCTGCCTATTGATTCAGATCTTGGGATTACAGAGACAGTATTTACAGCATCAAGAGAATTTCCAATCGGGCTTTCTAAACTTTCTAAGATTGAGTTTCCTTTATCAAATGCTGTGATAGAATACCAATATTCAAATCCGTTTATTACGGTTGTATCAATATAACTGTATTGTAATCCTGAATTACCGCCTATTGTATTAACCAAATCGAATTCAGCAATTTTATCCCAACTAACACCTCTGTCTTTACTCCTGTAAAGTCTGTAACCTTCAAAATCATAACCGGAAAATTCATCATAACTTAATTCGGCGGAATCATCCCAATACAATGTAGCTTTAAAATCTCCATCTGATGAAAATAAATTTGGACGACTAGGAGCTTTTGGAAGATTAAAATTTGCATCCACAGCATTCTGAGCAACAACTGCAGCATTAATCATTTCTTCATATGTATCACCAGCTACAAATGCTGTATAAAAAACTAACGTGTCAGTAGGACCTAATATATATGGGCCTGAAGAAATATGGGCTTGTATATCCATACCTGAAGCAGGTATTGTAGCAGGGTCGTCGTAATGAATGTTGCTACTATTACCAACGTGAAAATATTTATTACCAATAGGCGAATTGTATAGATCGGGATCTGATGACATAAACCCATATTGAATTGTATCGATATCAGAAATGTTATCATCATCATATAACATATAATGAAAATCCGTAATACCTAATTGAGTTCCATTAACTTCAGGAGTTCTTAACATCATCACGCCAAAGAATCCTGTTTTGCCGTCAGGCCATTCACCTGAAACACCATCATCATAAAAATATGCAAGGTTCTGGTCTTTTATAAAATTAACTTTATCATCTCCCCATTCAGGCAGTCCTCCGCTTATATCACCAATATCCATATCGTTGTGAAGACCGAAATAAAGACTGTCGTATGTGTTTTGGCTTGTGTTTGTAATTTCATACTTAAAGTAAAGAGCATTTTTCGCAAAATTTGTTCCAAAAGCATAACCTGTTTGAGCAACCTGAATACCAAGTATCTTTACAGTGTTATTGCTATCATTAAAAACGCAATAACTATCCTGATCCGATAAAATAATATTATTTCCATTTGCATCTTTAATAGGCCACCCACGTTGTGGATGCCAGGAGTTTGGATCATCGCTCATCGAAACTCTTGCTGTATCACTATTATGATAGCCAAACGTAGCTTCCCATTCTTCATTCGTTGTAAAGCGGCCCTGTATTGCATTCCCTGGAATAGCAACATATTGGTTTACGCGATAGATATAATTTTTTTGGCTGTTGATTGGAAATTCACCTGAAGGACCTTGAGAAATACTTCTCGGATAAAGTTTGCCCCGATTTTCAAAAAATAGTCCTATATTACTCGCGTTATGAATTCCCGCAGCACGGTCCTGTATTCTTAATACTTTTTGCAGAGGCTCTTTGTCCTCAATGTCTTTGTCATACTGTGCATAAATAGCTGAAGTAAAAATTAGTAAAGCTATTAATATTTGTAAATAAAAAACTCTTATCATTTTTCTGCCTTAAGATAGAATGATTAATTAAATCTAAATGTAAAACCTAAACGAACAGAACGAGGCGGTCCATAATTTGAAGGATCCTGCATATACTCAATTGAATACCCACCATTAGTTGTGTAATCAGGATCACCTGTATCCCCATATACATATAAAATATTTCTATGATCAGTTAAGTTCAGAATTTCTGCAAACAATCTTAATCGCAAGTTATCAGAAAATTCAAATTCTTTTCCGATCATTAAATCAATGTTATATAGTCCGGGCTGTCTTAAAGAATTTTTTTCAACAAATCCAATATCTCTTCCAGAAGGTGTATAAGGTGCTCCTGAACTGGCTTTAAGTATTAAACTAAAATCCATATTCTCAAAAATCGGAGCATCAAAAATCATTGGACCTTCATCCTTTGGAATTGTATATGTACCGCTTGCATTAAAAACATGCGGACGATCAAAATCTAAAAAATAAAGTTGTGTTGATTCTTCTGTTCCTGGATATTGCTCAGTTTCTGATGAGGCGCTACCTTTAGCAGTTGAGTAAGTATAAGTAAGACCGCCGGAAAAATAATTACTTGGTCTAACATCAAGTGTAACTTCAAATCCTTTTATGTTTGCATAATCTTCATTTACATACAATGTGTAACCTGTATATCGGCCATCAACAAACGGAAAGTAATATCTTGTTCCAATAAGTCCAGTTATATCTCTATAATAAGCAGTAACATTCATTGCAACGTTATTAGAAAACTGATGAGATAGCCCAACTTCATATGAAATCGTTCTTTGGGCATCTAAATTAGGTTGTCCAAATAACGGTTCTCTAACATTAAGATCATATTGACTATTTTCAAACAGATACTCAAAGTCGGGATTCTGAAAAAAATGTCCGTAAGAAAAATGTAATTTTGTTCTGTCTGAAATTGGATGTGCAATTCCAAATCGAGGAGATACTTGTGATCTTGATTTAACCTGAACAATCGAATTTGGATCAAGAGGATTACTACGGAATTCAACATTTGAGTTTAAGTAATCAAAGCGCAAACCAATATTAATTACCAGATATGCTAATTCTATTTTATCCTGTATATAAGCAGCTCCCTCAAAAGGTTCAGTGCTATAATCATTTATATATGGAAAGTTTCTCTTGGGATCATAAATATAAAATAATTTTAGCCAGTGCTTTTTATACGAAGCACCAAACTTAACTTCATTCATTGAACCAATTTGCCAAACAGCATCAGCCTTAAAATCTGCAGTTGCACTTCTGCTATCATATAATTCTGGTGGATCAGCCAATTTATAAAATTCAAATCCATTACCGTACTCTTCAAAATATTGTGTTTGAGTTGATGAGAGATATTCCGAAGTATCTTTATCAATACCTGAATAGTAGCCTTGATTAAAATAAGAGGCTTTAACATCATAAAATATATTGTTTTCAATAGTATGTGTAAGACTTAATGAACTTTGCCAGCTGTCTGTTCTTCTTCTAAGATATTGATCAGGAATATATTTGTAAGAATGGTTGTAATTTTGTCTATCGCCTGTACTGCCTCTGTTTGATAATGCGATTTTAATATATGGGATTACAGTGGTTGTTATTTTGCTGAAAAAGGATTTTGTGTCGTTATGACCAAAAGGAAGATAACTTCCTCGCTTATCAACTTCACCAGAGATAAAAAAATTATATTCCGGGGTAATAATTGGTCCGCTGATACTTCCATTTATTCTATTTTCATGTAAAGAAGAATATCGATCAACTCCAAACTCACTTGTTCTTGCTTCAAGTTTAGCGGAAAACTTATCAGCTCCATCACGTGTAACAATATTAACAACACCACTTAAAGCATTTCCATATTCAGCATTAAAAGTTCCACTCAATAAACTCATTTCCTGGATAGCATCATTGTTAATGTCAGTAGCCAGTCCGCCAAGTAAAGGATCAACAACAATAGTTCCATCAATCATATAAGCAACTTCATTTGTTCTTCCGCCTCTAACATGCAGATTGGAACCGCTGCCAGTAACACCAGCTTGCAACGAAAGCAATTCAGTAAAAGTTGAAACAGGTAACGCATCAATTTCCTCACGAGTTATAACAGAAATACTGCTTGTAACATCTTTTTGTATAAGCGGAGTTCTTGCAGTAACAATTATTTCATCAACCTGTATAGATTGCGGATTTAATGTAATTTGTAAAAAAGTTGTTTGATCTACTGTTATTGATACATCCTGCATTAAAGTTGTTTCATAACCGATGAAGCTGAACTTTACATTATATCTGCCGGGTGAAATATTTAGTATAACATACTCGCCGTTAACATTGGTAGCAGCACCAAAATTTGTTCCTTCAATTATTACGTTAGCACCAACTAACGGTTCGCCTGTTTGAGCGTCTTTAATTGTTCCGGCAAGTTTTCCGGTGGTACCTGAATAAATAATATAAGGCATAAACAAAAAAAGAAACAAAAATAAAATCTTATTCATCATTAACTCTCACTAATTAATTGATTCAGAGTAATGTTAATTTCCTCTGATTCTTTAAGGATTTTTTTAGCTCGTTGTTTATCTTTAATTGCACAGGCAGTTGCAATTGCATTTATTAAAACCGAAATAGCAGCAAATGAATTTGTATAAAGCATATTTTCACTTTTCACAATGAGATTTGCTTTAGTAAAAAAAGTTACCGGTGATGCGTGTTGATTAGTAATTGCGATTACATCAATTTTTCTTTTGTTTGCAAACTCAGCCGCTTCAATTGTTTCTTTTGAGTATGGTGGGAACGAAAACAAAATCAGTAAATCTTTTGGATTTAGAAAGAGAATATTTTCGTTAAATAAAGTATGAGTATGATTTAAAACGTTTGAACTGACACCCACTTGTGTTAATTGATATGCAAGTATTTCGGCGAGCAAGTATGAAATTCCAAGCCCGGCAGTAAAAACACGATCGGATTTTAATATTCTATCGATTACATAATTAAAGGTTTTACGCTCTACAAGATTAAGAGTATCATTAATATTTTTTATATCAAGGTTAGCTACTTCAGTAAGTAAATCTTCCTGAATTTTTCTTTTTTCAAAAAGCGGAAATATTTCTTTGTTATGTAATTCTTTTTGAAGTGATCCTGCTATTGCATCACGAAGTTCACTAAAACCTTTGAACCCAGCTCGCTGAGAAAATCTTACAACCGAGGCTACACTTGCACCTGTAGAAACAGATAAATCCTGAACATTTACAAAAGGAATTTTATCGAAGTTGTTTATAAAATATTCAGCAATCTTCCTCTGATTCTTTGGAAGAGAATTATACTTACTTGTAATTTTTTCTTTTATTTCTTTGTAGCGATCCATAAGATTTAATATTCAAAACCTAAAGTCCCTTCTACTTATGAGAAGGGATTTAGGAAAGATGTTTTTTTATTTCAATAAAGTCATTTTTTTAGAAACCACACCGGCATCAGTTTGCAACGAGTAGATATAAATTCCAGAAGTAAGTTTAGAAGCATCAAAATTGTATGAATGCGTTCCAGCTTCCAGAGATTCATTAGCAAGTTGAGCAACTTGTTCACCTAAAGAATTAAATACTCTTAAAACAACATTAGATTTTTGTGGTAATCCAAAAGAAATTTTTGTAGATGGATTAAACGGATTTGGATAATTCTGATCAAGAACTAAATCATTAGGAACAAAACTGCTTAAAACTTCAACTTCATTTGAATATGCAGATACTCCATTATAATCAATTTGTTTAAGACGATAATATATTTTTTCTGCATTGATTGATAAAGCTTCATCAACAAATGTATAGTTTTGAATATCAGTTGTTGTTCCCTTCCCTTGCTTAAATCCAATTACAACCCAATCAGAATTATTTGAAGTCTTTTTCTCTACTTCAAAACCAAGATTGTTTAATTCGGATGCAGTTTGCCAATTTAAGTAAACCCTATTGTTATCAAACTTGCCAGTAAAAGATGTTAATTCAACAGGGACAATTTGATTATACTTTGAAGCACACAAATTCATATTATTAATACAATCAGATTGGGATGATCCTATTGATATTCCAAAATAGAGTGTTACTGTTTCACCAGGATTTATATTAACAGGATCCTGTCCAAACACAGCAACTGCACCATCGCCAGCCGAGTTTGCAATTAATAGTGGGTCAAATGAATTTTGTGTTAACCAGGAATAGTACAATGAATCAGTTGCATATGGATCTGTCCATTCAATTAATTCCAAAGACTTTTGCTGACTTGAAAGAAACTTAATTCCAGCCCACGCATTTTTATGAAACAAAACTGTTTGTGATGCTGCATCCCATTGTAACGTATCATTTTCGTAAGTTCCGTTTATAACAGGAATTGCTTCTAATCCAACGACAGCATTTATAGCAGAAACCTCATTATTTTGTACTGTGGCTTTAACTAAAAGATACTCACCATTATTCCAGCCATATATATTGTAACTTGCTTGCACAACAGGCGGTAAACCTGAATAAGAATTATTAATTGTTGAAGTAACTTCAAAATCGCTTAAAAGTGGCGAAGCAACAGTCGCTGCATTTATTAAAACATCCTGATCTTCATTATAATCAAATACAGCTGAAGAACTCACTCCAACCAAAATAGATATTCTTTCAATTTGTTTAGTTGTAAGATTATCTGAATAAACCCTGGTTCTTCCGCCATTGCTTTGAGAAATTCCAATTCCTCCTGTATAAAAACTCTGCGCAAAACTATCTATCACCAAAACGGATGCAAACAAAAATACTGCTAAGAAAGTGTAAACTGTTTTCATTTTTTTCTCTTTCAAAAAAGTTATTTAATTAATGTCATTTTATTCGAGATAATACCAGCATCAGTTTGTAAAGAATAAATATAGATTCCAGAAGTAAGGTCCGAAGCATCAAAATTGTAAGTATGAGTTCCGGCTTCTAAAGTTCCGTTTACTAATTCTGCAACTTGTTCACCAAGGGCACTAAACACTTTTAATGAAATATTGGATCGTTGCGGCAATCCAAAAGAAATTTTTGTAGATGGATTAAATGGATTTGGATAATTTTGATTTAAAGAATAGCCGTTTGGGATGTTGTTCAAATCTGATTCAACAGAAACTATTTGATTATATTTTTGTTGGGCTTGTTCTAAACTTGCTAACATTGCAGCTTCACTTTCACCAAAAGCTAATGCAATATAAAATACAACTGAATCACCTGGAGCAATTGATCTCGAGTTAAATGCCGGAATCAAAGCAGGGGCATCAACGTTAGGATAATTTGGATCTGTAAAAAATAAAGTATCAAATGAATTATAAGTTAACTTATCATAAAACAATGTATCTACTTCATAGTCAGTATAATAATAAAAAGCAGCTAGTGACTTTAAATTTTCTGATAATGGTTTAAATCCGACAGCTTTAATACTCTTAGCACAAATAATTTGACTTTGTAATGAAAAAGTTACGGTATCACCACCACTCCTATTATTTTCAATTCGTGGAAGATATTCCAATCCTACAATTGCATCAATCGATGTAATCTCTCTATTAATAACTGTATACTTTACTATAAAGGAATTTAAGTTTTGCCAACAATATATGTTTTCTTTTTCAAGAACATTTGGCGGAGCACCTGAATAATCATTATTGTAACTGCCATAAATTTCATAATCACCAAATGTTGAATTCGTTAATAAAGAAGTTGGTTCTTCGATTTCAAGATCATTTTGTAAATCAAACACAGCATCGGGCCCAGTTCCTACTAGTAATGAGGCCCTATATAGTTGACGGATTGTATCAGGTAGTGAGAATATCGATACTCTCCCGTATTCGCTTACATAAACATTCATACCATCTAAATACAAATCAACCTGAGCATTAGTTGGCGAGTTCAATCCAATAACAGAACTAAAAACAATTGCTCCAAAAAGTAATAGTTTTTTCATATCGCACCTCTTTAAATAATTGAATAATTATTGATTAAAAAATCACTGCCAGCCAAAAAGGTTTGGCGGAATTAACAAAATAAAGCCTAATGCAAATAAAATTATCATTAAAGGTAAAACCCACTTTGCCCATTTTTCCCACGGCACTTTTGCCATTGAAAGCGCACCCATTGTTACGGCAGAAGTAGGTATTATAATATTTGTGTACTCTCCAAATTGAAAAGCTAAAATTGCAGTTTGTCTTGAAACTCCGGCAAGATCGGAAAGTGGAGCCATAATTGGCATCGTAAGTGCAGCTTGTCCGCTGCCTGAATGAACAAAGAAATTTATTACCGCCTGAACCATAAACATTTTTTGTGATGCAAATATTGGGGATGATGATTGAATGTACGGTGATAATCCATAAAGAATAGTATCAATTATTTGTCCATCACGTGAGATGACTAATGTTGCTCTTGCTAATGCAACAATAAGCGCGGTTCCAACTAAATCTTTTGCTCCTTCTATAAAAGCTTTGGTGAATTCATCAACTTTAAGTCCTCCAATAATTCCAACAACTATTCCCATAATAAAAAATGCGGCAGATATTTCTTCAATATACCAGCCCAGTTTTATTACACCAACCACAATTAATACAAGCGATAAAGCAAAAGTTAATAATACAGCTTTATGTTTTGTTGTTAACTCGTTTTCGTTTTCATAAACACCATTAATATTTTCATTCTTTCTTCTCTCCTCATCAAATTCATAAGTTGGACTAATTTTGGGATTTTTCGACAATCTTTTTACATACCACAGAAGAAAAAGGATCGCAACCAATGTTGAGATTGACCAACTAATTAGTCTATAACCAATTCCCGAAAACAATGGAACATCTGCAATTCCCTGTGCAATACCAACATTAAATGGATTTAAGAAAGCACTTGCAAATCCAATATGAGCACCAACAAGTGGAATTGCAACACCAACAATTGAATCATAACCAAGAGCAAGACAGATTGGAACTATAATCAATACAAATGGAATTATTTCTTCATTCATTCCAAATGTTGCACCGCCAAGCGAAAACATAAGCATAAGGACAGGAATGAAAAGTTTTTGCAATAGCTTGGAATCTTTGTGTGCTCTTGCAAGTTTATGGATAAGAGCGTTTATTGCATTAGTTTTTGCAAGAACATTAAATGATCCGCCAACAAATAAGATAAACCCAATAATTAATCCAGCTTCAACAAATCCTTTTAAAGGAGCGATAAACAAATCAATAAATCCTTGCGGTTTATTTTCTATATACTTAAATGAGTTTTGAACAACTACTTCTCTTCCATCTACAATTGCTTTTTCGTATTGTCCGCCAGGAATTATCCAGGTCATCGCTGCAATTAAAACAAGCAATGAAAAAATTAATAAGTACGTGTTTGGGACCTTAAACTTAAATTTCTTTTTTGTTTCGGTCATTTAATTACTTTTCTTGTTTTCATATCAAACTTATCACCACTAATTAATACTTGAAGTCTCATATCAGAAATTCCAAGATTACCATTTTTATCTTCACGAATATTATCCCCATCAACTGGATCATACACAAGCACCTGGTAACTGCCAATTACTTCAAAAGTTTCGTCCGGATAAACTATAATTGCTGTTGATTCATCTATTGCAATTCCAAATAAATTTGGATGTTCAATCAAAGATGAAATTGTTCTGTTATGTCGTTTACGTTTTAAAAAATGCTGATCGACAATAGCATTTTTTAAAAATCCGAAACCTGTTTTTACTTCAACATTTCCTCTTTCAATAGTAACAAATGAAACCGTAGAGTCTTTGTTGATTAATTCATTTCCTGTAATCATAACCTCACTCATTACTGCAGCTCCCGCACTGGTACCGCCAATAGTTCCGCCATTATTATAAATATCAAATACTTTTTGAAGTAGTTTTGTACCAAGCATATCCCGCGTTAAATCACTTTGATCACCACCCGTAAAAAAAACTGCATTTGCCCAATCCATTTTCTTTAAGTTAGCTTCATCATCGGCGGTTTCTTTGGTAAATAAAATATAATCTGCTTTTGCGCCTAACTTATTAAAAGCATTCTGTTCAATTTCACTCATTAGTTT
>JBATOT010000119.1:0-53759 GCA_049291095.1 Ignavibacteriaceae bacterium | reverse complement strand
AAATAAGGCTGGGCTATTTTCTAACCCAGCCTTAGTAAGTTTTTGCTACAGAATACTCTTATGGTTTTGGAGTTTTTCTTGCAGCTTTAACGTCTTGAACGTCATTTCGGACTTCCTGACATAATTTTCTGAGATCGCTCAAGCCTTTGCGCACGCGTGTACCTGCAGCAGCTTGTTCTTTCACATAAAATTTTTGGAAATCACCTTCCAAACTTTGAACGAATTGTACGAGTTGATTGAATTTTTCCATGAGAACCTCCTGTGAATGTGTGAATGAATTAATTAATGTTTTCCAGTATTATTTCTGCAATATCTTTTACAGCTACTTCTTCTGTTTTTTCAAAATGTTTTACTCCGTCCGTCATCATCGTCATACAGAACGGACATGCTGATGCAATTGTATCAGCATTTGTGCTTAGAGCTTCTTTAGCACGTTCTTCGTTTATTCTTCCGCCTTCTTCATCTTCTAAGAACATTCTTCCGCCGCCGGCCCCGCAACAAAATCCTTTGCTTTTATTTCGTTCCATTTCAACTAAATCTAATCCAGCAACTTTGTTTAATGATTTACGTGGGGAATCATAAACCTCATTATATCTTCCTAGATAACAGGAATCGTGATAAGTAACTTTATGTTTTTCACTTTCCTGTTTCATCTGGATTTTTCCACCAGCCAATAATTCTTCAATAAACTGCGTATGATGTTTTACTTCAAAATTGCCACCGAACTGTGGATATTCATTCTTTAAAGAATGAAAACAATGCGGACAAGCAGTAACAATTTTTTTAACACCATAATTATTTAATGTTTCAACATTTTCCTGCATCATCATTTGAGCAAGATATTCATTACCAAGTCTTCTCGCTGTATCGCCATTACATTTTTCTTCAGTTCCAAGAATTCTAAAATTAACTCCTGCTTTTTGCATTATTGTTGAAAAAGCTCTAGAAACTTTTTTGTATCTGTCATCAAACGAACCGGCACAACCAACCCAAAATAAAATTTCTCCGTCTTTATCTTCTGCCATCGATTTGATATTCATTCCCTCAGCCCATTCTGCTCTATCCGCAGGATTAAAAGCCCAAGGAGAAAAATTGGTTTCTAAACTCTTAAACACAGGATTCAATCCAGCAGGAAATTCTGATTCAGTTAAAACAAGATTTCTGCGCATATCAACTATAGAATCAACATGCTCAATCATTACCGGGCATTCCTGAACACAAGCCATGCAAGTTGTACATTGCCATAAAACTGTATCAGTTATGTAATTGTGAACAAGACTTTTTTCAAATAATTCGCCTTCTGTTTTTCCTTCAACAAGTAAAGGAGCTTTTTCTAAAGTTCTTTTCCTGATATCAACAATTATATCTCTTGGTGAAAGTGATTTACCTACAGTATTTGCAGGACAAACAGAAGTACATCTTCCGCATTCTGTACAGGAATAACCATCTAAAATTTGCTTCCAGCTAAACTGATCAATATCTGCAACTCCAAAAGTATCTGCATTTTCATCATCAAGATTAAGTTTCTTAATTGTATTTCTAACAGGATCAAGATTTGCCAGAAACACATTTGGTATAGAACTTAAAATATGTAAATGCTTTGAGTATGGTAGATAATTTAGAAATCCGAAAATCAATAAAATGTGCATCCACCAGAAAAACTCATATAAAAATGTTGCTGTTGAACTTTGACCTGTAAAAAATAATCCACTTATAAAAGCAGAAACCGGTCTTAATTCTGATTCGTGATAATTCATTCCATTGTTAGCAAAGCCTGCGGCATTTTGTCCATACATCGAAATCACAATAAACATAATCAATGTAAGAATAAATGCTGCATCTTTCATTTCGTGATCATCAACAACTAATCTTGGTACTCTTTGAACAAATCTTCTGTAAAGCGAAAAAATTATTGAAAGAATAACTAATAATCCAAATAAATCCTGAACTAAAGTTATAAGCGAATAAACCGGACCAAGAAACGATAATGAAAGTGGTGAATAAAAACCTTGCAATATGGTTTCAATTACAGCAAAAATAAAAAGAACAAATCCCCAAAAAATTAATAGATGCAACGTTCCGGCAACTGGATCACGTAAAAGCTTGGTTTGTGCAAAAGCAATATTCCAAACTCGTTTTAATCTTGTACCAACATCGCCGGATCTATCATCCTTCTTTTTAGCAACTTTAAGATATTTAATTAGATTATTTACACTGTATGCAAAAAACCCAAAAACCACTAAAAAAACTATGATAAAAATGATGTTCTTTAATTCCATATAAAACTATCTAATAAAACAAGTTAGTATTAACAATTCTAATTAAATCGATCAAAAAACAATTGTCACACTGAGCGAAGTCGAAGTGTGACTTTATCAGTTTTAATAACTCTTTTCCTTCGTCTTCGCTCAAGATGACTAAAGGAAAAAACTTAATAAAACACTTTTCTCAAAAACTCTTCCGTTTTCGAAATCACCAAATCAAACTTTTTATTACTTCCTTCAAAAGGATGAACAATATCAAACGTATGACCACAAGTTGCGAGCTTCTCAAATTCAGTTAATGATTTATCGCTCCAATTATAAATCTGCTCACCTTCTATAACTGGAACCGTTAAATCTTCTGTTCCGTGAAGTATCAATAATGGTTTATTTAAATACTTAACTGCTTTTTCAATACTTAATGAACCGTTTTTATTCAATTCAATATCTTCCAACGATTCAACATTCATTCGCATCATTTGATTTGTTCTTGAGTTTAAAACCTCTACAAATCCTTGTTTTCGCCATTCTGCTTTTTGTCGTTCAGTATATCTATCAAATTTTGCAACCGAAGCCCAGACAATATATAAATCAACCTTTTCAATTAAACTGCTTAAGAGCGCAACTCCACCACCACGACTATGACCTACTAATCCAATCTTACCATTAACATCATTACTAAAAAATCCATTTTTGTAAGCATTGATAACTTGAACAAGTTCAGAGACTTCGAGTGAAACTGTGTTTTCCGCAAATTTATCTAATCGATTAAAATTAATTCCTTCATCATCAACTCCATTGTGCGAAAAATTAAAAGAAAGAACAAAAAAACCTTTGTCTGCAAATTGCATTGCAGTGTATGGAAAGAAACCCCAATCTTTAAAACCTTTGAAACCGTGAACAAAAATTAAACAAGGTGATGAATTTATATTTTCAAAACCGAATGCACTTATGTTAAGAAAATCCCCTTCTTTCGTTTTTAGCCTAAATTCTTTGTTCATCTGCTTGAAATATGAGCAATTATGTTAGAAAAGTCAATATTTTTAAAGTTTTTGCATAAATATTATTATGGGCTTAATATTGCTTGTTTTTTAACGTATTTTCACGATTAGCAATTAAAAATTATAAGAAAATTCAACTTTAGAGGATTAAATGGATTTTAATTTTACCGATGAACAGAAAATGCTGCGTGGTTTGGTTAAGGAATTTGTTGATGGTGAGGTAAGACCAATCGCACAAAAGATTGATGAGGATGAAGAAATTCCAGCTGATTTGATTAAAAAAATTGGTGAGATGGGATTTTTAGGACTATCATTTCCTGAAGAATACGGTGGTGGTGGATTTGGTGAATTTGGTTATTGCATTATGCAGGAAGAAATGACCCGGGCCTGCAACTCAACCGCAACATTTATAGGTGCACATCAATCAATCGGAACTAACGCAATTTATTTAGGTGGATCTGAAGAAACTAAAAGAAAATATCTTCCCCAACTCTGTTCCGGTGAAAAGATTGCTGCATTTACTTTAACAGAACCCGGCGCTGGCTCGGATACTTTTAATTTATCCACAAAAGCAGAACTTGTTGGCGATAAATGGATTTTAAACGGCAACAAAGTTTGGATTACAAACGCCGGTATTGCAAATGTGTTTTCTGTTTTTGCAAGAACTGATAAAGGAATAAGCGCTTTTGTTGTGGATGCTGATACTCCTGGAATTATAATTGGTGCAAAAGAAAAGAAACTTGGTATTAGAGGCAGCGTTACAAACACAGTAACTTTTGAAAATGTTGAAGTACCAAAAGAAAACTTACTTGGGCAGGATGGTAAAGGGTTTTTGATTGCAATGAAAACTCTAGATGCAGGAAGAATCGGGCTTGGTGCAGGATGTCTTGGTGCTTCAAAAGAATTGCTTGAACTTTCTACTGTCTTTGCTAAACAACGTAAACAATTTGGATCAGCTATTTCAAAATTTCAGGCTGTGCAGTTTATGCTTGCAGAAATTTCTGCAAAAATTTACCCGATGGAAAGCATTGTTTACCGCACTGCAAATAATTACGATCTTAAAAAAGATATTTCTAACGAAGCCGCTATCGTTAAATTGTTCTGCTCGGAATCTATGGCTGAGATTGCAGATAAAGCTGTTCAGATTCACGGCGGAATGGGATTTAGTCGTGAGCTGCCAATAGAAAGATATTACCGTGATGCGCGAATATTAAAAATATTTGAAGGCACAAACGAAATACAAAAAATGATTATCGGCAGATACGCAATTAAAGATAATGGTATGTGGAAGGTTGATGAGTAAATCAATCACAATCGTCAGGATTGAAAAGTTAAATAATAAAACGAAGTATCTTCTTTCTCAGTGATGATGTAATAAAAGATGATTTGCACTAGGAACAGAATATTTCTAAAAAATGACCTATTATGACCTTACAAAGTCAGATAGGTATTTTATAATGTTTATCCATTATTTTTGATGTGGATTAAAAATTATTTTTCAGACTTTACCAAATAGTTAAGAACTTTTAAAATGAAAGTATTATTAACTGATTGCAAAATACTTAAACTCAAATTCCCGACTTTCCGGGAATGGGAAAGAGCTATGGTAGATAAGTATGGACTCGGTATTATAGACAAAACAAATGAAATATGGAATTTAATTTTAGAAAAAGAACTTATAAAAATAAGTAGCAAAGAATTTCGCGAAGATGCATTGGGATACAAAAAGAAAATTCAGAATTTCAATCAGTGGCAAAAAGAATTGACTAATAAATATGGAGAAGACATCAAATTTCATTTAATGGATGTTTGGAATAGAATAGATGTCATTGCGAATCCAATTCCACAAGTTAAAAAAACTGCCCCTTCCACCGAGCCTAATAATCCAAATGTTAAATCTGCAAACTATCTATCAGATGATGATTTATTTGATAGGAAAATGTTATTCTGGTCCAAATTGATTTGTTCGACACTACTGTTTGTAGCATTACTAAAATTGCCAATGGTTTATTATAATTTAATGAAATTTGCATTATGCGGGACTGCATGTTTTGTTGCTATAAGATATTATTATGAAAATGAAGAGCTTACAATTAAGGCAATAATATTTGGCGCAATTGGGATTATATTTAATCCTTTTATACCATTATATATTGGGAAGAAATCGGTTTGGTCAGTAATTGATGTTATAGTCGCAATCATATTTTTAGGGTCCATCAGTTACTTTAGAGAATTTCCTTTCAGATTAAAGAAAGAAAAAATTTGAAATCCATTAGCACAAATAAAATCTTACAAAAAACTAATTTGTTATTTGAATGTATTAAAGGACTCAAACGAAAGACAAAAAATGATTACCGTAAGGCAAGCAATTAAAGACATTGGCAAGTAGAAGGTGGATGAATGAGATTGGTCTGCAGTCGTATTAACTTAAATGTCTAAATAACTCATCAATAAAATTATCTGCCTGATCAATTAAGCTATGTAAATATTTTAATGATAGTTCGAACTCCATTTTATTATTAAATTTTAATTCATCTGAATCATCTACTATTTTTTTTAATCGTTTAAACTTTTCAGAATTGTCAAATCCTCCCTCGTTATGAATCAAATAATTTCTTAAAATGTAATTATCTTTAATTGAATTCCAATTCTTTGAACTTCCAAAATCATAAGAAAATTTTGCAACCTTAGTAATATAATTTTTATATACATCTAGGGTAGAACCTTTTAAATCATTCCAACCTAATAATAATTTTTTTTCTTCCTTCAATTGCTCGCAAACAGTTCGAAGACTATTTTCAATATGTGCCATAATTAATAGGAAAATAGATTTCAAAGTCAATTGATGGAAATTGTCTTTAGCTAAATTAAGTTTAGTTTCTTCCCAATCAAGTTTCAAGGATATCCATATTTGCTTTTGATATTTCATTGCAGTTAATGGTTCTAATTTTTCCAACTTTTTGATATCATTAATTGTTTTATATCCCCTTTTATAAACTGAATCCATAAACTTGGGATTATTCTTTATTTTTAGATTATCAACCTTTTCCTTTTGATTTTTAATATCACTATTTAATAGATCATTCATTTTTTCAAGTAATAATGAAATTTGGATCAATTTAATTCTAATCCATTTTTCAGTTTCGATCAGCTTTTCTGTCATATTTTGTTAACACAATTTGCAAATAATTGTAAAATAAATTGATTAAAATTACCCTCAAATTAGATTTTTATATCTTTCACTCCGAACTATAATAAAAGAAATTGGGATATGTTTTTATAGGTAAAGCAAAGTATAATTACAAAACCAGTTGTAACTTAAAGTTTTAAGAATCTAATCTCAAGAATCAACAACTATTTAAATACTTCCCCATCTGCTCTGGCATCCTGCTCAGGTCTTCTGCTCTGGCATTGCTCATAAAAAGAAATGCGTCAAAAATTCTATGTAACGGAGCAGCCTGTCCCGATGCATCGGGATTAAAAAAGAAAATCTGTTTGAGCGAATTCAATGAGCGAGTTATTTTCTTTTAGCGTAGTGGAACAGAATTTTAGCATTTATTTTTAAAGAGCATATTCTGGCGTCTACCCCGATCCATCGGGGTTACTTTTCTTGTGTCAAGAAAAGTAAATGAATAAATAATTCTTTTCTACAGTTTATTCGGAGCGAAGTCGAAGAGGTAAAAAAGAACATCTCAACTCTTGTCTGTAGTTTATCCCAACCCAATCGAAACACAGAAAATAACTTCAGAAATCTAAAGTCATTCTGTTTGTTTGAACTAATTAAATACAACATTTCTCTTATTACTAATTAAAAATTAACAACAATCGCAATAAACTCACAAATTACTTCCATTTCTTAATCTTATACTTGCATTGAACGATTTTATACTTGCATTGATTAACTTTATACTTGCATTGAACGATTTTACATTTGCATTGATTAACTCTATATTTGCATTGAACGATTTTACACTTGCATTGATTAACTCTACACTTGCATTGAACGATTTTACACTTGCATTGATTAACCTTACACTTGCATTGAACAATTTTACACTTGCATTGATTAACTCTACACTTGCATTGAACAATTCTACACTTGCATTACTTGATTTTACTTTGTCTTTGATTTATTATTGTATCCAATAAACCTTACAAGGAAAACCATCATGTTAAAATACAATCTTAAACGCCTCGTCAACAAGCGCGCTGTTTTGGAACCTGTTGGCCATCTTAAAAAATTCGGATTCACTTTTTCAACCGCATCCCGTGTTGCAGGTGGTCGCTTCTCCACACTTAAACTTTCACAACTCGAAAATCTATGCATCGCATTTCACTGCACCCCAAACGATCTATTCGAATATATTCCCGATGACAAAATCAAAACTCAAAAACATCCCCTCACAACCCTCATTAGAAATGAGCAATCAAAAAAAGTAAATGAAATCCTCAACGATATTCCAATTGATATGCTCTCAGACTTCACTAACAAAATAGATCAGTTAAAAAAAGAGATGCTAACAAATAAATGATCCTGTACTCAACAGATTTATTAAACTGTTAGTACTATTCATATTATTAAGGTCAAATATAAAAGTGTAGTAAATCTTCTTTTACTTTCTCAGTACATTTAGTTATTTTTTAACAGGAACAAACATCATTATTTTTTTAATGCAATGAATCCGATAAAAAAACATCTACTAGTAATTCCTTCTATTGATATTCACAACCGTAAAACTGTAAGAGTTGTTCAGGGAATTCCTGAACTCGATTGCAAAGAGTACGGCGATGATCCGGTTGAAATGGCAATGATATGGCGCGCAGAAAATGCAAAGATGCTTCACGTTGTAGATTTTGATGGCGCTTTCGATCACTCACACAAAAACTTCGATATCATTAAGGATTTATGCAATTCAGTAATCATTCCCGTTGAGTTTGCTGGTGGTGTGCGTAGTGTTGAAGATGCCGAAGCAATTTTTGATCTTGGAGTTTATAGAATTTCCATTAACACAATGGCATTAGAAAATCGTGCAGAGTTTATAAAACTATTCGAAAAGTTTGGTCCTACTAAAATTGTTTTATCAATTGATATTCTTGATGAAAAACTAGTAACGCGCGGCAGGCAAAGAAAATCTGATATGAATTATCTCTACTACGTCAATGAAATGTCTGAGATTGGAATAGACCGATGCATTGTCACTGATGTTAGTCGTAACGGAGTTATGCAAGGGCCAAACATTGCATTATCAAAAGAGATTGCTGAACACAGTAAAATTAAAGTTACTCACTCCGGCGGAGTGCGTAATAAAGATGAGCTATTAGATTTACAAAATTTAATTCCCGTAGGAGTTGATTCTGTTATAATCGGCAGAGCATTTTACGAAAACAGATTCCCCTGCCAAAAACTTTGGCGCGTTGCTGAATCAGGTTTATTTAATTAGAGGAAATAATGGAAAAAGAAAAAGTAGCACATAGTAGTTTTTGGGTTAATTTTTTCAATTCACCAACTGAAGAAACCGATTTAAAGAATTCATTAAAAACAATTCCTCTTTTTAATGATCTTACAAAAAGAGATTTATCTGTTTTGATAAAAATTATACACAACAGAACTTATGTTGCTGGAGAATTTATTTTTCATCAAGGCGATCCTGGAATTGGATTATATCTCATTCGTGATGGAGACGTTGAGATTGAAAGAGAAAATTCTCACAAAGTTAAAAATGTTCTTGCAATTTTTACTAAAGGAGATTTTTTTGGTGAGTTAGCCTTGGTTGATGGAGAAAAAAGATCTGCATCCGCAATTGCAAAATCTGCTTGCAAAGTGTCTGTAATCTTTAAACCCGATTTAGATGAGTTTATAGAAAAGTATCCTAAAAAAGGAATAAAAATATTAACCGGTATTTCTAACATTCTTGCATTACGTTTAAGAAAATTAAATGAAGACTATTTCGATATTCAATACAATGTACCAGAAGAGAAAGGGAAATAAGATGGAAACTACAATTAAGAAAGTTCTTGTACCTATCGATTTTTCTGATTACTCAAAAAGCGCATTAAAGTATGCAGTTAATTTTGCAAAATCTTTTAATGCAGATATAATTTTAATTTACGTTGTTGAACCAATTATCTACCCGCCAGATTTTAGCATGGGACAAATTGCAATGCCATCAATCAATACAGAATGGGATGACAGGGCAAAAGATGAATTGCAAAAACTTGCAAAGAGCGAGATTACTGAAATAGCGAATGTAAAAACAATAATTAAAACCGGTAAACCTTTTGTTGAGATTATTGAAACCGCAAAAGAAGAAGATATTGATTTGATAATCATTGCAACTCATGGTCATAGCGGAGTGGAACACATTTTATTCGGCAGCACAGCAGAAAAAGTTGTAAGAAAAGCTCCCTGCCCTGTGCTAACTTTACGCGAACCAATAAAAGGTTTTAATTATAAGGATGGAAATAAAAAGAACTAACATATTTTTTACGCGGTAGGCGCAAGCTTCAGCTTGCGGAATGTTTAACAACCCCTAAAAACGCAACTTGAAAGTTGTGCCAACAATTCTTAAATATATTTTTGGTAGTCACGAACCACTTCGTGACTTTTTTTATATATTTTAATTTTTTCTTTGAGTTACAAAATCAACTAGTTCATGCATAGAAGATTTTACCTCTGAATCAGGAAAGAGGTTTAATGAATTTTTAGCCTGATCAGAATATTTTTCAGCAACTTTAAGTGCGTAATCAATTCCATTATTATCGTGAACAAACTGCATTACATCTTTAACTTTTGTTTTATCATTACCATTCTTTAAAACTTTTCTTATCCTTGCAGCTTCATTCTTAGAAACATTATTAAGCGAATAGATTAATGGTAAAGTTATTTTCTTTTCTTTTATGTCTCCACCAATAGGTTTGCCGATTAAATTAGTTGTGCCTTCATAATCAAGAATATCATCGCGAATTTGAAAAGACATTCCAAGTGAATGACCAAAGTTTCTCATCGCTTCAATATAGTCTTTGTTTTCAGTCGTACTCATTGCACCGATTGAACAGCAAGTTTCCAACAGTGAAGCAGTTTTATCAGATATAACTTTAAAATAAGTTTCTTCATCAATATCTAACTTTCTTGTTTTCTGAATTTGAAGAAGTTCACCTTCAGACATTCTTTTAACCGCATTAGTTGTAACACCAAGAAAATCATAATCTTTTCCATCAACAGAAATCATCAATCCACGTGAGAGAAGATAGTCACCCATCAACACAGCTACTTTATTTTTAAACAAAGCATTTATTGACCACATCCCTCTTCGTTTATCGGCATCATCAACAACATCATCGTGAATAAGAGTAGCAGTGTGTAAAAGCTCAACTAAAGTTGCTCCGCGGTAAGTTCTTTCTGTTACTCCACCAGAAATTTTTGCGGATAACATAACCAAAAGTGGACGAATTTTTTTTCCTTTTTGGCGAATGATATAACGTGCAACAAGATCAACCAATCCAACATTAGAACGTAAAGCAGTTTTAAATATTTCATCAAAACGTTCAAGTTCGGATTTAATTGGATTGCTAATTTCTTTTAATGAAAGTTTACTCAAGATTTTTTCTGCGATATTTTAGATATAAAAATACTTATCTCGTACAACACAACCAACGGAACCGCAAGTACAAGTTGGGAAACAGGATCTGCACCAGGAGTAAGAAACGCAGCAAGTATCATTATCACAACAATTGAGTGTCTTCTGAATTTTCTCATTATAGCTGGTTTCAGAATACCAAGTTTAGATAAGAAAAATGAAATCATTGGAAGTTCAAAAACAAAACCTGCTGCAAGCATAACGCTGATAATGATTGACATATATTCGTCAATTGCAAACTCATTCTTAATCATTTCAGATCCAAACTCAGCAGCAAACTTTAATGTTAGCGGAAGCATTGCAAAATATGCGAATGCAATTCCACCCAAAAAACATACTGATGAAAACACAACAATCCAGAAAATATATTTTTTTTCTTTTTTTCTTAATGCAGGAGAAATGAATTGCCAGAATTGAAAAAATAAGTTTGGAATGCTAATTATCATACCAACCATAATTGCAATTTGCATATAAAGAAATAATTGTCCGAATGGTCTTAGATTCTGAAGTATTGCGCCAGAATCTTTTGCAGGTTTTAATAAAACCACATCAACTAGAAAATCGATAAATATCCAGGCAATGATTGTCCCTACTACGATACCGATTATTGAGTAGATAATTCTCCATCTTAGTTCTTCAAGATGCTCGAGAAATGTCATTTCTTTTTCAAGTTCAACTCCCTCATTCTCTAAATCTTCTTGTAGTAATTCTTCTGCCAAAATAATTTTTGCTTACTTTGATTCTGCAAATAATGAAAATGAAGCAGTAAACTTTTTGACCTCTTCCTGTAAATCGTTTAATATCTTTTCATTTTCAAAGTTAGAAATGGCTTTATTAATTATTGAAGCAATTGTTCCCATTTCATTTTCTTTCATTCCACGTGTAGTAAGTGCAGGAGTTCCAACACGAATTCCACTTGTTACAAACGGACTTCGTTTATCAAACGGAACCATATTTTTATTAACAGTTATGCCAGCATGCTCTAACGCAATTTCGGCTTGTTTACCAGTTATATTTTTATTTGTTAAATCAATCAACATTAAATGATTATCAGTTCCACCGGAAACGATATTAAAATCATATTCAGTTAATTTTGAAGATAATGCTTTGGCATTCTTTCTAACTTGCACTACATAATCTTTAAATGAATCAGTTAAAGCTTCGCCAAACGCAACAGCTTTAGCCATAATGATGTGCATCAAAGGTCCGCCTTGAATTCCAGGCATAACCATACTATCAATCAACTCTGACATCATTTTTACTCTATCGCCTTTTGGTGTGGTTAATCCCCAGGGATTTTCTTTGTCTTTACCGATAAGAATTATTCCTCCGCGAGGACCTCGTAAAGTTTTGTGTGTTGTTGAAGTAACGACATCGCAATAATCAAGTGGATTATTTAATAATCCTTTTGAGATTAATCCAGCAGGATGAGCCATATCGCACATTAAAAATGCACCAACAGAATCTGCAATTTCTCTAAACTTTTTGTAATCCCAATCTCTTGAATAAGCACTTGCACCTGTGATGATCATTTTTGGTTTTTCTTTTTTTGCAAGATCAGCAATCTTGTCATAATCAAGCAAACCTGTAGCTTCATTCAATTCATATCCAACAGCTTCGTATAGTTTACCCGAAAAATTTACAGGTGAACCATGAGTTAAATGTCCACCATGAGCCAAACTTAATCCAAGAAATTTATCACCTGGTTTCATAAAAGTCATAAGTACAGCCATATTAGCTTGCGAACCACTATGCGGCTGCACATTTACATATTCAGCACCAAATAATTTCTTTAATCTATCTCTTGCAATATCCTCTGCCTGATCAACAAATTCACATCCGCCATAGTATCTTTTGCCAGGATAACCTTCAGCATATTTATTTGTTAAAACTGATCCGGCGGCTTCTAAAACTGCAGGACTAACAAAATTCTCACTTGCTATTAATTCTAACTTGTCGGTTTGTCTTCCAATTTCGGATTGTAGAACCTTAAAAATTTCAGCATCTTTTTTTAGATATGATTCCATATTAACCGCTTATTTTGATGAATGATTGAGTCAAAATTAGAAAAGGTTTCCTGAAATCTCAAGAAACCTTTTCAATTTAAAAATTGTCAGCTAACTTTAAGGGACAGTAACACTTTTACCTATCCAACCAACACAAGTAATTTTAATAACATCACCAGGTTTTAATCCTCTAAAGAAATAATCTTCTTTTGTAGGAATTGCACCAGAAAGTGCGTTTATTCTATCTCTAGCTTCAGTAAGAGCTGGATCCATATTCAAAGCTCTTCTGTAAGTATTTTGAGCTAATAAATAAACAACTTTTCTATCAAATTCTGTACATCCACCAGCTGATTGCTCATATAAAAATCCTTCATAGAAAATTGGTAGTGCCCAACCATTTCCAACTTCACTGGCTTTTAAAAATTGTGTTCTTGCCTGAGAGTACTTGCCGGATTCCATAAGTGCTTTGCCAAAATAGAAATAATGATCTTTATTGTTTGGTTCAAGCGTAATTAGTTTAGAAAATATTTCTTCAGATTTTGTTGTATTTTCTATTTTATTATAGACATTTCCAATTTGAGTTAAGTATCCAACATTTTCTGGCTCTTTGCTAATTAAGAATTCTAATGGAGCAACAGCTTGTGCCCATTCACTTGCTTGTATTGCAGCAGATGCATATGCTTTAGCTTTTTTCTCGTTCTGTGGATCTTTTTCCCAAGTCTCTTTTAGATATTTTAATAAATCATCAATATTTTCAAAAAGACTTGGTGGTATTGAAGTCCAAACTGGATTATCAGGTTCACGTTCTGCTAAAATTCCATAAATATCAATCGCTTTTACCTTATAACCATTTGTTCCATCATCACTATTTATATAAAGTTGACCCAATCTGTTATAATAAAAAGAGGATAACTCTGGCTGCCAAGCTATAGCTTGCTCATATTCCGGAATGGTAACAGAAGCAGGAAGATTTAACCAAATTTCAGAAACATAAGCTTTACGGGCTTGAAAGTATCCTTTGTCCTGATCTCGATATTTAATTGCTAAATCATAGAAATATAAAACTGTGTCTTGTGCAGATTTAACCATTTCAGGAGTTGAAGAAGCAGAATCATGTACTGCCCACAAACATTCTTCCATTTTGTAATAGAGCCATTTACTAAATTTTGTTGGATTAGCTTCAATAACACTCCATCCATATGGTAATGCAGAAACATAATCTTTATTCTTGTGGTATTCAGAAAATAAACTATAATCTGTTAAAACCTTCATTGAGTCAGAGTTTTGAGCAAAACCTGCCGCAGCAAAGAATATTACAGAAATTACGAATGTTTGTATAAATGTTTTCACTTTTCTAACCCTTATAATTATTCATTATTTATTTGTCGAACGTTAAGAACCAGAGTTCGCCAAAACTAATACCAAGATAAATCTTGATTGCATTTTCATTCAATAAATTATTTTCAGTTGTTCCTCTATTAGAATACTCAATAGCTAAATCTAATGTATTATCTATTCCTAATGGATAAGAAAATCCGCCATAAACAGAAAACTGGTTGATATCTTTTCCATTAAAGACATATTGTGTTTGTTCATAGCTTAAACCGAATCTCCAAACCATTTGTTCCAATTCTGTCATTCCAACAGATTTTTTTGGTTTGTATTCAAATGCTGCACTATATCTTGCCGCATCTTTCAAATTTATATCAGCTTTATTATTAAATTTATACTTGCTCATTGGTTGAAACATATAATCTAAATTAAAACAATACGAATCCTGTAAAACAAAACTTATGCCGCCTGTAAATCTTGCAGGAATCTTCATTTCTGTGTTAGAAATAGCTACTGTGTCTACAAGAAAGAGCGATGTCTGTGTAAAAAGAGTATCAGTATTAAGGTTACCAACATAATTATATGCTAAACCTATTCTTAAGTCAGTTAAGTTTTCAAGATTAATTGCTTTTGCCAGGTTTGATGAGATCAAGCCAAATGTTGTACCAAAACCAGTGGAACTTCTAAGATTTTCATATGTCGTATTTATATAATCGGATTCATCAAATTCTATTGTTGAAATATAATTTTGATTGCCAAAATAATAATCCAAAGTTACACCAGCCGAAAAATCAAGAGGCAAGAAAACTGAAGAGCCAATGAATAATTTGGATAACCCACCTTTTCCTTCATAAAGTAATTTATATGATGGAATTACATTTTCTGCTGGATAAACTTTAACAGCTTCATAGCTAACTCTGGAATAAGGAAGCAAACCTGTAACTACTCCAATTCCATATTCACGACTAACAGGAAAACCGAATGTGAATCCTTTAAAATCTGTTTCGCTGGTATAGTTTGATTGAATGTTATCTGAAATAAGAGTTCCTCTATAACCAATACCGAATTCAATTCTAGTTCTCGTTAGTGCTGACCAGCTAGCTGGATTTGTAACTATTAAATGATCGGGGTCCAGTAAAGCTGTACCGATATTTCCGATTCCAATCATCTTTGCTGAGTATCCATATTCCAGATCACCAAAACCAGATCTAGTATAAACTGAATTGCTTTGCGCTAATACAATTGCACTAAAGCTAACTGATAAAAACAAAATTTGGAGTATGTTTCTCATTATTTAATACTCCCTCTTGAATAAACAATCTCAAGTTTAGGTCTTTGTTCAATTAAAGCGGCATTACTGCCCTTAATCGCAAAAATTTCAAGTCCCCAAAATTCAAGAGAGGATTTAATTAACATACCCTGATTTTCTACATTATTATTCCATGCTCTAACTATGTTTGTAATCTCTCCGGTGTATGTGGAGCCACTCCTACTTAGGGAATAAACATAATCATCATTTAACTCATTTTCAGCTGAATCAGCTAAAAGATAAACTGCTAATTTATCAGTGTAACTACTTCCAACTTTAGAAGCTATTGTATCAATTGTGAGTGTAAGCGAAGCAGAATTAATTACTACGTTTTCCGGGATACTTGAGAGGTCAAAAAATAGTTTTGCTTCAGACGTAAGGCTTGATTGAATCGCTAAATTTTCAGTTCCAACATTCGGAATATCTCCTAATACTACACTTAGATCAGTTGAAATATATCCAATAAGTGTGTCTACATAAGAACCTGGTTTTTCAACAATAATTCTTAACCTTGGATCATTTTCACCACTTGTATTAAACGCAGTAAATCCCAGCACTTTTTGACTATTGTCAGTTGGTGATAGAACAATTCCATAATTAGATGCAACATTAGTATCTGCAAAGTTTTGCAGCCAGGCTGATGTTAAAGTTGTATCTAAGTGAAATGAGTACAAAGAATCATTTACATTAGTTCTATTAAAACTTAAATCGCTCGTATTATCAAAATCTAAAAAAGCAAAACTATCCGCAGTAAATGTTGAAGAAGACCAATATTCATTTACCTTAAATACTTTGTAATCTAAAGTTGCGTTCGAATCGCCAAAAGAATAATTTTTGAACATTTCAACGTAAGAATCAATTACAGTTAGATTTCTCAATATTAATTGCTCTTTGATGGAATCTGGTATTGCAAAAACAAATTTTAACATAACGTGAGAAGTTATATTTTCTGCTTTACCAAGCAACAGATGAGACGATCCACCGAGAGTAAACACATTCTTAAAACTATTTGATGATTGTAGAATTGAATCAATTGATGAATCTAACTTTAATACCTCAACACCATCCTGGATAAGAAAACCTGTGCCAAGATCTGTTGGGGAATCATTACAGCCAACTATTAATATTATAGAAAAAACAGAAATGAATAAGAGGGATATTTTTTTAATCACTAAAAGTTACTCCACTAGAATCTTTAATTATAAAATTGCAAGCATCTGTTAAATTTTCAGCTACAAAGCTTGGAAAATTATTATCTTTTTGCAAGATAGAAAAACTGTTTACTCCATTACCTGTTTTAACAAGCACAGATTTTACTCCTGCATTATATGCTGCTTTAATATCTAAAACTGAATCACCGATCATATATGAATTGTTAAGATCTATGCTAAACTCTTTGGCAGCATCAAAAATCATTTTTGCTGAAGGTTTTCTGCATTTGCATTTTTCTTCATCGTTAAAATCGGGGTGAAAGGGACAATAATAAAAGGCATCAATTTGTACATTAAATTCAGCAAGTTTTTTATTCATTTCTTCATTAACTGAAAGTACCTGCTGTTCAGTTATTATACCGCGTGCAATACCGGATTGGTTTGAAACAACTATAAGTTTAAAATGATATTCGTTTTTAAGAGTAGCTAAATTTTTTCCTGTATCAGAAAAAAGGACTAAACTTTTTGGATCGCCAATATAACCTGTATCCAAATTCAAAGTACCATCACGATCTAGAAAAACGGCTCTGTTAAGCATCAAATATTCGTTAGTCCGAAGAAAGCATTGTCTTGTAAAGTTCGATATATCTTTTTGCCGAAACATCCCAGCTAAAATCAAGTTTCATACCTGAACGCATAATTTTTTGCCAGACTTTTTTATCCTCAAAAGTTTTAACTGCTCTTTTAATTTCTTTTAACATTTCATCTGAATCATATTTCTTGAAAACGAAACCGGTTCCTTCTTCAGTCTTTTCGTTAAATTTAATAACTGTGTCTGCTAATCCGCCGGTTTCTCTAACGATAGGAACTGTGCCATATGCAAGACTATACATCTGATTTAAGCCGCATGGTTCGTATTTAGAAGGCATTAAGAACATATCTGCACCAGCTTCGATTAAGTGAGCTAATTCATCATTAAATCCTAAATAAGATGCAAATTTCTTTGGATACTTGCTGGCCATCTTATCAAACAAAGTGTGATACTTTTGATCACCCGTACCAAGAAGAATAACCTGCGCATTTAATTTTAGTAACTCGTTAAATGATTTTTGAACAAGATCCAGCCCTTTTGAATCAAATAATCTTGAAATAAGTCCGATGATAGGAATCTTTTCATCGAAAGGAAGACCAAATCTCTCTGCAAGTTCTTTTTTATTTACAAGTTTTTCTTCAATATTTTTTGCTGAATATTTTGCGGGAATTAATTTATCTTTTTCAGGATTCCAAACATTTTTATCTATTCCGTTTACAATTCCAAATAAAGAGTCTTTTCTTTTCGCTAAAACATCTTTTAAACCTTCGCCATATTCTTCTTTAGTTCTTATTTCATTAGCATAAGTTTGACTTACTGTATTTATAACATCAGCAAACATCAAACCGCTTTTCATAAAATTAACTTTTCCGTTATGGATAATTCCTTTTGAAACTGATTCAAGTTCTTTTGGTAAATCTGTTTTCTTGAATGATGCTTGAGGAAACTCACCCTGATAAGCCAGATTATGAATTGTAAACAGAGTTTTAAATCTATCAAAACCTTCGTTGTCTTTATATACTGTTTTAAGATATGCAGGAATTAAACCACATTGCCAGTCATTAAGATGAATAACATCAGGAATCCAACCAAGCTTTATTATTAACTCCATTACTGATCTGCTAAGAAGTATAAATCGTTCATCATTATCTGTATAATCTTTACTAGTTTTTGGATCTACATACAAACTATTTCGACTACCAAAATATTCTTGATTATCTAAAAAGTATATTTGCACTCTAACGCGGGGACCGGGAAGGAAACAGGATTTTAAAGAAAATATAACTTCTTTGTCTCCAATTTTAAATTGTAAATCTTTCAGTCTAACTATTTCGTGAATTTTAAATTTTCTATCATCAACAGCTCCGTATTTTGGAACAACAATTCTTACCTCGTGTCCTAATTCAGATAACATTTGAGGTAAAGCAGAAGATACATCAGCCAATCCACCGGTTTTAACGAATGGAACTACTTCTGATGTTACAAACAATATTTTAAGTTTTTTTGCTGCCATTTTGTTTTTCTTTTTAAGTGATGTTGCAAAAATACAAAAAAATGAGCAGTTTTTCAAAGATTGTGTTAAGTTTAAATCTACTCTGATTATTCATCGAATTACCTATCCTATTTCGACACTACACTAAAAAAGTTTATATTTGATCAGTTTAATGCGAGTTATCTTATGTATTTGAATCAAAACAAAATTGTTAAACCGTTAATATTATTTTTTCTGCTTCTGCTTGTTTCCTGCGCATCATCTACGGGTAGCCGGTACGGAAATAATGAAAAAAAAGAAGTATCCAATTCAGAACACAAAACTGATGAAATTGTAAACACTTCTGATCAAAATGAAGATTTTGATATAAGCCCGTACAAAACAGAAATAGTTATTCCTGAAAAAAAAAGTATTAAATCAGATATCTATGATGAGGTTTGGTTTGATTATTCATCCCCAGAAAATGTAAATAAACCAAAATCTTTAATTGGAACTGCTGATGGATTTAGAGTTTTGGTCATTACCACAGATAATCTTGAAGAAGCAAATCAAATAAAGGCTGATGTTTATTTCAGTAAAAACGCTGACGATATTTATGTTGATTTTGAACCTCCGTTTTACAAAGTAAAAGTTGGTGATTTTGATTCGCAAAAGTCCGCAGATGAAATAAAGTTTAAATTGAATCAGCTTGGCTATAAAGAAGCTAAAGTTATCAAAGATAAAATTAATATTTTTAAGTAATGATAAAACTATTCTATAATCTTTCACAAATTGTTACCTGCAGCAGTAATGGATTAGGCTACAAACGAGGTAAAGATTTATCTGATATTGGATTGATTGAAAATCATGCCGTTGTAGTTGAAAATGGTTTGATAAAAGATATAATTCCCAATTACGCATCAAATAAATTTTCTGCTGATGAAAAGATAGATTTATCAGGTAAAGTACTTCTTCCCGGACTAGTTGATTGTCATACTCATACAGCTTTTGCAGGATCACGGGCAAATGAGTTTAAAGAAAAGATTGCAGGTGTTCATTACGAAGAAATTGCGAAACGTGGTGGTGGAATTTTAACAACTGTAAATGCTGTTCGTAATAATTCACTAACGGATCTTGTTGAGACAATAAAACCCAAAGTACAGGAAATTATTGCTCAAGGGGTTACAACTTTAGAAATAAAAAGCGGTTACGGTTTGGATTTTGAAAATGAAATTAAACTTCTACACACAATTAAAATCTTAAACGAAATTTTCCCCATCGATATTGTTTCTACTTTTCTTGGCGCACATACTTTTCCACCGGAGTTTAAAGATGATCATTCCGGTTATGTGGATTTAATAATTAATAAAATGATTCCTCATATCGCAAAAAACAATCTCGCAGATTTTTGTGATGGATTTTGTGAATCAACTGCTTTTACTTCTTCGGAGATTAATAAGATATTTGAAGCAGCTTCATCATCAGGATTAAAATTAAAACTTCACACAGAACAATTTAATAATGTTGGCGGATTGGATGCAGCCATAAAACACAAAGCAACAAGTGTGGATCATTTAGAGGTATTACTTGAAAAGGATTTTACAAAGTTTAAAGATTCCGAAACAGTTGCGGTGCTTCTTCCCGGTGTTCCACTTTTTCTTGATTATCAATTTGCACCTGCAAGAAAACTAATTGAGAATAATGCAATAGTAGCAATTGCAACCGATTATAATCCTGGCTCATCGCATATTCTTAACCTTCAACTCATAATGAGTTTAGCATCACTAAAAATGAAAATGAAAGTTGAAGAAGTTATTAATTCTGTTACAATAAATGCAGCAAAAGCTTTAAATCGTGAACAGAGTCTAGGAAGTATTGAGATCGGAAAGAAAGCAGATTTTGCCGTGTTTAATGTTTCTGATTACTCAGAAATAATTTATAATGTTGGAAGAAATCTTCTATCTCATACGATTAAAAATGGTGAGATAATTTTTCAGCAATGACATCACGATCCGGATTTATCGCGAACAGTGATCTAGTATAATCTTTGCGAACTTAGAATTTGCCTCGTGGTTACCTCTACCCAATAACTGATCGAAACTTATTCAAACTCAATATTATAATCAGTTACACTCCAGCGCGGTCGAAGTTTTATTGTATCAGGTATAACATAAAAATCTTCGGAATTTCGAAATGGTACTGGATATCCGTAATCAAAAGTACCACTGCTATCAGTATCCGAATACACCCACATAGAATATATACCGGCTTTTATCCTTTCAAACGAGTACGCCATCGTGTTATCAGGAACTGCGGTGTAAAAACTTTTAGGATTTTTAGGGTCTTGCAGCACAACTATTATATTGTTTTTGGTTGAATTAATTTTTCCTGAAATGCCGGTAAATTCAATACCGGAAATCGTTTGAAAGTTTAATGTAAAAATTGAATCAATTTTATTTCCTGAAGCATCCGGAAAATGATTTAAATCTGTTACAATTTTATAGTTCTTTTCAGCTTTCAAATCTAATTGAGGATTAAGCGAGAGTGTTGCATCATCAATTCTGATAATATTAAAATCAATTTTATTTTTTGATGTATCGGTAAACTGAACAGCATTTTTTAAATCAGTGTTATCAATGGCATCATCAAAATAAAGCAATACTTTTGGATTCTTAAAATCAGTTGATCCATTTCTATTTGGATCCGTTCTAATAAGTTTTGGTGCAGTGGTATCCGGTTTATCCGAAATAACAAAACTGCTTAATTCATTTTCAAAAACATTTCCCTCCAAATCAACTATTTTTTTTGCAAGCAAATAATATGTGTTTTCGGCGTTCAATTTATTTTTATTAACCAGAACAAACTCTTCTCTTTTAGATTTATTATGATATGAAAATGAAATCGGAAGAGAGGTATTTGATGTTGAATCAACTATCATAAAATTATTTGCAAGATAGCTCAAAGTATCGCACTCTTCACTTAATGTAACGATTATATGATTTTCATCCGTCATTACAGATGTAAGTAATCGTGGCTTTACAGTATCAACCTTCATAATAAAAAAATCTAAACCTGAATAAGATGAATCTGTGTTGATCAAAGGAATATCTTTACCTGGTATTCCAATTAAATCCTGATCAGCTTGAAACAAAAAATCTCTAAACTGATCTTTAACTGCGAACACACGGTAAACTGACTCAGCCAAACCGCTAAGTTTGTAACTTCCATCTTTTCCTATCTGTGAAAGATAATTCGGTTTCTTAGAAAGATATTTTGTTGTGTCATCAGAATATTTATATGCAAATATTAAAGCGCCTTCAATATCTTTTCCATAAACCCTGCCTGCTATCGAACGTGTATCAATTTTATTTCCGGTTGCAAATGAAATTGAATATGAATTTAACATCCTGTTCTTATTGTTCACATCAACAACATCAGTTCCAATTGTTACCACGTAAGTTATGCTGTCTTTCAAACCATTTGGAAATCCGATCTCGACTGATGTTCCGCTCCAGCTAATTTCAAGTTGTTCATCAATTGCGGGAGAAATAAATAATGCATCTTTAAATGAACGTTTATCCACATATTCAGAAAATTCAAATTCTATGTAATCGTTATCAAAATTTATTGTTCCGTTTTCAGGATAGGAAGTAATAATTTCAGGCGGGATTAAATCTGCCTCTCCCCCGCCGGGCGGTAATTGGTTTGCACAACTTATTAGAAATATAAGTGTTAACAAACATAAAAATACTTTTACTGATTGTTCTGTTCTTTTAACCATTTTCTGTACTGCGCAACATTCTTTAAATGATCTGAATATGATTTAGCAAATTTATGTCCGCTATTTCCGCCGGCTACAAAATACAAATAATTATTCTTTTCCGGATATAGCGCTGCCAGGATAGCATTTTTACCGGGATTATTAATTGGTCCCGGCGGCAAACCGGAATATTTATAAGTATTGTAAGGAGATTCAATTTTTAAATCCGCATAGGTTAATCTTCTCCATCCACCCGGCAACAAATATTGTATAGTAGGATCAGCTTGCAAGCGCATACCTATTCTTAACCTGTTATGATAAACTGCTGATATTGTTGGCATTTCAACTGCTAGATTTGTTTCGCCTTTTATGATTGATGCAAGTGTTAAAACCTGGTGAACTGTTAACCCGATTTTCTTTGCTCTTTGTTTTAATGAATCTGTAAAAAAATCTGTAAAACCTTTGTAGAATATTTGCAACGCTTCTTCGGGCGATGACTTTTCATAAATTTTGTAAGTCTTAGAAAACAAATATCCTTCAAGCGTTGATACATTTAATCCTAACGATTTTATAAACTCTTTATCTGTTGTAAGATTTACAAACGCCGCCGAATCAATCTGAACATCGCGCCTAACTTTTGCACCTAGCCATTTGATTGTCTGACCATCATTTATTTTTATTGGTTTTAAATATTCTGCCGGACCATTAACCAGTAAATCAAGTAAATCTAAATAACTAAGATCATTCGGAATTTTGAAACGTGCAGCTTTTATTTTTGTTTCAGCTCCATAAATAAATGCTGCTAACTTAAAATTAAACTTACTTGGAATTATACCACGTTTGTAAAGTTTTGCAGTAGTAACAGAAAATATTTCTCCATCTTTAACTTCAAAATTAATCGGTGCGTCATTATCATAATGATTGGCTGTGAAGAATGTTAAATATCCGGTAAGAACTATCACAATAAAAACAGCTGTAATTATAATCCACTGAAGCTTACTAAGTATGTTTGATAATTTTACTGCCAAGTACTTTTAATAATAAATTGAAGAGTTTTTAATTACGGGTTGCAATATAAAGCAGTTGAGGGAAATTATTTATGCAATATTAATATCTATAGTCTTAATCAAATATTCATTTTTTACTTTATTAACCCACGACTTAAGTCGTGAGCTAGGAAGAAAGGTAAATTTTTGTAACCGTTTTACTTGTGCGCCTGCGGTGTAACGGTTTAAAATAATATCGATTTATTTACTTATTAGCAGTAAGCAAAAACACAGGATACTTGCCGTGTGGTTTTTCATCAATGCTTGCGGTTATGATTTTAACATTCTTAAATCCCGCAGCAATTGCTTTATCCTGAAAAGCTTTTCTATCAAACCCAAAATGAAAAACTCCAGTATCTTCTGTATGAAAAGTTCCATCTTCAATATCAAGATCGGAGATTGCGATAACGCCGTTATCATCTAGCATTTTGTAAAAATCATTAAACATTGCCTGCGTATCTTTTATATGATGCATTGTCATTGATGAAATTATTCCATCAAACTTCATATCCAATTTGGTTTTTGTTAAATCCAGTTGAAGAATTTCAACTTCACAATCCAGGTTTTTTATTTTTTCATTTAACTGTTTGCACATTGCTTCCGATACATCCACCGCAGTTATTTTTTTTACAAACGGAGCCACTCTTTCTAAGAGCAAACCTGTACCACTGCCAAAATCCATTATGTTCATATTTTTATTAAACGGAATGGTGCTTAAAATAGAATTAGCAATATTATCTACATTACTAACTCTTTTTGCATCGCTATCATAGCTTTCTGCTTTTAGTTCAAAATAGTCTTTATTCAAATTGAGTTACCTATACATTCGTTAATAAAAATGTCGTGGAATTGTACTCACAATAAAATTCGTAACAATTTTATAGTCACAATCTCCTCGTGGACTATACCAGTGGGACTTCTTTTAATTACGATTTATTTGCATCTGTTTTCTGAGCCTGAATCCTGAGCTTTAGCTCTTCTATTTCCATTTGTTTCATTGACTTTCTATGATTTAGAAAGGTAACAACCATTATCATAATAATTCCGGCTACAACACATATACTTAAAAACGCCCAAAGACCTATATACATTTAAGGCTCCTTTTTAATGTTTAAATTCTGATTGATGGTTTTTAATTTAAGCATCATTTTATAAAAATGCACCCAAACAAGGCACATAATTAAAACCGGTTGAGGTGCTGATTATTTATTACTAATGTTTTAATTCTCTTTTTGAAATACTAAACCAGAATGCAAACAAGGCGAGTATTATCAAGACAATTGCACCGCCCCAATTAGCACCTTGCTGAATTATATAATCACCGACATCCTCAAATCCATCTCTAGTTTGTATACTCAGAGAATTTTCAACATGTGACTTTGTAGTTGCTTCAATAATGGCTAATACAAATAATGCACCACTTGTAACGCCAGCAAGTGTTCTTTCTATTCTATCTTCGGTTTCTATACTGGGTTTCCACGATTGCCATAACAATTTTAGAATGAACCACATTAAAAAAGGAACTAATATTAGAGAAGCAATACGAAATAATAACCATAGTTCCCAAGAATGATTAAATGGAACCCAGATCAATAAAGATAAAAAAACTACAAATACAATATATTTTCGTGAACCCATGAGTTAACCTAAACCTTTGTCATAAGTCGTCAAAACCGGCCACTTAATTAAAACGGGTTGAGAAGAGTTTACAAACTTTTTTTCTTAATTCCCTCATACAAATTTCCAACTATTTCAATCTTTGATTCATCAAATTCAAATGAAATTGGAAACTCACTTTTTGTTTTTCTTAGCCAAGGCCACATAATATGTGTCTTATTCTGTTTTGCTGTTTCGTCGTAAAAATATTGAATAAGTATTTCTGCAGATTGACAAACTCTAAAAATCTCTTTTTTAAAATATTCTTTATAAAATTCTGTGCTATCGATCGATTTCTGATGAATAATATTATGACGGAGATTTTCTAATTTTATAAAATCACCCCACCAATTCTTCCGTGTGGGTTTTTTAACTTTAAATATTTCAGGAAGAATTTTAGTAATTTTTTCTGTTAATGGTATCCATCTTTCGATTTCATTTTTATCATAATTTCCCTCGAAATTTTTGCTTTTGTTTTTATATGCGTACTTAAAATGTTCTGGGATACTAATATTAGCAAATGCTTCTACTGCTGTATAAGAAAATACAATGCTTGTTTCTATAAACTCAATGTAATCACAAATTAATTTTGATGTTTCTCCAATAAATTTCTTTTTGTTACCATTGAATTGAATATAATCAAATGAGGAGACGTTCTTAAAGTTTTCGTTGAAAAAGGAAATAGCATTAGTTAATTGTTTTTTAGATATAGATAATAACAAAGCAATATTATTTGGTTGGAAATATATTACTTCATTTGGAACAATTTTAATTTGATCAAGTTCCTGAAATAAACCCGAACCGACAATTTGCCCATTTTTATGTTTTTGATGCCAAACAGGTTTACGTAATCTATGATCATCAATCTCATATTTATCAGGATTTATCCCAACTACTAATGTTAGTTTCTTGCTCATCAAATTTTTATAGTATATAAGTACCGGTTATAAAGAATATAGTAATCTTCAATCTCAATCATCCCGCCATCCACAACTAGAAAGAAGAAAAGTGGAAAGTAAAAAGTTAATAAATCAAAGATTAAGCATCGTAGCACCCGCAACTTAAGTTTATAAAAAATAAACATCAAGAATTCAATTGCATTACAATCAACAACAATTGGCAATTCTAAAACTAAGAGAAAGGCTTAAAATCTTCAAAATTCCGTTCGTAAAATCCAGAATGGGCCGCTGAACCTTCAGGGGCGTATTCGTAAAATTAAGAATAGGGCGCTGAACCTTCAGGCACGTATTCGTAAAATCAAGAATAGGGCGCTGAACCTTCAGGGGCGCATTCGTAAAATTAAGAATAGGGCGCTGAACCTTCAGCGGGGCATTCGTAAAAATCAGAATAGGGCGCTGAACCTTCAGCGTGGCATTCGTAAAAATCAGAATAGGGCGCTGAACCTTCAGGGGCGTATTCGTAAAATCAAGAATAGAGCTTTGATTCTTATTCTATTGCAGTTGACTTTAGTCAACTGGATTAATTAGGATAAAAAGTTTGACTATTGTTGCATTGTGGGCTTATAAATGTTGCTAAAGCAATTAACAATCTTAATATTTCTAACAGTTGACTAAAGTCAACTGCAAAAAACTTTTGTGCATCAGTATATAAAGCTATTGGCAAATTTTCACAACTAACTCAAGGGAAGTATTCTACTTTATCGGGCTGCATTCAATTTGATCGCCGTTTAACCTGAACATAACGTGAGTCATATCCTGCTTAACTTCATAAACTGCATGTCTTATTTTTATTGTAACACCGTTAAAAGCAGTTTTCAAAATCATTACAACCGGGTTATCAACATTAAAGTAATCTTTTTCAATTTCTTTTAAATCAGCACACATTCTTTCCCAGTGTTCAATCGCGGCTTTATGCTGATCTTTAACAGCTTTATATGCTGCATTCATTCCGGGATCAGGCAAAGTGGAATCCATAAGTTCGATTTTCTTTTTTATAGTTTCAGCCTGCTTGTGCGATTCGTTTATTTGTTCAAACTTTTTAAGATATCTATCTCTATGTTCAAAGTTAACACCCACTTCAAGTATTGTAGGAACATCATATTTATTACCTGCACCACCCGCAACTATTTTACTGCTTGCAACAATCTTACCGCCGACAATTCTTCCATCAGGCTTAACAAGAGTTACCTCATCCCCGCTTTCTATTGTTGATCCTGATATTTCTGTTGCGGCATACACACCACCTTTACAAATAATCTGCTGATCTCTTATATATCCTGTATGGATATCTCCGCCAACTTTTATTACCTGTTTACCATCACCTACAATTCCGCCTTTTACATTTAAATTTCCCTCGCATTCAATTGTAGCATGTTCAATTCTACCTTTAACATTAATATCATAAGGTGTAGTAATCGAAAATCCGGTTTTCACATCACCGCCAACATCCACAGAACTTTTTACGTGAACGTTACCGGTTGAAAAATCAACACAACCTGGAATTGCATAAAGCTTTTGCACTTCTACAATTAGCGATTTTTCGTTATAAATAATTATTCCGTCAGAAGCAGCTTTTATGATAGATGCATCTTTAGGATCTTTGTAAGTACCGGAGCCGGCAGTAATAACAAAATCCTTACCGAGTTTTCCGGGTAATTCATTTCCAAAAACATCAGTACCGCTTGTACCTTGCGTAGCAGCTATTTTCTTTACTAAAAGATCATCTTTGTTTGCACTGCAAATAACATTAATTTCTTTGTAGTCGATATGCCCATTATCTGTAATTTGAGGTTTAAGTGATTTTGTGGTTGAAAAATTATATCCAAAGATTGCATCATTTCCAACGGTAGGATAAACACCTTCTGCCGCTACAAATAATTGATCCCATTTTTTCTCGTTCAGATACTTGTCGATTATCTTTTCATTTATACCGAATTTAACTCCTGCAAGTTTTAGTGAAACAAGAACATCCTGTAAAACCAATTCTGGTTCTTCATCTTTGGTTGGTGCTTTTATACAAACCGTTGCCTTCATTTTCTGATCTAAAACTTCAACCTGAACTCGCCCGCCTATTACATTATTAACGCTCTCACTCATTTAAGCTCCAATTTCTGATTTACATTTACAAATTTTTATATACATCAATAATTCAATTTGTTCAGAGTTTTACTGATTAACATCAAAGTGATGATAATTGATAATCGAATAATTTTGCGTTTATTTTAGCTTTGATTGAATAGTCGAAAATCTTGAAGAATGGAATAAGGCATTTAGTTTTAGAGGGAATTAAAATATTATCTTTCCTCTCCATTGCATGGAGAGGGATTAAGGGTGAGGTAAAAAATGATTCTCACTCAAAGCTGGGAAAGGTTTACATGAAAATGTATCTCTAACTCCATTTTCATAAAGCGATTTACCTCTGAATGCAATCATTGCAGCATTATCACCACAGAATTGAAGATCAGGAATAACAACATTCTTTTTATATTTTTCAGCAATCTTAGTTATTTCTGATTTCAGATAAGCATTAGCTGCTACTCCGCCAACAACAGAAATTGATTTAACATCGTATAATTCTAAAGCACGTTTTACATTTCGTGTTAATGCTTTTACTGCTGCCGATTGAAAGCAAGCAGCAATATCATTTTTATCCTGGTCACTAAGTTTTACAACTCCACCTTGCGATTGCACATAACGAAGCACTGCAGTTTTTAATCCACTGAAAGAAAAATTTAATTTTTGTTTAAGATCGGAAACAGGAAAATCAATTTTGTTTCCATCACCTTGCGATGCAGCGAATTGTATTTTTGGTCCGCCCGGATAACCTAAACCTAAAAGCTTTGCAACTTTATCAAAAGCTTCACCAGCCGCATCATCAACCGTACTGCCGAGTTTATAAATTTCTGTAAAACTTTTTACAAGCAGTAAAAGTGTGTGTCCGCCTGAAACAACTAAACTTATAAACGGAAACTCAGGTTTTTGCGGCATCAAGAAACCAGAAAAAATATGTCCTTCAATATGGTTAACACCAATGAATGGTTTATTTGATCCGAAGGCTAAACCTTTTGCATAAGTTAACCCAACTAACAATGCACCAATTAAACCCGGACCAGCAGTAGCGGCAATTAAGTCAACATCCTTTAATTCTATGTTAGATTTTTTTAATGCATCTTTTACTAAAGGATTTACAATTTGCAGATGCGCCCGACTTGAAAGTTCTGGTACAACTCCACCATATTTTGTATGGAAATCCTGCGATGCAATTAAATTGGCAGTTAGTTCTTCATCCTTTATCACTGCAACAGAAGTTTCATCACAGGAACTTTCAATTCCAAGAACAATCATCTTCTACCAAAAGTTAAAAAGCTTTTAGCAATTGTTCCGGCAACCGATGGATTTTCTTTTAATCTTCTTACAGAATATGCATACCAATCTTTACCAAACGGAACGTAGATCCTGATCTTATATCCATCAGCATTTATTTTATCACGCAAATCTTCTCTTACTCCAAGAAGCATTTGAAACTCAAATTTATCTTTTGGAATATTCTGTTCTTTAATTCGAGTATAAGCTGCATCAATTAATGGTTTATCGTGTGTTGCAATACCAACATAATTTCCATCTTTAAACATCTGATCAAGTAATTTCAAATAATTATCCCGTACTTCCTGCTTGCCTTTGTAAGCAATAGCAGCAGGCTCAACATAAATACCTTTACACAATCTGTAATTCGTTCCGATTTTATTTAGTGCGATAACATCATCCATAGAACGTTTCATGTATGCTTGAATAACTACACCAACATTTTTGTAATCAGCGTAAATTCTTTTGTAAAGATTTATTGTTTTATCTGTAAATGGTGAATCTTCCATATCAATGCGAACAAAGTTTTTATACTCCGCAGCTTTTTTTACGAGTTCAAGAATTTGTGCGTAAGCAAATTGCTCATCAATTGCTAAACCCATTTGCGTTGGTTTGATGGAAAGGTTTGCCATCAATTTATTTTTCTCGATAGCTTCTAAAACTTCTAATGCTTCGTTTTTACATTTTATTGATTCTGATTTATTTGCAACAGATTCACCAAGCACATCCATTGTTGCATAAATACCTTTTGAGTTTAATTTTTTTACAAAGTCAACTGCATCCTGAAGTGTTTCACCCGCGATATATTTTTTAGAAAAGAATCCAACAACCGGTTTTGGCATTAGTTGAACTACACGAACGATAAGATTATTGAAAGCGTCCACAAAAACTCCTTTAAAATTGCTTTCCAAATTTAGTGTATTTTATTGATGGAATAAAAAAGAAATGAATAATTGAATTGTTTTTCTATTGCCACGACTTTTAAGTGGTAAAAAGATATATAAAAGAATTCGGGCTTTGTCCAATTGTAAAAATACTTTGGCTAAAGCCAATTCTTGTTCTTGATGTCATTCCACGACCCGAAGGTTGTGGCAATTGATAAGATTACTTTATTCCAAGAGTTAGCAAAAGCAGATTAAATTTTATGCTCAAATCTTCTATCGAAGTATCATTTGAAAAAATAAAATCAGCACGTTTCTTTTTTTCTTCTTCCGGAATTTGATTTGATTCGCGGTTAATAAAATCCTCTTCAGTAAACCCGGATTTCAATTTTCTTTGTAATCTTAATTCTGGCGCAGCAGTGACTAGGACTACATAGTCAAACATTTCTTCCATATCGGATTCATATATCAAAGCAGCTTCAACAAAAATTACTTTATTAGATTTTAACAAATTTTTAATTGAGGACTCAATGCTTTTAATAACTCTTGGATGAAGAATTGATTCTAACTTTTCTCTTTTGTTTTGATCAGAAAATATTTGTTCTGCTAAAAACTTTTTGTTTGGCTTATCTTTTATAAAAGATTCTGCACCAAATGCTTTGATGACAAGCGAACGAACTTTTTCATCATTTTCTAAAATACTTTTTGAAATATCGTCTGCAAACAAAACAGGAAATCCTGTTTCAACAGCAAACCCTGAAAATGTACTTTTACCAGATCCAATGTTTCCTGTTATTGCAATTTTCATTTTCAAACATCCTTATAAAAATAAAGGGCTTAAAAGCCCTTTACTTAATTTTATTTTGCATAACCTATTTTTCTAACTTCTCTAATTACAACAACTTTTATTTGTCCTGGATAATCCATTTCTTCTTCGATCTTTTGGGCAATTTCTCTAGCTAATCTATCAGCAACAACATCATCAACCTTATCATTTTCAACCATTACACGGATTTCTCTGCCAGCCTGAATTGCATAAGTTTTTGCAACACCTTCAAATGATTTAGCCAGCAATTCAAGATTTTCTAAACGTTTAACATAACTTTCAAGTGGTTCACGTCTTGCTCCAGGTCTTGCACCACTAATCGCATCCGCAGCTTGAACTAATGCTGCAATAGGATGTTCCATTTCGATATCTTCGTGGTGAGATCCAACAGCATTAACAACAATTGGATGCTCTTTGTACTTTTTAGTCAAATCATATCCAAGCAATGCGTGTGGTCCTTCAATACTTTTATCTACTGTTTTACCAACGTCGTGTAATAGGCCAGATCGTTTAGCAAGCACTGGATCTAATCCTAATTCCGAAGCCATAATTCCAGTTAAGTAAGCAACTTCAACACTGTGCTGTAAAAGATTTTGGCCGTAACTGGATCGATATTTCATCTTACCAATATGTTTAACAAGTTCCGCGTGTATATTGTGTAATCCAAGTTGAAGGATTGTATTCTCACCTTCTCTAAGAATTTCTTCTTCGAGTTCCTGAGTTACTTTTTCTACAACTTCTTCAATTCTTGCAGGATGAATTCTACCATCAGAAATTAATCTTTCTAAAGATATTCTTGCGATCTCTCTTCTGAATTGATCGAATGAAGAAAGAATAACTGCTTCAGGCGTATCATCAACAATTACATCAACTCCGGTTGCAGATTCAAAAGCACGAATGTTTCGTCCTTCTTTACCAATTATTCTTCCCTTCATTTCATCATTCTGAATTTGAACAACTGAAACTGTAGTTTCAATTGAGTAATCAGCAGCAGTTCTTTGAATTGCCTGAACAATAATTTTTTGCGCTTCTTTTTTAGCATCAACTTTTGCTCTATCGTGTACTTCTTTAATTGTAGAAGCAGCATCAACCTTTGCCTGGTTGATCATATTTTCGATGAGCATTTTCTTTGCATCTTCAGAAGTTAAACCGGATATTTTTTCAAGTTTATCATTCTGCTCAACTTCAAGCTTTTTGATCTCAATGGTTTTTTCATCAAGACTAATCTTGCCGTCCTGTACTTGCTTTTCGAGTTTTCTTAGTTCTTTTTCTTTTTGAAGAACCAATTCAAATTTCTTTTCACTACTTTCTTCTCTTTGCTGAAGTTGTTTTTCAAGATTAGAAAGTTTTTGTTTTTTCTGGTTTACTTCAGTATCGAACTCTATTTTCTTTTTATACCATTCATCTTTTACTTCAAGAAGTTTTTCACGTTTAATATTTGCCGCTTCTTTCTTTCCATCTTGAATTATTGATTCAGCTTTTTCAGCAGCAGCGTTAATACTATTTTTACCAAACTTTGAATTAAAAAACCAGCCTAACCAAGCAGCCAATGGTAGCAGTACAACTACTATTGGTATAATTATAATCAATTCCATTTTTTTCCTCCGAACTGTATTTAGAATAAATACCGACACTGCCGCGGCTAATAGGAAAAACCCTATTAATGCACGGTGGGAACGCGCTCGAAAGCTTTTTACTTCCACTGCTCCAACACTAGGTCAGAATCCCCGACAAGTCGGGGTGAGGCCTGTAATACGCGCCGAAGTTCACACTCCCTAATTAATTCAACTGTTAGTTTTTCATTAAAAAACGGCAGTGCGGTAAACTTTAAGATGGGTCAGACATTTCAGGTTCTTTAAGAAGAAGCTTAATTCTTTTAACTTTATCAGTGGCTTGTATAAGAAACTCACGGTTTTTATTTTTTTCAATAAATAAATCGTACGCAATATTTAAACAAGCAATAATAGCAATAGTTTGAGCAGGCTGATCGGGCAACTCGTCTTTCGTTTCCTCCATAACCTTATTAACATATATAGCCAGCTCTTTTGCTATCTCTTCATTTTCTACAAGTAAAGAATATTCTTTATCAAAGATTTTTATTTTTAGCTTCTTTTTATCAGTCATTGAATTATCTACACCATCAAACAATCATTTTATTTATTAAGAACTTAAGTGATAATCTATTTTAGAAATTATATCCTGTAATTTTAACTTTAAATTTTCCTTCTCCTTGCTGTTTAGTGTATTGAATATGTTACCCTCTTCGTCTTGTTTGGATAACAAAATCTCTTGCTCCAGCTCAATTACTTTTTTTTGCAGGAAGGAATTATCTTGACGTAGTTTTGCTATTTGAATTTCTAATTCAGTTTTTCTTTCTTCTGTGTCTTTAAGTTTATTGCCTAAAGTAGCAATCTCAGCTTCAATTGCAGTCAGATCATGAATTAGTGAATCATATTTTGCTAAATCAACCAACTATTTGCCTCTTAATTGAGCGTTAAACTCTTTGGTTATTAACGATATTAAATTGTTAAAATCTTTTTCAACTTCATCTTCAGTAAGAGTTCTGTCTTTATCATAAAACTCAAGTGTAAATGCGATACTTTTTTTATTTTCACCAAGAGTATCACTTTCAAAGATATCGAATACAGAAACTTCTTTTAGAAGATTTGAACTTTTCTTTTTAATAAATTCTTTTACATCAAGATATTTTACTGATTTATCAAGGACAAAAGCAAAATCACGAATGATCTTCGGATACTTTAATGGATCAACATATCCATTATTTTTTGCTTCAACATTTTTTAATTGAGTTAAATTAAACTCAAAACAGTAAACATCCTGATTGATATCAAATTGTTTTAGAACATCGCTTTTGATTTTTCCGCCTTTACCTAACTCAACTCCATTTGAGTTTTTTGTTAAATAATAAGCATAAATTTCATTTGCGGCCGCATAATAGGAATCATTTAAAACATTGTCAAGTGACACTTTGGCTAGAAATGAATCAACTAAACCTTTAAGCAGGTAAAAATCTGAATCGATTACTCCTGTGTTCCAGCCTTTATCTTGTTCTTTTCCGCTTACTATAAAAAGTAAATTTTGATTTTCAGAAAAGTCATCAAATGATTTTATTTCACCTTCATTTGTCTTATTGAATACATCACCAATTTCAAAAAGTTTAATATCCTTTACACCTTGTCTAAGATTTTTTGAAACAGTAATCAAAGCGCCTGAAATTAAAGTGCTTCTCAGGTATTCCATATCAGCACTTAAAGGATTCGCAAGTTTAACTGGACTTCCCGAAATCTTAACTTCCTTTTCAGATTGAAGAGGATTGTTTATCATTTCAAAAAATCCAAGAGCAGTAGCCGCTTGTCTTATCTTTTCATCAATTTCAGTTTCATCAGTTTTCTTTTCAAGCGTTATATTGATTTTAGTAACTGTTGGAATGTTATCGTATCCATTTATCCTGGCAATCTCTTCAATCAAATCAATTTCACGTTCGATATCGGGACGGAATGTTGGCACTGAAACTAAAAGCTTATCTTCATCCAAAACTTTAATTGCTAATCCAAGTCTTGATAAAATATTTTTAATCTTTTCTGATGCAACATCGTAACCAAGAATTTTTGTTGTGCGAGAAAATCTTAATTCAATTTCTTTCGGAGTAATTACATTTGGATAAACATCAAGAATTCCTTTTGCAATTTTTCCTTCAGCTAATTCTGCAACAAGTTGTGCACATCTTTCGGCTGCGTATTTAGTGATATTAGGATCAGTTCCTCTTTCAAACCGATATGAAGCATCTGTACTTAATCCTAAATTTTTAGAAGTTTTTCTAATGCTTGATGGATGAAAGTATGCGCTTTCTATCAAAATATTTTTTGTTGAATTGGTGATCTCAGAATTCTCGCCGCCCATAACTCCTGCAATTGCAACTTCCCTGTTTCCATCGCAAATCATAAGTGTATTAATTGGAAGTTTTCTTTCTTTAGAATCAAGCGTAGTAAAAATAGTTTCTGACTTTGTACTTTTAACAACAATTTTTTGTTCACTAAGTTTATCAAGATCAAAAGCGTGCAGCGGCTGTCCACATTCGTGTAAAACAAGATTAGTTATATCAACAATATTATTTCTTGGTCTTAAACCAATTTTTTCTAATCTATCTTTTAACCACTTTGGTGATTCTTTTATCTGAACATCTTTTACAACTTTAGCAATGTAACGTGGACAATTAACTTCATCTTCAATAATAATAGATGCTAATTTATTTACATCTTCATTTGTTTCATTAAGTTTTATTTCAGGGATGATCAAATCACGATCAAACAAAGCAGCTAAATCTCTCGCAACTCCAATGTGTGATAACGCATCAGGACGATTTGGAGTAATTGCAATTTCTAAAATTACATCGTTAAGATTTAATGCTTCAGTAATCGGTTTTCCTGCTTCAAGATTTTCATCTAAAATCATTATTCCATCGTGATTATCACTTAGAAGCAATTCATCTTCAGCGCAAATCATTCCGTTAGATTCAGTACCCCGAATCTTAGCTTTTTTAATTATAAAATTTCCATTTGGTATTTCAGTTCCGATTGGAGCAAACACAACTTTCTGTCCCACAGCTACATTTGGAGCTCCACATATTACTTGTAAATCTTCTTTACCATCAAAAACTTTACAAATTGTTAGCTTATCAGCATTTGGATGTTTTTTAGTTTCTTTAACAAATCCAATAATAAAATTTTTATACAAACTTGTTTGATCAACAACATCTTCAACTTCTAAACCGGACATTGTTAATTGAGAAACAATCACATCCGTTGAGATGCCCTTCAGATCCACTAATTCTTTTATCCAACTAAGTGCAATTTTCATTTTCTTATATCCGCATTAAAACTGTTTTAAGAATCTTAAATCATTATCAAAGAAAATTCTTATATCTGTAATACCATACTTTAACAAAGCAATTCTTTCGATTCCCATTCCAAAAGCGTAACCAGTAAATTTTTCAGAATCATAATTAACAAACTTAAAAACATTTGGATCAACCATTCCGCAACCAAGAATTTCTAACCAGCCTGAGTTCTTACAAATCTTACAGCCTTTACCATGACATAAATAACAAGTAATATCCATCTCCGCACTAGGTTCTGTAAACGGAAAAAAACTTGGACGAAATCTGTATTTTAAATCAGAGCCATAAAATTGTTTAGCGAAAGAAACTAATGTTCCTTTCAGTTCAGCAAACGTTACATCTGTATCAACATAAATTCCATCTACCTGGTGAAACATACAATAACTTCTCGCGCTAACAGCTTCATTACGATAAACTCGGCCAGGCATAATTGCACGAACTGGCGGAGCTTGTTTTTCCATCAATCGTATTTGAACAGGAGTTGTATGAGTGCGTAATAAAAAATCTTTACTTACAAAAAATGTATCCTGCATATCTCTTGCTGGATGATCGGCAGGAAAGTTTAATGATTCAAAATTATAATAATCAGATTCTAACTCAGGACCATTAGCAACTGAAAATCCTAATCCTTTAAAGATTGATTTTATCTCATCCAAAGTTTGAGTGAGAATATGTTTACTGCCAACAATGTAATTTTTTCCCGGCAATGTAAGATCTATTTCATTTTCTTTGTTTGACTGAGTTGAAGAAATTTTTTCTTTAACTTCTTCAAAGTAAGATGAAACTTCATTCCTAAGTAAGTTAAGTTTTTTACCAAGTATTGGTTTTTCTTCTTTCACAACATCTTTAAGATCTTCAAAAAGTTGTGATACAAGACCGTTTCGACTGAAATATTTTAACCTGATTTCCTCGACATCTTTTAATGAAGAAACAGATTTTATATCAGTATAAAAACTTTCTTTTATTTCTGTAATGTTTTTATCAAGCATAAGTTTTATTTAAATAGAAAATACCCTCGACGGATGTAATAGTTTAATAAATCCGAAGAGGGTATAAAATTAGTTAATAGAAAACTTAACTACTTCAGAAAAAGCAGTTGGATTTTCAGCAGCTAAACTAGCAAGAACTTTTCTGTTAATATCAACACCTTTTTTATTAAGTGCATCAATCAATCTTGAATAAGTTGTACCATTAATTCTTGCAGCAGCATTTATTCTTACTATCCAAAGTGATCTGAAAACTCTCTTTTTAAGTTTTCTATCTCTGTAAGCGTGGTTTAAACCTTTTTCAATAGCATTTTTTGCTGATGTTAAAACGTTACCTTGATTTCCCCAGTATCCTTTGGAAAGCTTTAACAGTTTTTTTCTTCTTCTATGCGAAGCAACTTTATTTTTTGATCTTGGCATTGTTTATCTTTCTCTGTTATTGAACCATTATCCGTACACGTTTATGTTCAGCATCACTAACAAGTGTGCCTTTCCTTAAACTTCTTTTTCTCTTTGTGGTTTTAGAAGTAAGAATGTGGCTTTTATAAGCTTTCTTTCTTTTAAAACCTCCAGACGCAGTCTTCTTAAATGATTTAGAAGCACCACGATTGCTTTTCATTTTTGGCATATTAAATTATTCCTGCTTATTTGTTTTCTTTGCTTTTTTAGATTGAGGAACTAATATGGTTGCCATATTTCTTCCTTCAAGTTTTATTGGAGATTCAACTTTAGATACATCTTCCAATTTTTCAATAAACTTTTTTAATAACTCTTCACCTTGCTCAGTATAGGCCATTTCTCGACCCTTAAACATAACGCTTACTTTAACTTTATTTCCTTCTTCAAGAAAATTTTGCGCATGTTTAGCTTTAAATTCAAAATCATGAACATCTGTATTAGGATGCATTCTTATTTCTTTAAGAATTGAAACAACCTGATTTTTCTTCTGAATCTTTTCACGTTTTTGTTGTTCATATTTGAACTTACCAAAATCGATAATCTTACAAACAGGAGGTACTGCCTGCGGGGCTATTTCAACAAGATCCTGTCCCCTTTCTTCAGATAACCTAATTGCATCTCTAACTGTATAAACACCTAATTGCGAACCATCTACATCAATTACTCTAACTTTTGCAGCTTTTATTTCTTCGTTTATACGAACAGATTGTTTCTGACTGATACTTAACCTCTTTTAATGTTAATAGATAAAATCAAACTTTATTTTTAATTTCGATCACAATTTTATCAATAAATTCTGATAAAGCCAAAGAACCCTGGTCACCTTCTTTGTGTTTTCTTACGGAAACTGCATTTGCTTCTTTTTCTTTTTCACCAACTACAAGCATATATGAAACTTTGCGCATCTCCCAATCACGGATTTTATAGCCAATTTTTTCATTTCTTTCATCAACTTCGTAACGAATACCTTGTTTTCTCAACGTATCAGCAACTTGATGAGCATATTCTATATAATTCTGAGAAACGGGAACAATTGCAACCTGAGTTGGAGCTAACCACAATGGAAATTCGCCAGCATAATGTTCGATTAAAATTCCAAAAAATCTTTCGATCGATCCGAGTAATGCACGATGTACCATGAAAGGTCTGTGTTCTTTTCCATCTTCACCAATGTAAGTCATACCAAATCGTTCCGGCAGATTAAAATCAAACTGGATTGTACTTAACTGCCATTCACGTCCAAGTGCATCTTTAATCTTTATATCAATCTTTGGTCCATAGAAAGCACCGCCGCCTTCATCAACTTCATAAGATAGATTTTCTTTTTCTAAAGCTTTTCTTAAAGAATCTTCCGCTTTGTGCCAAAGTTCAGGTTCTCCAACAGCTTTTTCCGGCATTGTTGATAAATAATAATTCATCTCAGTAAAGCCAAACGATCCTAAAACATATTTAGCAAATCTTATAACTTCGATAATCTCAGATTCCATTTGATCATCGGTACAAAAAATATGCGCATCATCCTGAGTAAATCCTCTTACACGAAGTAAACCGTGAAGTGCACCACTTTTTTCATAGCGATAAACTGTACCTAATTCAGCCCAGCGTAAAGGTAAATCTCTATAACTACGTAAATGAGTTTTATAAATCATTATATGGAAAGGACAATTCATTGGTTTTATATAATAATCCTGTTCATCCACTTTCATTCCGGCATACATACTATCTTTATAAAATCCTAAATGTCCACTTGTTTCCCACAACCAGCTTTTGCCCATATGCGGAGAATAAAGTAATTCATATCCATTTTCTAAATGTGCTTTACGCCAGAAGTCTTCAACTTCTAATCTTATTCTTGCACCTTTTGGATGCCAGTAAATTAATCCTGCGCCAGCCTCTTCGTGAACACTAAATAAATCTAAAGTTTTACCAAGTTTACGGTGATCCCTTTTCTTAGCTTCTTCAAGCATAAAAAGATAATCATCAAGCATTTTCTTTTTAGGAAAAGTTATACCATAAATTCTTTGAAGCTGTTTATTCTTCTCATCACCACGCCAGTAAGAACCAGAAATATTTAGCAGCTTTACAAATTTAATTTTACCTGGATTTGGTAAATGAGGTCCGCGACAAAGATCTGTAAATGAACCTTCTTTATAAATGCTTATCTTTTCTTTTGTCTCATCCATTTCGGAAAGAAGTTCAACTTTATATTGATCACCTTTCTTCTTAAAATATTCAATCGCATCTTGTTGAGATAATTCTTCTCTTTCAAATCTTGTATCAGTTTTTGAAAGAGCTAACATTTTATCTTCAATTTGTTTTAAATGATCTTCGGAAAGTTGAGTGTTAATATCTATATCATAGTAAAACCCTGCTTCTATTGCAGGACCAACACCAAATTTAGCTTCTGGAAAAATATCCTGTACAGCATGAGCCATTAAATGCGATGATGAGTGCCAATAAACCTCTTTACCTTCAACATCATCAAAAGTTAAAAACTTAACAGTTCCATCTTCCTCAATAGCACGATGTAAATCTTTAATTGCATCATTAAACTTAACTGCAAGTACTTCATTCGCTAAGCGAGACGAAATAGATTGAGCAATTTGATAACCGGTGATACCGTTATCAAACTCTTTTACAGCTCCATCCGGAAATGTTATTTTTATTTTACTCATAATTACTTCTTTAAAAAAAATCGGAGTATACTCCGATAAAAGATTCTTTTGATCTGTGGGCTCTAAAGGAGTCGAACCTTTGACCTTCTGCACGTCAAGCAGACGCTCTAACCAACTGAGCTAAGAGCCCAGTACAAAATCATAATTACCAAAATACAAATCCCAAACTTATAATTTGGGATTTGATATTAGTTATTTAAGAATGTACCGAGAGCCGGAGTCGAACCGGCACGTCCCAAACGGAACACAGGATTTTAAGTCCTGTGCGTCTACCAATTCCGCCATCCCGGCAAAAATTAAAATGAAGAAATTCTGATAGTTCTATTTCCTCAAAAATAAGCGTGTAAAAATAGAGAAAATGATATTTTGTTGCAAGAATCTCTAACAACTTTTTATTTAATCATTTAAGATTAGATATAATAGGTTTAACTTTAATTAAGTTATCTAATTTCTCACTAACAGGAAAAGAATTTAAAGTTTTTGCATTTACTAAGAATTGATTAACATTTGTCAATTAGCTCTATTAACATTAAAATCAATTTCTACAAAATAATTGATGCTGGCACTAACTTTGCGAAAACGTTACGATTTTAATTATTTTCTATCATTAAATAATAATCGGATGAATAAATAAAATGAATATTTCGCACATAGAACATATTGGTATTGCAGTTAAAAATATTGATGAAGCAATTAAGTATTACGAAAACGTACTGGGACTAAAATGTTATGCCATTGAAGAAGTTGCCGATCAAAAAGTAAAGACTGCCTTTTTTATGGTTGGACAAACAAAAATTGAATTGTTAGAATCTACTTCGCCTGACGGACCAATAGGTAAATTTATTGAAAAGAAAGGTGAAGGTATACATCACCTTGCATTTGCAGTTGAGGGATTACAAAACTCGCTTGAAGAAGTTAAATCTAAAAATGTAATTCTTATTGATGAAAAAGGAAGAAAAGGTGCAGAAGGATTGAACATCGCATTCCTCCATCCTAAATCTACATTTGGAGTTTTAACAGAACTTTGTGAAAAACCGGAATAGAAATTAATAAGCACTATACTATATAAAATATATTTTACAGGTAAACAAAATGGCAATGCAGGATAAAATAAAAGAGTTGATGGCGCTTCGTCAGCAAGCTAAGCTTGGCGGCGGTGAAAAGCGTATCGAATCTCAGCACAAAAAAGGTAAGCTTACCGCAAGAGAAAGATTAGAACTTTTACTTGATGAAGGCAGCTTCGAAGAATTCGATATGTTTGTTTGTCATCGAAGTATTGATTTTGGTTTGGATAAAGAATCATACTTATCGGATGGAGTTGTAACCGGGTACGGAACAATAGACGGAAGATTAGTATATGTATTTTCTCAGGACTTTACCGTTTTTGGCGGATCTTTATCAGAAATGTACGCACAAAAAATTTGTAAGGTAATGGATAAAGCAATGAAAGTTGGTGCACCTATTATCGGAATAAATGATAGCGGTGGTGCTCGTATTCAGGAAGGTGTTAAATCACTAGGCGGATATGCTGATATATTCCAACGAAATATTTTAGCATCAGGAGTTGTACCGCAAATATCTGCAATATTTGGACCTTGCGCCGGCGGTGCCGTTTACTCCCCTGCGCTTACCGATTTTATTATAATGTCCAACAAATCAAGTTATATGTTTGTAACAGGACCAAAGGTTGTTAAAACTGTAACAGGTGAAACTGTTACGGAAGAAGAACTTGGCGGTGCAATGGTTCATGGAGCAAAATCAGGTGTATCACACTTTGTAGCTGATAGTGAAGAAGAAGGAATACAATTAATAAGAAAACTTTTAAGTTACTTACCGCAAAACAATTTAGAAGATCCACCAATACTTCCTTGCGATGATCCAATTGACAGACTTGAAGATGTTCTAAATACATTAATACCAGAAGCAACAAATAAACCATACGATGTAAAAGATGTTATTCACGCTGTTGTTGATCAGCATGAATTTTTAGAAATACAAAGACACTACGCTCCAAACATTATTACTGGCTTTGCGAGATTTAATGGAATGTCTGTTGGTATTGTTGCTAATCAGCCAAGTTATTTAGCCGGTGTACTTGACATTAACTCATCACGAAAAGCTGCACGCTTTGTCAGATTCTGCGATGCGTTTAATATTCCAATTGTAACCTTTGTTGATGTACCAGGATTTTTACCCGGAACGACCCAGGAGTATGGTGGAATTATAATTCACGGTGCAAAACTTTTATTTGCTTACGGTGAAGCTACTGTACCAAAAGTAACTGTTATCCTTCGTAAGGCTTATGGCGGTGCTTATGATGTAATGAGTTCAAAACATTTGCGTGGCGATATAAATTACGCATGGCCGGGTGCTGAGATTGCTGTAATGGGTCCAAAAGGTGCAATTGAAGTTCTTCATCAAAAAGAATTACAATTGATTACCGATCCGGAAGAAAGAATTAAATTTGTAAAAGAACGTGAAGAAGATTACAGAATGAAATTTGCTACTCCATATGTTGCAGCAAAATACGGTTACATTGATGATGTTATAGAACCAAGAAATACAAGGTTTAGAGTAATTCGTGCGTTGCAATCACTTGCAACAAAGAAGGATGTAAATCCTCCTAAAAAACATTCCAATCTACCACTATAAGAAAGGTGAAAAAATGTTTTTAGGATTATTACAACAAGCAGCAAACGATTCTTCAAAAGCAGTTATAGAACGAAACTCTCAATTGTTCCTAAAGTTAGATCCATTTGGAATAGGAATGACAGTTATAGGTTATGTTGTTGTTTTTATTGCATTGTTACTTCTCTATATAATCTTCTTCAACCTTACAAAGGTTCTGCAAATAAATGTTAAGAAACTTTTAAGAAGAGAAGGAAAAGTAATTGAGATCAAAGAAGATTTATCTATTTCGGGAGAAGTAAACGCAGCCATAGCTATGGCATTGCATCTTTACTATTCTGAAATGCATGATAAAGAGGACACGGTGTTAACTATAAATCAAACTTCAAGAACTTACTCACCGTGGAGTTCTAAAATTTACGGACTAAGACAATTTTCAAGATAACAGAGAAATAAAGTTATGAAAAAATTTAAGTTTACAATTCAAGGCAACAAATACGATGTTCACATTGTTAACATTGAAGAAAACATTGCTGAAGTAGAAGTTAACGGTGCAACATATAAAGTTGAAGTCGATAAAGTTATTGCACAGAGCAAAACTCCAAAACTTGTAAGATCGGTTGCAGTACCTTCAACTGATACTAGCCCATCACAACAGAAGACCAGTGCACCGGGTGCACCAAAAGGTGCTGGCTACATAAAATCTCCTCTACCTGGTGTTATTCTGGAAGTGAATGTTAGAGAAGGCGACACAGTTAAAGTCGGAACAAAGCTTCTTATGCTTGAAGCTATGAAAATGGAAAATAATATTAATGCTGATAAAGACGGAGTTATAAAATCCATAAAAGTAAAAACCGGCGATTCTGTACTTGAAGGCGATGTTCTAATCGAAATCGGAGCCTGATGATGGAACAACTATTCGAATTTATGACTCACGGTTTTGATCAGTTCTTCCGATATACAGCATTTCCAAATTTTACTATTGGACATGTTGTAATGCTCATAGTTGGTCTGGTTTTTATCTATCTGGCAATCGCTAAAGAATATGAACCTTTGCTTTTAGTACCGATTGGATTTGGAATGTTAGTTGGCAATATACCTTTCCTGCAAGGTGCTAATCTTCAAATAGGAATATATGAGCCGGGCAGTGTTATGGGCTATTTATACTTTGGAGTGTTGAAAGGAGTTTATCCGCCATTAATATTTTTAGGCATTGGTGCGATGACGGATTTTTCTACGTTACTTTCCAATCCAAAGCTTATGATGCTGGGTGCAGCAGCGCAGCTTGGTATATTTGGTGCTTATATGATCGCATTGTTTTTAGGATTTTTACCTGAACAGGCAGCGGCAATAGGAATCATCGGTGGAGCTGATGGACCAACAGCAATATTTCTAGCATCTAAACTTGCACCTGAGTTAGTTGGTGCGATTGCAGTTTCAGCATATTCCTATATGGCACTTGTTCCTGTTATTCAACCGCCGATAATGAGATTACTTACAACGGATAAGGAGCGATTGATAAGAATGAAACCACCTCGTGCGGTTTCAAAAACAGAAAAGATACTCTTCCCTATCGTAGGTTTAATTCTAACGACTTTAATTGTACCAAGCGCAATGCCGCTGCTCGGTATGTTATTCTTTGGAAATCTTTTAAAGGAAAGCGGAGTTACAAAACGACTTGCTGATACAGCAAAGGGTTCACTCATTGATATTGTCACGATTCTAATCGGTTTAACTGTTGGCGCATCCACACAGGCTACTACATTTTTAACTTCACAGTCATTGGGAATATTTGCTTTGGGTGCTTTTTCATTTGTGATTGCAACTTCTGGTGGAATATTATTTGTGAAGTTTATGAATTTATTTCTTAAAGAAGGAAGTAAAATTAATCCTCTCATTGGTAATGCGGGTGTTTCTGCAGTTCCGGATAGTGCACGTGTTTCTCAAATTATTGGTTTAGAATACGACAAAACGAATCACTTGTTAATGCATGCAATGGCACCAAACGTTGCAGGTGTTATAGGCAGTGCGGTTGCAGCTGGTATTTTGTTAAGCTTCTTTATGGGTTGATTGGTCATTTTGTTGGTAGTAGGTGGTGAGTAGTAAAATCAGAATTGCTCAAACACTACTACCAACCTACTACAAACTGCTTACTTCTACGAATGATCTTCGTTAAATCGTTTTAATCTATATTCTAAATCACCAAACTGGTCTCTTCGCACAAGCGATACACAGGCACGGATTCCTTCTAATCTTTCACTGCCGGTTATGGCTAAAGATATTGCACTAATTCCATAATATAAAAGTTCGTTAAGTAAGTTTTCTCCTGTATAACCGGGATAAGAAAACGTAAAATAAAATCCATCCGCTATCGGTTCATCTTCATCCTTATCATAAACGATATTAAAACCATTATCAGTAAATAACTTTTTCATTATATGTGCCTTTTCACCGTACTCTTTAACTTCTTCAACAAAGTTCAACTTACCTTCATTAGCCGCTTTAAAGATTGCCGCAAGTGCATATTGAGATGAATGAGTAATACCGGCACTCAAAGTATAAATGCTTCCGAAAACCATAGAGTAACCAAACAGATCTTTTGCATAATATTTTTTAAGTTCAGGATAGCTTCTATTGTATAGTTCATCTGAAATTATCATCATACCTACTCTTTGCCCCGCATAACTAAATGCTTTTGAACTTGAGATAGTAAGAATGTAGTTGTTTGTATATTTAGCTACAGTAGGTTGATAAGGAGGAACGCCTGGTTTGGACATATCAGTTCTAAAATCCATTGCAAAGTATGCCAGATCTTCTATTGCAACCACATCATACTTATTACAAAGATCTCCAATTATCCTGAGTTCTTTTTCAGTAAAACAAATCCATGATGGATTATTGGGATTTGAGTAAAGCATACAGGAAATATTTCCTTTGCTCATTATTGATTCAAGTTTATCCTTTAATTTATCACCGCGATAATTATAAACATCAAATGATTCCATTTTTTGATTAAGCACTTTTAACTGCTGACGGTGTACAGGAAACCCCGGATCAATCAGGAGAGTTGTGTCCTTCAAAAGATTACACCTGTTCAAAGTCATAAAAGCTGCAAAGCTTCCCATCATTGAGCCGCAAGTTGGTATACATCCTTCAGGACTAACTTCAATATCCATAAATAGTTTTACAAACTTTGATGTTTCGACTTTAAGCGGTTGTATCCCATAAATATCAGGATATATTGCCGCCACACCTTTTTTAAGTGCTTCAATTTCTGCTTCCACACCAACCTTTGTAGGCGGCAGACCAGGTATGCCCATCTCCATCCTGATAAATCTTTGACCTGTCGCTTTCTCTATTTCATCGACTAATTTCTTTATTTCTCTTATAGTGGCTCTGCCGGGATTATCTAATTTACTATCTAAAACTTTTTGGGTAACAATGTTATAATCTATCGGTGTGTTTTTACTCTGAAGATTCATAGATCTGCCAATAAAAATTTATAAAATTCTTTTTTCAAAATTAACTAGCATAGATTGCGGAACCAAATTTTTAATAACTGAATTTATATCAGTAATGGCGTTCATATTTTAACATCATTAACAAGTTTATTGTTAAAATAAATTATTTCACTTTGTTTCACTGATTGAGGATTTGTCTCAATATTTTTACTAATTTTACAAAGTCAACTTATAATTCTTCAAATTTTGAAGATGAACTTGGCTTAATTTATGAGCAGATTGGGTCATTAAAGTAAAATAATATTACAATTCTTACAATAAAATAATAAAAGGACTATATGCATAACTTATTATTAAAGAAAATAGAAAATAAAACCGCTGTTATTGGAATAATTGGCCTCGGCTATGTGGGATTACCCCTGGCACTGGAGTATGCTCTTAAGGGATTTAAAACCATCGGGTTTGATATAGACGAAAGAAAAATTCCGATACTTAATTCCGGTAAAAGCTATATAAAGCATATCAAGGCAGATAAGATTAAAAAAACTATTGGCAATAAAAAGTTCTTTGCAACTGCAGATTTTACCAGACTGCCTGAAGCTGATGCAATTATAATTTGTGTTCCTACTCCGCTTAACGAACACCGCGAACCTGATATGACTTACATTGAAAATTCAGGAAGAATAATTGCGCAATATTTAAGAGCAGGACAATTTGTATCCTTAGAATCATCTACCTATCCAGGCACTACTGAAGAAATTTTATTACCTATGTTTGAAAATGCACCAATTACACAAAATTCAAAAGACAAAATTCAAAATTCAAAAATTAAGAAATTTGTTGTTGGTAAAGATTTCTTTTTAGCATTTTCACCTGAACGTGAAGATCCGAACAATCCAAAATATTCTACAGCTACAATTCCAAAAGTGGTGGGCGGAGTAACCGCAAACTGCTTAAAAGTTGCTTTGTCAATCTACAACCAGGTTATAGTAAAAACAGTTCCTGTATCATCACCAAGAGCTGCAGAAGCTACAAAACTTCTTGAGAATATTTATCGTTCTATAAATATCGCACTTGTTAATGAACTTAAAATGGTTTTTGAAAGAATGGATATTGATGTATGGGAAGTTGTAGATGCTGCAGCCACAAAACCATTTGGATTTCAGGCATTTTATCCCGGACCCGGATTAGGCGGTCATTGTATCCCTATCGATCCTTTCTATCTTACCTGGAAAGCACGCGAGTTTGAGATAAGCACAAAGTTTATTGAACTAGCGGGCGAGATAAATACCTTTATGCCATATTATGTTATTGAAAAAGCAGGTGAGGTTTTAAATAAATTCAAGAAATCATTAAACGGTTCTAAGGTGCTTATACTTGGTGCTTCTTATAAAAAAGATATCGATGATATGCGTGAATCTCCTTCACTTAAGCTGATTGAAATACTAAGAGAAAAAGGTGCAAAAGTAGATTATAATGATCCATACGTACCCAAACTTCCTAAAACACGTAAGTACCATTATGACATGGAATCTGTTGAATTAAGTAAAAAGAATCTTGCTAAATATGATCTGGTTCTATTAAGTACAGATCATACAGACTATAATTATAAATTTATAGCTTCAAATTCTAAAGTAGTTCTTGATACACGAAATGCTTTTGAAAGAGCAGGAGTAAAATCTGATAAGCTATTCAAAGCTTAATCTGTGAACAGTAATTAGTAAATAGCAATTAGTAATTGCTACAGAATTTATTGATTTGTATGAAGACCCATAAAGATTTAAATGTTTGGAATAGGAGTATAGAACTTGTCATTACTATTTACAAAGTAACGAAAGATTTTCCTAAAGAAGAGACTTATGGTCTTATAAGTCAAATGCGACGTTCTGCTATTTCCGTACCATCAAATATAGCAGAAGGTGCAGCACGACAAAGTAAGAAATAATTCAGACAATTTTTATTTATCGCTTCCGGAAGTGTTTCTGAACTTGAAACTCAATTAATTATTTGTAATAAGTAAATGATGATTGATGATGATAGTTTCGGATTAATTACTGATGAATTGTCACAAATAAAAAAAATGTTATTCGGATTGTTAAATTCAATTTAAGGATAACTGATCTCTAATCACTAAAAACTAATAACTATTTAATATGAAAAACTTTGCAATAACAGGTGTGGCTGGATATATCGCACCACGACATTTACAGGCTATTAAAGATACAGGCAGTAATCTTGTTGCGGCTGTTGATCCGCACGATTCTGTTGGAATACTTGATCGTTATTTTCCTAAAACAAGTTACTTTACTGAATTTGAAAGATTTGACAGACATCTTGAAAAACTTAGGAGAACTCATTCACCTGAAAAAGCTGATTATTTATCAATCTGTTCACCAAATAATTTACACGATGCTCATATTCGTTTAGCATTACGCGTTGGTGCTGATGCAATATGTGAAAAGCCATTAGTTCTTAATCCCTGGAATCTTGATCAATTACAAGAGATTGAAAGTGAAACCGGAAAAAAGGTTTACACAATTCTTCAACTAAGAGTCCACCCTGCTTTGGTTGCCATAAAAAAGGAACTCGAAAAAGCCAAAAGTGACCATAAACATGACGTAGTATTAACCTATATAACTTCCCGCGGTCCGTGGTATAATTATTCATGGAAAGGAAGAGAAGAAGTATCAGGTGGTGTTGCCACAAATATCGGTATTCACTTTTTCGATATGTTGATGTGGATGTTTGGCGGAGTGCAGAAGAATCATCTATTCTTAAGAGAACCAAATAAAGCTGCAGGATTTATTGAGTTACAAAATGCAAACGTTAAATGGTATCTATCTATAGATGGTAAAGATTTACCGAAAGAAGCTATTGAAAAAAGTAAGTCCACCCACAGATCCATTACTATAGATGGAAAAGAGCTGGAGTTTACTGAAGGATTTACCGATCTTCATACCAAAATATATGAAGGCATAATTGCAGGAAACGGTTTTGGAATTGAAACTGCCAGACCTTCAATCGAAGCAGCGTATGATATCAGACATTTACCTGTCACTAAAGTTAATGAGTTGTTTCACCCGATGCTGTTTTAAAATAATGTGCATGGTGCTGAGTGCTTTGTGCCTTGTTGAAAAATAGTCCTTTAATTATTTAAATTATCGTTGTTAACGGGGAGCAAAATGAAAATCACAAAATTCGAGGACATAGAAAGCTGGAAAGAATCAAGATTACTGGTAAATGAAATTTATTTACTTAGAGCCACTCCGGAATTTAATAGAGAATCCTCGCTCAAAGATCAAATAACGAGAGCATCTGTTTCGATAATGTCAAATATTGCTGAAGGATTCGATTCGGGATCATCAAAATCATTTATAAAGTATTTGAATATCGCATATGGATCAGCAACGGAAGTTCAATCCATATTATATATTTTAAATGATCAATCATATGTTAGTAAATTAACATTTGAAAATCTTTACAACAGAACTGCAAAAATAAAAAACTTAATAGGTGCTTTTATTAAATACTTGAATTCAAAAAACAAAGTACTAAGAACGAAAAACTAAGAACCATACATTTGAGGTAATACTATTATGAGCGATAATAAAAACTATTATGTAAATGAACATGCTGTTGTTGATGATGGTGTTGAGATTGGCGATGGAACCAAGGTCTGGCACTTTTCTCATATTCAAAAAGGCAGTAAGATTGGGAAGAATTGTGTATTTGGACAGAATGTAAATGTAGGCAACAATGTTACGATTGGAAATTTCTGTAAAGTACAGAATAATGTTTCGATTTATGAAGGTGTTACTTTAGAAGATTATGTTTTCTGCGGACCTTCAATGGTGTTTACAAATATTCTGGATCCAAGGTGCAAATACCCGCAAGTGGGAGCACAGTTTTACATAAAAACTTTAATAAAAGAAGGCACTTCTATTGGAGCGAATGCAACTATTGTATGCGGGCATACACTTGGTAAACACTGTATGATTGGCGCTGGATCAGTAGTTACAAAAGATGTTCCGGATTACGCTTTAGTTGTAGGAAATCCCGGCAGAGTTATCGGATGGGTTTCAGAAGCAGGTAAGCGATTAAAGTTTGATGAAAATGGAAAAGCATTCTGTGAAAAATCGGGGAAGAATTATTTGTTGAAGGATGGTTTAGTTACCAGTGATTAGAGTTGTTGTAGTAATTAGTAAATAGTAAATAGTGATCAGTGAATAGTTATTGTTGATAAGTTTTTGATTGGTATTTACCTTTTCATGTATATAATATTCATAAAAGGTTTGAGTTATATTGAACTCAGACCTTTTGTTGTTACCCGTCTATTTAAATAATCTTCATAATAAATCAATAAAGTAAGTTGCATTTCTATATTACTCTTTATCCGGTTGCATGACAGCAAAAACAAAAAATAGTAATCCTGAATCACTTACTTCTTAGTTATTCAAAAGTCACTTTTTCTCCTGCAGACTTACTAACCTTGAGTTAGATAATAAAATAAAAATACAGTTTAACGATTTGTGTTGTAACTTATAAACAACGTATCTTATCTTTATAATCAAAGCAGTAATTAAAATATTTGCCACAGAGACAAATGAGTAAAATATTACATTTAACCATAATAATATTAGCAGTTTCAATTGCATCAGTTTGTTATGCGCAGGAAGAACCTGAAAGAATAATTTACTACCAATTAGAACCACTTGATGACAGCCTGTTTATAAAAATCCAGACCGCCCTATTTATTGAACCGCCTGATCCAAAAGCCGAGATAGTTGTTGATGTAAGAGATCAGGCTAACCAGACAATTTCTGTAAAAGGATCATTGTATCCGTTCCTGGCATTAAATGAAGAACTAAGATCATTAATTCTCTCTTATCCATTTAAGATAAATCTTGAAGAAACAATAGGTTACGGCAGTGTGTTCACAAGAGTTCTTGATAAACTTAGATTCAATAAAATTATTAACCCGCCCAGTGTTTTCCAGATATCTCCAACGTTAGGATATATTAATCCTTTCTTCCAGTTTATGGGAGGTGAACGATTTGGTTTTGCGCTTAAGCAGGATATTGGATTTTCATTTGGAATAGGTACACCATACTCGGGAGCATTGGAAACAAACTACTATGAATTTAATTTTCACATTCTTGGATTCAGGACAGGTATTATAAGTAATGATGATACGTTTATTGAACATAAGTTTTCAAACAATCACAATAACATTTACTTTGGTAAGTCCTTCCAGGTTAACTATGTAGTACCATTTGGTAATTTCTTTGAATTCGGGTATTTCAAAACACTGAGTAAGTTTGACAGCACAAAGCTCTTAAAATACAGACCGGATGGGAATATTATTTCTCTTTCTGATGGAAGAATTCTGGATCCCTACCTTGTGCAAGGCGAATTTTACAACTGGGAAATCCGTTACCCTGTTAAGATACTTGAATCAACCAGAAGCAAGATATATGCAGCAAAGTTCCTGAACGAAATACACATCGGTTTTAGCGGGCGTGAATTAAGTCTGGCAGGAAGTGTATTTGATTTTAGATTTGATGCGATGGTTAAAAGCAATGAAAGAGAACCGCAGTATGTTGCAGACCTACTAATACAGAAAGTTTTTGATTACTGGGCTTTCAGTGCAATTGCGATAGGACCAAGTGTTGTGCTGGGAACGCTGGATAATGGTAAAACAGGATTCACTTCATTCTTTGCTAACTTAAGATTGAAAATTGGAACATCGCTGTAATGCAAAATGGTTCTTAGTTCCTAGTTCTTGGTTCTTTGTTAATAGTTTAAAGAACATTGTTTAGTTATAGTTGTTCATTCAATTGTCCAATACCATTTACTCCTCACTAATTTTGATTTATAAACTATCAAACCGTAAAATATTTTTAATAACGAGCGTAATTCTTACCAATAAACTAAATTGTGATGAAAAAATAAGTGCTTTTTTCGGTCTGATAATTGTTTAACTTTGCAGTAATCAAAAATCTGATTCTGAAAAATGGAAATGAAAAAAATAGCATTATTATTATTTGTTATGCTGATTACAATTGGTTCCAATATTGTAATAGCACAGGAAGAAGAAGAACCCATACTGTATTACCAGATGGAACCGCTGGATGACAGCTTATTTATCCATATCCAGGAAGAACTATTTATTGACCCTCCTGACCCGAAGGCTGAAATAGTTGTTGATATTCGTAATGCAACTGATCAAACAATCTCTGTTAAGGGAAGTCTTTATCCCCTGCTTGCATTAAAACCTGAAACCCGTGCCAGGATAACAACTTACCCATTTAAGCTTAACCTGGAAGAAACTATAAATTACGGAAGTATATTTACAAGAGTTATAGAAAAACTGCGTTTTAATAACATACTTAATCCTCCAACCGTATTTCAGATATCACCAACATTGGGTTACATAAATCCTTACATCCAAATAATGGGCGGTGAAAGATTTGGGATACCGCTTAAGAAAGATATTGGACTTTCAATAGGATTCGGAACTCCTTATTCCGGTGCACTTGAAACCAATTACACTGATGTAAGTTTTCATATACTTGGTGTAAGAGCAGGTATGTTTATGGGTGTAGATGCAATGACTGAATTAAAAAGCTCTAATAACCATAATAATCTTTTCGTAACTGACGGTATTCAAATGGCTTATACAATACCATTTGGTAACTTCTTTGAAATTGGGTACTTAAGTACCTCAAGTGACTTTTCTGCTTCATTACTTAGGAAATACCTTGAAAACACTGTTAATAAAGATAACATTGTTCTAAACCCCGACGGAACAATTAAATACCAGCCTTATTTACTGCAAGGTGGATTTGTTAACTGGGAATTAAGATACCCGGTTAAGGTTTTGGGAGCAACAAGGAGCAAGTTTTATTTTGCCAGGTTTATAGATGAACTTCATGCAGGTTTTATGGGCAGAGAGCTGACACTTGCAGGCAGTGTGTTTGATCTTAGAATGGACTATATGTTTAATAGTCCCGTTAGAAACAACCAGTTTGTAATGGATATAAGCATACAAAAGATATTTGATTACTGGGCTTACAGTTCTTTAGCAATAGGACCAAGTGTCATAGTTACTAAGCTGAGCGACGGCGGGATTGGTTTGTCATCTATCTTTGTGAATTTTAGAATTAAGGTTGGTAGTTCGCTTTAAGTTAATTACGAAATGTGAGACGGGAGAAGAATTAATGCTTAATGTTCGATGCTCAATTTTCAATGACATCGATAAAAAACTAAAATCTCTGAGCAATGAGCTGTTTACTATTCACTATTTACTGCTCACTAATTTATGCGTACTATTAACAACTTACTCAACACAAAATCCATTTAACCACAAAGAACACTAAGA
>JBATOT010000118.1:0-14621 GCA_049291095.1 Ignavibacteriaceae bacterium | reverse complement strand
TGCCTTCGGTTTGTACTGAACAAGTTACAAACCTTCGGCTAAATATTTATCAGTTGTGTTTTACTTGGCTTCCTTGTTATGGGCGGCGGGTTAGGCGCAACGTCGTTATACACAAAGAAATAAACTATGGCATCCAATAAAATTGATTATGATTTCTATATAAAAATCGATTTTGAAAAAAGTAGTAGAGACCCTTCGAGAATTTTTTCAACGATGTCGAGTTTAATAGAAACTTTCCAAGCTATTGATAGTGAATTCGCAAAATCCATTGATTCTAAAATTAATTCAGTTCTACTTCTTGAAGATGTTGAATCGGGCTCATTAAAATCTTTCTTTAAAAGTTTTTTGGAATCTGTTGACGATAATGCGTTAAAAGCTGGTGATTGGAAAAAAATTGTTGGTGCATATCTTCTAAAAGTGAAATATAAATTATTAGCATTTCTTGAAGACAAAAATAAAATTGATAACAGAATACAAATTGAAGGTTTGCAAGGTGAACTTTTGCAATTAGCAGAAGAAACTGATGTTCGCGGTTTGCCTGGTTATGCTCCAATTCCGGTTGAAAAACTATTATTCAGTATTGGAAAACTTTCAAATTCTGTAAAGTTTCTAAATGATAAAGATATTGTTAAATATTATTCTGACGAAGGTACCGTTTCAATAAATAAAAATTTTAATTATGACTCAGAAACTGTTGAAGATCTTTTAACTAAGGAAACACTTAGCAATAGAAATGAAATGATATTGAAAGTTAAAAAGCCTGATTATCTTGGCGAATCTATGTGGGACTTCAAACACGGTGATCGAGCTATTCAAGCAAAAATTATTGATATGGATTGGTTATCAGATTTTCATTTACGAAAATATGATATCCGACCTGGCGATTCTTTGAGAGCAGTCTTAGAAACTCAAATTAAATATGGGTTTAATGGTGAAGTAATTGCAGTTCATAACTTTATTGTTGAAATCAAAGAAATTATTACAGAATCTAATTCAAATGATAAACCAGATTTGTTTAATTAATATTTTGTGTATAACCAGCGCCTCAACCCGACCGCCATTTTGGTTTGGCGATTTTATAATTTTTAGCGTTTGTTTTTTGTTCAGCATTTTGTTCTAAGTATTCGTTCTAATTAATTAACTTACAAACCGCACTTTTGCTGACGCAAGTTAAGTGCAGTTTGTTTAATCATTGGCAATTGTGTTTTACTTGGCTTCCTTGTTATTGGCGGCGGGTTAGGCGCAACGTCGTTAGGTAACTCAATGGGAACTAAATTAGTAATTTTCATTCTTTGTGGTATTCTGGTCGTTATTACTTTGGTAACTAGGAATTACTATCTCTTGGCAATATCTTTTTTAAGTTTAATAGTACTCTTGATATACTATTTTACAAAAAACAATAAAGACTTAATTAAGTTTTCAAATCAAAAAGATTTTGGAGAACTTTCATTTGAAATCCAACACAAATGGTATGAAAGTCAGATAATAATGTTTCCAACTATTTTATGCTTAAGTCTTATTATTATATACTTTAAAAGTTACCAAAATCTAAATACAATTTTAACATTACAAATATTTTCTATTCTTTTTTTTGTTATTTCATTTTCCTTACTTGATCATTTTCAAAGAAGAAAAAAAAATCTGTATAAAATTATTATTTCAGATAAAGAACTAATCTTCCTTGAGGAAATAACTTGGAATTTCAATATTCAAGAACTTAAGAGAGTAATATTAACTGGAAATGAAAAGCAACTTTGGGTCGAATCAAGATGGTCGAAATTCACTTTCAATTTAGATAAGCTTAAGGAAACTGATAAGAATAGGTTTATTTTATTAATTAAATCAATTGCAATAAAAAATAAAATATTAATAAATAATATTTTAGAGCAAGTTACCTAACCAGCGCCTCAACCCGACCGCCGTTTTGGTTAGGCAGATTTATAATTTTTGGCGTTTTGTTTTTGTTCGGCATTTTTTTCTAAGTGTTCATTCTAATTAATTAACTTGCCTTCGGTGCTTTGCTGTCGCAAGATAAGCACCTACGGCTAAATATTTTTCGTTTCGTTTTAGCTCGGCTTCCTTGTTATGGGCGGCGGGTTAAGCGCAACGTCGTTATACAAATAGGATTATTGTCAAAGATCAGATTGTTTCTTTAGGAATAATGAATTTTTATAATTTAGTTTATGTGAATATTTATCGTTGGAATTCTTTTTTTGAGGATTTACGCGGTGGTAATTCAGCTAAAATAAAATCTTTGGTTTTATTATCATTTTTAATTGAGATAAATATTATAACTCTTATTTTTTTTCTAAAAAATCACAACATTAGTTTTTTGTACAATCTATATAGTTCAAATGCTTTAATAAGCATTATAGTCTCATATTCAATTATTTATCTTTTGCACCATATAGCTTATTCAGGTTATAATAAAGAAGAAATTATTATTGAACGTTTGAAAACTAATAAATCACTAAATTTTTTAAGCATTAGTATTACTGTGTTGTATTTTTTATTAACAATAATTTTATTATTCATCAAATAATAATTTGTATAACCAGCGCCTCAACCCGACCGCCAAGTAAGGTTAGCGTTTTTAGGTTTTTGAATTTTACAATTTGATTTTTGATTTTGTTTTAGGTGTTCGTTCTAATTAATTAACTTGCCTTCGGTGCTTTGCTGACGCAAGATAAGCACCTACGGCTAAATATTTATCAGTTGTGTTTTACTTGGCTTCCCTGTTATGGGCGGCGGGTTAGGCGCAACGTCGTTAGGTACATACAGTCAGGGAATAATGTAATGAAGTATCTTATAATTTTTCTCTCCCTCTTTTTGTTTTCAACATTCAATCAAGCACAGGATTCATTAGATACAAGATTACAAATGAAAAGACTTGGAATCGGTATTGATGCTGCTGGATTAACCGCTGGACCACAATTACTTTACTATCATAGTGGATGGTTATTCGGTTTCACCTATGGCTTACCGAGTTCAAGTATTGCAAAAGATGTAATAAAGGTTTTTGACAGAACTTTATACTTCCGAGCAGCTTTATCTTTCGGTTATATCACCACTAATAATAGTTTTTGGCCACTTTATGTTGGAACCGGATTTACTTTTATAGACGAAAAAGATAAAGTCCTTGATTTTGAAGGTTCAGGTTCAAATTTTGGTTATACGATTTATTTAGGCACAATGTTAATTGAATTAAATAATTCAACACTTTCAAATGTTGGCGTTCACCTAGAGTTAGGTTACACATTCTGGAATTATTCAAACTCTGTACTAGCAAAAAACCATAGTGATAAAAAATATAATTACTCAAATTTCTACTTTAGTGTAGGGGCTTGTTATTATATTTTATAGTGTACCTAACCAGCGCCTCAACCCGACCGCCGTTTTAGTTTGGCGGATTTGTGATTTTTGAAATTGTATTTTAGTTAAAGTTTTTGTTCTAAGTGTTCGTTCTAATTAATCAACTTGCCTTCGGTGTTTTTGCTGACGCAATTTAAACACCTACGGCTAAATATTTATCAGTTGCGTTTTAGTTCGGCTTCCTTGTTATGGGCGGCGGGTTAGGCGCAACGTCGTTATACGTTAAAAATTATTGTATAAAAATGAAAAAAAATATTCTTATTCTATTTGCACTTTCTTCTTTCTGTCTTTCGCAAGATTTTTGGGAACAAACAAATGGACCTTGGGGTGGCGAAATCCAGTCCATTGCTGTTAATACCAGCGGAGATGTTTTTGCTGCAACTTACAACAACGGTGTTTTTCGGTTACTTTATGATGGGAACAATTGGGAAATAATAAATAATGGAATTTCTAATAATTTTTGTCAGTCACTTGCTATAAATACTCTCGGAAATATCTTTCTTGCAACATATGGCGGTGTTTTTCGGTCAACGAACAATGGAAATAGCTGGGTAGCAATAAATAATGGATTGACAACTAATTTTATTAATGTTCTCGCCATTAATGCGAATGGAGACATTTTCGCTGGTACTGCTGGTGGGACTTTCCGATCAACTGATAATGGAGACAATTGGACAGCAATCAATAACGGTTTGACTAGTAATTCTGTGCGTTCTTTCTCCATCCATTCCAATGGATATATTTTTGCAGGAAGTTATAACGGTGTTTTTCGTTCAACTGATAACGGAGACAATTGGACAGCAATCAATAACGGTTTGACAAATACAGATATATACTGTCTTACAATCAATCACAATGGAAATATTTTCGCAGGCTCTGGTAACGGTGTATTCAGATCAACTGATAATGGAGTTAGCTGGACAAGCATCAATAATGGATTGCCAAATAATATTATAATGTCTCTTATTTGTAATACCAATGGCGATGTTTTTGCTGGAACCTATGATAGAAGTGTTTTTCGCTCAATAGATAATGGGGATAGTTGGTCATCAATTAGTAACGGCTTAACAAATAATCTTATTCGGTCTTTTGCAATTGATTCGATGGGTAATCTTTTTGTCGGACAACGGAAGGCTGGCATTTTCCGATCAACTAATAATGGTGATAACTGGTCGGTCTTAGGCTTACCAATTACACACGTTATGGCTCTCACTATAAATATCAATGGAGACATTTTTGCGGGGAATTTAGGGGTCGGAGTATTTAATACAACAGATAATGGACGCAGTTGGAAAGCAAAAAATAGTGGTTTGACAAACCGGGATATTTTAGCTCTTGCTCACAATACCAATGGAGATATTTTTGCAGGTACATCTGGTGGAGGTATTTTCCTTTCAACCAATAACGGAGACAACTGGATAGCAGTTAATAACGGTTTACCGAATGGTAATAAATATGTGTACTCTATTGCAATCAATTCTGTCGGTGATATTTTCACAGGGATAGGTGGATACGGAATTTTTCGTTCAACTAACAACGGAGAAAATTGGATAACAGTCAATAATGGTTTAACTGATTTTAGCATTGAAGATATAACTATTAACATCTCAGGAGATATTTATGCAGCGGGTTTCGATTATCTGTTTCGGTCTACTAATAACGGTGATAGCTGGTCAGCTCTCCAAATTGGTTTGCCATACCCTATTAAGGCTTACTCTCTTGCAACAAATAACAATGGAAATATTTTTGCTGGGACTTGGAGGAATGGAATCTTTCGTTCCACCGACAATGGGGTGAACTGGGTATTAGTAGCTACTGGTTTTGCTGAACTTAGCATTTACTCTCTGATTATTAATGCCAGCGGCGATATCTTTGCAGGCTCTGGGGATATTACTGGAGGAACAAGTGGTATTGGAGGTGTATTTCGTTCAATGAATAATGGAGATAGCTGGGTTACAATAAATAACGGTTTGACAAATACTTATATTTGGTCTCTTGCTATCAATGACAGTGGATATATCTTTGGAGGTACTGCTGGTGGAAGTGTTTTTCGAAGTATCCGATCAACTATTACTGATGTAACAACCAGCATTCCTGGTAAATGCAGTTTACAACAAAATTATCCGAATCCCTTTAACTCAAGTACAATTATTAGTTATCAACTTCCTTCAACAGGATTCGTTAATCTTAAAATTTATGATATACTTGGAAGACAGGTATTAATTCTTGTAAAGGAAGAAAAGCCACCAGGAGTCTATCAAGTAACGTTTGATGCTTCGAAATATAATTTAAGCAGTGGTATATATCTTTATCGTTTAACAACAATTAATTTTTCAGAAACAAAAAAATTAATATTCCTGAGGTAAAAACGTATAACCAGCGCCTCAACCCGACCGCTGTTTTAGTTGGGCGATTTTATAATTTTTGGCGTTTAGTTTTTGTTCGGCATTTTGTTCTAAGTGTTCGTTCTAATTAATTAACTTGCCTTCGGTGCTTTGCTGACGCAAGATAAGCACCTACGGCTTAATATTTATCAGTTGTGTTTTACTTGGCTTCCTTGTTATGGGCGGCGGGTTAGGCGCAACGTCGTTATGTGTTAAAAAAAATAATATGAGTAATTCAAATGAAATCTTAGGTTGTTTTGTATCAGGTCCATCAATACATTATAATTTTGATCAGAACCAAATAGAAATTGCAGAAGAGAAAGGTAAAATATTTAGAAATTATATCTGGGGCTTAAATGGAATATGTGAAAAATTAAGAGTCTTGAAAAACCATTCTTACGGCAACGATTTAGAACTCGTCTTATTTCAATTTTATGTAAATCCATTATCTGAAGAAAAGAATAAAAAAGAAATTGAACGCTATAGAAAAAAAGAAAAATCAATTGGGCTTTCTGTTATTGTTGATGACTCTAATTTTTTTAATAAAAGCGAAGAAGAACGACAACAATATTTAAAGAAAATAATTTTATCAAGACTCGATTTATTAAATAAAGTTATCAAGAGAAATAATCTTGATACTATGTTGGAAGCATTAAAAATGGATGTACAAGAATTGTTAAAATAAACACATAACCAGCGCCTCAACCCGACCGCCAAATAAGGTTAGCGTTTTTTAGATTTTTATCATTTAAGTTTTGTTTGGCATTTTGTTCTAAGTGTTCATTCTAATTAATTAACTTACCTTCGGTTTGTACTGAACAAGTTACAAACCTTCGGTTAAATATTTATTCCCATTGGGATGCTTTACTTTGCTTCCTTGTTATGGACAGAAGTCCCGCAAATCGGGATTGAAAAGTTAAGCGAAATGTCGTTATATGTATTCTTTGTGAGGTAATATTATGAATCCAAATAAATTTGTTCTGTTACTTTTTTTTGCAACCTCGTTATTTAATGCTTGTGATGATTCAAAAGATGGAATTATATATCCACCGAATAATGAAAGCAAAGTTACAATCACGCAAGGTGCTTGGGGAAACGTTTGGTTTTTGGAAGGCAACTTTATGCCTGGAAGTCCTAGTGGAAAAATTACACCCGTTATTAGGGATATTTATATATATGAAGCAACCACTGATAGTATGACTGAACCTCCAAATACAAGTTCTTTTCGGACTAAAATAAATTCACAATTAATTTCAATAATTAGATCAGATAAAAACGGATTTTTCCAGGTTTATCTTCCTCCAGGGAAGTACAGTTTTTTTGTTAAAGAAGATACGCTCTTTTATGCAAATCTTTGGGATATTGAAGGATATATTCAATCAGCAATTGTTATTGAAAATAAAGTTACTGAAAGACAAATAGATATAGATTATAAAGCTTATTATTAGATTTATTGCTAACTAATGCTTCAATCTGACTTCGATAGAAAAGAGTAATTTTATTGTTCATAGTTTTTCAATTTTTTAGCAATTGAATTTTGTTTGAGATTTTAATCTAAAAGTATTTCGAAGCATCAGACAAAAATTTAAATTTACAGCTGCTCCTGTTAATTTCAAGAGTGCTGTTTTACTTAGCTATTTAGGATGAAACATCTGTTGTTATCAACCATAAATTAAGAAATGAAAAATAAGTTATATAAATGGTTTATACTGTTGGTTATGATAGTAATAGGAATCGTTCATTTCTTTTTTGGGATGAAACTTTCTGTGAGGGGCTTAGCTACGCCTCCACTGAGTCTTAAAATAATAAACTTTATCGCTGCTCTTTTTACTATTTTATTATTTTCATTGATAGTTTCAGCTTTCATTGGATTGTTTACCCGCAAACATCATCCTTATTATAAAAGGTTTTTGAACATTTTACCAACGGTTTTTATGTCTATTTTTCTTTTAATCACTATTCTATTAATTTTTTATAACCCAACTTAAATCCACTAATGATATTCCCTTTTGAGATTGTGATATTTCTTTTTATTAATAATTTGAAATTAAATCTGAGAGTTGTTGATGCCGAGTAGTAATCAATAGAAGAATAAATTTTCTCATTTCAACCGTAAAATCTCCCCTACATTTCATATAATCCTACCATTTACTTACCTGAATTAACATTAAATTATATGTGAAGATTACAAAAAATTTTTAAGAGCTTTTGGATTCGCCTCAAAAGCTAATTTGTAAGCTGTAATCTTTCTATTTGTTTATTTTATCTAAGAATAAAATAATCATTATTTTTGAATGTTATTGAGAACCATTTTTTTTGTTTAAGGAGTTATTTAGATGCGAATTTCTGATGAGGACTTTAACCTTTTGATTAAAAAAGTTAAGAAAGAAGTGCAAACTTTATCAAAAACTGTTACCCCAGAACAAAAACATTTATTAAAACTTATTGAAGAAATTCAATCATTAAAACAGAGAACATCTTTATTAAATTCTGAACAAAATAATATACTTAACAGTATCAGTTCCGGAATTTTATTAACTGACAAACATGGGACAACTAAACAAATCAATTCAACATTTTTAAGTTCATTTGGCTTTACCGAAAAACACTGTGTTGGAAAAAATGTTTTTGAACTGCTAAAGTTAGCTGATGATTCTACGGTTAATAAAATTAAATCTTTCTTAAAATATCTTTCTAAAAACAAAACCAAAGAACTTATAATTTCTGATACACCTGTAAAATTTAAAAATAATAAATCCAGAACAATTAGTTTTAGATTAAAAGCATTATCGGATATCAATAATAAGGCTACTGGAGCCATCTTCAATTTTGATGAGATCACAATCGATGATAATGTCAAAATTTCTTTAGCAGAAGCAGAGAAAACATATTCTACTTTAGTTAGTAATCTCCCCTGGTTTATTTATCGATGCACAAATGATAAAGACTGGACGATGGAGTTTATTAGTGAAGGTTGCAGAGAAATAACCGGGTATGATCCTGAAGATTTTATCAATAATAGAACTGTATCGTTTAATGACATTATCAATCCGGATGTTCAACTACAAATCCGGAAGCATTGGCAAAAAATTCTAAAGAACAAAAAATATTTTGAATTTGAATACCCAATAATTACTAAAAATAATATTACCAAATGGGTTTGGGAGCGAGGCAGAGGTATTTACTCGAGCAAAGGAAAATTACTTTATCTTGAAGGATTTATTACAGATATCACAAACCGCAAATCTTATGAATCTGAAATACAGAAGAATCAAGAAAGAATGCAATTGCTTGTTGAGGGAACACCTCATCTATTCTTTTATGTTCAGAACCTGGACGGTATGGTTGAATACATTTCACCATCTATAAAAAACATTACTGGATATTCTGTTGAACAATGGTTAAATCAAAAACACTGGTTTATTACTGACTCCCCAATTAATGAAAAAGCTAAAACGAGAACACATTTACATTTAAGCGGAAAAATATTAACTGATCCTGTGTACGTTGAATTGCAGCACGCAAATGGCAGTAAAGTTATGTTAGAGTTGTATGAGCGACCAATTTTTCAAAATGGGCAAGTTGTTGGATTACAAGGTGTGGCTCATGATATTACAGAGAGAATACGATTTGAAAGTAATTTAAAAGAAAGTGAAATAAGTTATAGAGGTTTATTTGATAACGTTTCTGAGGCAATTTACATATTAAATGAAGAAGGGACTTTCCTTGACGTAAATCAGGGAGCAGTAAATATGTATGGCTACAAACGTGAAGAACTTATTGGTAAATCTCCTGCATTTGTTAGTGCAAAAAACAAAAACAACATGGCATCTGTTGCATCAGCACTAGCAAACTCGTTTAAAGGGATAAATCAGCAATTTGAATTTTGGGGATTAAGAAAAAATGGTGAGGAGTTTCTAAAAGATGTTAGGTTATATCCTGCAAAATATTTTAATAATAATGTTACTATCGCCATTGCAAATGATATCACTGAAAAACGAAAAGCGGAACAATTATTAAGGGAAAGTGAAGAACGTTACAAATTAATTGCTGAAAATACTATTGACTCTATCGCTGTTTTTGACCTGGAGCTAAATTATACCTATTTGAGTCCATCGGTAAAAAAATTGCTTGGTTACACGCCAGAAGAATTGATTTCTATTGGTTTTAAAAATACTTTAACTCCATCTTCTTTATCATACATAAATAATCTCCGGGCTGAACAAATTGAACTTGAGAAATCAGGTAATGCAGATCCTAGTCGTAGTAATCTTGTTGAAACTGAACAGATACGCAAAGACGGAAAAATAATTTGGATCGAATCAACAGTTTCATTTATTCGAGATAAAGAAGGCAGAGCAATAAATTTATTAGCAGTCTCAAGAGATATAACAACAAAGAAAATAATTGAGGCAAAACTAAAAGAATCTGAAGAAAAGTACCGTGCTATATCTAATCTTACTTCCGATTATTTATTTTCTACTTCTGTTGATGATAATGGTAATCATAGGCTTGAATGGATAGCTGGTTCATTTGAAAAAATAACAGGTTATTCTTTTGAAGAATATAAAAATGCAGGAGGATGGAGAGCGACTTTGCATCCTGATGAATTAAAATTAGATGATCTTGATCTGCAAAAATTAAGTAGAAATGAAAAGGTTAATCGTGAAATCAGAACAATTAATAAAAATGGAGATTTAGTTTGGGTTAATTCTAAAGCTCAACCTGTTTGGGATTATACTGAAAATAAATTGATTGGAGTCTTTGGTGCTGTTTCTGATATAAGCGAAAGAAAAAAGAACGAAGAATCAATTGTATTAATGGCAAATATGCTTGATACAGCTCCAGGTTCGATAAGTGTGTATGATTTGGATGGTAACTGTCTTTATGCAAATCAAAATACTGCAATAATGCATGGCTATACCAATGAAGAATATAATATTTTAAAATTAAGCGATATAGATTCACCGGAAACAAATAAATTAGTTGAAGAACGGGTAAAATTAATCAAAGAAAAAGGCGAAGCAGTTTTTGAAGTATTTCATCTAAAAAAAGATAAAACAAAATTACATCTTGAAGTTTATGTTAAGTTAGTTGAATGGGCTGGAAAACCAGCACTTTTAAGTATTGGAACAGATATTTCTGAACGACTAAAGAATGAACAAACGATAAAAGAAAATGAGCAACGACTCAGAGCTTTGATCAATTCAACTCCGGATATTATTTGCTTCAAAGATGGAAATGGTAAATGGTTGGAAGCTAATGATGCAGATTTGGATTTATTTGATTTAAAGAATGTTGACTATAGAGGCAAGACCGATCAAGAACTGGCTGAATATACAAATCCAATTTATAGAGAGGCTTTCCTTAATTGTAATTCTAGCGATGATATAGCCTGGGTAAATAAAGAAATTTCTCAAGGCGAAGAAATTATTCCCAAAAAGGATGGCACGGAAAAAATTTATGATGTTATTAAGGTTCCATTATTTGAATCCGATGGAACGAGAAAAGGTCTTGTTGTTTTAGGTCGAGATATCACTGAAAGAAAAAAAGCGATTAATGCTCTAAAGACCGAAAGGGATTTATTTTCTTCCGGACCAGTATGTACTATTATCTGGGCACCTACAGATGGATGGCCGGTAAGATATGTTTCATCAAACATAATTGAAATACTCGGTTATCCTAAAGAGTATCTTACAAGTACTGATTTTTTATTCACTTCACTAATTCATCCGGATGATTTACCGAAAATTAAAAATGAGGTACGTGACTATATTTTTACCGGAATTGACAATTTTGAACAATCTTATAGAATCAGGCACAAGAATGGAAATTATCTTTGGTTTTATGATTACACAAAATTTATAAAAGATAGTAAAGGCAGCATTACTGAAATACGAGGTTACCTGTTTGACCAATCAAATTTAATGACAGCACAACAAGTAATTGAGAATCAAAAGCAACGATTGGCTAATATAATTGAGGGAACAAATGTTGGAACCTGGGAATGGAATGTTCAAACTGGTGAAACAGTTTTTAATTACAGATGGTTTGAAATATTAGGATTTTCAAAAGAAGAACTTGAACCCATCTCAATAAATACATTTTATCAACTTGTTCACCCGGATGATAAAGTCCAAAGTGAATTAATCTTAAAAAAACATTTTAAAGGTGAACTTGATTTTTACGAAGCTGAAATAAGAATGCAACACAAAGAGGGACATTGGGTTTGGATTCTGGATAAAGGAAAGGTTGTTTCTCGCACAAAAGATAATAAACCGCTGATGATGTTTGGAACTCATCAGGATATAACTGAGAGAAAGCGTTCTGAAATTTTACAAACAATACAATATAAAGTTGCAGAAGCTGTTGTTACTTCAACTCGATTAACAGCCTTATTTGAAGCTGTGCGTAATGAACTCTCATCACTTATAAATGTAAATAATTTTTTTATAGCTCTCTACGATGAAAAAACAGGAATGTTAAACTCTGATGTTGATAAAGATGAAGTTGAAGAAATTTCTGAATGGCCGGCTAAAGGATCAATGACTGGTTACGTTATCGAACAAAAACGATCGGTACTTTTAACTAAAAATCAAATAAATAAATTAATAGATTCCGGTACTGCTGGAATGATTGGAGTTATTCCGGAAATATGGCTGGGTGTTCCTTTTAGAATAGGCGGAAAAGTGATAGGTGTTTTGGTTGTACAAAGTTATGATAATCCTAATGCTTACGATTATTCTAGTGTTGAAGTTCTTGAGATTGTTGCTCACGAACTAAGCATTTATATTCAACATAAGCGTGCAGAAGAAGAGACATTAAAACTTTCAAAGACAATTATTCAAAGCCCTGTTAGCATAATAATAACTGATCCGTTAGGTAATATTGAATATGTTAATCCAAAGTTTACAGAAACTTCAGGTTATACTTTTGAGGAAGTTAAAGGCAGTAATCCTAAAATTCTAAAATCTGAAGAGCACTCCAATGAGTTCTTCAAAGATATGTGGAATACTATTTTATCCGGCAATGATTGGAAAGGTGAAATTTTAAATAGAAAAAAGAACGGCGAATTATATTGGCAAAATGCTATTGTTTCCCCTATCGTTAGTGATGAAGGCAAAATCATAAACTTTGTTGCTGTTAATGAAGATATTACTGACAAAAAAAGAATGATTGAAGAACTTATCCTGGCAAAAGAAAAAGCAGAAGAAATGAATAAAATAAAATCAAACTTTTTTGCCAATATGAGTCATGAACTACGCACCCCGATGGTTGGTATTTTAGGATTTTCTGAAATGTTGATGGGAGAATTTAAAGACAATCTTGAATACTTTAATATGGTAAAGTCAATCAATGCTTCTGGACAGCGGCTGCTTGAAACTTTGAATCTAATACTTAATCTATCAAAACTTGAGGCAGCAAAAGTAGAACCTAATTTAAAGGTTCTGAATATTATTCCTTCTATGATTGAAAGTTTTCAATTTTTTGAAAGTGCTGCCGCTAAAAAAAATCTATCTTACCTATTTAAATTTGAAGTTGATGAAATACTTTGTGAAGTGGATACTTTTTTATTCCAGAGTGTTTTAAATAATCTTATAAATAATGCAATAAAGTTTACAACTAAAGGCGGCATTAAATTAACTGCAAGCATATCAAATAATTATGCTACAATTAATGTTTCAGATACGGGCGTTGGTATTTCTACCGAAAAACAAAATCTTATTTGGGAAGAATTCAGGCAAGCAAGTGAAGGATATAACCGCAGTTTTGAAGGCACTGGACTTGGTTTAACTATCGCCAGAAGATATACTGAACTAATGAAAGGAACTATAAGCGTAAAAAGCAATCCTGATGGAGGAACAACTTTTAGCATTATGCTCCCCATTACTAAAATCGAACTCGAACCTCAAATCACATTAAATGATGCAATTGAGATCACAGAAAAAATTATCGATCCGGTCAACGCAGAGCATATACTTTATGTTGAGGATGATGAGATTGCAGTTAAGTATGTAAGAACTATCACTAAAAATTTGTATAAAATAGACAATGCAAAGGATAGTGATGAAGCTCTGGAATTATTAGATACCAATAAATATAAAGTGATACTTATGGATATCAATTTACATCATGGTATGGATGGAATAGAATTATCACAACTAATTAGAAAAATGGCAGGTTACAAAGATATACCGATTATCGCTTTAACTGCTTTTGCTATGGGACATGAGAAAGAAGAATTTTTATCAAAAGGGATGTCACATTATTTATCAAAACCATTCAGTAAAAAACAACTTCTTGATATTTTAAGTAATGCAATTAATCCAGAACAACCGAGTAGTTAAGAATTAAAGTATGAAATTAAATTCTACCATTATTCTTCTTCTTTTGACTTTGTCGAGTAATGTTACTAAAACATATTCTCAGTTTATATTTAAAGAAGAACCGCAAGTACGAGTAAGAATAATTTACACTTTAGATACTCTAAGTATTACTTTTAATGACAACTGGAATTTGTGCACAAATGATTTCACGGTAAATACTGAATTCAATAAAAATGATTCGTTGCTATTCTTTATTAAATCTGATTCTATTTTTGTGAATATTCGTTTCGTAAATCATTTTATATCCGCCAAAAATTTTTTATTAAAATCAATAAATAAGAACGGTAGTTTGAAGATTTGCAATGTTCCTTATGGAATTGGTTGGTGGTGGCAAGGTGTTGAAGACAGAGTTTACGAAGGTGATTTTGATGTAACAATTAATGAAAATAATAAATTTAATGTAATACTCAGTTTACCTCTTGAAGAATATTTATGCGGAGTTGTGCCTTATGAAATTGGGAGTGATGCTCCAATTGAA
>JBATOT010000117.1:0-2990 GCA_049291095.1 Ignavibacteriaceae bacterium | reverse complement strand
ATTACTAGCTGTAACATCCTGTAATTTATTAGGATCTACACCTGGTAATGTTATGTATGAACCAATTCTAAAAACAACAATGATAAAAAGAGTAGCTAAGATTCTGTTTCTTAGCTCCTCGATTGACCAAATATTTTTTAGAGTATTAATTAATTTTTTCATATAAAGAAAAATTATTCAGGACGGCCTCCATTTAATTTATCCTGCAATTCTTTTAATTCGTCCCACTTTCCAGTAGCCGCAAGCAATGACTGCTCAGCCCAGGTTGAAGGATCATGTGATGCAAAATTGCTACCGCCATTAGAAAGTATCTCTTTCATGGTATCAACATTTGTGTCAGCTAACTTTTGAAAAGTATCAATTCCAGCATTTCTGAATAAATCAGCTATTTTTGGTCCAATTCCTTCAATTTTTTCAAGCTCATCACCTGCTTTAACCTTTTTTGTAGCTTTGGCTTTTGGAGCTTCAACTTCGGTTGCTTCTTCTGAAGTAACCTCAGCAACAACCTCTTTTTTTGCAACTTTAACTGACTTCCCTGATACAGCCGCAACCTGAACATCATCAAGCGAAGTTTCATCACTCAATAAAATTGCTTTACCACCTGCTTTCTCGATACTGTCAATCGCAGATTTTGAAAAAGAGTGTACTTTTATTGCTACAGCGGTGTTCATTTCACCTCTACCAAGAATTTTTACCAAATCAAATTTAGATACTAATCCGTGTTCTTTCAAAAATGCAAGATCAATTTTGTTGATTCCTGTATTTTCAACCAATGATTGAATAGTATCAAGATTTATTGCTTTATACTCAACGCGGTTGATGTTATTAAAACCAAATTTAGGCAACCTCCTTTGAAGTGGCATTTGACCACCTTCAAAACCTCTTTTCTGGCTGTAACCAGAACGAGATTTAGCACCTTTATGACCTCTTTTGGCAGTACCACCGCCACCAGAACCCTGGCCTCTGCCTAATCTGGTATTATTTCTAACTGAGCCTTCTGATGGCTGTAATAATTCTAATTTCATTGTTAATCTTTTTTACGCAGTAAATACTACTCGGTTTGCCCTAAAATTAAATATTTTCAATAGTGATAAGGTGACTAACCTTTCTAATCATGCCATCAATTGCAGGATTAGTTTCAACTTCAACAGACTTACCAATGCGATTTAAGCCAAGGGCCTGCATTGTTAATTTCTGTGATTTTGGTCTTTTAATAAGACTTCTGGTCTGAGTAACTTTCAATTTAGCCATCTCTTTAAATTTATCCGGAAATTATCCGTTGAATACTTTGTTTAGTTTGATTCCTCTCTGCATTGCAATTTCATGCGGAGCTCTCATTTTTACCAATGCATCGATTGTTGCTTTTACAACATTATGAGGATTGGAAGAACCCTTAGATTTGGCTAATACATTGTGTACACCGGCAGCTTCAAGTACCGCACGCATTGCACCACCAGCAATAACTCCCGTACCTGGAGCAGCAGGCTTCACGTATACAAATCCACCTGAATATTTTCCAATCATATCATGAGGCACTGTACCGTTGATAATAGGAACATTCACAAGATTTTTACGAGCATCCTCAATGGCTTTTGAAATAGCATCTGTTACCTCATTTGCTTTTCCAAGACCTTGACCTACAGCACCTTGTCCATCACCAAGTACAACGATAGCCGAAAAACTAAATCTTCTACCACCTTTTACTACTTTGGCAACACGGTTTATTGCTACAACTTTTTCTTTAAGTTCTGATTCGTTTACTTTAATTGCTTTCATTTAATTCGAATTAAAAGTTTAGTCCAGCTTCTCTAGCACCATCTGCCAAGGCTTTCACATTTCCATGATACAAATAACCATTTCTGTCAAATACACAAGTGTTTACGCCGTTTTCAATAGCCTTTTTAGCTATAGTCAAACCTACTTGCTTAGAATTTTCAACATTCAATGATTTAAGACCAAGTTCTTGTGAAGAAGCTGAAGCCAAAGTAGTACCAGCTATATCATCAATTAATTGAGCATATATACCAGAATTGCTACGAAATACAGTTAATCTAGGTTTCAATGAGGTACCATTAACTTTCTTTCTAACTCTCCACTTAATTTTCTGTCTTCTTTCAGACTTTAGACTAGACATATATTTATTGATTAAATATTCTACTATTTATTATTTTTTACCGGCAGTTTTACCAGCTTTTCTTCTTATTACTTCACCTACAAACTTAATACCTTTACCTTTATATGGCTCAGATTTACGTAGAGATTTAATTTTGGCAGCAACCAAGCCTATTAATTGCTTATCAATTCCTTCCAAAATAATAATAGGATTTTTACCTTTTTCCATTTTGGTTTCTACTTTCAATTCTTTAGGAACTATCAGGTAGATGTTGTGAGAATAACCCAATGACATATCAATCACATTACCATTATTGGTTGCTTTATAACCCACACCAACAAGCTCAAGTTCTTTTTTATAACCTTCGCTTACTCCTACTACAAGGTTGCTGATAAGTGATCTGTAAAGACCGTGAAGTGCTTTGTGACGTTTTTGTTCTGAAGGACGAGTAACAGTTAGCACTCCGTCTTCAATTGTGAGTCCCATATCGGGATCCATTCCCTGCGTAAGAACACCTTTAGGACCTTTTACAGTCACAAGGTTGTCGGAGTTAACTTCGACAGAAACTCCAGCGGGAATTGAAATTGGTTTTTTACCTATTCTTGACATAAATACTTGTTTAAGGCTTTAATTATTAAAGCGGTCAACTAAAAATTAATTAATATACGTAACACAACACTTCTCCACCCACATTAAGTGTTCTTGCTTCTTTATCGGTTACAATGCCTTTTGAAGTAGAGATAATTGCAATACCTAAACCATTGAGTACACGTGGTAATTCGTCGGCTTTCACGTATTTACGAAGCCCTGGTTTAGAAACTCTTGACAAGTTAACAATAGCCGATTTTTTTGTAAGCGGATTGTATTTCAAGGCGAT
>JBATOT010000116.1:0-24799 GCA_049291095.1 Ignavibacteriaceae bacterium | reverse complement strand
ATAAAAAAATACACCGAACATCTTTTTAATATAGCGAGTGTTAAATAATGTTTACTAAATACGGTTACAATACAATGGGGATAGTATTCATCGTTGTTTTTGTCCTAATTGCAATCAGTATTCTCTTAGATAATAATTTTATCCGTGTTCCGCTTTTATTAATTTCTGCTTTTCTTGTGATCTTTACACTAAACTTTTTTCGCGATCCTGAACGTACAATTCCAAATAAAGAAAAAATAGTAGTATCCCCTGCTGATGGAAGAGTTCTATTTGTAAAAGATGTTTTAGATGAAAAGTTTATCAATGGTAAAGCAAAAATGGTTTCGATATTTATGTCACCTCTTAACGTTCACGTAAACAGAATTCCGATTACAGGCAAAGTTGAATATGTAAAATATATTCAGGGGGAATATCTCGCAGCCTTTGAAGATAAAGCATCTGAACGAAATGAACGAAATGAAATTGGAATTACAAGTCCCGTAGGAAAAGTTTTATTCACTCAGATTGCAGGATTTGTTGCGCGAAGAATTGTAAGTGATCTCAAAGTTGGAGATTCCGTAAAGATTGGAAATCGATTCGGTATGATTAAATTTGGAAGTCGTGTTGATATTATTGTTCCCGAGCAGTGGCAGGTAAAAGTAAAAAAAGACGACAACGTTACTGCTGGCGAAACAATCCTTTTTGAATATTAATGAATGAATCGATTTAGAATTACACCTTCTGTTATACCGAATTTATTTACCGCTATGAACATGTTTAGCGGTTTTTTTTCGATTATCAGCGCAAGCCAGGGAAATTATACTTATGCTGGCTGGTTAATAATTATTGCTGCAATCTTTGATACTCTTGATGGCTTTATGGCTCGCCTTACAAAATCCAGCAGTGAACTTGGTGTTGAACTTGATTCACTTTCCGATGTTGTGAGTTTTGGTGTTGCACCTTCATTTCTACTTTACTCAACCTACTTTAACCAATTCGAAGTTTTTGGCGTTATAATAAGTTCACTTCCAATGATTGCCGGCGGATTTAGATTAGCAAGATTTAATGTTCAGCTTGTTGGATTTGATAAATCATATTTTACAGGGCTACCAATACCTTCTTCAGCACTAACGATTGTCTGCTTCATCTTGTCATTTTATAAAAATGGATACCCTGAAGAGCTAAAGATTTTTATTATTCCGATGGTTTTACTTTTATCATTTTTGATGGTAAGCAGAGTTAAGTATGATACGCTGCCAAAGTTTTCATTGAGTTCGATAAAAAAGAATCCTGTAATCTACATCGCTTATCTTATCGCGCTTATTGTTTTGATTATATTCCATGTTAAAGGATTGTTTTTCATTTTTGTTTTCATGATTGCATTTGGTATTTTTCGCCAGATTTTTAAGTATTTCTCAAATAAAAATCCTGAGTAAAAAGTGTTTAAAGCTACAGTTCTAATAAAACGCAGACCATCTATTTTAGATCCACAAGGTGTTGCAGTTGAAAAAGGTGCAAAGCATCTTGGCATTACCAACATCAAAAGCACACGCATAGGAAAACTAATTGAGTTTGATGTTGATCTCTCAGATCGCAATGAAGCAGAAAAGGAAGTAAATCTTTACTGTTCAAAGCTTCTCTCAAATCCGATTATGGAAGATTTTGAATTTAAACTTGAAGAAGTAAAATGAACTTAAAGTTTGGCGTAGTAGTTTTTCCCGGCTCTAATTGCGATCACGATGCATATTACTCTTTACGCAAAGTTCTAAACTATGATGTTGAATTTCTCTGGCATAAAGATACCGACTTAAAGCAAAGCAGCGTTATTCTGCTTCCGGGCGGATTTTCTTACGGCGATTATCTTCGCACGGGTGCAATTGCAAGATTTTCCCCGATTATGAATTCCGTCATCAGCTTTGCAAATAAAGGCGGAATTGTAATCGGAATCTGTAATGGTTTTCAAATCTTATTAGAAGCTGGTTTGTTGCCCGGAGTTATGATACGCAATAATTCCCTTAAGTTTGCTTGTAAAGATGTTTATCTTAAAACTGAAAACAGAGAGACTATATTTTCTGCAGAGATTAGTGAATCAACAAAAGCATTAAAAATTCCTATCGCTCACGGTGAAGGAAATTATTTTGCTGATATTGAATTGTTAAAAGAACTTGAAGCTAACAGACAAATTCTTTTTAGATATTCTGATGAAGATGGAAATGTTAATAATGAAAATAATCCTAATGGTTCTCAAATGAACATTGCAGGTATCGTTAATAAAAACGGGAATGTAATGGGAATGATGCCTCATCCTGAAAGAGCTTGCGATCCAACTCTTGGAAGAACTGATGGGCAGCAAATTTTTAAATCGATAGCTAATTATATATTAAATTAAAGGTGATGTTATGTTTGGCAATTTAGGCGCAGGCGAAATAATATTGATTGTACTTGTAATACTTTTGTTATTTGGTGCTAAAAAAATTCCGGAACTTGCTCAGGGTTTGGGTAAAGGTATGAAGGAATTTAAAAAGTCTTTAAAAGATGTTGAAGAAGAAATAAAAAAAACTGATGACGATGTGAAAAAACCTGATAAGTCTTAATTACTGTTTGTCATCCCGAACTAGTTTCGGGATTTTTTTAATGTAAATTGAAATTGTTTTCTGTCATTCCCGCGAAAGCGGGAATCTATTTTTTAAATTGAATAAAAATGTTTTGAGAATGACTTTCTACAAAAACCACAAAGAGAAATTAGAACTAATTAAATCAGGCAAGCTTAGCCTTACAGAAAATGTAAAGCTTTTTCTTAAGAATATTGAAGACCAAAAAGACCTTAACGCATTCAACTTTGTTTTTAGTGATGAAGCAATTGAGTCGGCAACCACAGTTGCGCAGAAAATAAAAAATAACTCTGCCGGCAAACTTGCGGGAATGGTAATTGCAATTAAAGATGTTCTTGCTTATAAAGATCATCCTCTCTCCTGCTCATCAAATATCTTAAAGAATTTTACTTCGCTTTACACCGCAACAACAGTACAAAAACTTATTGATGAAGATGCAATCATCATCGGTAAAACAAACTGCGATGAATTTGCAATGGGTTCATCAAATGAAAACTCGGCTTTTGGAAATGTTTTAAATCCTTTTGATAAAACGAGAGTGCCCGGCGGATCAAGCGGCGGCTCCGCAGTTGCAGTTGCTGCAAACCTTTGCGATGTTTCTCTCGGAACAGATACTGGCGGATCTATTCGCCAGCCCGCAGCTTTTTGCGGAATCTTTGGGCTTAAACCAACTTACGGAAGAGTTTCCCGTTTTGGTTTAACTGCTTTCGCTTCATCTTTCGATTCAATCGGACCATTCTCAAAAAATGTTGAAGATGCAGCTTTAGTGATGGAAGTTATTTCTGGAAAAGATTTAAATGACTCTACATCTATCGAAAAAGTAATACCGCATTTTTCCTCTTCACTAGCAAAAGACAAAAAACTTAAAATTGGAATACCAAAAGAATATTTTGCAGATGGATTAGATGAAGAAATTAAAACAGCAATCCTAAACATTGTTGATGAGTTAAAACTAGAGGGATATGAAGTTAAAGAAATTTCACTCCCAAAAACAGAATACACAATTGCAGCATATTACATCTTAACAACTGCAGAAGCATCATCCAACCTAGCAAGATTTGATGGTGCGCGTTACGGCTTTAGAGCAAATGATTATTCAAACCTTAAAGAGATGTATTTAAATTCCCGCACACAAGGTTTCGGCACAGAAGTTAAACGTAGAATTATGCTCGGCACTTACGTACTTTCTTCTGGTTATTATGATGCTTACTATCGCAAAGCACAAAAAGTAAGAAGATTAATTAAAGAAGATTTTGATAATGTTTTTAGGCAGGTTGATTTGTTAATCACTCCAACCACCCCAACAGTTGCATTTAAGATTGGAGAAAAATCCGATGATCCATTACAAATGTATTTGAGCGATATCTACACTACTTCCGCAAATCTTGCAGGTATTCCTGGAATGAGTATTCCAATCGGCAAGAACTCAGAAAATCTTCCAATAGGGTTACAAATTTTATCCCAACAATTTGAGGAAAAAAAAATATTTCAATTGGCAAAGCATATACAAGATGAAATTACAAGCTGAAATAACAATTCGTAATTGGACCATAGAAGATTTCTCGATCGTAAAAAACATTTTACTTATAACGTGGAAAAACACTTACACATTTATTCCCGAAGAAGACATTCTATCTCACTTTGAAAAACATTACAGCGAAGACAGGCTTATTGAAATCTTAAACGATCCTTTCTCAAATGGAATTATTGCAGAAGTAAATTCGGTTCCTGCAGGATGGCTAAAATTGTTTGAAGATCATATCAACAAAAAGTTCTTTGTTTCATCATTATATGTTTTACCAGATTATCAAGGATTTGGTCTTGGAAAAAAACTTTTAAACGAAGCATACAGAATTGCAAAGGAAAAACGATTCAGTAAAGTGTGGCTTGGTGTAATGAAGCAAAATGTAAAATCTTTAGAATGGTATAAAAACCTGGGATTTATTTTTGATGAAGAAGAACCGTTTCAAATGGGTTCAACCCAAGTTATGCATTTGATTGGATATAAAGTTATTTAGATCTTTTCTTCCAGGTTTTTGGATTTCTACTTGCGTGAAAAACTGCAATCACAATTATTTGTTCATCTTCATACAAGTAAGATAAACTGAATGGAAATTTTCTCAATAAAATTCTCCTTAATTCTTTATAAACTTTTGGATATGCCTCTGGATTCTGTTGAATTGAATTTATTGCATAGTCAACACTTTCTAAAAATGATTCACCAAGTCCCTTTAGATTATTATCATACCATTTTGCTGCTTCAAGGATATCATTAATTGCATCAGGTTGAATAATAATATCAATCATCATAGTTTTGATTTAATCTCTTCGCGTACAATACTCCACTTCTTTGATTCACTTAGATTGAGTTTGTATTTACTCAATCGAGAATCTAATTCCTTCTTTTGCTCATCAAAAACATCAACATAGTTTTGAGTATTACTAATTTCATCCCAAATATCTTCTACTAATGAAATTTTTTCTTTGAGACTTAGATTTTTTATATCAAAACTTTTAGCGCCCGAATCTTGATTTGATAACATAATATACCTTGTTAAATAATTGATTGAAAATTACTTCCAAACTTGAACTAATTCAAGATATGGCATAATATTCTTTGAATCTAATATTGAAACCTTGAATATTTAGCTTTTAACATTCTATAAAATATTTATCTATATCCCAGAATTTCCTTATTTTTGTTCATAAAATTTAAACTAGAAAAGGATTATTTATGGCTATCATAATCGATAAAAACACTCGCCTTGTTGTTCAGGGAATTACCGGCAGTGAAGGATCATTCCACACAACTCAAATGCTTGAATACGGAACTAAAGTAGTTGCAGGTGTTACACCAGGCAAAGGCGGAACAGATTTTCAAGGAGTTCCTGTTTTTAATACAGTTGCTGACGCTGTAAAAATTCAAAAAGCAAATACATCAGTAATTTTTGTTCCACCAGCATTTGCGGCTGATGCAATTTTAGAAGCTGCCGGTGCAGGAATAAAATATATCATCTGCATCACTGAAGGAATTCCAACAAACGATATGTTGAATGTTTATAATTCGATTAAAGGAAAAGATATTGTTTTAGTTGGACCAAATTGTCCAGGTGTTATTTCGCCTGGAATTGCAAAAGTTGGAATTATGCCCGGCTTCATCCACAATAAAGGAAAAATTGGAGTTGTCTCCCGCTCCGGAACATTAACTTATGAAGCTGTAAAACAATTATCTGATGTTAAACTTGGTCAATCAACCTGTGTTGGTATTGGCGGAGATCCGATTATTGGTTCAAGATTTATTGATATCATAAAAATGTTTAATGATGATAAAGACACAGATGGAATTGTTATGATCGGTGAAATAGGCGGAAGTGCTGAAGAAGAAGCAGCCGAGTTCATAAAGAAAAATGTTAAGAAACCTGTGGTTGGATTTATTGCAGGAAGAACTGCACCTCCCGGAAGAAGAATGGGTCACGCAGGCGCAATTATTTCGGGTGGAAAAGGAACAGCGGCTGAGAAAATGGCTGCAATGAAAAAAGCAGGAATTCATGTTGTTGAAAGCCCAGCAGAAATTGGCGTAACAATGCTAAAAGCAATTGAAAAGTTGAAAGCTAAAAAGCCTGTTATTAAAAAGACCTCACCTGTTAAAAAAGTTGTTAAGAAGTTAACACCGGTTAAAGTTGTAAAAACCAAGGCAGCAAAAAAGGTTGAGAAGAAAAAAGAAGACAAATCGAAAAAGAAAAATAAAAAATCAGATAAGAAAAAAAGTAAAAAGAAATAGGAGTTCTACTTGAGTAACAAAACATTAGCGATAATTAAACCAGATGCAGTAAACGATAATCACGTTGGTGAGATAATATCAATGATATGCAAAGCTGGATTTAAAGTTAAAGCATTAAAGATGATCAGACTTTCTGAGGATGCAGCAAAAGCATTTTATGAGATCCACAAAGAAAAACCTTTTTATGGTGAATTAGTTGAATATATGACTTCCGGACCTTGTGTACCGATTGCATTAGAAAAAGAAAATGCTGTAGAAGATTATAGAAAACTTATTGGAGCAACTAATCCTGCAAATGCTGCAGAAGGGACAGTTAGAAAGCTTTACGCAAAAAGTGTTCAATACAATGCAGTTCACGGGTCTGATTCTGATGAAAATGCTACGAAAGAAATAGCTTTCTTTTTTGGTAGCAAAGAGTTGATTGAAAATTATCCTGCATAAACAAATAACTATTTTTAATAGTACAACCTCCTTTAACAGGAGGTTGTTTTTTTTGAAGGAAGGAAATAAAATGGAAAAGAAATTTTTATACAGATATTTAATTATTCTTTTTGTTTTTCTATTTTCTTTAAAGTTAAATGCTCAAATAATTAATGGAGCAGATTTACTTTTTTCTGAAAACCCAAACCTTATTTCCGGAAAAAAAGTTGGTGTAGTTTGTAATCACACTTCACTGCTTGCAGATGGAACTCATTTAGTTGATGCTTTACTAGATCAAGAGACTGTTTCAGTAAAATCAATCTTTACTCCAGAGCATGGCTTTAAAGGAAGTGCTGAAGCCGGTGAAAAAATTAACTATAAAAATAATCTTTACAAAGAAATTCCAATCATTTCACTTTATGGCAAAGATCAAAAACCTTCAAAGGAAAATCTTAAAGATATTGATGTTCTGATTTTTGATATTCAAGATGTTGGTGCAAGGTTTTACACATACATATCAACTATGTATTATGTATTGGAGTCTGCCGGAGAAAATAATATTCCGATAATTATTCTTGATCGTCCGAATCCTATTGGTGGTAACTATGTTGATGGACCTGTTTTAGATCCCAATTACAAATCATTTGTTGGGATTGCAGAAATTCCAATAACTCATGGAATGACTGTTGGTGAACTTGCAAATTATTTTGTTGGTGAAAAATTAGTTTCAAGCTGGAAAAATATTTCAATAAAAGTTGTTCAGTGTAAAAACTGGAGAAGAGAAATTCCAGAGCAGTATTATTCAAAATGGAATTCACCTTCGCCAAATATAAATTCATTGGAAACAGCTTTTGTTTATCCCGGAACTTGTTTAATTGAAGGAACGAATATTTCTGAAGGACGAGGCACTCAATTTCCATTTTTGCAAGTTGGAGCACCTTTTTTCAATTCAAAAGATATTATTGAAAAATTGAATCTATTAAACATTGAGGGAGCTGAATTTCAACCGGTGGCATTTATTCCAGAGGATTTGGAGGGAATGGCTACAAACCCAAAATTTGAGGGTAAAACATGTTATGGAATAAAAATTAAAGTTACAGATGCTGCAAAATTTGAGGCAGTAAAATTCGGAGTAAATTTCTTATACATCGTAACTAAATTGTACCGTAGTAAAATTATATTTAACAATACTTCAATAGATAGATTATCTGGAACCGATATTTTAAGAAAAGAGATAACAAAAAAAATTGATCCTAATAAAATTTTTGGATCATGGCAAAAAGGATTAACAAAATTCAATAAAAAACGAATTAAATATTTACTTTATTAAGAGGAAAAAATGTTAAAATACTTATTTGTACTGATAACTTTTAGTTTTGTTTTAATTGGTTGTGGTAATAATAACACGCCTGAGAAAATCAAATCAGACAAAGAAAAATACGAATTTGATTCAACAGACTTAAAGACTGATGGAATTGATAATTCCGGTAAACCGTTTTTAATGGGATATAATTTTAAGAAAGGTGATAAACATGTTTATCGTCTAACAACTATTTCAAGCAATACTCAAACTTTAGTCATGGATACAACAATGACTTCTGCAGTTGAACAGAAAATAGTCTATTTAATTGATTTCAATGTAAAAGATATTGATGACGAAGGAATTACTGAAGTTGAACTTAATATCAATTCAATAAAATTAAATGCATCAGCAAATGGACAGAGTTTTGAATTTGAGTCGACCAAGGACAACGATACAGCTAAAACAAAACAGTTTGCAGAATTTCATGCTTTGCACAATAGTCCATTTAGCATAAGATTTAATAAAAGTGGCGATGTACTTGAAGTATTTAGAGCTGATAAAATCTCTAATAAATTTTTGGAAACTAAAGGTGCTGCAGATACTATTTCGGCTAATGACAGAAATACAATAAAACAAGAATTAATTAACGGCGTACTTGTTCCAATAGTTACTCAAATAATCCGCAAAGTATCGGATAAAGAAGTTTATAAAGATTCATCATGGCAAATTCAACAAGCACCAATACCATTGATGGTTTATCAAATCAACTATGTAAATACTTATAAGATCGAAAAAGTTGATAAACTTAACGATAGTAGAATTGCAGTAATAGATGCAAATATTTTATTTAATTACACAGGAAACTCCAAAGTTAACCAGGCTGGAATGCAGTATACTTTTCAAAAGCCAATTTCTAGAGCCGAAGGGAAAATATATTTTGATGTAGATAAAGGATTCCAAATAAAATCACGAACGAAAACACATTTAGAAATATCATTTTCTATGGAAGCAAATACACCTGAAGGGAAGAAAACAGGAAAACGTCGTGATGTAGTTAGTAATACTAATATTCTTGAACTATTGTAAGATTGTAGAAAGATAAGGATTAATGAAAAAGTTAGTATTTAGTTTTATAATATTATTCAGTTCAATTGTAATAGTATCTTGTAAAGATGATTCTTCAGTAAACCCTGTAGTCGCTAACAGTTCCATTTCAGGTCAATTAAAATTTCTGGATAATTCAGCCGCTGCTTATGCAAGGATTGAATTAAAGAGTAATGCATCAGGCAGATTTATTAATGATACTTGTGATATTGATGGCAATTTTTCTTTTGCACCACTAAGCGCTGGTGATTATACAATAACTTTTAGAAGTACCAGTTATGACATTGCAACTACATATGTTGGAATTAGTCTTCAGGAAAATCAAAATGTTGAAAAAGAAGTAATAATAAAATATAATATGCTGGATGATTTTTCTGCAAAAACAATTAATCAAGATGTCTTTTTTATAAAAATGCATCCTGATGGTGCCAGAATTGGAAATAATTATTCTCTTATAAAAAATTTGAGCGGTTATTATACAGCCAATGGTATAGATACTTTAACTTTAAGTGCAGATGTTTATTTAATTGCTGATAGTCTCAATTGGAATAATCCCGGCATTGATTTAACTCCTGATTTTATTAGATCTAATTTTCAGTTCCTTTTTTCTGTGGAAGAAGAGCAAGTTATTAATAGAAGACATCAAGTAAACTTTTATAATAATGCTATCCAAATAATGTTCTCAAATCCAGCAAATGGGTTTGCCTTTGTAAGAAGCGATTCAACGGCAAAAGAGATAAAAATTCCCTGTGTAGATTATAGTAATAATGATTTTGGGTTGAGGATAACTTACAATTAACTATTAACTTGTATTTCTAAAATTTAGATCCGACTGAATTGAGTCGGATTTTTTATTATTCTTTTACGATAGTAACAACAACTTTAATTCCTTCAACTCTTAATACTTTAATCTTAGCATTTTTATCAATGTATTCTGAATCAGCAACAACATCAATTCTTTTGCCCTCAATCTCAGCTGTACCTCCAGGGCGCAAAGTTGTATATGCAACACCAATTTTTCCAACTAAATCTTTATCAGAAGGATAAGAAACAAAACCGTGTTCGGATTTTTCTGATTCAGATAAAACAAGCTTATTAAATGCTGTAGATTTTGGTAAATATTTAATAAGAAAGAACATTCCAACAAGAGCAAAAACCATTGCACCCGAAAGTTGTATTATTGCAATGGAAACAGCGTGCATATCTAAAAACGGATCACTTCCAAGTAGTGAAAGGAATATTGATGCAAATATCATTACAATGCCTGATATACCCGCTATACCAAATCCTGGAATTATAAATATTTCTGCCAAAAGTAAAACTAATCCAAGTATAAATAATAGTATTTCAAGTATTGAAGCAAGTTGGAGAATATATGATGACCCAAAAAATATTGTTAATGCAATAAGCGCTGATGTACCTGCAAGACCCCATCCAGGAGTTTTAATCTCAGCCATCAATCCAAAAAAGCCAATCATTATTAGAATAGAAGAAATTATTGGATTATTTAAAAATCTAACAACATCTTCTGCCCAGTTAGATGTAAGATAAACCTCTTCAGCATTCTTTAAATTGAAAGCATCTAGTACATCTTTAAAATTAGTTAAGACAGTATCAGCAATTAAATATTTATGTGCTTCTTCAGAGGTTAGGGTTATAAGCATTGTACTGTCTGATAAGCCTTCAACAACAACCCTTTCATCAACCATGCCTTCAGCAATATCTGTTCTTCTACCATTTTTTTCCGCAGTTGATCGCATTTCAGAACGCATATATGATTGATACTTTTCTCCAACTTTTTTCCCTGTTTCATCAACAACGGTTGCAGCACCAATTGAACTGCCTGAAACCATAACTATTTTGTTGCAAGATAAAGCTATTAATGCACCAGCTGAAATCGCACGGTTATTAATGAAAGCTATTGTTAAAACTTTACTGGATAAAATTGCATCTTTTATTTGTGTTGCAGCATCAACTCTGCCTCCGAACGTATTAATTTTAAAGATGATAGCATCGGCATTATTGTTTTCTGCATCGGATATTACCCGGCTAACATATGGGGCTAATCCTAAATCTATTTCTCCATCTATGTAAGCAACATAAACTGTTTTTTGTTGTGCAAAGGTATTAAAAACAAAAAGAAGTGCAAGAATAAATTTCATATTATCATCTCAAATTATTTTTCAAAGCAATTAAAGATTTACTTGTTGAAAATAGTGAAAAACAAATCGAGATTCACCAATAACTTTTATAGTATAGCTTACTTTAAAATCATGTGACCAAGTTTATCGCGCTTAGTCATTAAATATTTTTCATTGTTTTTATTTGGGGTAATTTCGATTGGAATACGATTGATGATCTCAAGCCCATAACCATTCAACCCAACCACTTTTTTAGGATTGTTAGTAAGAAGATTTATTTTTTTTATTCCAAGATTTAATAGAATCTGAGCACCAATCCCATAATCTCGTAAATCAGCTTTAAAACCAAGTTCTTCATTAGCCTCTACCGTGTCTCTGCCTTCATCCTGCAAGCGATACGCCTTTATTTTATTTTCCAGACCAATGCCTCTGCCCTCTTGTCTCATATAAACTAAAGCGCCGGAACCATTTTGTTCAATTAAATCTAACGCTGTATTTAATTGATCATGACAATCGCATCTTAAAGAATGGAACACATCACCGGTCAAACATTCTGAGTGCATTCGAACGAGAAATGGTTTGTCCGCATTGGGTTCGCCTTTTATAAGTGCGACCTGTTTTTTCTTATCCAAAAGATTTCTATAAAGATGTAGTCTAAACAACCCATGATTAGTTGGGAAATCAATATCTGAAATTTTTTCTATAAGATTTTCATTTTTAATTCTATACTTAATAAGTTCCTGAACAGTTACTATTTTAAGATTATATTTTTTAGCAATTTCGATCAATTCAGGAACCCGAGCCATCTCACCATTTTCTTTTAGTATCTCACACAAAACTCCGGCAGGATTTAAGCCTGCAAGTTTACAAAAATCAACTGCCGCTTCTGTATGTCCTGCTCTTCTTAAAACTCCCTCTTCAAAAGCACGTAATGGAAAAATGTGTCCTGGTTTAGCAAAATCATTTGAGGTGGATTTAGGATCAATAAGTTTTTTTATTGTATGTGCTCGATCAGCAGCTGATATCCCTGTGGATGTACCTTCAATTGCGTCAACCGTAACAGTAAATTGTGTTCCGTGCAACGCAGAGTTTGATTCAACCATTAGTGGAAGATTAAGTTCATCCAACCGCTTTCCATTTATTGCAACGCACAACATTCCTCTGCCATGCGTTACCATAAAATTTACAATATCCGGAGTAACATATTCAGCAGCGCATATAAAGTCCCCTTCATTTTCGCGGTCTTCATCATCAACAACAATTATAACTTTACCGTTTTTAATTTCATCAAGTGCTTCAATAATATCACTAAACATTTACAACTCACTGATTATTTTACAACAGAACCAATTGCTGAACGTTCAACTTTAACTTTTACATTTGGAGCTATTTCAATCAAAACAGTTTTTTCTTCAAGTCCAACTATTGTTGCGTGAACACCGCCACTAGTAATTATCTTGTCACCTTTTTCAATATTAGAAAGAAGTTTTTCTCTTTCTTTAGCACGTTTTTGTTGTGGTCTTATAATCATAAAATAAAAGATTGCGAAGATTGCACCAAACATAATTACAGTGCTGATCAAACTTCCTCCGCCGCCTTCTCCATCTTGTGGTGCCATTGCTAATAATATATCCAATTTATTTCTCCTTTAGTTTTTATTTAGTTCTTTATTGAAACTTCATTTACAGTTTTATTTTTCCATTCAAGAAAATCACCATCAATAATGTGCTTATGAGCTTGCGTTACTAATTGAAGATAAAAATACAAATTATGAATTGATGCTAACTCCAATGCAAGAATTTCTTCAGCAATAAATAAGTGTCTTAAATATGCTCTTGTATAATTTCCGCAAGTATAACAATCACATTTTTCATCTAGCGGATTAAAATCATCTTTATATTTTGCATTTCTCATTGATAGTGTCCCATTCCATGTAAACACATTTGCATTACGCGCATTTCGTGTGGGCATAACACAATCAAACATATCCACTCCGCGAGCAATTGATTCCAAAATATTTTCTGGTTTACCAACTCCCATTAAATATCGTGGTCTCTCTACTGGCATAAAATCAGTTGTAAAATCCACAAGCTCATACATTTGTTCTGTTGGTTCACCTACAGCAAGTCCGCCAATAGCATAACTATCAAAATCCAATTCTAATAAATCGCTAACTGATTTTTCTCGTAAATCTTTATAAACGCTTCCTTGAATTATTCCAAACTGAAATTGTTTATGATCATAAAGTGGTTCAGATTTTTCAAAGGCTTCTTTATTTAAGATTGCCCAGTTACTTGTAAGCTGAACTGAATTTTTTGCATAATCATAATCACACGGATAAGGCGCACATTCATCAAGCACCATCATTATATCAGAACCAATGCTTCTTTGTATTCCAATTACTTTTTCCGGAGTAAAAAAATGTTTTGACCCATCTAAGTGAGATCGAAACTCAACTCCATCAGATTTAAGTTTTCGTAATTCAGATAAGCTAAAAACCTGGTAACCGCCGCTGTCTGTTAATATCGGTTTTTGCCAATTCATAAACTTGTGCAATCCACCAGCTTGTTCCAGAATTCCTGTTCCTGGTCTTAAGTACAAATGATAAGTATTTGAAAGAACAATTTGTGCTTTTATTTCTTCTGCAAGATACCTTTGGTTAACAGCTTTAACCGTACCTTGAGTTCCAACAGGCATAAAAATGGGAGTTTCAACTTTTCCATGGTCAGTTTCAAACCAGCCAGCACGGGCTTTAGAACTCTTATCTAACGATTCAATATTAAGCTTTAACAATACACATTTCTAAATTTTTGTGTGGCAAATTTAACCTAATTATAGGTTCTATCCCAATTGATGAATACGATAGATTAAAGGAATTTAGTTTTTTCTTCCTCTGTTGGAATTCTGCAACTATCTTTTTTACCAAAGAATTTATACCGATTGTTTGCAACCATACTATAAACCCAATCAGAAAAATCTGAAGGAAGAAATCTAAAAAGTAAAAGTATTTTTGGCCAACCGTTTATGTTTTTTGCAATTTCAAATGCTGCTAAAGATTTTTTATATATCTTTTTATTTGAAACTAGTATAAATGAATCAAAATCATTAGTCGGCAAGGAATACTCTTCTAACAGCTCTCTTCCTTTTTCCGATTGCAATGCTGCAAACTTAAATCTATTCTCTTTATCTCGATCAATTATAAAATTAACCCAGTAATTGCAGAAATTGCAAACTCCATCGAATAGAATTATGGAATGATTTTCTTGAGGCATTTTATGGAAAATCTAATATGCTCGAGTAAGCGATACTTTGTTAAAATTTTTTTTAATTAAAGTGCCATTAATACTAAAAACAAGTTGTAAATCAATACTATCTCTTTTCATTAAAATCGGATCGATCTTAGTCGGATGTCGATTCGTAAAAATAAATTCTTTTTTGCCATTTAATAAAATATTAATGTAGTGAAGTTCAGCAATCATTGAATAAATTTCAACTTTGTCATCCAATACAATTATTCTATCAAGAAATATCTTTTTTTCGTCCATCTCATTTGGTAACTCATATTTACCAGATATATGAAATGAACCCGGACCACCAGGCATTAAGTTTAACCAACTTTGTACATCAACTACTTTGATATTCAAACTATCAAAAACTTTTTCAGATTTACTAGCCGAACATGATGTTAGTAATAAATAAGCAAGTACAAGTGAACTGATACGAAATAAATTTTTCATTCAACTAAAATATTTTATAAATAATTAAAACTGTTGTAATAGAATATAAAATCACAGTTAATATCATAGGAATATCCGTTAACATTACCTGTGTAGTGTTTTCTCCTTTTTGATTTAGATACTCTAAATACATAAATCTAAAAATTCCAAATACCACAAATGGAGTTGTATAAATAAGATTTTCTGATCCAAAAACAGAAACGGTTCTTGGTGAAACTGTGTAAAGTGCATAACAAATTATTACTCCAGCAGCAGCAACAGTAGCAATTTGATTTGTAAAGGTTAGAGAATATTCTGCAAGAACTTTTCTAGTAGAACCAAGTTGATTCTCTGAAATCTGCTCAAGCTCTGAATGTCGTTTCATCACACCAAGAAAAAGTGAAATAAACATAGTTGTTAAGATTAACCAGCTTGAGATTGGAACACTAATGATTGCCGCTCCACCTAAAACACGAATTGAAAATCCTGCGGCAATACTAAATACATCAAGTATAACAATGTGCTTAAAGTACAATGAATAAAAAATGTTTAGAAGTATAAATCCTACAAGCAAGTATATAAAATTTAGATTTGTAAAAAATGTTAATCCAACTAAAATCAACAAAATGAGAATTGAGACAATCCATGCATTGTGTTTAGATATTTTTCCCGATGGTAAAGGTCTTAATTTCTTTTTAGGATGAACTGCATCAGCTTCCAGATCAATTATATCATTAATAATGTATATGTAACTTGAAGCTAAACAAAACATAAAGAAAGCTTTTAATGAGGATAAAAAATAGTTTGCTTCAAATAAATGCATTGAGAATAAAAGTGGAACAAATACAAAAAGGTTTTTAATCCACTGATGAACACGTAATAGCTGTAAATAGTTTTTAAACATTAGAAAACCGCTGTTTCTTCGTACGTGCCAAATACTTCTTTTAATTCGCCAATCATTTCACCAAGAGTTACATAGTTTTGTGCAGCTTTTAAAAATACCGGCATAAGATTACTTCCATCTATAGCGGCTTGCTTTATCTCTGCTAAACTTTCTTCAACTGCTTTTTGATTTCTGCTCTGCTTTAATTCAGATAATCTTTTAACTTGTTGTTTTTGTACTTCAGGTGAAACAGTTAAAATTGGAATATCAACTTTTTCATTCTCTTCAATAAACTCATTTACACCAACGATAAACTTTTCTTTTCTTTCAACTTCTTTTTGGTATCGATATGCAGCATCTGCAATTTCTTTTTGAAAATATCCAGTTTCAATAGCGGCAACAACTCCACCAAGTGAATCTATCTGATCAAATATTGCGTTCGCTTCACGTTCCATTTTATCTGTTAATGCTTCCACAAAATAACTTCCTCCAAGTGGATCAACAGAATTAATAACTCCCGTTTCATAGGCAATTAATTGTTGAGTACGCAATGCAATCTTAACAGCTTTTTCACTTGGTAAAGCAAGAGTTTCATCCATTGAGTTTGTGTGAAGTGATTGTGTTCCACCTAAAACTCCTGCAAGTGCTTGAAATGCAGTGCGAATAATATTATTCTCAGGTTGTTGTGCTGTTAAAGTACAGCCTGCTGTTTGGGTATGGAATCTGAGCCACCACGAACGTGGATTTTTAGCGCCGTATTTTTCTTTCATTCGCTTAGCATAAATTTTTCTTGCGGCCCTAAATTTTGCAATCTCTTCAAAAAAATCTAAATGAGAATTAAAGAAAAAAGAAATTCGCGGCGCAAATTCATCAACATCCATTCCTCTTTCAATACAAGCTTCTATGTATGCAAATCCATCTGCAAGTGTGTATGCAAGTTCCTGCACAGAAGTCGATCCAGCTTCACGAATGTGATAACCGCTAACTGAAACAGGGTTCCATTGTGGAACTTCATTTTTGCAATACTCAATCATATCAACAATAATTCTCATAGATGGAGTTGGAGGATAGATAAATTCTTTTTGCGCGATGTATTCCTTTAAAATATCGTTTTGTAAAGTTCCGCGTAAATTTTTAAAATCAACACCTTGCTTTTGTGCAACCGCAAGATAGAAAGCAAAGATCATTGCTGCAGGAGAATTAATTGTCATTGATGTCGAAACTTTATCCAAAGGAATTTTATCAAACAAAATTTCCATATCCTGCAGTGATGAAATCGCGACACCGCAAATTCCAACTTCACCATCACTTATTGGAGCATCAGCATCCCAACCCATAAGTGTTGGAAGATCAAACGCAACTGATAAACCTGTTTGCCCATGATTTAATAAATAATGGAATCTTTCATTTGTATCTTCCGGTGAACCAAAACCAGCAAATTGTCGCATCGTCCAAATTTTTCCACGATATCCATTTGGATGAATTCCGCGTGTGTAAGGATATTCACCAGGGAAACCAACTTCACTTAAATAATTAATGTTTTCAACATCATCAGGGCCGTAAAAAACATTAACATTTTCTCCGCTAACTGTAGTAAATTTCATTCCATTAGATTTAGCAGACTTAGCTTTTTCATCATAACTTTTTCTTTGTTTGAGATATTCTAAATCAGACATAGGCTTCCTTTTTTGTGGATTAAATTAACCATTAAATATTAAGTTCTTCCAAATCTTTTATCAAATTCTTCTAAAGATATTTTTATTACTATAGGTCTGCCGTGCGGGCAAACATAAGGCATAGTTGTGGCAAATAATTGATCGATTAACAATCTCATTTCTTTTTCTGATAATTTATCACCTGCTTTTATTGCTGCCTTACAGGAATATGATTTTGCGATATTATCTTTTTCTTCTAATTGTTTTTCTTTTTGATTATTTAGATACTCAGTTATAAACTCTCGTAATAATTTTTCTTCTGAGCCACTTTTAATATCATCGGGAACACCTTCAATTAAAACATAACTCTTAGGTAAATACTTCAATTTAAATCCAAGTTTTAAAATCATTGGATCGAGCTCTTTTAATATTTCATAGCTTGCCAAGTCAAACTGAATTTTAATCGGAAAGAGTAACTGCTGAGTGAAAGGCAGATTAGCTTCCATTCTTGATAAAACTTTTTCATATAAAATTCTTTCGTGTGCAACATGCTGATCAATTATCATCAATCCACTTTTTATTTGCGAAAGAATATATTTGTTATGAAGTTGAATCAGAAAAGTAGTTTCAACTTCATTAGAAGCTGAATGTTCAGTGCGATTTTCAACTTTGTTTATTCCATTTTCATAACTTGAGCCTGAACTTGAACTCTGAAAAATATTTTTTGTTAGATCACCAAAAACTAAATCTATTTCTTCATCAGTTACAGAAGTTCTTTCTCTTCCCTCGCGACTTGAAAAATCGGGTCTATCAGAAAAATCATTTTGCTTTACTGATTGAAATGGATTGAATGATAACTTTTCTTTTCCATTATCAGATTCTGAAAATGACATTGTTGGAACTAAATCGTGTGTACCAATACCTTTACGAATTACTGACAAAACAAAATTGTAAATGTCTCTTTCATCATCAAACTTAACTTCAAGTTTTGATGGATGAATATTTACATCAACTTTTTTTGGATCTAAGGAAATAAACAAAATAAAAAACGGATAATCACCTTTTTCAAGTATATTTTCAAAAGCTGTAAACACTGCGTGATTTATATTCTTATTTATCACAAATCGATTATTAAGAAACAAAAACTGTTCACCTTTGCTTCTTTTAAATATTGCGGGTTTACCTAAGTAACCTTTAATAGTTAAGTAATCAGTTTCTTCGTTAACAGGAATTAGTGCATCAAGCATATTATCTGCAAAAACCTGTTCGATTCTTTCTTCAAGTGTTCCTTTTTTATAATCAAAAACGAGATTATCAGAATTGTAAAACTTAAATGAAATTTCCGGATGAGCTAAAGCTATCCGATTGAATGTATCAATTATATGTTTTAATTCAGTTGTATCAGACTTTAAAAATTTTCTTCTTGCAGGAATGTTATAAAAAATATTTTTTACAGAAACACAAGTTCCTTTTGAGGCAGAAACTTTATCTGTTATAATTTCATTTTCAGTTTCAATTTTCAGATAAGTTCCGATCTCAGAGTCTCTTGTTTCAGTTTTAATTTCAAGCTGGCAAACAGAAGCAATAGAACTTAATGCTTCACCACGAAAACCTAAAGTCTTTATTGATTCAAGATCTTCCATCGATGAGATTTTACTTGTTGCATGCTTACGAATGCTAAGTAAAACTTCCTCTTCAGTCATTCCACTTCCATCATCGCAAACTTGTATTAAAGATTTACCAGCCTGTTTAACAATCAATTCTATTGAAGTTGAATTGGCATCAACTGCATTTTCAAGCAACTCTTTTACAACTGATTCAGGACGCTGAACAACTTCTCCTGCAGCAATTTTGTTTGCAATATTTTCAGGTAATATTTTGATTCTTGAGGACATTATTTCTTTCGTTCGTATCGATATATTTCAAATAATTCGTGATCACTTAATTTTTCAATATTCCAATCATCATTATTTATCTTAGGAAATTTTACTTCACCTTCAGCTACAAACTTCATAGATGTAATTATCATTTCATCCACAAATAAAACTGCTTGACGATAAATCTCACCGCCGCCAATTATGAATATCTTTTCTGGTTTTGATTCCCCGCAATATTCAATCGCATTTTGTAAAGATGATTTTATAATAACTTCTTCAAAATTTGTTTTATAGGATTTATTTCTTGTTACAATAATATTTAATCTGCCTTTAAGAGGCTTACCAAGAGTTTCAAATGTTTTTCTTCCCATAATTATTGGAAAGCCTAAAGTAGTATTCTTAAAATGTCGAAATTCTTCCTTTACGTGCCAAGACATTTCGCCGTGTGATTTACCTATAACTCCATTTTGTGCAATTGCAACAATCAGACTTATAATCAAACTGCAACCTCAAATCTAATTTTGTCATGGAACTTATAATCAACAAGTTCAAAATCTTCAAAAGTAAGCTGATCAATTGATTTATTAGCAATCTTAAGTTTGGGTAAAGTTAACGGTTCACGTAATAACTGCAATTTTAATCCTTCAAGATGATCAAATTTTTCCATCTCACTTCCCTTTTCAGCGTGATAAATATGAGCATCAATTATAGTATGAGCAAATTGGCCTAACTCTAAATTTGTTTCCTGGGCAATTATCTGTGTAAGCATTGAGTATGCAGCAAGATTAAATGGAATTCCAAGCGCGATATCACCAGAACGCTGTGTTAAATGACAGTTAAGTTTTCCATCATTAACATTAAAAGTAAAAGTATAATGGCACGGCGGCAATTTGCTTATAACAGCGTTTGCCGGATGCCATGCAGAAATAACTAATCTACGTGAATTTGGGTTATGTTTTATTTCGTTTATCACCCAACCAACTTGATCGAATGTTAGTGAATTGTTTTCTTCTTTTCTTACAAATGGATTATTTTCATCAACAAAAACCTCTCCTTCTAAATAGGCATTTGCAGCTGGAACTGGAAATCTTCTCCAAAATCTACCATACGCAGTTTGTAATTTTCCATCAACATCTGCCCAGGCATCCCAAATTTTAGTGTGTTGTCTTAAATTTCTTATATGATTTTCACCTGATAAATACCATAGAACTTCTTTCAATAATGATTTCCATTCGACTTTTTTTGTAGTTAAAAGTGGAAATCCTTTTTGTAAATCAACTTTATAAAATGCACCAAAGTATGATATCGTATCAACACCAGTTCTGGATTTTTTATGAGTTCCGTTTTCAATAACCGTTTTTACTAAATCGAGGTATTCTTTCATTAAAAAAGCTCAATAAATGTTAGAATTATAAATAATTTTGAAAGGAATTTAATAAAAAAAGAGCAAGCATTAAAAGGTTAAAGTCCAAACTGTGATTTCACAATTTCCATAGCTTTTTTAATACCAATTTCCACATTTTTAATCGATTCTTCCTTGCTATGAAAAAAATCAACTAAATTAATTATTGTTAGATTTTGTGGAAGAGAATTATTATAAGCTAAAGTAGTATCCCCATTTATTAAAATAATTTTCGCTTTTCTATTTTTAAAAAGATCTAAAATTACTCCAGGGCCTTTTCCTTCAAATGATTGGAAATCAAAATTTCCTTCTCCAGAGATTACAAGGTCAATTTCATCAAGAATGATATCATTTAAAATTACTTCTTTAATAAATTTTCTAGCCGGAATAATTTCAGCATCATAAAAAAGATTCAATCCGGCAGCCCATCCGCCGCCAGCACCATTTAACGTTTCTGGAATTATAATTCCTAAATCTCTTTGAATTAGGTTAAGAATGTTTTTAATTCCTTTTTTAATAAATGCTAAATCATTTTCATTCGCACCTTTTTGCTTACCATAAATTTCAATCGCTCCCGGATTTCCGATCAATTCAGTCTCAACATCAACAATACATTTAATCTTAAATGGAAGTGTTTTTTTTGTAAAAGAAGTTCTTTTAGTTTTATTAAAGTTTACTGGAATAGGCTCTATTTCTTCATCCTTTTCATTATATAAGATCAGTCCCAATTGGGAGCACGCACCAATACCAAAATCAATTGTTGCCGTGCCACCAACACCAACATAAACTTTCTCAATCTTTAATCGATTTTCGGAAACTTCTTGTGATAAATACTCAATTATTTTACCCAATAATTCTGAGTTAAATATCAATGGATCTCGCTTAGATTCTGGGATAGATTTTAATCCAAATAATTCTGCAGATTCAATAAAAATTGTTTTGTTTTTATTGGAATACGTAAGCAAATAATCTAACAGATAATTTTTATATTTTACTATTTTATAGTCACTTACAGTATTTACTTGTTGTATAAAATTATAAGCTGATCGAAAACCATCTCCACCATCTGAAAGTGGTCTAATAAACAAATTAACTTGAGAATTTTCACCTATTTCTAGGTGAATGATTTGAGCAATCCTAACAGAATCAACACATTCTTTATAACTGTTAGGAGCAATCAAAATATTCATATTATTCTAATCCACAAAACTTGTAAATCCGGCTTACAATTTCTTCAACTTCTAACCCGCCATCTTTTGAAAAATCACATTTTTTAGGATCTCCGGGGCATTGCGTAGCACAATATTCTTGTGTCGGAAGTATGATTTCAGATTTATTTTTGAGAGGGCCCCAAAGTTTAGGAGAGCAGGCAGTTAAAGGACAAAAAACAGATAACGTAGGAACTTTTAATGAGGCGCAAATATGCATCGGACCAGTACTATTTGAGACTAATAAATCAAGTGTGGCAAATCTTATGATATCCTTTCGGAGTGTTTCACCTTTAAAAATATATTCTACATTTGATATATTTTTTAATTCATCAGGCAGATTAATATCAGTTATTAATACTTTTAACTTTTTATTCTTTGAAAGAACCTTAGTCAGTTCCAGATAACGTTTCGTTGATAGATTTGGCGAGGAATTTCCGCTGGTAACATGAATTCCAATTAGTAGTTCGTTATTCTTTTTAAGTGATTTTCTTATTTCTGCCGCTTTAATTTTTTCATCCTCACTTAAAAATATTTCTGGATGAATTTCATTTACATTTGCACCGATTTTTCTAACCATATCCAAACAATAATCAGTTTCATGTCTTAAGGGAATGTATTTTTTTCTATCTACATATTTCGAAAAGGTCAAAAACTGGTAAAGCTTGTGTCCAACACCAACTCTATATTTTATTCCTGAAAAGAAGAGAACATAATTTAATTTTTCATTAGGAAGTAGCATAAATGCATGTGAGAATTTGTACTGCTTTATTTCACTTACTAATTCCCAAAAACTTTTTTCGGTTTTATCGGGATTATCATAAGTGATAATCTCATCAACATTAGGATTATTTAAATAAATATCCTTTGTGTAGTTCTTTACCAAGACAGCAACGTAACTATCTGGATAAGTTTTTTTTATTTCACGTGGAAGAGGAGTTGAAAGCACTACATCACCAATTCTATCAATCCTTGCAACAAGAAATCTCAATTGCTTCATATCGTTAAGATTTTTTATTTCGCTTTATTTCAATAATCTTTAATTGAACCTGGAGTTTTGTAACCATATGCATATAAGAAATTATAACCCCATAAATACCATCTAAGAATCCCTTACGGATAATAAAGTGGTGTAAGAAATAAATCGGTGGACCAATTATTAATGTAAAGAGGTTAACTGTTTTTTTATCTGCTTTTTCATTGGCTTCAAGAGTTGAGTAGCTGTTAATTTTTATAAAAGCATCTTTAAGATTTTGATACGAATAATGTGAAAAACTGTTCGTTAGTCTTGATATGCTTCCGTTTACTATAAACTTTTCGTGAACCATCCGCTCAGATAATTTAGTTTCAGATTTATTAAATAATCTTAATTGCATATCATTTCCCCAACCACAGCCACGAATTAGTTTTCCTAAAAAGAAATTATCTCTCTTAATGAAAAATCCATTATGCTTTGTTAAATCTGTTTCAAGAATTTCTTTTGAAAGATTTACCGAAACACTTTCATCTGCATCAATACTTAGGATCCATTCATTCTTTGCTAATGATATTGCGTAAGTTTTCTGTGCAGAATAACCATCCCATTTATGAATAAAAACTTTATCTGTAAACTCTTTTGCTATTTTAACAGTTTCATCTGTACTTTGAGAATCAACGACAATTATTTCATCTGCCCATTGAACACTTTTAAGACAATCTTTAATATTATTTTCTTCATTTCCTGTAATAATGACTACAGATATTTTATTTTGCGTGTGCATAATTTTTGATTTATTCTATTGTTGATTCAAATTTAATAAAATAAAGAGTAAAAGTATTTGAATAAAAAACGAATCTGTCTGGTTACATCCGGCCATCCGCCTTTTGATGAAAGAATATTTTGGAAATTTGGGCAATCATTAAACGAGAATGGATTTTCCGTTTCCATTATTTGCTCAACTGAACAAATAAACAAAACCATCGATGAAATTAACATTAAAGGTTTTGATGGATATTCTTATAACAAAAGGAAAAAGATAGATTCATTTTATGATTTAATAACTAAATCCAACCCCGATATTATTATTTGTTCAGAAATGCTTCCAGTATTTGCCGCTTTAAAATTCAAGAAAAAAAGTAGCAATGCTAAAATTATACTTGATATTACTGAATGGTTTCCGGAAAATGTTGCTTATAAATTCAACGGAGTGAATCGCTGGATTAAATATTTTCAATTGCTCCTCCCCTACTTCTTTGTTTTACAAAAAGTTGATCATTTAATTGTTGGTGAGGATTCAAAAAAGAAAAGATATGATTTTCTTGCTAGTTCAAAACCCAAGACAATAATTGGATATTATCCGCTATTAAAATATTTCAATTACAAAAAACCGGATTTATCCAAAGAAGAAATAATTTTTGGATATGCTGGTGTAATTACTTTTGAACGTGGAATCAATAAACTTATTCAAGTATCCATTTCTATTGCAAATATATTTCCTCTGAAGATATTTAAACTTTTATTGTTTGGAAAATTTACTTATCAGAATGAAGAAGTTGAATTCAAACAAAAAGTATCTACAATACATAATCTTAGAGTAGAATTTGTTGATTGGACTGATTACGATAAAATGAGTTTAGTTATCGAACGAATAGACATTTGTTTTGATTTACGTGACAGAAATTTTATTTACCGCAATTCCCTTCCAATAAAAATATTTGAGTATATGGCTTGCGGAAAAC
>JBATOT010000115.1:0-91096 GCA_049291095.1 Ignavibacteriaceae bacterium | reverse complement strand
CACCAACACGTAAAGTTGTAAAAACAATTTTATCTCCACTGGGTGAAACCGTTGCTTCCGCATCGTACCCATCAGTATTTGTAAGTTGTTTTAGTTCATCTCCATCTTTTAAAAAGATATCAAATGTTTCATAAAGTTTCCAAACATATCCTTTAGATCGATCGGGTGGGGGAGGACATTCTAAATTGTGATGATGTGTTGATGCGTAAATTATTTTCGTTTCATCGGGATAAAAATATGCACATGTAGTTCTTCCATTTCCTGTTGATACTAATTTTTTATCACTTCCATCAACATTCATTGTAAAAATCTGATCACATTTCATGGTATCAATTGTAGCTTGAAAAACTAATTTTGTCCCATCAAAAGAAAAATATGCTTCCGCATTTTCGCCATCAGTGGTAAGCATCTTTACGTTTTTGAAATGCTTTTCACCTTCAAATAAAAAATTATTCTCTTGTGCAAAATTCGTGGTGTTTAGTGTTGTTAAAAAAATTATAATAAATAAAAAAATTATTTTCATTAATTCTCTCATAATTTTGGATAAATTTTTTGATTTTATTCTGGAACGTGAACTAAAAAGTACTCTTTAGCTGTTTCTCCGATTGTCTGTGCTTCACTCAGGGTCATGTGCATTTCATCAAGAGTCTCATCATCATGCCCGGCTTCAATTATTGCAAGGTCTGAACCTTTAGCATGATAAACTAAAGAATCACAATATGCAGTATCGCCACCGTAGCAAATTTTCTTGCCATCAAAAATAAATTTAAAACCAAGTGATGGAACCTGTCTTGTAGTTTTATTATCTGTAAGATACTCTTTATGGATTACCTGAAAGGGTCTTATGTTAACTTTTTTTGTAGTAAAAGATTTTTCACCCGAAATTTCTTTTAATGTTATTGCATAGGTTATACTTGCTCCATAAACCTTTTTAAACGCATTATAGATATGTACTATTTCTAAACAACCTTTTGGGAAATGAATTGTTAAAGAGCTTTTCTTGTTCATAACCCTTAAATATGTTAGCAATGACCAAACACCACCTACATGATCATGATGTCCGTGTGTAACAAAAACATCCGAAATATTTAGGATATCTTTTGGTTTTAATTCCTTATTTAAATCTCGTAAAATTCCATCACCGGGATCAACGACGAAGTTTGCAGCACCCGCTTTAATAAGAATTCCTGTTGCAATATTAGGGATTGAACAGAATATTTTAATGGAAAAATTATCTTTAGTCCAGCTTAATGGATATTTAATTTTTTTCATTTGACTTCAAATAAAATAATCGAAAAGAAATTAAGTACGATTTTTACATTCTTTTTTATTTTTACACCGAGCAAAAATATTAAATGAGTAACTATCTAAATCAAATCCTAGTTTTTCACTTATTTCCAAAGGAATTTTATTTAATCGTAGATCAGTAAACTCAACAATTTTTCCGCAGTCAACACAAATAAGATGATCATGGGTTTGACGTTTATAATTACTTTCATATCTGGTAAGATTATCGCCAAAATTTCTCTTACTTAAAAGATCACATTGTGCTAAAAGCTCCAGGGTATTATAAACTGTGGCACGTGATACTTTAGACTTTAAATTCTTCAGTTGTATAAAAAGATCATCAGCTCCAAAATGTCCTTGATGATCAAGCGCAACGTCTAAAACTTCAAATCTTTCCGGCGTAATTCTATTCTTGCCTCTTTTAAGGAAACTTTTAAATATCTCTTCTGCTTTTTCATTTTTCACTTTTTAACTCGCTTCTTGCATCATTAAAATAGTTTCATAATAAACTTTTAGCAAGAATTATTTTTTAATACCAAAATTTGGTGAAAAAAAATCTTCTTTAAAAAATTCTAGTTAGTTAAAACCTGCGAATTTTAAAACATTAACGGTAATCAATGTTAGCACATATGCTGTACTAGTAAATATTACTATTTGAAGAACTGGTATTCTCCAACCTCCAGTTTCTTTTTTAGAAACAGCTACTGTAGATAAACATTGCATTGCGAATATAAAGAACACAATTAATCCAATAATTGTAGATACAGTAAATAGTGGTTTACCAGTATCTTCATTTTTTGCTTCATCCATCGCTGATAAAATGGAACTCTGAATATTTTCATCATCCGTTATTCGGAAAATCATAGCTAACGAACTAACAAAAACTTCTCTCGCTGCAAAAGCTGCAATCAAAGAAACACCAACACGCCAATCCATACCTAACGGACTCATTACGGGTTGTATAAGTTTGCCTAAATCAGCAGAATATGATGTGGAAAGTCTTTCTGCTTTTATTTGAAGAACAATTTGTTCTTGCGTCAATCCAGTTGTATCAATTTCTGGTGTATTATTTGGAAAATAAGTTAAAAACCATATAACTATAGATAAGACTAAAATTGTTGGACCAGCTCTAAATATATATTGCCGTGCATTCTCAAATGAATTTCTTAATACAATAGAAATTTTAGGCAATCGGTAGGTTGGAAGTTCCAATATAAATGACGAATTATCTTCAGTTCTTAAAAGACCTTTATTAAATTTATTTACAATAGCAGCAATTATTAATGAAGCTAGAATACTTGAAATATATATAACTGCAAGTGCTATACCTGCAAGCCAGGCTTTTTCAGGTGGAGTTAAAAAGGCTATTAAAAGAGCATAAACTGGTAGTCGCGCACTACAACTCATTAAAGGAATAATAAAAATTGTTAACAAACGTTCACGTCTATTAGAAATTGTACGTGCTGCTAGCATGGCAGGGATAGCACATGCAAAACCTGATAACATTGGAACAAATGATTTTCCATTCAGTCCTATTTTTGAAAGTGGTTTATCTATAAGCATTGCACCGCGAGCTAAGTAACCTGAATCCTCCAGCAATCCAAGAATTAAAAATAAAATTAATATTTGTGGAAGAAAAACTAATACCGAACCTGTTCCACTTATAATTCCATCAGCAATTAAATCACCGTACCAAGTCGCACCAAAAAAATCAGATGCTTTAGATGAGAGTGCCCCAAAAATATCATCAACATAACCCATAAATGGATCTGCAATCCAAAATATTGAAGTAAAAGTAAAAGCCATTATTAAAAAAAAGAATAGTAATCCAAGTTTTTTGTGTAGTAAGTAGCTGTCAATTTTCAACGTTAATTCATCAGGTCTATTACTTCCGTATTTTAAGGTTGGATTTAATATTTTCAGTTTTTCATTAGCCGTTTTTAAACTTAAGGACACATTTTCTGAAATTGGATTCGTAACTAAATTTTCGATTCTACCAATTTGTCTATAAATCTCTAATAATCTCTCTTTACTTGCGTTTTCAAAAATTTTCCTAGGTGATTCATTAAAATCTGTTTTGTTAAAATAAAGTTTTGGTTTTATACAACTGATTAGTTTTTCTAAACCCTCACCATTTCTTCCATCAATCTTTATAACTCCACAACCCAACTCTTCAGCCAGTTTATTCGAATCGATTGAAAATCCTCGCTTGATTAATAAATCATTCATAGTAAGAGCAACAACCAAATTAAAACCAGATTCGATTAACTGCTTAAGCAATAAAAGATGACGGGAAATTTGGCTTGAATCTACAGTTACAACTAAAAGGTGTGGAGAACCAAAAACAGGATGATTGTATAGAGAATTTATGGATACTTCTTCATCGGGTGAATTGGGATTTAGACTAATAATTCCTGGAGAATCTAAAATATCTGCATCTATACCAAATTTTGATTGAATTTTACAAGTGGAATATTCGACAGTAGAACCAGGATAATTAACTGTCTTTAAATTTTTACCGCTTAATAAATTAAATAGAGTAGTTTTGCCTGAATTGGGTGGACCCACCAATGTTATCAAACGCAACTTCTTAGCAGAAGTATCACTCATGACAAAATAATGCAGTCCGCTTCATGTTTCCTAATTGCTATCAGTGCCCCACGAAGTGAAAACGCAAGTGGATCGTTGAATGCTGAAGAGTTAATCAACTCAATTTCCTGTCCGGGTGTGAAACCTATTTCTAATATTCTTCTAAATGAAGGATGTGAATTGTCAATATCTGAGATAATTCCAATTTCACCAAAGTTTAATTCTGAAGCTGTTTTCATTGTTTATGCAAATTATTTAGATTTAGTCTATATAAAATTAGACTATCTTTTATTAAGTGTCAAGCTAATTCTTATCTATAGTCGAGTAAAATTTTACTTTATTTAATTATTGTAGTTTTCAACAATTAAAAAGTATTTCCAAATCAAAATATATCCAAACATGTAATTCTTGCTTTGATAGTAAAATAATTTACACTTATCCTCGCTATCAGAAAAAAAATACCTGATACACAAACAGGTAGTATTGTTAGTAAATAAATGTAAATAATTTTATTAAGACCAAAGTTTTTTAAAAAAGTCAGAATATATCATCAAATACAAAAATTAACCGACAGTTTTGACTGAAAATTATGTTGTACTTTTTACTTTTTGAGTCAAATTAGTAGCTTTTGACAGTTACGACAAAGTTGTCCAACTATGGCACTAATATTGAAAATTACTTCTGTGAAAATAAATATTAATAATTTGTAGACGGAGAGATAACATGGAAATAGCAAAACTAGCATTTCTAGAAACCTATACACTAAGTGAGAATGGTGGAGTAATGGGTGCGATATTAGTAACTGATTCTGAAACGAAACCGTTGGAATTCAGAGTTACCGCACCTATACGTCCAACAAGTTTTCAGAAAACACTTTACGGTGATGTGCTTTTAGAACATATACTTGTTGAGTTGATTTCTGTTCCTTTGTTGAATGCTGTTAATGAACAAATTGATATCATAGTTGTAAAAGATCCTTTATTTCTTGGTGCTAATCATAAACAAGGAATAAGAGTTATTAGATTACTTGGAGATGATAAGCAAAAGTCTAGAAATAATACGGTTCTTGAAGCATTAAATACTCCTATGAATGGATCAGCTAAAGGTTTTATTGAAACATCACAGAAGTTTTCCGAAGAATTAAAGGGAATAAAAGAAAGTTTGGAGAAAATTTCTGAAGCACGAAATTTATCAGAACCTTTTGAAAGACTTAAAGCAGCTTGTGAACAAGTTCAACTACAAAGAACCAATGATTAGAAAATAAATGATTCGTACAGCACGATCAAAAATCGCTTCTAAAGTTGCAAAGATTGAACTTACAGATGACTTTCATTATGCAAAATGGCTAAGAAAACCACGCATAGTTACACCTGAAGTTAAATCATTGTACTACTCTGAAGTATTAGATGATTTTCCAATTGAACAATTAAAGACTCCAAATAATTTGAAGCTTAAGTTTAAGCTTTTATCAAGTGAAACACCTGGAATAAGACAAAAGTATCTATTAGAAAAACCAAGAGCTTATCTTATATTTTTCGGTTTAACTAAACCTCAATTATTTACACTGAAAGAAAGTCTACTTGCCGATTGTACTATTTATGATCTTACATCCGGATTACCACAAATTCCTAAAATATTTGATCAATCTTCTATTTTTATAGTAAAACCTTCTTTAGTTCAAGATCAATCTGCTAAATTTATAGCTAAACCAAAATCCACAATTGATAAATCATCATTATTAGTTGATGATGTAATTTCAACATTTTCTAATGATATTAGTTTTTCCGATATACCTGTAAAAGAAATCCCATTATTAATAAATCCACCTGAAGTTACGGATCATCTTGCCAATCTTGTTCCAGAGATCTATAATATTGAATTATTGAATGTTGAAAAATTTGATAATTCAATTTTTGAATCTAAGAGTGTGGAGGTTGAAAAACTTAATGAACCATTTGTGATAAAAATTGATGTTCCTGGAATTGATGATATAATTAACAGCACTACTTCATCATATTCCATTCCATTTGAAGAAATCCCTCAAGCAGATGTAAAATTTTATTCACCATCATTTGAAATTGCTCATCCAGTATTTAAAGTAAAAATTGATTTACCAAAAACAGTTGTTAAAAAAGTAGTTGTTAAACAAAAAAATCTTGATCCGGTTGTTATTGATGCGTTGAATGATCCAAATATTTCCGATACAGCTAAATCAGAAGTTCTATCACTTTTATCATCATATCGTGAGCTAAGTTGGGTAGAATATAGCAGTAATTTTAATGCGCTTGATAATCATCAACGCAATTCTGGTGAATTTCTTTCATCAAATAACTTTGCAATGCTACATGATGAACTAGGATATGAAAAGTTTAATCAAACATCAGCTGCAATTGGTTATCTTAATAAAAAAGGTAATGTTAAATCTGTTCTGTTGATTAGCGACACTAATCGATTTAAGGAATTCTGGTCTATATCCTTAAAATCATTTGCAAAAGAAATAAAAATAAAAAAAGTTGAACCGGGAACAACTAAAAGAATAAAAGGCAATTCTGTAATTTGGTTTCTTGATATTGACGATATCGGAAAATTAGATGTAAAGGATTTTGATCGACTTGATCTTGTATTGTTTGATGAATTGATTAATATTAAATCTTCATCAGAGCAGATCGATAATATTATTCATAAAATCGAACCAAGTTATATCTGGTTTTTATCATCGATAATAAATGAGAAGCATAGTAAAAAGTTTTTAGAAGAATTTAAATTTGCTCAAAAAGTTGAATTCAATTTCTTTGGGAAAACTCTTGAGGAAATCCAAGAGGATAACCCGGTTGTATCAATAAATAATATTTGGTTACAGTTAGATGAAATGCAACTGTTTGAGTATTCGGAGGCTATGGCTCAAGCTAAAGATGAACTTACTAAATTGTTTGACAGCCCAAATCCATTAAGATTTCAATCTAACATTTTTTCAATTATTCATAAACTAAAACAAATTCTTAATTTTTCAGCATTTAGAAATATCAGCCCAAAAGCAAATTTGCTTATTGAACAAGTTGAAGCTATACAGCGAAATAAGAAGAAAGCAGTTATATTTACCCAATATGATGTAAATGGAATTAAAAAAATTGAAAAAATACTAGAAGCAAATAATGTTAAATTTGTTGCCGGTAGAAACGGAATGTCCACGGAAGAACTTAAAAATTCATTAAATACATTTTATGATAGAAGAGAAATTGCAGTTTTTTTAACAAACCTAAAACCATCAAGACTAAAACTAAATCTTAAAAAAGTTCCTTATATAATTAATTTTGATCAGTGGTGGAACCCCGTTACACTGTGGCAAAATGAAGACGACTTAAGTATAAATAATCCTGTTGATGTTCCTGTTACTATGTACAACTATAATATCAGGGATACCTTTGAAGAGGATTTGCAAAGGATAATAATTGAGAAGGGATTTAATAACCGTTACTTATTCGATAATTTAAAAAGTGAAACTCTTTCAGAATTAATGACCCCTGAAGATTGGCTTTCTGTATTTGGTTTAAACGATCAATATAAAAAAGTCTTAAATAGCGAACGTTCAAAAATGCTAACCAAACTTCATTCCATCGATTTAAATAGTTACAAAGGAATTATAAAATATTTCTTTAGTTATCTCGGTTATCGTGATATAAGTATTATGGATATTGATGATGAACCAATGTTTTATATAATTGGCACAGCCAGAAAAGGAACAACACTTGTTAACCTACACGGAAAGTGTTTGTTAACCACAGATGTAAAAAAAGAAGATTACGAAGAAGTTATACATTTTAAACCAGCATCAAATGAGATTAAAAGAAAATTTGTGTTAACTAATGGTGAATTTTCTGAGCGGATAGTCAACGGAACTATGTATATAGATGGTAGAGATCTTGCCAATTTTATATTGACACTTGGATTAAAATCACAAGTAATTAAACGAAAATAGTTACCCAATAATTAGTAATTTACTTGCGGAAAGGGAGGGATTTGAACCCTCGATACCAGTTTCCTAATATAACAGTTTTCGAGACTGCCGCATTCAGCCACTCTGCCACCTTTCCTAATCAATAGTACAAAGTTAATTAAATTTATGCTCGCATTAAATTGAAAAGTTTTGTTAGCTAATGCTTTAATAATATATTTGTGAGCAATTTTTAAGAAGTTCTTATTGTTTTGTAAAATTCGGAGAGGTGCAAGAGTGGTTGAATTGGCTACCCTGGAAAGGTAGTGTATTCGCAAGGGTACCGTGGGTTCGAATCCCACCCTCTCCGCAAACGTTTTATTCTCTTAGTATTAGAATAGCTCCAATTAATATAAAAATTGCAGCAACACTTCTCTTAAGAAGATCTTTATCCTCAAAAAGTTTTCCGCCAATAATTGTAGCCCAGAACACAGAAGTTCTTTTAACAGCAAGTACTAATGCCACTGATGCAAGCCCCACTGCAACAATTTGAGTATAACGGTATCCGATAGTGAGAATTGAGATTAATGATATCCACCAAAAGGTAGTTGATTGAATTGATTTTGTTGGTTTCAATTCTTTGTGCCTGTTAAACAAAAATATTATTGAAAAAAATATTGCAAAATAAATATGCTGAAATGCAGTAATCGAAATGGGAGTTAGTTTTAGTTTAACAAGTAAAAATTTATCCAGTATTGATGAAACTGTAAATAATAGCAAAGCAAGAATAATAAACTTATGATATTTTGATTTCTTCAGAAATGTGAATGGAAATCCAAACTCTTTTAAGTTTTTACTTTCAAGTATAAAAGTACCAATCATTAAAAGAATTAAACCAACAACTTCAATACTCTTCATTGATTCACCGAGAATAACAAATGCAAACACAGCAACAAAACCTGGAGTTAATGCCAGTAGTGGTAATGCATTACTTATTTCCATATTTTTTAATGAAAGCATAACACAAAGAAATGCTCCTACACCAATTAAAGATTTGATAAAGATTATAGAAAGGTTTAGCGAGTTTACTGTGTTATAATCAATGAAGAAAAAAAATGGTAATGAGAAAATAAAATTCACTATTGATAGCCAAAAAGAAAATTCAAGTGCCTCCATTTTAAGCAAGACTTTTTTCTGGGTAATTGCTGCAAATGCTGATAAAAAAGCTGATAGTAAAGCAATTATAAACCAGCTCATAAATAAAATCCGAGTTTTATAGAGGATAGATTAAAAAACAATATTTGTCCTAACGTAAATATTTCTTCCCGGTTCACTTACAATCAATCCTCTATTTGTAGCAAGATGGTTTCTGTAATCTTTGTCTAAAATGTTTTCAATTCCACCAGTTAAGTTTAAGATAATACTTGCAATTTTTATTTCATGGAAATTAAGACTAAAATTAAAAGTCAAGTATCCGGGAGTAGGTTTTTCACCAACAGCAACTTTATTCTGAGCATCAAATGCAACAATTGAAAAATCTGCATTAAACCAATAACTTGGCATAACTTCAATACCAAGTAATCCATTCAAGGGAGGTATTTGGGGGAGATTTGAATCATCCGTTTTATTCAAACCACGTACATAAGAAATACTATTATAAACTTTAATCGATTGAGTTAAACTATATTTTATCGAATATTCAAATCCATAAAGTACAGCTTTCCCAATGTTCGTTTTGATAAGTGCATTTCTTCCATCATAAATTCCTGGTTCTTCAGTAACAAGATCTGTTAGAGAGTTTAAAAATACACTTGAAGAAATATTTAGATTTTTTGGAAACAATCTAAATCCCAAATCCAGAAAATATCCTTGCTCAGATTCAAGATTTGGATTCCCAACTCTTATAACACTTCCAAGATCTATATATTGATATCTTTCTTCAAGAGAAGGTGAACGAAAAGATCTTGCAGCATTAAATGAAATATTAGAAATACTACTAAACGAATAAAGCAGCCCAATATTAAAAACATAAGATTTATTTTGAGCAGATTCAGAATGCCAAATTATTTTCTGTCCTGCAGGAGTGTTGTTAATTAAACCATCATTTATTTCATACAAAGGATTAATTGTTTCATTATTACTTAACCAGATAAAATCATATCTGCCGCCAAGTGTTAATGCAAAATTGGGTAATAAATCAATTTCATCCTGAACATATAAACCTGCGCTGCTAAAACTTGCATCAGGTAGTGGTTTTTCAAAAGTTGTTTTATATAAAGTTCTTACTAAAGAAGAATCAGCTGGATTGAGAATATCAATTTTTTGTTCTCTGGATCTGATACCACTATAATTTCTATTCCAAAAATCAAATCCAGCTATAAAGTAATGATTAGCAAATGAAAAATCAGCTTGTGTAATAAATCCGTTAACAATATGATCCGCACTTGGACTAATTTTTAAAACACTTACTCGCCTTGGGGGCTGTCCATTTGAAGCGGGCACAAACTGAACAGTTCCTGGAATATTTTCAACATCTCTTGAAATAAACTGATGAAAATACTTTGCTGTTAACTTTGTAAATGAAGAAGTTAAATTATTCAATTTATATTCTACACTTAACAATCTTCTTTTTTCTTCAGGATAAGTTACAATAGCATTATTTGGAAATAATGTAGAAGAGCCAGGGATACCGACATCAAAGGCGTTAAATAGTTGATAGTTGAATTTTATTTCCTGATCTTCAAATGGTTTTATCTGAAATAGTGCACTGAAACTATTGTCTTCAAACTGACTATTCTTTAATTCACCGTTAGGTGTTTTGGTATTACCTGCTTTTCGAAAATTTGTACTAATTTTTGTTAACCAATCAGGACCTGCAGCAAAGATATTCAATCCGTTTGAATAAAAATTGTTAACAGAATTATATCCACCAAAATAATTTCCATTAAGAGTAAAATCATTTTGATAACTGCCCGTTTTAGAAATAATATTTATTATTCCTCCAGTTGCTCCTGATCCGTAAAGAGATGATGCGGAGCCTTTAATTACCTCAATTCTTTCAACATCATTCAGATCAAACATCGATAAACGTGCGCTGATATCTGTTGAGGTTTCGATTCTATTCCCATCAATTAATGTAACAATGTTGGAACGATTTAGTCCTCTGATACTAATTTCAGTTCCCCAAATTCCATCTCTTAATAAAGTTATTCCAGATTCGTTTTTTAATAAATCAGATATTGTGAGTGCAGGCGCCTTAAGAATAAAATTTTTATCAACAGTTGAAACCGAGTAGGGAATCAGATTTATATCTTTTTCATATTTGGCGGATGTAACTAAGACCTCATTAATTTTGACACTTACTGGATTCAATAAAACAGCAATTGTACTATCAGACAATATTTCAATTTGGGATTTAAATGACTCGTAACCTACATGAGAAATATTTAGTATATAAAATCCTTTGTTTAGTTTGTCTACTGAACCAACACCTGATTTATTTGTTGTTCCGAATTTTAATTCGGATAAATTAAAGTTAGCATTAGAAATAGGAGTATTAAATATCTTATCAACTACTTTAATGTTTATATCGAATAATTGTGCAAAGTTCTGCTGTGTTGTTAGAAGTATAAAAATTACCAGGAAAAGTACTTTCATAAAAATCCATATTATTTACACTACAATTTTACAGAATATTATTAACATGAATATGATTGAAACGATATCTTTAAAATAATTTAATTTGACTAAGGAATGAGTTAACAGAATCACTAGTTTTTATTTAGCAAATTATCGATTCAAAAAAATGATACTCGTTTTAAGATGTTTGCAAGGTGGGTTATAATAAAATAGTTTTATTACTATTTAAAACTAGGTGTAATAAATTAATTAATTGATGCTTTGTAAATGGTTTTGAAAGATAATGTGAACAACCTGCATTAATTATTCTTTCCTTATCACCTGAAAGCGCATAGGCTGTTAGAGCGATAATTGGAGTATTACGATATTCAGGAATTTTTCTTATTGTTTTTGTTACTTCAAGGCCGCTCATTTCCTTTTTTAAGCCTATATCCATTAGAATTACATTATAATTTTGATCCAATACTTTTTTTATTGCCTCTTCCCCCGAATTTGCATTATCAATTTCATAAATTCCCTTTAAGAATGATGCAACCATTCTCACATTTAGTTCGTCATCTTCTACCAAAAGGATTTTACATTTGTTGATATTTTCAGAACTATTATTCATATGTACAAAATATTATATGGTAAAATTATTATTTTCCAAAAAACATTTTAATTGAAATAAGAAACAATGATACAGCAAATATTTTTTGCAGTACATTTTGAGAAAGTCCCACAGCAAATTTGGCCCCTAACCATCCACCAAAAATAAATCCGAGACAAACTAGTGCAGCTATTTTTATATCGACATACCCTTGTTGATAGTAAGCATAAGCAGCTAATATGCCTATTGGCGGAACCATTAATGCTAACGTTGTTCCTTGTGCCTGTTGTTGTGATAAACCGAATAAAAATACTAAAGCCGGTACAATAATGACACCGCCGCCTAACCCAACAATTCCACTAAATGTTCCTGCTATGAGTCCAAGCAATACAAAAAGAATTTCTTTTGGCATAATATCCTTTAATAATATTTTTTTATAAAAAATCAACTTATTTTGTTTCTATAAACTTTCCAGAAATAAAATGGTAGCCCAAGTAAAATTAGCAATGCGCCCATTGCAGCATTTTCGTAATCCGAAATTATGGTGTTTATCAGAAATAGAAATGAAAAAATTACAAAAATCATTGGAGTGTATGGATAACCCCACACTTTGTAAGGTCTGTGAACATCAGGCATTTTTTTTCTCAGAACAATAACACCATAAGCTCCCAGCATATAAAACAACCACGAGGCAAACATTACATAGTCTGTAATTGTATCAAATGTTCCTGTTAGGACTAATACGCAAGACCATAAACCCTGTGCTGCTAATGATGTATGAGGGGTTGCGTATCTAGGATGAATTTTACCAAGCGATTGAATAAACATATTGTTTCTTGCCATTGCAAAGCAAACTCTTGCTGTTGCAAGAATATTTCCATTCAATGCTCCAAACGTTGAAACAATTACTGCTAAAGAAATCAATAATGCACCATTAGATCCAAAAACATATTCAGCTGCAGTTGCTGCAACAAGAGGAGATTCAGCCATTTTTTCAATTGGTAAAACGTATAGATAAGCAACATTTATCAGCATATAAATTATTACAACGATTAGTGTTCCATATAATAATCCTAGAGGAACATTTCGTTGAGGTTGTTTTATTTCGCCCGCCACAAAAGTTAAATTATTCCATCCATCGTAAGCCCAAAACGCTCCTGCAATCGCTAATCCAAACAATGAAATTATGTTTGAAGTTGTTGAATCAGGCATCGAAAAGCCTGTTGATATATTTGAAAAACTACCTGATCCGCTTGTTAATAATAAGACAGACAAAAGCACTATTGCGGCAATTTTTATAAACGTAACAAATGATTGGACCGCACCACCAAATATCACCCCGGCATAGTTGATTCCAGTTAAGAAGAGAATACACAAAATGGCCGCGACTTTTGCTCCGAATTCTGCGAAAGGAAAAATATTTCCAACTATAGGAATATAAACTGAAAAACTTTGCCACGAATCAGGTAACTGCGGATAGTTAATGAAGTAACCGAGGTACTCTCCAAAAACATACGCAATTGCAGCACCAGCACCTGTTTGGATAACAGCAAAAACAGACCAACCATAGAGATAGGACACAAAGTTTCCGTACATTTTTTGGAAGTAAACGTACTGTCCGCCAGTTGCATCTATCATTCCGCTAACTTCTGCATTGCATAGAGCGCCAATAAAAGTAATAATTCCTGCAACTAACCAGACTATCAAAAGTAGTTCAGGTGACATTAATTGACTGGCCATAGTTGCAGGTTTTCTAAAAATACCTGAGCCAATCATCGATCCCGCTGCAATCATTATGGCTGCGGTTAATGTTAGTCCGCGAACAAGTTCAGTTTTTGGTTTAAGCATCTGGAAGGATTTTGTATATAATGTAAATAGTATTTCCGTTGATTGAAATCTAAAGTATTATTTATGAGTGAACATAAATAAGTTTTTTAAAAGGAACAATTATCTAAGCAAAAAAAGTTAATTCGCTATGTCAGCCGATATGATTATTTTTGTTTAACATGAATAAACAAATTACAAAATATATTTTGCTATGAGTGAAATTCTTGAACAACTTAGTCTTTGTATTGAAAAGGGAAGAGTAAATAAAGATTCAAACTACCCATCCGATATGAAAGGATTGCCAGGTGCTCTCGAATTAACCCAACAAGCATTGAATGATGGTATCTCTTCTCAAGATGTTCTTAATGTGGGATTTTTAACAGGGATGAAAATAGTAGGAGAAAAATTTAAAGCCGGAAAGATTTTTCTTCCGGAGGTTCTCATCTCAGCTAAAGCAATGAGTAGTTCTATGGAATTGCTTAAACCTTACTTCCAATCCGGAGAAATTAATTACAAAGGCAAAGTTATAATGGGTACGGTTGCCGGTGATCTTCATGACATCGGTAAGAATATTGTTAAGATGGTTTTGGAAGGCGGCGGATGGCAGGTTGTGGATTTAGGAATTAATGTTAATGCTGAAAAATTTATTGAAGCAATAAAAACTAATTCTGCCAAAGTAGTTGGATTAAGTGCATTGCTTACAACAACAATGCAAAACATGAATGAAATTGTACGAAGGATTAAGTCTGAAACAAAAGATGTCTTAGTGATTATTGGTGGTGCACCGGTTACCAAAGCATTTGCAGATTCTATTAATGCTGATGAGTATTTTCCAGATCCGCAGGGAATGCTTGACTATCTTAATCAAAAAATGTTTGTATAAAATTAATGGACAATCTTCCATCATTAAAACAATCTATAATTAGAGAATATAAATTCAATTACGAGTTCTGTTCAGTTAATGAAATTAAGATAATTAAATTATTAGGATATAATGCTGATACGGTTCCTGAACCTGTAATAGAAGCAATTAGTTCCATTATAGAACAGTTACCATCTAAGGTTAGATTGCAAAGTGGCTATAAGATATTCAATCCAAGAAAAGTAAATTTACAGGGTGATTTTTTTAGTATTGATAATAGAACTTTTAATTGCGGCAAAATTATCTATTCCTCACTAAAAAAATCTGATACGATTACATTTCTTATCTCATCTATTGGAGAGGAAATTGAAAATTGGTCTAAATATTTTATGTATAATGAAGAAATGTTAAAAGGATATCTGATCGACAAAATTGCATCCGAATTGGTTGAGCAACTGGCAGATAAAACACAACTACTGCTTGAAGATGAACTTAAGGAACTGGAATTGAAAGCTACTAATCGATATAGTCCGGGTTATTGCGGCTGGAGTGTTGCAGATCAACAAAAATTATTTTCTCTGCTTACACCAGAGTTTTGTGGAGTTACCGTAAATGATACTTCAATGATGAAACCTATCAAATCTGTTAGTGCAGTTATTGGCGTTGGGAAAAGCGTTGAGAAAAAAAACTATGAATGTTCAATTTGTGAAATAGATTTTTGTTATAAGCGGGAAAGAAATGCATAAAATATCTGAAATAGTAAATACCGGTAAACTTTTAACTTCAGATGGAGCGTGGGGAACATATCTCTTTAAAAATGGATTAGCAAGTGGCAGTTGTCCTGAAGAATGGAATCTTTCTCATTCTAATGAAGTATATGATATTGCAAAAAGTTATATCGAAGCTGGTTCTGATATAATTTCAACGAACAGTTTTGGCTCTAATCTTTTTAAATTATCACAGTATAGTCTTCAGGAAAAACTTTCTGCAATATGCCAAACTTCAGCAGAGATTTCCCGTAAGGCAGCAGGTGATGAAAAATATGTTATGGCTTCTCTTGGGCCAACAGGTAAGTTTTTAATTATGGGTGATGTTACAAGCGAAGAATTATATAATTCATTTAAACAGCAAGCTATTGCTTTTGAAAAGGGCGGAGCGGATGCTGTTTGTATTGAAACTTTTTATGCTTTGGATGAAGCTGAGCAAGCAATAACTGCGGTTAAAGAAAATACTTCACTCGAGGTTATTTGTACTTTTACTTTTGATAAATCTGAATATGGATTTAAAACATTAATGGGAATCACTCCACAACAAATGACCGAATCATTGATCATATGCGGAGCTGATATCATTGGTGCGAATTGTGGGTCTGGATTTGAAGATATGATCGAAATTATAAAAAAGATTCGCGAAGTATCTGAGAGGATACCTATTATTATTCAGGCAAATGCTGGATTGCCAATCATTGAAAAGGATCAACTTATTTATTCTGAATCTCCAGATAAGATCAAAGAAATAGTTCCAAAATTAATCGATGCAGGTGCAAATATAATTGGTGGCTGCTGTGGAACGACTCCAGAACACATTAAAGTTATTTCTGAAATTGTAAAAAGTTATAATCATAAAAGAATTAATATAGATTAAAACCTTGAATTGTATTCTTTTACTACTTCAGTCATTGCGATATAGTTTTCCAGCTTAACATATTCAGGAATTGAATTACCGGACCCTACACAATAACCTCCATTAAAACCAGCTTCCTCAATATTCTTTATAACGTTTTTTTTAATCTCCTGAACTGTACCTCTTGAAAGTAAATCAACATCAATATTTCCAATCAAACAAAGCTTATCGCCATACTTTTGTTTTACTTCAGCAATTTGCATCGCTTTCGGTTCTATTGGATGGATTGCATCAACACCGCATTCAATTATCTTGTCCATAACATCATAAAGAATTCCATCGGTATGATAAATGAGAGGTTTATTATATCGCTTTGCTAAATCTCCAATCTTTTTTAACCAAGGGAAAAAATATTTATCCAGAACAGCGGGGGAGACCATTAAAGAATTAGTGTAAGCGATGTCATCGCTGTACCAAATTGCATCAACATTATCTGATTGAGCAAAGTACTCGAACATACTGAGTACTAGTTCTCCGAGTTTATTGTTTAATTGATTTACTAGTTCCTCATTTTCAAATAGTGCAAATGAGAATGATTCAAATCCCATCATTTCCCATGTCATTGTAAAAATATCACCGTATTGTCCAACTACTCCCATTCCATCAGGTAACAAGGATTTTACTTTTTCAAAGTTTGTGTAATCAAAATCTGAAATCACGGGGAAAATGTATTTCTCAAAATCATCTAGATTTGAAATTACTCCATTATTTTCTGAAGCCCATTTTCTAAATATTGTTCCATCATCATTGTAAGAAACATTGTTACTCAATCCAATTTTCATAGGATTAAAATCTGCTTTTGGTTGAAGCTTTATGTAATCGTACCCAGCCTTATACCAGAAATCAACCTCATCTTTAAGGTTTGTTATTCTTTTCCCTAAAAATAGCTCTTTTATTTTTGGGTGAACACCGAGTTCAACAAGAGGGAAATAGTTAGAATTTTCTCTGTTTAAAACTTTTAAAAGTAAATTAATATCTGGTGACATTGGTTTATTTAATTATGATTGATTTTTTTTAATAAATAAAAATAGTTAATAATTTTGTTCGTATCTATTGATTTTGAATTTATTATTATTCAAATTCACCATAGAATTAAACTAAAATAAACATTAACAATAACTTTTATGTTTCGAATCCTATTACCTTTCATAATTACTTTATTTTTATTTCTGGGAATTCTAGGTACAGCAAATGTTTTATTTGCATCAGATAATTATAAAGATGTAAAAGTTGTTGCACAGGTTTCAGAAAAGAAGGACCCGCGTTTAACAATTAAAGAAATTGAGTCTGTAACTTCATCAAATAATTATCATTTTACATCAACTAATGCATTAAGGTAATATTTCAGTTCTTTTCTTTCCTTAGTTTTCTAATCCTATCATTACAGAAAACCTTTTATCCAAAAATGATTTACAAGTCCTGTTTGTGTGTGTATAATTGCCGCAGATGTTAAATTAAATTTTTTATTGAGAGGCAATCATATGAAAAATACAATTGTAATTATTTGTTTATTTGTTCAAAGTATCTCATTTACTTCCTTAGGATTCAATGATCCAACTCCATCCCTAAAGAGCAATCTTAACAGGGATTTGGTTATATCAAATTTAATGAACGGAGTTAACTCTGAGAATCAAGGATTAAAAATAAGTTCAACTTATTTTTTGGGCGAAATACAGTCCAGTCAAGCGGTCATCCCTTTAATGAAAATTCTTAAGAATGATGAAAATGAAGAATCGAGAATTATGGCTGCTCTGTCTCTATTAAAAATAGGTGATGCCAGAGGAATGTTTGCAATTAAACAGGCAATTAGTTTTGATGATAGTGAAAGAGTAAAAAAAATGTGTACAATTTTTTATCAAAATTATCTATCCACTAAATAGTAATAAAAAAATTCCCCCTCATATCTCAAAAGTGCTCCTGGTTGGTTGAAGACCCGATCGAAAGATCGGGTTTTATTTTGTTCGATACTTTCTTAACAGATAACTTCCGCTTATTATGTAATTGAAAATTTTTGTAATAATGGAATCAATAGACTTAAAATCTTTAAAAGAAGAAATATTTAAAACATTTAAACTTGCTTATCCCGTTATCATTGGTCAACTTGGGATAATAATGATGGGAGTTGTTGATAGCATTATGGTTGGTCGGCTGGGTCCAATTCCATTAGCAGCTGCTTCTCTTGGCAATAGTTTAATATTCATCATTCTAATAATTGGAATTGGTAGTTCAATTGTAGTAAGTCCTTTAGTTGCTATTCTTGTTGGAGGAAATAGATTTTCTGAATGTGGTACGTATTTCAGGCAATCGTTTTTAGTTAATATCGCTCTTTCAATCGTTATGATTGTAATAATACTTTTAGGTGTTAATTTTATTTACTTACTAAATCAACCTACGGAAATAATTGAACAAACAATTATTTATATGAGTATTGTTGGATTGTCGGCTTTGCCTTTAATGATTTACCAAACATATAAACAATTCATTGAAGGTTTATCAGTAATGAAACCAGCAATGATAATAGCTTTATCTGCTAACTTTATAAATGCATTTGCAAACTGGGTTTTGATATTTGGTGAATTAGGATTTCCTAAACTTGGTATTGCTGGTGCTGCATGGGCTACTTTCGCATCAAGGGTTTTTATGGCTGCGGCAATTATGTTTTATGTTATGCGAAACGAAAAATTTAAACAGTATGATGTTAATTTTCATTTTCGTGGAATCAATTTCCCTATAATCAAAAAAATACTTAGACTCGGATTGCCTAGCGGATTCCAATATTTTTTCGAAGTCGGCGCTTTTTCATTTGCGGTTATTATGATAGGATGGATTGGGGCAAATGAACTTGCTGCACATCAGATAGCGATAAATCTCGCATCAATTTCGTTTATGGCTGTTCTGGGAATTTCTCAAGCTGCCAGCATTCGTGTTGGTAATGCGATGGGGGAACAAAGTGTTTACAGAATACGTAAAGCTGGATTTACCGGAATATTTCTTGGGGCCTCAATAATGTCGCTTGCAGGATTAACTTTTATTCTTCTAAATAACTTTCTTCCAACTTTGTACATTGATGATGAAGCGGTGATTTCTATTGCATCAAGGCTAATTATTATTGCTGCACTGTTTCAGCTTTCAGATGGAACACAAGCTGTTGGGATCGGTGTTCTTCGCGGTTTAACAGATATTAAAGGTCCTACCATTATAACTTTTGTTGCATATTGGATAATTAGTTTACCGATTGCTTATATACTCGCATTCAATTTTAATCTTGGAGTTGATGGAGTTTGGATTGGATTATTAATTGGACTTACTGCTTCAGCTTTAATGTTAACATTTCGTTTCAATTATAAAAGTAAACATATCATTCATATCTAAAGAATTGTCATGCTGAACTTGTTTCAGTATATAACTGATTATAAAATTAGATTCCGAAACAAGTTCGCGATGACTAAACATACTTAAGTGATAGACTCTAAAGGTTGTTTCCACAATCTGCAAATGAACTTTCAAAAATCGTAATCATATTTGGGATCTTCTTTAACCTGAATTACATTTTCAGTTCCAGAATAAATCTTGTCAGTATTTCTTGAAATGATTTCGAAGAGTTCAGCTTTTGAAGAATACTCCTTTAAATAATAAATTCTAACTTGATTTCTATTCTTTACTAACCAGTTTAGAGTAATTTTCATTTTCTCAAGATCTTCATCAGTTGGTTTTGAATCCGTATTTATAGCCCCATTATAATAATCATCTAATGCTTGCTCAAAAGTATCTTTATGATCATGCAAATATTTCTTAATGAAAAACCTTCCTTCCAGCATCAATACATAATCATTTTCAAATCTTGAATTAATTTCAAATAAAACATTAGCACGATTTACCGGTTCGGCAAGAATTGAAGATTTATGTGTTTGATCCAAAATAAAATCTATCAATTCTTTAATCTCGGCTGCTTGTTCATATTTTTCTTTTAATGAAAATTCTTTCATTTTGTCTAATAGTCTATCCAAAGCGAATTGATTTTTACCATAAAGAAATTCATAAACTTTTTCTAATTCATCTTTATAAGATTCTTTACTTGCATCATCATCAACGCAAGGTCCGGTACAGCGGTGAATATCATACAAAAAGCAGGTTTTACTTTTATTAAATTCTTTATCTGCACATTCTCTGATTGCAAAAGTTTTGTTAACAAATTCTAAAATCTCAACTGCTTTTCTTCGCGAAATAAATAATCCAAAATAATCGTTTCCATCAAAATCAAAATGATTTGTTAATTCAATTCGCGGTGCTTTATGAGTGCGAATGATTCTGATAAAATACTTATTGCCAAACTTTTTTAATTGGTAATTATGTTTTGGTTCCAGAATTTTAATTGTTTCAGCTTCGGTTAGCAGGGCGGTCAATTCACTATTTGTTATAATGTGTTTTAATCTGGTTGCCTGCTTTATAATTTTGTGTGCCTTTTGAGAAGCAGAAGTTGAAAAATAAGTTTTCACTCTATCACGAATTGACTTTGCTTTTCCAACATAAATTATTTCATCTTTTTTATTTGTGAAATAATAAATTCCTGGCGCATTTGGTAAAGACCGATAATCTTCCTGCAATTCTTTCTTAACATTTAATAGTGGAGATTCCTGATAACCTTTTTGATAAGAAAGTAATTGTCCAACTGTAGTAATGTTGTCTTTGGCCTGAAGTTCTTTAATCATCTTTAAAAGTACTTTTGCAGTTATCTCAGCATCCCCTAACGCTCTATGCGAATTTGAATTTCTGAGATTTAGTGAATGTGCTACTGAAGAAAGAGATTTACTTTGTAATGTTGGATAAATGGTTCTTGCAAGCTTTAACGTGCAGCAGGAATGTTCATTAACAAATTCCCGTCCGCAGATCATAAATTCGGAATTAAGAAATCCGGAATCAAAAGTGAAGTTATGAGCAGTTAAAACAGTATTATCAATAAAATTTGTAATCTCATCAACAACATCTGAAAAAATTGGTGCACCAATTACATCATCATTATCAATTCCAGTTAGCGAAGTAATAAATGGTGGAATGTATGTTTGTGGATTTATAAGATAATTTAATTCATCAGTAATCTTTAGGTTTTCAATTTTGACCAGAGCAATTTCTATAATTCTATTTTTATTTGCAGAAAGTCCTGTTGTCTCAACATCCACAACACTGAATGAAGCTTTATCTAACGGAATATCTAAAGGATTCTCATATTTCATATTTAAATCTAACCTTAAATATCATTTCATTCAAAATTAGTATGCAATAGTAACGATTGTCATTTCGATGGCATTGCCATTCGGAATCTTCATAAAGATCCTGAAATAAATTCAGGATGACAATTCAATAATCAAAGTGTAATCTTAATTTCTCAATTACTCTCATTTTAGATATATTTCTTTAAACGATTTAGGAAAACATGTCTTCAATTAATTTACTTTTTGTGGGTGATGTTATTGGTCAGCCAGGTATGGATATAGTTCAAACCTGGCTTCCGGGATTGATCCAAAAATACAAAGCTGATTTTGTAGTTGTTAACGGTGAAAATCTTTCTGACGGCAAAGGCTGCACTGATAAGGAAGGACCAAAACTTTTTCAGATTGGTGTAAATGTAATCACAGGTGGAAATCATACTTGGGATAAACATCAATCTCAGGATTATCTAAAAGCAGAACCGCGTTCACTTCGGCCGATCAATTATCCAAAAGGCACTCACGGAAACGGTTATCATATTGCTGATACAAAAAAAGGAAAAGTTGCTGTTATAAGTTTACAAGGCCGAACTTTTATGACTCCAATTGAATGTCCATTTAGAACTATGGATTGGATTCTAACAAGAATAAAACAAGAAACAAAAGTTGTTTTTGTAGATTTCCACGCTGAAGCAACTGCAGAAAAAATGGCGATGGGTCATCATCTGGATGGCAAAGTTAGTGCAATGGTTGGAACCCACACTCATATTCAAACTTCGGATGAAAGAATATTTCCAAACGGAACAGGTTATATTACAGATGTTGGCATGACCGGACCCTATGATTCTGTTATTGGAATGAAAACATCAGCGGCAGTAAACCGATTTTTATTTGCAACCCCTCAAAAGTATGAAACTGCAAAAGATAACGTCCACCTAACCGGAATGTATTTTAAGATCGATACCGAAACAGGGAAGACTTTAGAATTAGAAAGAATATTTTTTCCTGAATTTGATAAATTAATTGTGGACAAAGATGCTGAATCATCCGCTGCCCAGAATTGATAAGGATGAGAAGCTAAGAAAACTGCTTCTTCCTTACTGCAGATTTAATGATGGAACAATCTGGATTGATGAAAAAGAAAAACATAAAATTGCTTGTGTGGATGTTAGCAAAGACGAAGAAGTAAAAAATATTTTTGGAAAAAGTAAAGTAAAACTTTCAGTTCAGGATCCGCCATACAATTTTATTGCATTTACTGAAAAACTAAATGATGAGTTTATTAATTGGTGCAAGAAATGGATTTCTTTAAATCAGGAAATCTCAGACAAAAATTCATCTTTTTATTTTTGGCTTGGTGCTGATCAATCAAATCACTTTGAACCGTTTGGTGGATTTGTTGAAATGATGAAATCAACCGGATTAACATCCCGTAGTTTTATTACGATGAGAAACCAGCGCGGTTACGGAACGCAATACAATTGGATGGCTATACGCCAGGAACTTCTTTATTACACTTTGGGAAAACCAAAGTTCAATATAAAATCTGAGTACACAGATATTCCAAAAGTTTTAAAAGGTTATTACAAAGAAGTTGGCGGTGATATTACTGAAACTAGTGAAAGAAGTAAATCACAATTTATTCGTGCTGGTAATGTTTGGATTGATGTGCAGCAGGTTTTTTATCGGATGGAAGAGAACGTGAATGGATGTTTTGCACAGAAACCGTTAAAAGCTATTAAAAGAATTGTTGAAGCATCATCTGCTAAAAATGAACTTGTTACGGATTTCTTTTCACACTCAGGAACAACATTAATTGCAAGTGAATTACTTGGAAGAAAATGTATTACTTTTGATTACGATCCTGTTTATTGTGAAATAACATTGAGAAGACTGGAAAACTTAAGATCGACTGGAAAAACAGGCTGGCAAAATTCTAATCCTTTTTACAATGAGATTAAAAACGATAAAAAAATATTAAATCACTTAAAGAAAAAATACAACATAACTTATAATTGAATTAATCATGATTTTAATTGATGGTAAAAAAATTGCGGCAGATATCCGCAGTGAACTAAAAGATAAAATATCTCAGCTTAAATCTGAAGGAAAGAATGTTCCCGGACTTGTTGCAATAATTGTGGGTGAAGATCCAGCTTCACAAATTTATGTTGCAAGCAAAAGCAAAGCCTGTGAAGAAATCGGAATGAGAACTAAAACAGAAAAGTTAAGTGCTGATATTTCAGAAACTGAACTTTTATCGCTTATACAATCTTATAATCAGAATAAAGATTATCACGGAATACTTGTTCAACTTCCATTGCCAAAACATATAAATGAAGATAAAGTTATTGAAACAATCTCTCATAAAAAAGATGTTGATGGATTTCATCCAATTTCTGTTGGTAATCTTGTAATAGGTAAAGATACTTTTGCTTCCTGCACTCCGGCAGGAATTCAGGAATTATTGATCCGTTACAAAATTGAAACTAAAGGCAAACACGTTGTAGTTGTGGGCAGAAGCAATATTGTTGGTAAACCAATTGCAAACATTATGCTTCAAAAAGCTGAAGGAGCAAATTCAATCGTAACTATTGTTCACTCAGCTGCAAAAGATATTTCTTATTATACAAAGCAAGCAGATATATTGATTGCTGCAATCGGAAAAGCTGAAATGATTAAAGCAGATATCGTTAAAGACGGAGTTGCTGTAATTGATGTTGGAATAAATCGAATTGATGATCCAACAAAAGCTAAAGGTTACAGAATAGTTGGCGATGTTGATTTTGAGAATGTTTCTAAAAAAGCCTCATTTATAACTCCGGTTCCGGGTGGAGTTGGACCAATGACAATTGCAATGCTGTTAAGCAATACTTACAAAGCTTATGAATTAGACGGTGAATAAATGAGTCGGAAAAACCTAGTTACAGAAGAAAATGTAAAAAAAATATTAAGTGAATTTTCTGAGTTTGAAAAATCAAAGAAAACTTCTGAGATAAAATTATCTTCGCAAGATTTAGCAGGAATGATTGATCATACTTTGTTAAAACCTGATGCAACAAGCTCTGAAATCACCCAACTTTGTGAAGAAGCAATGCAAAACAATTTTGCTTCTGTTTGTGTTAATCCATCATATGTTGATGCTTGTTTTAACTTAATTAAATCTTCAAATGTAAAAGTTTGTACAGTAATTGGATTTCCTTTAGGTGCAACAACTACTCAATCTAAATTTTTTGAAGCGGAAGAAGCAATTAAAAATGGTGCAGAAGAACTTGATATGGTAATCAACATTGGGAAATTAAAAGATAAAGATTATCAATTTGTTTTTGATGATTTGAAATCCATGGCAGATTTATCCAAAACACATTTATGTGTTTCTAAAGTGATTCTTGAAACTTGTCTTCTTTCAGATGAAGAGAAAGTAATTGCTTGCTTACTTGCAAAAGAAGCTGGATTAAATTTTGTTAAAACCTCAACTGGGTTTTCAAAAAGTGGTGCAACAGTTCACGATGTAGCTTTAATGAAATTTGTAGTTGGAGATAAATTTCAAGTAAAAGCTTCCGGTGGAATTCGTTCTTATGAAGATGCAATTGAAATGATAAATGCTGGGGCAACCAGGTTAGGTGCAAGTGCTGGAGTGAAAATTATAGCTGGACAAAAATCTGAAAGTAGTTATTAGTTAATGGTTATCGATCTTATTGTAACAAAAACTAATGACGGCTACACAGCTGAAGTCCCTTCGCTAAAGGGATGTGAAAGCTGGGCGCACGATGAAGAAACTGTTATTGAAAAAATATTTGAGATGACTTCATTCTATTTACATTTGGATGTAAAAGAAATAAAGTTAGACAAAGCCCGCAGAGAAGAAAATAAAACTATTTACAAATTAATATTCCATAAATAACTTTTGTGAGAAGTACTAAAACTGAAAAACGACTCGAGAAAATTACCAGAGTCATTAAATCCCGCCAACATTCATTAACTGTAGTGCTGGAAAATATTCACGATCCACACAATGTTTCCGCTATCTTTAGAACTTGCGATGCGGTTGGAATTCCTAAAGTAAATTTAGTGTATAACTTTGAATCATTCCCACGTATTGGTAAAAAATCTTCAGCATCAGCATTTAAGTGGGTAGATAAGGAAAAATATAAATCTGTTGAAGAATGCTACAGCGAATTAAGAAAAAACGGATTTAAAATATTTGCTTCATCATTATCAGAGAATTCAAAAAATCTATATGATTTAGATCTAACACAAAAAGTTGCGATTGTAGTTGGGAATGAGCATCGCGGTGTATCTGATGAATCAGCCAAATTAGCTGATGAAGTATTTTTAATTCCACAGTTTGGAATGGTGCAAAGTCTAAATGTTTCAGTGGCAACAGCCGTAATTCTTTATGAAGCAATGCGACAGAGAATCAAAAAAGGTATGTACAAAAAAAGTGAACTTGATGAAAAAACACTTGATAACCTAATTGATAATTGGTGTGAGAAGTAGTGATTAAAAGATTTGAAAAAATAAATCGAGTTAACGGCGAATTAAGTTTGTCTGGCGATAAATCAATTTCACATCGGGCTATAATATTCTCAGCCATGGCTTCCGGAAAATCTATTATTACAAACTTATCTCAGGCGCAAGATGTAATTTCAACAATGGTTATTATGCACAAGTTAGGCGCAAGCATTTTAACTAAAGATAGAAAAATAATCATTGGCGGTATGGGTTATAAAGGATTTAAAGTACCAGCATCGAATTTAGATTGTGGAAACTCCGGAACTTCAGCAAGATTGATTGCTGGTTTACTAGCAGCACAGGATTTTAATTCTACTTTAATAGGAGATGAATCCCTTTCAAAAAGACCTATGAAGAGAGTAATCGAACCTCTATTGAAAATGGGAACTGAGTTTCAATCAAATGAAAAATTAACTTTACCATTTGCAATTATTCCCAAGTCCAACATTCATCCTGTTAATTATGAAATGCCTGTTGCCAGCGCTCAGGTTAAAAGTTCAATCTTAATTGCCGGTTTGCATTGTGATGAAGTGACAACTGTAATAGAGAATGAGCAAACAAGAGATCATACAGAAAAAATGTTGGGGTTACCAGTTGAAGTTTCTGAAGGAAAAATCGTTTCTTCATCTTCGAAGAAATATTATCCGGAGGCAAAAGAGTATTTTGTACCAGGAGATATTTCAACTTCGGCATTTCATATTGTTTTAACTTTGTTAACACAAAAGTCTGAGCTGATTATTAAAAACGTTTCGTTAAATCCAACCAGAACTGGATTTATTGATGTGTTAAAAAGAATGGGTGCCAATATTTATTTTGAAGACATCAAAACTTCAAGTAATGAAGAGTATGGAAATTTAATTGTAAAATCCTCATCACTAAAAAATATTAAAATTGATTCAGACATAATTCCTAATATTATTGATGAAATTCCTATTCTTACAATAGCCGGGATATTTGCTGAAGGTGAATTTGTGATTGAGAATGCCAAAGAACTTAGAGTAAAAGAATCTGATCGAATAAAATCAATTTGTTATAATTTGAATTTGCTTGGATTAAGAGTTGAAGAAAGTGAAGATGGATTTAAGGTAAGTGGTATAATTAATAATTCTAAACCAGTTTTTGAAAGCTTTGGCGATCATAGAATTGCAATGTCTTTTTCAATTTTGAGTATGATTTTAGAAAAAGGGGGGGAAGTTAATGGATTTGAGTGCGTTGCAATTTCCAATCCAAAGTTTGAAGAACAAATTAATTTAATTGTTACCTGATTCTTCTTTCTTGGCGATCTCAGCGAAAACTCTTTGCGACCTTTGCGAGGAAAGTTTTTGGAAATATTTCACGCAAAGATCGCAAAGTTTAATGATGCAAAGTTCGCTAAGATATAAATGACTATAACGTTATCACTTGGTGTTCAAACTCACTTACCGAAATATCATCATAGATTTTTCTAATTAAATCTCTGCCGTACTTGTTATAAAAGTATGCAAAGTTAATTTCTCTTTCCTGTAAATTTTCTAGAGGATAAAGTAAATTTGAAATTCGTGTAAGCTGTCTAATAGTTGTTTCGTGTTTACTCTCTTGTGCTTTTATTGCTTTTGTTTTTAGCTCGCTAAAAGAAGCTAACATTTTTTCTTTGTAACGGGCACTTGCATCAACCAGAGTTTTATCCACTGCAAAAAGATTTTCTTTCAATTTATCAAAAGTCAATTCAATGTCTGTTTCCGATTCCTTAAAAACTTTATCAAGATTATTTTCAGACAAACCTGCAATTACTTTTTCCTTCAATTCATCCAATCCAAGAAAAACATCATTTAATGTTAAATCATATTTATCCAAAGCTGCGCCAACATTCTTTTCTAATATTGTAACTGATGATCTTGGAAAAACTACTGGAGTAACTATTTTATAAAAATCATAAAGCGGAGTTATTTGTGCGAAGTAAGATATCTCACTTGGACCAGCGATATAAAATCCTGTTGGGAAAAGATAATCCTGGCAAATTGGTCTTAATAAAACATTCGGACTAAATCTTTCCGGAAAATTTTCAATCTCTTCTAAAATTTCATCTTTTGTAAATTGTTTTCTTTTTCTTCTAAGCTTAAAGACTTCATCAACAGGCTCAACTGAATATCTACCATCATCAGTATGATAAAAAAGATTTACAGGTTTTACTTTTACTTGTGCGTGATATAATTCTTCCAGTTTTGCACTTACCTGTATAAGTTTTTGAGTGTGAACAGCAAAATCATTTACTTCTTTCTTAAATACAGGTTTAAGAATTATTTTTACCTGCGGATCTTGTGGATCAAAAATTACTAAACCATATTCATCAAACAACCAGAATAAAAGTTCTTTAAAACTTTGTTTAAAAGATTTTCCAATTTGATAACACTCTTTTAATTTAAGCAGCAAGTCAATTTTAAAATCAGTGTTTCTTAAACTACCATCAAATTGACTAAAGAACTCATTCAAAGATTCATCAAAATTTATTTTACCGACACTTTGTTTTGCATCATCATCTTCAATTTCCTGCTTATATCCAATATTCAAAACCTGATTTTCATTATCGAAAATATTTATTGATCTGACTTCGTTAAAATCATGGTCATCACCCTCGAGCCAGAAAACAGGAACGAATTTGTATCCTTCATATTTCTGGTTGTATTGATTTGCTAATTTTATTGCAGTTAACACTTTATAAAGCGTATAAAGTGGTCCACCTAAAATGCCAACTTGTTGTCCTGTTACAATTGCAATTGTATTTTCATCGTTTAATGATTCAATGTTGCGTAATGTATTTCCAGAAATATTTTGAAGAGTTGAATACTGATTTGTGAGAATAGATGATAAATCAATTTGTCTGTTTTTTCTTGATTCAGAAATTGCCTTAAAAAGCTGTGGAAAGTTTTCCTTGTTTCTAAAATTGTGTTTATAGTATTCCTGCACATTCTCGAATTCGTAAAGATAATCGAGAAATAAATTTTGATGTTTTGGAATATCACTGAAATTTATAAACATTTTTGCCTCAAAAATTGAATTTTCTAAAGCAAAAGTAAGGAAAAGCTTTAAGCCTAACAATATCAATGAATCTGAATCACATTAATCAATCACTTTCATCAGTGACCGTCTTTGGTTAATTTCAACTTCAAAAATTTGAGTAAAATTGGAAATCAATATTCTTAAATATCTAACTGTAAAAAGAGCATTAAACTCATTAAAAATTATTCTTTCATTTAATCTTTCAAGGATTGTTCGAAAACCAATTGTTTGGGGAATGCCAATCTCTTATTCAATTGAACCAACAAATCATTGTAACTTAAAATGTCCCGAGTGTCCATCCGGACTTGGTGCATTAACTAGACCACTTGGTTTATTGAACTTTAATGATTTCAAAAATTGGATTGATCAGATTAAAGACACTGGTTTTTATGTGCAATTATTTTTTCAAGGCGAACCTTACATTAATAAACACTTGCCTGAGATGATTAAATATGCACAGACAAATAATGTTTATATATCGATTAGCACAAATGGACATTTTATTAATGAAAAAAATGTTGATCTGGTTTTAGAAAATGCTCCGGATAAATTGATTTATTCTGTGGATGGACTTGATGAGGAAAGTTATCAAAAATATCGTGTTGGCGGAACATTTAAACAGGCTGATGAAGGATTGAGATTATTAATAAATCGTAAGAGAGAATTAAACAAAAGTAAACCTTACGTGGAGTTTCAATTTATTGTAATGAAACAAAATGAACATCAACTTGATGAAGTTAGAAAATATTGTGATGAAGTTGGTGTTGATAAACTTGTTTTTAAGACAATGCAAATATCATCTTATGAAAATGCGATTAAGTTTCTTCCGACCAATCCAAAGTACAGAAGATATTTAGTTAAAGATGAAAAGTTTTCCATAAAAAATAAAATGAAAAATCATTGCTTTGCTTTGTGGAGAACTTCTGTAATTACGTGGGATGGAAAAGTTGTTCCTTGCTGCTTTGATAAGGATGCGGAATACACGTTAGGAATTCTAAATGGTAAGTCTTTTTCCGATATTTGGACATCAAAACAATATCAAGATTTTAGACAATCAGTTTTGGATAATAGAAAACAAAATAATATTTGCTCCAATTGTACCGAAGGTTTGAAAGTAAATATATTTGAAATTGAACAGTAAGAATGACAACTGAACAAGTAAAAAATATTTTTCAACAGAATAGTTTTATAAGTAAATATAAAACTATAATTCTTGTTACAGCAAAAGTTATTATTGCTTTAGGACTATTATTTTATTTGGTCTATGCTGTAAACTTTGAGGAAATATTAATTGCGATCAAACAAGCTAATATTTATTTGATCGCTTTTGCATTTTTACTAAGCTTCTTTAACATTTATTTACAATTCCATAAGTGGAAAATCACAGCTAATGTTGTATTACAGGAAAATCACAATTCCAAAATTTGGCTTTCTTTATTTTATGGTTTTTCTGCTGGTGTTTTTACTCCCGCAAGAATAGGCGAATATTTTGGACGAGCAATTGTTTTTAAAAATCATTCTTTATTGCGAGTAACACTTGCAACTTTGTTAGATAAGTTATTTCTGCTGTTACTTGTTGCTTTCTTTGGTTCAATATCAAGCATATTGTTTATTCATTATCACTATCACGTAACATTATATTTAACTGCTGGATTGTTCATCCTTGTATTTGCATTATTCTATTTATTCTTTTGGATGATCTTCAATGATAGATTTTGGGACAATGTTTTGTTTACAAAGCTAAGGGACTCAATTAAACTTCACTGGCTTTTTGAAAAGATAAAAGTATTTCGCAAACTTGATAAAAAGTACGCAACAAAAATGCTTTTAATTTCATTTGTATTTTATTTGTGTTTCCTGGTTCAGTACGCAGTTTTGGTTGCGGCATTTTCAAACCACAATAACTACTTTGAATATTTGTGGGCAGGTAATTTGATTATGTTTGCCAAAACAATTATTCCTCCGGTTTCACTTGGTGAGCTTGGAATTCGTGAAGGTGCTTCGGTGTTCTTTATTACAATGCTTGGAGAATCTGCCTCAGTGGGATTTAATGCTTCAATATTTCTTTTCTTTATCAATGTTTTAATTCCATCTTTAATTGGATTAACATTACTTCTAAAAAAGAATGATGATTGAAATTATTCTAATTGTTGTTATCCTGATTCTTTTAATCCATTATGTAATATTTTTATCTAAAATCTATTTTGGATTATCAAAGCTAACAAACAAAGTAGGTGATAAAATTCCCGAGGAATTTGTTTCGATTATCGTTCCCTTTAGAAACGAAGAGAAAAATATCCTTAATACTTGCACAAATCTTACTACACAAAAATATCCACAAGAAAAGTTTGAAATAATATTTGTAAATGATTCTTCAGATGATAAATCATTACAACTAATTGAGAATCTACCAAAGAAAGAAAATGTTTTTATTTATTCTGTTCCAAAAGATTATTCTTTAAACGCACACAAAAAGAGAGCAATAAGATTTGGGATTGAAAAATCAAAAGGTGACATAATTGTTACTACCGATGCTGATTGCAATCATAAAAAAGATTGGTTAAAAAATCTTTTAAAGTTTTTGGATAAAGATACTGGATTTATTTCTGGTCCTGTTGAATTTATTTCTAACAATAATCTTTTTAGCAAAATGCAGAGATTAGAATTTGCTGGTCTTGTAATTACGGGTGCTGGATTGATTGGTTCGGGTAATCCAATAATTTGTAATGCTGCAAATATCGCGTATCGTAAAAAAGTTTTTGAAGAAGTAGGTGGTTTTACTTATCAAATGAGCTTCTCTTCAGGCGATGATGAACTGTTGATGCAAAAAATTCATCGTGATACAAACTATAAAATAAAATTTGTATTAGATAAAAATGCAATCGTTTCAACAGAAGCTAATCCAACAGTAAAAAATTTTTATCATCAACGGAAAAGATGGGCGAGTAAAGGATTGTTTTATGGTGATCATCTTTTATTGCTAAAACTAGTTTTAATCTTTTTGTTTTATTTGAGTTTAATAGTCCAACCAATTCTTGGTATTGCTTTATCCACAAAATTCTTTGCAACATTTATTATTTCATTTCTTTTTAAAATCTCTGCTGAATATATAGTTCTTAAAAAAGGAACAGATCTTTTATTCGATCCAAGAATTCTAAAACCATTTTTAATTACAGAAATTCTTCAAGTTCCGTACATTTTAGTTTCAGGATTTATGGGAATGTTTGGCAATCTTGTTTGGAAAAATCGAAAAATTAAACGTTAATTGATTTATTTTCTTAAACACTTTACTGTACACTCAAATAGACACTTCATAAAAATAATCTTCCTTTTTATCCAATAAATAAACTTTTTCAGTGGCATAAAGCTTGGCTAATGGAAGCAAGACATAAAGGAGAACGTCATGAAAAAGATAATTTTAACAGCAGTCTTGATACTTTTCGGTTTATCAGTAAACGCTGATGCTAACACCGATTTTGCAAAAAGAGTTGGAGGATACTTTTATACCTCACTCGCACCACACGGAACCTGGATTGAAATTGGTTTCGATTCACCTGTTTGGCGTCCTACAATGATTAGAAAAAGTTGGGCTCCTTACAGACAAGGACAATGGATTTACACTGATTATGGTTGGTACTGGGATTCTTATGAAGACTTTGGTTATATAACTTATCATTACGGAAGATGGTACTTTGATGATTACTATGGTTGGATATGGATTCCTGATTATGAATGGGCACCAGCCTGGGTTGACTGGAGATATGATGATGATTATATCGGTTGGGCTCCTTTATCACCTTATGCGCTCTTTGATATATCGATTGGTATCTATTACAATTATGATTATTACGTTTCTTATGATCATTGGAATTATGTAAAGTATAATCATTTCTGTGATAATAATGTTTACAACTATTATGTTGCTCCAAAATACAAACATAGAGTTCATAACAGAACGAAAATGAGAACTAATTACTCATATTATGATGGACGAGTAAGAAATGATGGAGTTGACTTTGATAGAATTCGTGAGCGAAGTGGAAGAAATATTGAAAGAAGAGATATTGTATCAGTTAATGATCCTAATGATTTTTCAAGAGAAAAAATAAGAAAAACGCGCGATAAAGAAATAAGAACATACTTTGCAAATGCTGATGATATTTCTCGCGATGGATTAAGAGACGTAAAAGTTGAACGTAAAGAAAGAAAATCTACACTTGAAATTTCTAAAGTTGAGTTAGGAAGAGATAGAAATCTTGATAGAACAAAGGATACAAGAAAAAATGAGAATCGTGAAGTAATCAATAAAGAACGTGAAAACACTAAAATAGATACACGTAAAAAAACTGAAGAAACAAGAAAAGAAACAAACAATGATGTAACTCGAAAAAAAGTTGAAGACGATAGAAAACTTCAAGAAAAAAGAGAAACAGAAAAACGTAACTCTGAAATCGAAAAGAGAAATAATGATCAGATAAAAAGAAACGAAGAAAATAAACGAAATGATGAGCTAAGAAAATCTGAAGAAAAAAATCGTATCGAACAGAATAAACGAAATGAACAGATTGAAATTCAGAAAAGACAGGATAAAGAAGTTCAAAAAAGAAACGAAGTAACAATTCAGAAACGTGAAGAGAAAAAATCTAATACTGATGTCTTCAAACAGAATGAGAGAAAAGTTGAGCAGAAAAAAGAAACTCAAAAAGTTGAACAAAGAAATCAAAACATTAACAGAAATACAGAAGTAAAAAGAAACGATTCAAATATTAGAACAAGTAACACAAATACAAAAACTTCTGATAACGAAAAAAGAAATAAAAGCAGATAACCTCAATTTAACTCTCTCCATAAAGCGGTCCCGATAAAGTCGGGATCGCTTTTTTGTTTTAAACTGTAATTAGAATAATTTCCCATCAAAATTTGAGCAAAGTATGAAAGACAAATCAGCAATTTTATTTTATATCCTTGGATCATTCTTTATTGCTAATGCATTATTAGCTGAGTTTATTGGAGTAAAGATTTTTTCATTGGAATCTACTTTTGGATTATCGCCTCTAAATCTGACAATTCTTGGGATTGAAAATCTATCTTTCAATCTTACGGCTGGAGTGATGCTTTGGCCAGTTGTTTTTATTATGACAGATATCATCAATGAGTATTTTGGTAGAAAAGGTGTAAGATTTATGTCGTTTACGGCAGCTATACTTATTGCTTATGCTTTCATGATGGTTTATTTTTCGATGGGCTTGACTCCTGCAGGATTTTGGATTGAAAGAATTACAGATTCTGGAACTGTTAATATGGATTTAGCATTTAACACAATTTTTGGTCAAGGTTTATGGATTATTATCGGTTCACTTACAGCATTTTTAGTCGGACAGTTAGTTGATGTTACTGTATTTCATTACTTCAAATCATTAACTGGGTCTTCAAAAATATGGTTACGCGCAACTGGATCAACTTTAGTTTCGCAATTGGTTGATAGCTTTGTTGTGTTATTTATAGCATTTTACATCGGTGCAGGTTGGGATATGAAACTTGTTCTTGTTATCGGATTAGTAAACTATATTTATAAATTTTTTATTGCAGTATTAGTAACCCCACTTCTTTATTTAATTCATTCTATGATAGATAAATATCTTGGTAAAGAATTATCTGAGAAACTTCAAAAAGAAGCAATGAATAAATCATAATAAATAGAAAAATCATCAATTTTTTGTGTAGCACAACAATTAAAATTTGCCTAATTTTGAATTAACAAATATTAGTATTGCTAATTCTTACGAATAAATTTAATTGTCCTTTATTGCTAATTAAATGAAAATATTGATTTACCTGGACCCGCTTCTTTTGAGAAACTTACTAACAATCGATACTACTTCGACCGACTTTTCTCAACTCTCTCAAATCAAATATCAAAAATACATTGACCAATTCAAAAATATAATTAACCAGTTTTCACAAAATAAATTTTCCTTACTTAAAGGAGTCTAGTATGAAACTAACTAAAGAAGAATCATTACAATATCATAGCAGTGACCGCAAAGGAAAAATTGAAGTCGTAGCTACAAAGCCTTGCTTAACAGCGAGAGATCTTTCGATGGCTTACACTCCAGGAGTTGCCGAACCATGTCGGGAAATACATGCTGATGTTGAAAATGTTTATAAATACACCGCTAAAGGAAATCTTGTGGCAGTGCTTTCAAATGGCACTGCAGTTTTAGGATTAGGAGATATCGGACCAGAGGCCGGAAAACCAGTGATGGAAGGAAAAGGAGTTTTATTTAAAAGATTTGCTGATATCGATGTATTTGATATCGAAGTAAACTCTCACGATCCAAAAGAGATAATTAGACTTACACAAATGTTAGAGCCAACATTTGGTGGGATTAATCTTGAAGATATTAAAGCGCCGGAATGTTTTGAGATTGAAGAGACACTTAAAGCAACGATGAACATTCCTGTCTTTCATGATGATCAACATGGAACTGCTATTATTTCTTGTGCTGCTTTAATAAATGCTGTTGAAGTTGCGGGAAAGAAATTGGATAAAGTTAGAATCGTAGTAAACGGTGCTGGTGCTTCTGCAATTTCTTGTTGTAAACATTACGTTCGTGCCGGTGTTAAAAAAGAAAACATTTATATGTTCGATTCTAAAGGCTGCATTACAACTGACAGAAAAGATCTTAACAAATACAAGGATGGATTTGCACAAGAAAAAGGATTCCCATCACTTGAAGCTGCATTTAAGGATGCAGATGTTTTTATAGGGCTTTCAATTGGAAACGTTGTTAATAAAGAGTGGGTAAAAGCAATGGCTCCAAATCCAATCATCTTTGCAATGGCAAATCCTGATCCTGAAATAATGTATGATGATGCAGTATCTGTAAGAAAAGATTTAATAATGGCGACTGGAAGAAGTGATTATCCAAATCAAGTAAATAACGTTTTAGGATTTCCATTTATATTCCGCGGGGCATTAGATGTTAGAGCAACACAAATAAATGATGAAATGAAAATGGCTGCAACTTTAGCACTTGCAAGATTGGCAAAAGAAAAAGTACCAGAAATGGTATTACAAGCTTATGGTGGAGAGGAATTTTCATTTGGAAAAGAGTATATAATCCCAAAACCATTTGATCCAAGGGTTCTGTGGTATGTTGCACCTGCAGTTGCAAAAGCAGCTATTGAAACTGGTGTTGCTAAAGTTAAAGAAATGGATTGGGTTGCTTACGAAGAACAATTGAAGGAACGTTTAGGACTTTCTAAAGAAATTGTTAGAGTGATGATTCACAAAGCACAAAAACGACCAAAGAAAGTTGTTTATCCGGAAGGTGAAGAGGAGAATATTATCCGTGCTGCACATACTGTCTATACTGATGGAATCGCAAATCCAATTCTTTTAGGTAACGAAAATATAATCAAGGGAGAGATCGAAAGAATTGGTTATGATGAAAAAGAATTTCAAATAGTTGACCCTGAAAATTGTGACAAGTGCGATTCTTATGCTGAAGCATTCTTTAAGAAAAGACAAAGAAGAGGTGCTACTCTTTGGGATGCAAAAAATCTAATTCACAAACCAAACTACTATGGAGCTATGATGGTAGAAGTTGGTGATGCCGATGCTATGATAAGCGGCTATACAACAAGTTATCCAAATACAATCAAGCCAGCCTTACAATGTATTGGTGTAAAGCAAGGATTTAAAATTGTTTCCGGTATGTACATTGTTATTGCAAAGAAAGAAACTTACTTTTTTGCTGATTGCACTGTAAATGTTAATCCTAATGCAGAACAATTAGCTGAGATAGCAATATCTGCTGCAAGTGTTGTTAAAGCATTTGATGTTGTGCCAAAGATTGCAATGTTATCATTCAGCAATTTTGGTAGTGCAGCTTATCCTGAATCAATAAAAGTAAAAGAAGCAGTAAAGATTGTAAAATCTAAAATGCCAGAACTTATAATTGATGGTGAAATGCAAGCTGATACAGCTGTTGTTCCTGAGATATTAGAAAAAACATTCCCATTTACAAATATTAAAGGCGGAGCGAATGTTTTGGTATTTCCAAGTTTGGATGCTGCTAACATTGCTTACAAACTTATGGCAAGAATTGGGCAAGCAACAGTAATTGGACCAATACTAATGGGAATGAACAAACCTGTTCATGTTTTGCAGCGTGGTGCAACTGTGGATGATATTTACAATATGACTGCTATTGCAGTGGTTGAAGCAAATACAAATAAAAAATAAATGATAGCATAGTAGCATAGAAGGTTTAAAATTAAATGTACAAAATTGTTAATGCAGAATTTCTTGCTGAAAATATAAAACGCTTCGTTATCGAAGCACCAAAAATTGCAGCTAAAAGAAAAGCAGGGCAGTTTGTAATTATCAGGTTGAATGAAGGTGGAGAAAGAATTCCGCTTACAATTGCAGATTCTGAAACTACTAATGGAACAATTACGATTATTGTACAGGGAATAGGGAAAACAACAAAAGAATTGAATTCGCTCAACAATGGTGATTCGATTTTGGATGTTGTTGGTCCGCTTGGTAAGGCTTCCCACATAGAAAAATTTGGAACAGCAGTAAGTATAGGCGGCGGTGTTGGAACTGCGATTGCTTATCCTACTGCTGTTGCATTAAAGCAAGTTGGTAATCATACAATTTCGATTATCGGTGGAAGAACTAAAGATTTGGTGATACTTGAAAATGAACTTAAACAAGTTTGTGATGAAGTTTATCCAACAACTGATGATGGAAGTTATGGTTTTCATGGCTTTGTAACACAAAAACTAAAAGAGTTGATTGATAGTGGAACAAAAATAGATTTTGTTCTCGCAATCGGTCCAATTCCAATGATGAAAGCCGTTGCTGAAACTACAAGACCATATGGTATTAAAACTGTTGTAAGTTTAAATCCTGTTATGGTTGATGGAACAGGAATGTGCGGCGGTTGTAGAGCAACAGTGAATAACAAATCAGTTTTTGTTTGTGTTGATGGACCTGAATTTGATGCACACTTAGTTGATTTCGCAACTCTTGAAAGACGAAATCGTACTTATAAAGTAAGTGAACAAGAAGCTCTTCAAGATCATCTGTGCCACTTCGATAGTGCTTTTGAACAAGGGTTAAAGCTTAGTAATTAGAAAAAAAAATAACTGGAGATTTTTGAATGCCCGAGATTAGTAAAAAAGATAGAATGAAAATACCTAGACAACCAATGCCTGAACAAGATGGCGGTGAGCGAAGTAGGAATTTTAAAGAAGTAAATCTCGGGTTCACGGAAGAACTTGCAAAAATGGAAGCATTGCGTTGCCTTCAATGTCCAAAACCAGTTTGTATTGATGGCTGTCCTGTTGAAGTTAAGATTAAAGATTTTATTCACCTTGTTGCAGAAGGTGATTTTCTTGGCGCAGCTTCAAAAATTAAAGAAGATAATATGCTGCCTGCTATTTGCGGCAGAGTTTGCCCTCAAGAAGAACAATGTGAAGCTAAATGTGTAGTTGGTGTTAAAGGTGAGTCTGTTGCAATTGGCAGATTAGAAAGATTTGTTGCGGATTATGAACGTGAACATCTAGGATTAAAAACTCCTGAACTAAAACCCAAAACTGGAAAGAAAGTTGCAATTATTGGCAGTGGACCTTCTGGTTTAAGTTGTGCTGGCGATTTAATTCAATCAGGGCATGATGTAACTGTATTTGAAGCATTGCACGAACTTGGTGGAGTTTTAGTTTACGGAATTCCAGAATTCCGTTTACCAAAGGAAATTGTCAAAGCAGAAATAGAATCCCTTAAAAGTCTTGGAGTAGATTTTCAAACAAATGCAGTAATCGGATTTACCGATACTATTGATGAATTAATACAAAACGGTTACGATGCTGTATTTATTGCAGTTGGTGCTGGTTTACCTTATTTCTTAAATGTTGAAGGTGAAAATCTTAATGGAGTTTATTCATCGAATGAATTTTTAACAAGAGTTAATTTGATGAAAGCGTACAAGTTCCCGGAATTTGATACTCCAGTTTTTAATGTTAAAGATAAGACCGTAGCAGTATTTGGCGGTGGTAATACAGCTATGGACGCTGTTCGCACATCAAAACGACTTGGAGCAAAAAATGCTTACATCATTTATAGAAGATCAGACGCTGAGTTACCCGCACGTAAAGAAGAAATTCATCATGCAAAACAAGAAGGAATTGAGTTTTTACTTTTAGCAAATCCAAATAAATTTATTGGCGATAAAGATGGCTGGCTTACTGGAGTTGAATTAATAAAGATGGAACTTGGTGAACCTGATGCTTCTGGAAGAAGAAAACCAGTCCCAATTAAAGATTCAAACTATGTTCTTAATATCGATATGGCAGTAATTGCAATTGGTAATGGATCAAATCCTATTATCCAACAAACCACACCGGATATTAATTATAACAAGTGGGGCAATATCCTTGTTGATGAAGAATCGATGGCAACTTCCAAAAAAGGTGTATTTGCCGGTGGCGATATTGTTACAGGCGGTGCAACAGTTATCCTTGCAATGGGAGCAGGTAGAAAAGCAGCTAAAGCTATCAATGAATATTTAATTTAAAATTAACTATTGGTTTAATTTTTAATTTAACATTATTCATGACCGATTGTCATTGAGTGATTGCCTTTTGTAAATTCATCCACTAATTTTCATCATAATTTTAAACACTTTTGACGAGTAATTTAATTGCAAATTAACGGAATAAGAATGTTAGCCGCTGTCATGTTTACAGATATGGTTGGCTATACTGCAATGATGCAAGAGGATGAAGCACATGCAAAGCTACTCCGGGACAGACATCGTAAAGTGCTTGAAGAATTAACTCTTTTGCATCAAGGTAAAATAATACAATATTTTGGAGATGGAACACTTACTGTATTTGGCAGTGTTGTAGAAGCAGTTTTGTGTGCCATTGAAATTCAAACTGAACTGAAAAAAGATCCGGTAGTAGCACTTAGAATTGGAATACATTCAGGAGATATTGTTTACGATGATGATGGAATATTTGGTGATTGTGTTAACGTGGCAGCTAGAATTGAGGCGAGTGCAATCGGTGGATCTGTTTTAGTATCTAGAAAAGTTTATGACGAAATAAGCAATCATAAAGATTTAATCGCAGTTTCACTCGGTTATCATCAATTCAAAAATGTAAAATCTCCGATAGAAGTTTTTGCAATCAAAAATAACGATTTAAGAATTCCTGAAACTAATTCTATTGATACTTTAGTAGGTATAAACAAAGAATCAATTGCTGTTCTGCCTTTTGTAAATATGAGTCCGGAAGTTGATAACGAGTATTTTTCCGACGGCATAACTGAAGAAATATTAAATGCATTAGCTAAAGTTGATAAGTTACTAGTAACATCACGAACCTCTTCTTTTGCATTTAAAGGAAAGAATGTTGATATAAGAGAAATTGGAAAGCAATTAGCTGTAAAAACTGTTTTAGAAGGTAGTGTAAGAAAAATTGGAAATAGAGTTAGAGTAACTGCACAGCTAATTGAAACAAAGAGTGGTTATCATCGATGGTCTGAATCTTATGACAGAAATATTGAAGATATTTTTTCAGTTCAGGATGAAATTGCCAGAACTATTTCCAATAATTTAATTGCGAATCTTGCTGTTTCTGATCAGAAGTTGACTCTTGTTAAATCATTAACGACAAATATGGATGCATACAATCTATATTTAAAATCTTCACATTTCTGGAAAAAATGGACTCCACTAGATATCAGAAAATCACTTGAATATTTGGAACAAGCGATTCAACTTGATGAAAATTTTGCTCAAGCGTATTCAGCACTTTCTGGATGTTATGTATATTTAGGTGCCTTTGGCCAGATGCCTTCAACTATTGCATATCCAAAAGGGAAAGAATATGCACAAAAAGCTTTGCATATAGATAACGGATTACCAGAATCCCATTTATCTTTAGCAATGGTCGATTTCTTTAATTGGAATTGGGATGACGCCTATAAATCATTTGTTAAAACACTTGAGTTAAATCCTAACAATGCAGATGCACATCAGTATTTTGCATATTATATGCTCGCAATTGGAAACACTAAAAAAGCTGTTGCTGAATCAGAAAAAGCTTTAGAGATTGATCCTCTTTCTCTAAGAATCAACACATCAGTAGCAGAAACATATGCTCATTGTGGTATGCTTGAACTGGCTAAACAACAATTCTTAAAAACATTAGAACTGGATCCTAATTTTCGTGCAGCATTAAATGGTTTGGGCTGGACACTTTATTTTTTAGGTGAAATTGATGAAGCGATTGATCGATTGAAGCAAGCTCAGGATTCTTTAGGTGATCCGCTAAAATCAAATGCAGCATTAGCGTTTATTTATGCAAGATTGGGAATGAAAGAAGAATTAAATAAATGTTTAGAAAAACTCTCTCAAAGAGAAAAGAATGAAAAAGATGTTTCTTTCTTATTCGATTATGCCTTAATTCACCTTGGTCTTAAAGACTATGACAAAACATTTGAATATCTTAACAGAACTTTTGAACAAAAAATTGGTGGTCTTGTATTTATAAGAGGAAGATATTGGAAGGAATTACATGATGATCCTAGATTTAAAGATCTAGTTGTAAAAATGGGTTTACCATATGATTAAGTCTTAATTTTGTTTTAACCTTTAAAGAATTGCAAACCATAACCAAAATACTTATTGCAACACTATTAATTCTACTTTCAAATCCACTTAAAAGTCAGTGTGTTTCAGATTCTATCAAAGTTATTCCGCAGATAAATTATAAAGCTGGATCGATACATACATTTATTTTTGGTGATCACTGGAGAGATTTGTGGACTACTGAAGTTAATGTTGAATGTTTAGATTTAGAAAAATTTGCTGGTGGATTAACTCCAATAAAAACCGGTGGGGGAATGCAGACGAAATCTTTACAATTAGTCGGAAAGAATGGAAAGATTTATAAATTCAGATCAATTGATAAATTCCCCGGCAGAAGTTTACCCGATGATTTTAGGAGTTCGATTGTTGAATCATTTATGCAAGATCAAATAACTACTATAAACCCCTACTCATCAGTAATAGTTTCATCATTAATTGAACCTACAGGTATTCTTAATTCACCAGCGGAACTTTACAAAATGCCAGAGAGTTATCTGCTTGATGAATTCGAAGGTGAATACTCAAAAATGTTTGGGACAATTGAAGAAAAAGCTGATGAATACGATAACGAAAATCTAAATTTTGCAGGCGCTGTAAAGATTCGTGACACTTATAAAATGTTTGATGAACTTCAAGAAGACAACGATAATATAGTTGTTGCAACAGATTATTTGAAAGCAAGATTATTTGATATTCTTATTGGTGATCGCGACAGACACGCCGGGCAATGGGATTGGGCTGAATATCGTATTGATAAAAAAAGGATCTATAAACCTATTCCTAAAGATCGTGATTATGCCTTTCCACTTTATGACGGATTGATTCCTAGACTGCTCACGGTAGCTATCACATCTTACGTACATTTTGACTATGAAATGCCTTCTATGTTGGATATGACATGGGAGGGAAGACATTTGGATCGAAGAATATTAGGGTCAATAGACAAACCTGTATGGGATTCAGTTGCGATTCATTTACAATCAATATTGACTGATGAAGTGATTAAAAATTCGATTGAATCAGTACCTGACGAAATTAAAAAAATCACATATGATCAGCTAGTAAATAAACTTATTAATCGAAGAGATAAATTAAAAAGTGCTTCTGATGAATATTATAGAATAGTTTCGCAATATGTTGATATTCATTTAAGTGATAAAAATGAATTTGTTGAGATCGACAGGAGTGAAAATAATTTTACAACTGTCTATGCTTATAAACGTGATAAACGCAATGGAAACAAAAACACTGAGCTAATCTATGAAAGAAAATTTGATCACAACTACACGGAAGAAATTAGACTGCATCTTAAAAATGGTAACGATAAAGCAGTATTAAGAGGTTTCTCTGAGAATCCAATTCTAGTAGTGATTGATGGTGGAAATGGTGATGACGAACTTATTGATTCATCTGTTGTCAGTTCATTAAAAAATTATACAAAGTTTTTTGATTCTGGCAATAACACACTTTTTGTTAAATCAAATTCAACATACATTAATACGCAAAAATATTTAGAGCCAGTTGATGAATCAGAAAAATACGAACCTAAAATAGAAGATCGCTACTATGATTTTGGTGTCTTAGTTCCATTTGGAATAAGTTCTGATTATGGTCTAATTATGGGATTGGGCGGCGGATTTAATTTCTATGATTATCGAATAAAACCCTATTCGTATAGATTTGAAGCTGAAGGTAGTTATGCTTATTTGACCAGATCATTAAAGTTTGAAACAAACGCTTACTTCAATCAATTGTTAGAAAATTGGCAAATAAAGTTTACTGGAAAAATATCTCAGATTGAAATTACAAAATTTAGCGGTCTTGGAAATGAAACAGTTCGCGATCCAGAATTAAATGAACAAGACTATTATCAGGTTGAACAGAATAGATATTCATTAAGCACAACTTTACTTTACAATTTTGATAAAAATATTAATCTAAATATTGGGTCAGCATTTGAAAGTTCACATACAGAAAAAGAAGAAGATGATCTAACTTTCTTAAATGATTATGATTATTATGGTACAGGAAAATTATCTTATTTATCATTATCAACCGGTATAACTTTTAATTTTCTTGATTATAAAGATTTTCCACAAAAAGGATATTTTGCGAATTTAGGGATTAGTTATCTGCCTAAAGTATTCAATTTACAATCATCTTTTGTTAAAAGTAAAATTGATTTGAGAATGTATTTTGAAAATGAACTAGTTACTAACAATACATTAAGTTTTCGTGCTGCTGGTGAATATTTAAATGGTCGATATCCATTTTTCTTTGGTGCGAGCCTAGGAGGTTCTAAAGGTTTAAAAGGATTTCCTACAAACAGGTTTGTTGGAGATGCTTCTCTTCTTTTTCAATCCGAATGGAGAATCTATATTGGGAAACCACGAATTATAATTCCAGGCAAATTTGGAATAAAGTTATTTGCAGAAACAGGACGAGTATTTTTAGAAGATGAAAAATCTGATCGCTGGCATAATTCTTTTGGTGGTGGATTATATTTTGACATACTTGAAAGATTTTTAACAACTAATGTTGATATAGCAGCTTCTAAAGAATGGACAAGATTTTACTTCTATTTTACTAAAACTTTTTAACATTATTATTTAGAAAATCATTTTTGGATAATCATAAAAGAGAAATTTACAACACTTGAATTTCAAATCTTTCCAATTTCCATCATATGTAAAAGAAATAGTCCCTGTGGTTGGAACATTTTCAATAAAAAAATCTGACAATTGATTTGCAATATTCGTAATCCCTGGATTATGAGAAACTACAAGAACATTTGTATAAACTTCATCCAAATTGTTTATAGTCTTTAGTATTACTTCACTGGAAGCTTCATACAAATCATCTGATTTAATTATATCATTTTCTAAACCTAAAACATTTGAAAAAATATTTGCTGTCTCTAAAGTTCTTATTGCGCTGCTCGAAACAATAATTTCTACACCAATATTTCTTCGTTTTAATTTCTCAGCAATAAAATGTGCATCTTGCTTACCTCGTTTACTTAATGGGCGATTGAAATCACTAACTGACGTGTCTTTCCAGCTTGATTTTGCGTGTCTTAATAATGTTAAATGTTTCATGTGTTTCAATGTTTTTATGATCACGTCTGTGATAATTGTCACCGTTAAATCTAACCTTTTATCCTAATTTACACGGCATTCAATGATAAAAAATAAAAAATATTTTAATCATATAATACAATTGTAAAATTAATCTTGTTAAATGTATCAGGAATTAGGATGCCCGACAGCAGTATAATTAATAATGTTGAGAAGTATGTAACAGATTTATTTTCTAAAAGATCTGCTGCCGAAAATATTTACCATAACATTATTCATACAAAAGAGGTTGTAGAAGTTTCACAAAAAATTGCTTCATCAGAAAATCTAAATAATGATGAAATTGAAATAGTTACGATAGCATCGTGGTTTCATGATACTGGATATTTCCATTGTTGTAATGGTCACGAAGATCAAAGTTCAGCATATGCAAGAGATTTTTTAGAAAGGCAATCATACCCTACAGAAAAGATTGAAAAAATAATTGGATGTGTAAAAGCCACTAAAATTCCCCATACCCCAAAAAGTAAACTCGAAGAAATTATTTGTGATGCGGATCTTCATCATCTTGGTATGACGGATATTGAAGAACGAGGTAATCTTTTAAGAAAAGAATTTGAAATAAAAGGGATTAAAAAGTTATCCGATATAGATTGGTTGAAAAACTCATTGGATTTTTTTTCAAAGCATAAATATTTTACTGATTACGCTAATAGAGAATTTGGAATGCAAAAAAATCTTAATCAACTTAAGATGGAGAAAAAATTAAAGAAGCTTGAAAAAAAATCTAAAGAAGAAAAACTGACTGATCTTAAAATCGAATCAGAAAAGTTAAAGGCAGAATTAAAACATAAAAATGAAAAACGTTCTGATCGTGGTGTTGAAACAATGTTCAGAAATATTATGCGCACTCACGTCGAATTTAGTGCGATGGCTGATAGTAAAGCCAATATAATGATAAGCGTTAATACAATAATGATTTCAGTGATTGTCGGATTTATTCTTCAACTATTAACTTTCAATCCGCATTATATAGTTCCAACTATTATCTTAACCGTTACAAATCTTATAACCCTGGTTTATGCTATTCTTGTTACAAGACCAAAAGTCACATCAGGTGTATTTACCAAAGAAGATGTACATCAAAAAAAATCAAATTTATTATTCTTTGGCAATTTTTATAATATGAAACTAGATGATTTTGCTTGGGGAATGAAATCATTAATGGACGATCAGGATTATTTATATGATTCTATGATAAAGGATTTTTATCATCTTGGTCAAGTACTTGGGATGAAGTACAAGCACTTAAGAATGTGCTATACTATTTTTATGTATGGACTAATTATTTCTGTACTGGCGTTTGGGATTGCATTCTTTTTATACCCAATAAATACAGATATTAATAGTTTTATAAATTAACCCGAAACAATTTTATTGTTCCGGGTTACAATCATTATTCAACTATAATTATTGAGTTCTCAAGAAGCACATTATAAAAATAACCAGATCCAAAATCTTTATCCTTTACAACTTTTCCTTCAGCAGTAATTACTGATCCAACTTTTACGGTTTGACTTGTGGTAACTAATAAGTCGTGCGTACCATTTGCACCGGTGCCGTCTTGAATGTGAACCCAATTTGTGCCCATAATGTTATCATTTACTTTGACAACCTTACCACGAACTTTTACATTTTTGAATTCTAAATTTGATTTTTTGCTGTAAATCTGTTCAATAGTGTATCCATCTTTTAGCGGCTCTACATTTACTGAACCATCTTTTCCTGTCGCAATGTTTTCATGTGGTGATTTTAATTGTTCACTACTTCCACTTTTAGCAGCGTCATCAACAAAAAGAATAGATTCAAATGTGCGGTTTAATGATTCGCTTTTAAAATTCTTCATTTCCATCGATTTTGAGAAAATAACATACTCCCCAGGATTTATTTCCATTTTATTTACTGCAATCCAAAATGAATTATCAGCTTCTTTAACCTTTAAATAACTATAACTAGCAGCATCAATTTTTTCTTCTACCAGCACATTGTGTACACCTTCACCTGGAACTTCATTCATCGGTTGGTTAGTATTTTGTATTTGAGGTTGTTCTTTTTCTCCGCAAGCAATCATAAAAGCCAGAGCAGAAAATAGTAGTATACTATTTATTGTTATACGCATTCTTTCACCTTAATATTTATAAAAATTTTCGTAAAGATAACAAAGTAAATTAAACTTAACAGCGCATTTAGCTGCCTTAATTATTTTATTATCAATTAAAAATTGATTGGAAATTGAATATGCCTTCAGTAATTTTTGTTCAAAATAATTCTTGAGAAAATGAATAAAAAATATTTGTACATTCTGGTTTTTATAATATTTAAGCAGTTAATTGTTTCTGCTCAGCCAAGCTGGGAAAAAATCAAAACTCCAACAGATTTTGATCTGATTAAAATATTTTACTTAGATTCTTTGCATTGCTGGGTAACTGGTGATAGCGGTGTTATAATGTTCTCAAGCGATCAAGGTTCTAGTTGGCAAATGCAAAATTCAGGGGTTTCAAATTTTATTTCAGATATATTTTTCTTAAATGAAAATCAAGGCTGGGCAGTTACATTTGAATTAGAAGATTTTAATATCAGAAGTAAAATATTAAATACAACTGATGGTGGTCATAATTGGATAGTTACCAATTACAGAGCATTAAACATCATACTTACAACTATATTTTTCCAGGATTCGTTAAATGGTTGGATTGGCGGTGACCCTTTTGAAATATCATTTACTGATGATGGTGGTTTAAATTGGAACCCTGCAAGTGTTGATACTGGTGCATTTGCCTATTTCCCTATCAATAAAATTAAATTTTCGAATTATCAATATGGATTTGCAGTTGGAGGAGCGATTGATGTTGCAGGTGTTGTCTGGCGATCTGGTAATGGCGGAGCTTTTTGGAAGGCTCACGGAATTGCACCGGATAAATTTGATGACTTTTTATTTGTTGATTCTACAAACGTGCTTGCTCTTTCTGCGGATCAGGAAAGATTATACCCCATTGGAGTTTTAAAGTATGACTTGCAACAGGATATTTATGACTACACTGAGCTTGAAAAATATGGTAAAGTTACATCGTTAACACGAAGAACAAACAATGAATATTGGGGTACTTTGGGGTGTGATACAAGTTTTATAGTTAGTTTTGATAACACAAATAACTGGGAATTTTTTCCAACAAATGATTCTATTTGCATTCAGGCAATTGCTTTTTCAGATTCAACTCATGGTATTGCAGTTGGTGATTCAGGTTATATATTTAGATATATTCCTGATGATGCTTTATCAGTTGATGATATCACTACTATTATTCCGAAGAAAAATATACTTAAGCAGAATTATCCAAATCCGTTTAATCCAGTTACAAAAATAAGTTGGCAATCATCAGTTGGTAGCTGGCAGAGTCTAAAAGTATTTGATATTTTAGGAAATGAAGTAGCTACCTTAGTTGATGAATATAGAGATGCAGGTAGTCATCAGGTTGAATTTAATATGGAAATAAATATTAAATCTCCTGCATCCGGAATATATTTTTATCAACTTAGAATTGGTAATTATTTCGAATCAAAAAAAATGATTTTGCTTAAGTAAAATTACTTAAGCAAGATCATAGGTTTAGTTTTGGTTAATCCGTTTGCATCTAATCTATAAAAATATACTCCGCTAGATAAATTAAACTTTGAAGTTTCAAAATTTATTTGATGCTGACCAGCTTCCTTAAATTCATTGAGTAAAGTAACAACTTCTTTACCAGTTATATCAAAAACACTTAATGAAACATCAGAACCTACGGGTAAATTAAATTCAATTGTGGTATTTGGATTAAATGGATTAGGGTAGTTTTGTTTTAGTTCAAAGTTGTTCAATAACAAATCATCAGTTCTATCTTCAACATCAACCAATTGAATTGTAATCGGTACACTCCAAATCTGGTAAGTACCAGTTGAATTATCCATCCAAACGGGAAAAAGTTTATTTCCAACGGAAGTAAGATCAATATTATCGCCCATATAACCCTGTCCTAATCCGCCAATAGCAGTTGGTCTAAAGTTATGATCACTTATTTCATATTCATTCCAGGTATTTCCTCCATCGGTGGAACGAGCAAGAAAAACTCCGAGGGAGTCAGTCGTCGTATTTCTATCATCATAAAAAATAATATTAACACCGCCAAAATCATCTACAGTGATTCCAGGAAAGAATTGGCTTTTACCATTGTTTACTGCGTCGTGATTTACGCGAATTCCTCCAGACCAGGATTGTCCGCCATCAGTAGATTTTCTTAATATAATATCTGGATCTGACCCAGCAGGCGAAAGATTTTTTTGTGATGTGACAATATAAATATTGCCTCTTGTTGAACTGTTAGATAGATCTACAGCCATTCTTGGAAGTCCATTAACCCTGATGCTTTGTTTTTCTGTTAAAATTCCTACAATGCCATTCATAGAAAAAGCATTTTCAATCACATTCCAATTAGTTCCACCATTAGTTGATGAGGCAAAACCAACTTGTACTTCGGTAAAAGGAGAAATATTTGAAACTCCGGCCCAACAAGTATAAACTTCTTGATTTGGTCCCAAAGAAACTTCTCCTCCTGCGCCTCTTACAGTTGGACTATTTATTTGAGTTGCAATATTCCAATTTGAAGTAATATTGTTTGTGTAAGAAAACTTGATAGGATAGGGAGGTGTTAACAATGCCCAAACTGCGTAAGTCCTTCCGTAGTAAGTACTGTTAGGATCAGTATCTGAAACGATTACAGCTCTTTCTAAATCATCGTTTGAAATAGTTTTTTGTGCTGACCACGTAACTCCTTCATCAGTCGAGTAATGCGAATAAACCCCGGGAAAACTTGATGAACCTTTTCTAGTAAGTATAAAAGTTCCATTTTTATCAATCACAATTGAAGGATCTCCGCCATGAAAAAATATATTTGCTCCTTTACAAGTATCACTGCCATACCAATTTTCTCCAGCGTCTGATGAAGTATAAACACCTTCACTTACAAAAAAAGTTGGGGTAAATTGGAGTGTATTTGCTGATACAAATAATGTATTTGTATTAGTTGGATGCTTGGTTATAAAAACTTCAGACTGAGAAGTTGTGCTGGGAAAAATTCTATAATTAGCACCAATAATTAAACCGCCTCCCTGTGGAAGGGAGACGGTGTTTAGAATTAAGATACTATTAATTAAAACGAAAATATTTTTTAGCATATTTACCTTAAATTAAAACTATAATACATAATTTAATTTTAATGAAGCGAATAAAGATTGTGGTTCACCTACTTCATAAAATCTACCGTTTGAAGAATTAATATTAATAAAACCTACGTAAGTATTATCTAAAATATTATTTATTCCTCCTGATAAAAGTATATTAAAATTATCCAAAAATACTTCAAATCCTAAGTTAGAATTTAATACCTGATAAGCATCTGTTTGATCTGAATTTGCATCATCAACATACATTCCACTTATCGTTTGATATGTTCCTTTAATAAATCCATTTACATTAGATGCTAATCTGTGTTTGTATTCCAGAGCAAAAAGTAAATTATGCTTTGGTACACTTGGTACAACATTTCCACTAAAATTACCAGCAGATGTTGAAATTTGTCCCAGTGTATCTAATTGTATAACAACCGCATCATATTTATCATATTTGAAGTCAGAAAAAGTATAAGATAGAATAGCTTTTAGTCCATCATAAACTTCTGTAGATATACCTGCTTCAAATCCTCTACGATTTGTTTTGGCAGAATTTCTAAAAAAAGAATCTCCATAAACTTCAAAAGGTACAATTTCATCTTCAACAATTGTATTAAAAAATGTGAATTCAAAAACTGTATTGTTAAACATTTCACTTTCTTGATTAAGTAAGTTTCCTTTAATTCCAAGTTCAAAATTTGTTGAGTGCTGCGGCTTTAGATCAGGATTGATCATCAAACCGGGATTAGAACTTGTTGGATAATTATCCAGTTCGTTTCCTGCAGGCGAATCAAAACTAAAGCCAAAGGAAGTATATACGGCAATTGAAGGTGTGACTTTGTAATTAAGTGCAAACTTGGGAGTAAAATCTTCAAACCTTCTTTGTGTGCTTCGTGATGCAAGCAGTCTATTTACTTGATCAAAATATACATTGTCATATCTGCCGCTGATTAAGAAATATAACTGTTTATTATAAATCTCAAAGTTATTGAGAATATAGATCCCTGTATTTCCAATAGTTTCATCTACATAGTTTAATAGCTGATCACCTTTAGCACCGCCAATACTATTAAATTCTGATACAGGTCCAGACTGGTAGAATAAATCTCCACCAATTGTAAAACTATTTGATCTATCAAAAATAACCGATTTGTTAACATATTTTATTGTTGCGCCTAATCCATATCTATCAAATATTCTAATAGAGTTTCTCGCTGCCCGCTCAAAGTATTTAATAGTACCGTAAGTCGTTACTTCAAATTCATTATTTAATTTTTCACCAAATTTGTTATTAAATCTAACCGCGACTCTGCCTTTTTTAGAAACTCTTCTAAAGTCCCAATCAACTTCTCGTTGCGCTGCTTGAAATGGATTAGCTTCAAATTCATCCTTAGTTAAAGAGCCGGGTAATCGAATTAATCCAGTTGCTAAATATGCGAGAAACTGGAGATTAGAATTATCACCTGGTGTAGATTCAAGAACTGTATTTAAAATATGCCAGGAATCCTCACTGTGTGGACGATATCCTTTATATGTATGATATGTGTAAGTGTTTAGGAACCCGTAATTCGAATTTCTTATCCCCAATTTAAATCCGCTTCGGTTCATACCAGATGATCCTAAATCAAAAAACGGAGTTATAAATGATTTTGAGAAGTTTATATCGTTGATAAAGTTAACAACACCACCAGGCGCGTTTGTATAAAGTGATGAAGAATTACCTTTAACAATTTCTACACTTCCTATTGAGTTGAAATCAATTGCTTCAATTCTCGTTTGTCCATCAGGTTCTGATTCTGGAATTCCATCAAGTAAAATCCTTACTCCACGTATTCCAGTGTTGGATCGACTTCCAAATCCACGTATAGAAATTCTAACATCGTGATTGCCATAGCGTGATTGCATGAAAACACCTGGTACTGCATTTAGAACATCACTAATCGAAACTTTTCTATCGAATTTATACTGAGTCGGGCTGATTCGCACAACAGAATAGGGGATATCAATTATTTTTTGATTTGTCCTTGTACCTGTTACAATAACCTCATCAGTTTCGTACTTGATAGAATCTATTTGATCAATCGGGATTAGATATAGCACTGAATCTTTTTTTTGTGCGATTGAAAAAAAATCAAAAGACAAGAAAAAAAGAAATAACAGTACAATCCTCGTAATAAGATTCATATACTTATCCTTCTTTAAAATGTTTTACCCGGATATATACAATTATCTAAATTTATCCAGGAAATAATAAATCTGGGTTAAGTATTTAATCGCGGGGGTGGAGTAGGAATATCTGAAACGTAACTTAGAAAATCCGCATCATTTTTTTTTAGCGGAATATTTGTTGAAGTATTTTGTACAATATTTGAATTTATTTTATTTAATTCTTCACAAAAAAAACCAGCTAAAATAACTCTTTGAACCTGAGTGGTAGTTTTATCCTTTTTAGTGTCTTTATGCTGAATTGAAAAAAGTTCTTCAAGTATATTTTCTTTATGATCATAATAAACTGTGTAATAAACTGTATCCCCACTAATTACTTTATCTTCAATATCATACATTTTACCATTAAACCTGAATTCTTTGCCAGGCTTTTTCCATATAAAATCGTATTTATTTTCTTCCAGATCTTTTAAGTTAAATGTTAATACACTTAACTCCTCAGGTTTGATTTTCTTTTCGTTTATTGCTTTAAGCACCACGTGTTTAATGATAGTTTGAACAGGGAAGTAGAGTAATAGGTATCCGAAAGAATTGTAAATAAACAAAACTACAAGAAAATATTTTATTGTATTTGTTAAAGACTTTTTATTAATCATTCAAATTAAAGTGGATAAACTAATAACAACTAATTAAATGTAAATATAAACCATCCAAAATAAAATATTGTAAGAAAAAAATTATGAAATCTAATTCTTCATTTTCAGTTCTTAATGCTTAATAAATAATTGTTCTTTTAATTTTTTATCTCTTCCATATACATCATCTCGGTAATTTAATCTGCCGTCTTTATCAACCCAAACAGTATAATAATCAACAAATAATGGAACATATTTATCCAATTTTACTTCAGTAGTAACACCATAGCTGGAGTTTTTTCTTAGTTCTGATCTTTTAATTTTATATTCTTCAATCGTTGTTTGATTATTAACTTTTTGTCCAATCTCAATTTTTAAATAATCTAAAGTCCATTTTGAATTATGATTTAAAAAATACTCTGCTAGCTGCATCGGTTTTTCTACACGCATACAACCATGACTGACAGCGCGATTAACATAATTAAATGGTGCTCGTGTTGGTGTATCGTGTAAATAAACTCCAAAAGGATTGTTAAACATAAATTTTATTTTACCTAGAGCGTTTCCTGCTCCAGGATTTTGAACCAGATTATAACGATTTTTGGTTAGTTCTTGTGCAGTTAGACCATCTAAACTTACTTGCTTACCTGACTTGTATGCAATAAAATTTCTTTTTTTAAGATAGCTTGAATCTTTGCGAAGTCCATTAACAATTTCTTCTTCTATAATACTTCTTGGTACTGACCAGGTTGGATTTAAAACAAAGTATGAAATTTGTCCGTAAAGATTAGGAGTTTCCCAGGTAGATTTTCTGCCAGCACATATTTTTATATCAAACAATTCATTCCCATTTTCAACGGCATAAAGTTTAAAATCCGGAATATTTACTAAGATATATTTTGAGGTATCAGAGTAATTTATCCATCTAAATCTTTCTAAATTCAATTTAATTTTTTCAACATATTCCTGTGGGCTAATATTCAATCTTTCTAAAGTTAATTTATTAATTATTCCATCAGAAGTCAGGCCATTCACTTTTTGAAATTCCTTAATATAAGTCGATAAACTAGAATCATAAACGGTTGCAGAATTAAATTTTACTTTGGATGAATCTATAAACCCTAATTGTGTTAATCTATGTACCACTTGATCTATTGCGGAATAATTATCACCAACTTTTATTTTACTATCAGTTAATGCAAATTTTATCCAATCTTTATCTAGTAAGGAATTATAATTTTTTAATGCTATTTGAAGTTTTAAATATTTATCACTTTTAGGTTGGATATCACGTAGATAACCAATAATATTCTGTTGGTTTAGAGGTTCGAAATATTTTTGATTTATTGAATCTGTTACCGGTAAAAAATAACTATCAAAGTATAACTCTCTGGGATTAACTCTGCCATGACGCATATGTTCGGAAAACTTTAATATCGCATCAACTAACAATATTTCAATATGTGCTAAATCACCATGTCTTTTTTCATTTGTTAAAGAAAATTCAGGATTAAATGTATACTCTTTTAGATTATCAAAGACAGATAAATGATATTCTTCAGGATTTAATCCGTGTTCCTTTGCCTTTCCTAAAATCAATAGTACTGAATCTAAAATAAATTCTGAGTCGAAACTTTTAATAAAAAATGGTTCAAAATTTCTTTCCTTATAAATTAACTTAAGAGTATCATAATTTTCGCTTAATGATTTTCTAAGAATATTCATTGAATCAATACTTTCAAAACTATTTCTAATTTGACTAACAAACATTTGTTTATTAAAATCAAACTTACTATCTAATCGTGGGTCGGTTTTTTTATCACAACTTGCAATAGAAAAAAGTACTGGAAGAACAATAAATAAAGAAAGCTTCTTAAACGAAAAATTGCTATTTCTCACTGTTGTTTTGCTTAACATTTATTTGATGTGATTATTTTGTAAAAACGGATAATTATTTTAATTGGTGTGAAAATTAGCAAAAGTCTTAATAAAAACTCGTATAAACTGAATAATGTTTTAGTAAAATAAAAAAGCTTCTCAAATGAGAAGCTTTTGCGGAGAGGGCGAGATTCGAACTCGCGGTAGAGTTTAACCCCTACGACGGTTTAGCAAACCGTTGGTTTCAGCCACTCACCCACCTCTCCAAAGCTGAAAATTTGAAGGCCAAAGATAATATTTAATTCCAATTATCAAAAATACAATCTATAGCTTAACTTAAAATTTATTCCTGCTTCCGGCATTATTACTTTTACTCTGGATAAGTGATTTCTATATTCTTTGTTGGATAGATTATCTCCATTTAGCGAAATGTTGTGAATGAGTGAGCCGGTTTCTATGGAGTATTGTATAAATGCACTAAAAACTGCATACCCGGCAGTTGATGTTTCGAACAAATCTACACGGGTTTGAGCTGCGGCAATTTCGGTACTTACTCCAGTTATAAAATTTCCATTAAGATATTTTACTTGAATTATATTCTTAAGCGGCGGAATTTGTGGAAGGGGATTGCCGGATTCTTTAAAATTTCCATAAGTGAAACTTAGTGTATTGGAAAATGTAAAGTACTCCAGGAGTTTAAATTCCAAATAACTTTCTACACCATAGAATATCGCGCTTACACCTTCTGTTTGATAAATTGGTAATAAGGTTTGGCTATTTATTTTCCCGGTATTTCTTGGAGTTATGAAGTAGGAAAAATCATTTCTGAAAACTGTTAACATTAAAAACAGATCATCATTTTTTATGTAAGAAAATAATTCAGATCCAATTCCGCTTTCGCTTTCCAGATTCTGATTACCTATTTCATAAGAATATGCTGCCAGGTGCGGACCTTCCGAATAAAGTTCTTCAATGGTCGGAACCCTGGAAGTTTTATTAATATTTATTCCAAGTGAGATAGTTTTGTTTATTGAATAAAGAGTTGATAGAGAAAGGGAATAGCTAAAGAATTTTCGATCGATTATTAGTTCATTATTAGTACTTGGGTTTGAATCATCAGGATTAAATTCATCATATGAGATTCGAAATCCGGATTCAAAACTAAAATCATTTAGTTCAAATGATTGAAAGGAATAAGTAGAAAGTTTTAATGATTTAGTTGGCGGTGTAAAAACATATCCGCCTATGTTAAAATCTCTCACTTCAAATGAAATTCCCGATGTTCCAAAATCCAAAAAACCTATTTTCTTATTCGCAATATCCAAACTTCCTCTAAAGTTATAGATAACAAACTGAGCGCCGATTATATCAGCTCTTTCATATTCTGTATGCTTGTAATAATCGCGGGATAATTGGAACTCTAAATTTTCAAATGATTCAGAATTTATTTGATAATTAATCTTTCCGTTTATCTGGCGTTTAAGCATACTTATATCGACGCCATTGGGATGAGCACCAACAAATCCGCCCGGAACTCCGTAATCAGATTTAAATTCTCGAATACTCAACCCTGTAAATCCCCAGTTATCAATAAAACTTATTCCGGCACTAAGATTATCTGTGGCAATGTCGGAATTGTCCAAAGTACCGATGGGTGTTCTTAAATCTTTAGCTTTTCTTGTTGTAGCCTCACCGCGAAGAACAAATTTGCCGAGAGGCAATTGAACAACACCACCTCCAAGATAACCTGTGTTTACAGATTCACCATAAAATCCGGCATTGCCTGAAAACTTACCAGGAATTTCTTTAGGGATTTCGTCTCTGATAATATTAACCACGCCGCCCATAGTTGTTGAGTTATTCAGTAAAACTTTCGGACCTCTGATAACTTCGATTCTATCAATGGTAAATGGTTCAACAGAAACGGCGTGGTCAGGTGAAGTTGCAGAAAGATCAGTCGTTTGAATACCATCTTCTGTAATCGCAATTCTATCACTGCCCAATCCACGAATTACAGGACGTGCTGGTGCCGGACCCATACTTCTAATCGCCAATCCTGTTTCATTTTTTAATGTGGAGGCTAAAGTCAAACCTAATTCCCGCTGAAGCTCTTTACCTTTTAGCACATTAATGAATTCATTCATATCATCAAACTTTGTAGTTGTATGTAAACCTGTAACCACAACTGTTGAAGTTTCGAAGGGAAGAGTAAACAAATGAACTATTAAACCTTTGTTAATCTCCTGATCCATTCGGATTGATGTTATGGTTGTTTTATATCCTACAAAAGAGATTTCAATATTGTAGTTTCCAAAAGGAATAGATTTAAAGTCAAAAATTCCATTCTTGTCAGTAACATCGTAAGTATTTAGTTCTATTATCTTAACGACTGCATCCTGCAAAGGCATGTCGTTTGATCCATCTAAAACTATTCCTTCAAGTGTTCCGACAGGAGTAGTTTGTGAGATAACAACTTGAGAATACAAAACTAAAAACAAGCTCATCATCTTAAAAAGACAATGAGCTTTATAAAAATTACCTATCATCTATTGCACGTTTACATTTATTGGAAACGATACAAATTCTGCAGCACCAGAGACCATTAACTTTAAGGTTACAGTGGTTGAACCGGTTGCAAGCCCTTTAACTCTTATGACCCAGGGTTCGCCAGCTTCAGGAAGAATCTGCACAATTGTTGGGTTGGCAATCGTATAATCTAAAGTGTGTAAAGGATATTCAGGTTGAAAATATCTATTCAGATCATCATAAAATTCTACTTCAATATGATCCGTTAACGAATCCTTTTGAACATCTAAAGAACCCGTTGAGGTTAAATCTGTTGCTGTTGCAAGGACAGTTCCATCATCTTCATAGCTTAATCGTAAACCAATTGGTTCACCATATGCGGTAGTATCTTCGCGGATAATAACCGGGATTTTAGGTGTTTTAACATCAACATGACCCACATGTAACACTTGCAGTTCAAGTGAAGTTGTTCCATTCGTTAAACCTTTTAAATGGAATGCCCAATCTGTGGGATTATCTCTTATAATTTCGAGCATTGAAGTATTTGTAATTAGCCACCCAAATCCGTGATCTGTATCTGTGGGTGGATTGATGATATTCTTGTTTATATCCAAAAACTTTACAGTATAATGATCTGAAAGTGCATTCAGCGGTGCATATAGTGTATCTGGTACTGCAGCTGAATTCCAAGTAGTTTGAATTACTCCTTGCCAAACAACCAGAATTGGTTTAGTTGTGGCATCTCTAATTACCCAACCTTCAGGCTCAAAATGTTCTGTTGGAGGAATAACCGGGTCAGTTTCATCACTACAACTTGTTGTTGTAATTACCAGCAATAATAATATCAAAACGATATAAGAATACTTTAAAAAGAATGAGATCATTTTCTTCTCCTTGAAAAATTAAATTTATAAATATTTAAAAATGAGTTTAGGAGAAAGAAAAAGGTGGGGCACGAAGACAGAAACTAAAAATAGTTTCTTTTGTGAGTTTAGAAGAAACTAAACCTAAATCAATAATGGCTGGTTTAATTTGGTAATCTTGATTTGGAGTATCATATGTAATTATTGAATTATGTAACGAGTTGAATGCAAATTGGACAACACAGAAAACTTCTGAACCTAGCAAATTAATATGTTTATTCTGAGATTCGTTTGTTGAATTTAGGGAAGAAAATAATTTGCCTAATTCTACATTGTGATGATGGAATACATTGGCTGTTGTTATGGTTAGATAACCTAACAAAAGAATGTATGCAGAGAATTTTGATATTTTGTTGTTCAATTTAAACACAATTCAAAGATTGTACATTTTAGGGAGTTAATCAAGGTAATTTTGTAAAGTTGTTAGTGATGCGTAAATATTAAATTAAAATTGTATCTCTAATCACCTTTTAATAATTTTAACCATTCAAATTTTAGAAAGAAACAATGAATAAGTTCATCGGAGTAGACTATTATAACATTGATTCCTTGCTTTCTGAAGAAGAGCTGATGATAAGGAATACCGTGCGCGATTTTGTTAGCGAAGAAGTAATTCCAATAATTGAAGAATACAACAGAGAATCAAAATTCGCTCAACAACTTATCCCCAAAATGGCAGAAATGGGTTTATTTGGACCAACGCTTCCTGCTAAATATGAATGTGCTGAATTAAATAATGTTGCGTATGGGTTAATTATGCAGGAGTTGGAAAGAGGAGACAGCGGAGTAAGAAGTTTTGCTTCAGTTCAAAGCGCGTTAGTAATGTACCCAATATTTACTTTTGGAAGTGAACAACAAAAAGATAAATGGTTATCACAATTAGCTAAAGGAGAAAAGATAGGATGTTTTGGCCTTACAGAACCTGATTTTGGATCAAACCCAGGCGGTATGATTACTAAAGCTGATAGGGTAGATGGTGGATACATTCTTAATGGGGCCAAAATGTGGATAACAAATGGTACTATTGCTGATGTTGCAGTCGTTTGGGCTAAACTTGATGGAGTTGTTCGTGGTTTTCTTGTAGAGAAAGGAATGAAAGGATTTTCAGCTCCGGAAATGAAAGGGAAGCATTCCTTGCGTGCATCTGTAACTTCGGAACTGATATTTGATAATGTATTTCTACCTGAAGAAAACTTGCTCCCAAAAACTGATGGATTAAAAAATGCACTGATGTGTCTGAATCAGGCAAGGTATGGAATAGCTTGGGGAGTTGTTGGTTCAATGATGGCTTGTTATGATTCTGCACTGAACTATTCAAAATCCCGAAAGCAATTCAGTAAACCTATCGCTGGATATCAGATGACACAAAGCAAATTAGTATATATGGTTACAGAGATTACTAAAGCTCAATTATTGAATTTGCAATTAGGAAGATTAAAAGATCAAAACAAGTTGAAACATACACAAGTTTCAATGGCTAAAAGAAATAATTGCCAAATTGCGTTAGATATAGCTAGAGAATCAAGGCAGATCTTGGGAGCAAACGGAATTTTAGATGAGTATCCTGTTATGCGTCACGCTGCGAATTTAGAATCTGTAATCACGTACGAAGGAACTCACGAAATGCATACTTTGATTATTGGCGAAGATATTACCGGCATAGCAGCATTTGAGTAACCAAATTAAATAAAAGATTTTGAGATAAAAGGAAGTAAGATATGTTGCCTAAAAAATTTTTAGAAATGGGACTTACATTTGATGATGTTCTATTAGTTCCAGGAAAATCTAATGTTCTTCCTAGAGAAGTTGATCTTACAACTTATCTAACTCCTGAAATTAAATTAAACATTCCAATTATCTCTGCTGCAATGGATACAGTTACGGAATCCGCAATGGCGATTGCCCTTGCACGAGAAGGCGGAATTGGAATCTTACATAAAAATCTAACTATTGAAGAACAATGCAGTGAAGTAGATAAAGTAAAGCGTTCTGAAAGTGGTATGATTCGAAATCCAATCACTTTAATTCCAGATCAAACAATTGGCGATGCTTTAGAGATGATGAAAAATTATCGTGTTTCTGGAATTCCAGTTATAGATAAAAACCACAAATTAGTTGGAATTCTTACAAACAGAGATTTACGTTTTGAACCAAATAAAAAACTTAGAGTCTCGGATCTAATGACAAAAGAAAATCTAATAACAGCTCCATTGGGTACAACTTTAGAAAAAGCGGAAATACTTTTACAGAGATATAAAATTGAAAAACTGCCTGTTGTTGATAAATCAGGTACGCTGAAGGGATTAATTACTTTTAAAGATATCCTTAAAAAGAAAAAACATCCGAATGCGTGTAAAGATGAGCATGGAAGACTCAGAGTCGGAGCAGCAGTAGGTGTTTCAGTTGATACAGTTGACAGAGTTAAAGGATTGACTGATGCAGGTGCAGATGTAATTGTTATTGATACTGCTCATGGCCATTCACTTGGAGTTCTCAAGACTGTTAAAGAAATAAGAAAAAAATTCAAGTACACACAGTTAATTGTTGGCAATATAGCGACTTATGAGGCAGCACTTGATCTTATAAATATAAAAGTTGATGCAATAAAAGTGGGTATTGGACCCGGATCAATTTGTACAACAAGAGTAATTGCGGGAGTCGGAGTTCCCCAAATTACGGCAATAGCTCAAACATATAATGCAAGTAAGAAGTATGGAATTCCATTAATTGCTGACGGTGGAATTAAGCAGACCGGTGATATCCCAAAAGCAATTGCAGCGGGAGCAGATTCCGTTATGATTGGTGGATTATTTGCTGGTGTCGATGAAAGTCCAGGTGAAAAAATCTTGTATGAAGGAAGAAGTTTTAAATCATATCGTGGAATGGGTTCGCTGAGTGCGATGAAAAAGGGAAGTAAAGATAGATATTTTCAGGATGCTGAAGATGATATTAAAAAACTTGTTCCTGAAGGAATTGAAGGAAGAGTTCCTTATAAAGGTCCGCTAGAAGATACAGTTTATCAATTAGTCGGTGGTTTAAGAGCTTCGATGGGATATACTGGTAATGCAAATATTCAATCGTTAAAAACGAAAAGTAAGTTTATTAGAATTACACTCGCAGGGCTTAAAGAAAGTCATCCGCACGATGTTATTCTTACTCAGGAATCTCCAAATTATCAAAGTCATAAATAGGGTTTTATAAAGAAATGTTTAAAGTTCTGGTTGTTGCGTATTATTTTCCCCCGATGGGACTTAGTGGAGTTCAAAGAACTTTGAAGTTTGTTAAGTATATGAAAAACTACAATTGGGAACCAACTGTAGTCACAAGTGGTAATGTAGCTTACTTTGCTCATGATAATTCTCTTCAAAAAGAGCTAGTTGATACCGATGTTAGAATAATCAGGGTTTCAGGTAGTAGAGAACCGAATTCTATATTATCAAAGATGGGTACGATGAAATTGCCAAGTGAGTTTATCAGAAATCTTTTTGATAAAATTAGTCAATCCGTTTTTATTCCGGATAATAAAATTTCCTGGTCAAAACTTGCGTATAAAAAGATTGATGAGATTCTTACTAAAGAAAAATTTGATGCGATTTTTATAACCTCGCCACCTTTTTCTGCTTTTGATGTCATATCTAAAATCAAGAAAAAGCACGATGTCCCTTTATTTGCAGATTATCGTGATCTTTGGTATCGAAGTTATTTTTCTTTCTACCTAACTCCATTTCATAGATTGCTTCATAAGAAAAAAGAATATTGGGCATTGAAAGCAGCTGATAGAATTACTGTTACAAATAGAAAAATAAAAGAAAAACTATTGCACACTTATCCTTTCCTTACTTTTGATGATGTTGTAATCATATCTCATGGATTTGATCACGAAGATTTTGAAAAAATTGCAGCTCAACCAAAGCCACAAAATAAAATGGTTTTAATGTACTCCGGAATTTTTATGGTTTATAATTCTCCGGCATATTTATTAAAAGCATTTAAACAACTAACGATAGAACGACCTGATATAGCTTCAAACATCGAACTTCATTTTGTTGGATTTTTAAGAAAAGAAAATCAAAAGTTGATTAGAAAACTTAAGATTCAAGCGTTTGTTAAAGATCACGGATACGTGAATCACGATGAATCAATTGCCAAGCTAAAGTCTGCGGATGTATTATGGTTTATGGTTGGAAGAAGAAGAAATATTGATGCGATTCTTCCGGGAAAAGTTTATGAATATATTGGAGCTAAGAAACCAATACTTGCTTGTGTTCCTGAAGGAGCTGCTAAAATGGCTATAGAAGAATCCGGTGCTGGATTTATTTGTAGTCCAGATAACATTGATGAAATAAAAAATACAATTCTGAAAGTTTACGATCATTATAAAAATAATACTCTACCAGTTCCATCTGATGAAATTGTACAAAAGTATAGAAGAGATAATCTGACAGAACTGCTTACAAAACAATTTCAATTAAAACTGCGAGCAGATGGATAATGAATGTTTTAGTCATTGGATCTGGTGGAAGAGAACATGCAATTTCATTAAAGATCAAACAGAGCAAAAAACTTTCTCAACTATTTTGTGCTCCTGGGAATTCCGGTACTGAAAACATTGCCAAAAATATCTCATTAAATATATCAGATCATACAAGTGTTAAAGATTTTTGTTTTCAAAATAAAATTGATCTAGTTGTAATTGGTCCAGAGCAACCATTAGTTGATGGACTTGCTGATTATTTAAGAGCATTTGATATAAAAGTTTTTGGTCCTTCCTCAAAAGCTGCTCAAATTGAATCAAGTAAAGCTTTTGCAAAAAAAATAATGATAGATGCACATGTTCCAACAGCTACATTTGTTCAGTTTACAGAGATTCAATTGTCCGAATCAAAAGAATATTTAAAATCTGCTAACTACCCATTAGTAATTAAAGCAGATGGGTTAGCGGCTGGTAAAGGTGTTTTAATTTGCACTAATTTAAATGATGCACAAACAGCAATTAAAGAAATATTTGAAGATAAAGTCTTTGGAAAATCTGGTAACAAAATAATCATTGAAGAATTTTTAGTTGGTGAAGAAGCATCAATCTTTGCCATAACTGATGGAGAAAAATTTATCTGTTTGCCTGCAGCCCAAGATCATAAAAGAATTGGGAATAACGATACTGGTAAAAATACTGGTGGAATGGGTGCTTATGCTCCAGCTCCAATCATAACAACAGAATTATTAAAAAAGATTGAGGATGAAATAATCTCACCAACTCTTGAACAAATGCGAGAAACTGGAAACGCATTCATTGGTTGTTTATATGCAGGTTTGATTATTACAAATGATGGTCCGAAAGTAATTGAGTTTAATTGCAGATTTGGCGATCCTGAAACTCAAGTTGTACTCCCAATACTAGATGGAGATTTTTTGGAACTATTATATTCTGCTGCTAGTGAAAAATTAGATATTAATTCTGTTGAATATTCTGGCGGTTGCGCTGTATGCGTTGTTGCAGCTTCAAATGGTTATCCCGATGAATATAAAAAAGGATTTGAGATTAGTGGTTTAGATTTCTCTGATGAGGAAATAATCGTGTATCACGCAGGAACAAAAAAAGAAAATGATAAGATTCTAACTAAGGGCGGAAGAGTTTTGGGAATTACTAGTGTTATTAAGAATTATGATTTAAAGTTAGCTCAGCAAAAAGCTTATAACGCTATTGAAAAAATTAGTTTTGATGGAATGTATTTCAGAAAAGATATTGCAAAAAAAGCTTTCAAACATCTGAAATAAATACTGAAAAATCTTTTCATAGTTTAGCTCTTTCTTTAATTTCACATCAACTATTTCAACTTAAATGATTCACCTTCACGTACATACAAATTTTTCGTTGCTTCAAGGTACAATTCGGATTGAAGATTTAATTCAAACTTGTGTAAAACAGAATATCAAATCGATTGCATTAACTGATACAAATGCAATGAATGGTTTAATTCAATTTGCTAAACAAGCTTCTGAATATAACATCAATCCAGTATTGGGCTCTTGTATAACAGATCCGGATGATGAAAAAAGATATGTAATCTTGCTTGCGAAGAATAATGAAGGTTATTCAGATCTTTGTAAAATAATTACTCAAAGAAAACTTAATGATGATTTTTCAATCTTAAATATCCTTACTCAAGTTTGGAAAAAACTTTTTATCGTAACTCCATTTATAGAATTTCTTGAGAAGGTGAATAAAGATAATTCCGTTTATGCTGAAATTATCACGACCAGAACGAACAAAAATAACGCACTTAAGACTTATCAGTTTGCAATAGAAAATGATATTCCATTTATAGCTACAAATCCCATTTACTTTTTAAAAGAAGAAGATTATGAGATACACAAACTTGTTTCAGCTATTCGATTAAACAAAACAATCGATACATTAAATGAAAATGATTTAGTTGATGAAGAATATTATTTCAAAAACCAATCTGATATAGAAATAATCTTTAAGAAAATTCCTTCAGCTCTTTCAAATTCGGAGTTATTAACGAATCAATGCAAAGTTGATTTACTATTTGGTGATTACAAGTATCCAAAATTTATTGGTGAGCAAAATGAGAATATTCCTTTACTGCTGTCCAAAATTGTTAATGAAGGTTTAGAAAAAAAATATTCCAAAATCACAAAGAATATAAATGATCGATTGAATAGTGAACTTGAAGTAATAAAAGATCAACATCTTTCAGATTATTTTTTGATTGTGTGGGATATTGTAAATGAAGCAAAGAAAAGGGGAATGATGTTTATTGGCAGGGGATCTGCTGGAAATAGTCTGGTTGCATACTGTTTGGGGTTCACGCAAATCGATCCAATAAAACATGATCTTTACTTTGAAAGATTTATGAATAAAGCGCGTAAAAGTGTACCAGATATCGATTTAGATTTTTCATGGAAAGAAAGAGATGAAATTGTGAAATATGTTTTTGAAAAATATGGATTTGATAAAGTTGCAATGATATCAACAACAATTACTTTTCGTGCACGTTCAGCATTTCGCGAAACGGCAAAGGCATTTGGAATTTCTGAAAGAGAAATTTCGAAATACAGTAAATTAATTCCGTGGACAAACGCAGTTAATCTTCCAAATGTTACAACAAATTTTCCTGAATCTCGAAGTTTGGGATTTGATAAAGAGCCCTGGAAGACAATAGTTGATCTTGCGTCAAAGATTGGAAATTTTCCAAGACACTTAAGTATTCATCCAAGTGGAATTGTAATTACTCCAAATAAAATTACTGAGTATTGCGCACTTGAATATGCGAAGAACAAAGGTTTGGGCTTGATTATAACTCAACCAGATATGTATTCGATTGAAGATTTAGGTTTGATTAAGATTGATTTATTGAGTCAAAGATCGTTGGGAGTTTTAAGAGATACAATGGAAGTGTTAAACAAAAAAGAAAAAAATATTTAATCTTTTTGTTTTAATCCAAAATAATCCGATCCAAAAAACATTAATAAGAATGATCCCGTAATCACTAATAAATTTTCACCTAACTTTAACAATCCAATTTGAGTCCCTTTACCAAAACAACCGCAATCAATACTTAATCCCCGAAATAAACTTATAATTATAGCAATTGTAAATACTGAAAGCATTGCGAGAATTATTGCTGAATTTTCCTTCACAGAAATTCCAAATAATAATAAAATACCTGCAATGATTTCTATCCATGGTAGAGTAATTGCAAAGAAATTAAGAAGAGAAATTGGAAGTAACCTATAATTTGAAATAGATAAAGCAAAATCATCTGGATTAGAAATTTTTTCTGCGCCAGCATAAATGAAAATAAAAGCGATCACAATCCTTATTATAAATAGTAAATATTTATTGGATAAAAATTTCATCTATTTTTTACCTGTTGGATAACCTTTACTTAACCAATCATTCCAACCACCAAAGAAAACATAAACTTTTTTGTATCCTTTATTAAAAAGCTCATCACCAAGTAAAATACTTAAATCACAATCTTCACCGCTGCAATAAGTAACAACAAATTCATCTTTAGAAATTTTGTTTAAGATATTTTCATAATTTTCTGATCCATAAAATGGAATATTTACCGCACCTTTAATATGTCCTTCGGTAAATTCTTCAACTGGTCTTGCATCAATAAATTTCACTCCCTGTTTAAAAAGTTTATAAGCAAAATCTATTTTAATTGCTTTAGGTTCTTTAAACGATTCTGAAACATCTTTTTTTATTTCCGTTTTTGCTGAATCAATTTTTGGTCTAATTATGGTAAGATTAGAATCAACTGTAAGTGAATTAATTTTTGGAAATGAGCTGAGAGAATCACTTGCCCAATTTAAAACTCTTTCATCTCTAATAAGTTTTAATCCGTTTGAATTAAAATCATTATAAACAAATGAGACCAAAACAGAAGTAAAAACGATAACAAATATTTTTTTATAATCTAATTTCACAAGTTGTAATAATTTTTTACGATCTGAATATTATTAACCAAATGAATATCTGCATAATAAAAAGCCCCCAAGAAGGAGGCAATGTACCGAAAGCCGGACTCGAACCGGCACGAGGTGTAAGCCCCACTGGATTTTGAGTCCAGCGCGTCTACCAATTCCGCCATTTCGGCAATCATTTCTTTTTAGAACAATTTCTAGATTTCTTGTTTCTTAAATCTTCAAAATTTGTGGGCAAAAGATAATCAACTTATTAAAACTAACCAACACTTTATGTTTCATTAAAAGATTTTATAAACAAGGTATAAATAATTTGAGATGTTTTACGATAATAAAGTGGGGTAAGAGTTTGGCATAATGATTGTTTCTTTAGTTAAAACTTAAAAGGAGTTACAATGAAAAAAGGTTACAAAGCAAAAAATAAAAAACATCAGAAAGTGAATGATGTTTTTCTGTTAGTCAGCAATTGGGAAAATGTTGATGATTATTCAGAAGAAGAAATTGAAGATCTTCTGGAAGAAAATCATATTCCTGAAATTTCTTATATCGAAACTATAGATAAACCTGACAACATTATTTTTGATTAATTATAAGAAGAAACAATGAGCAAAACATATATTGGCTTTGATGGTCATTACGACATCGAAGATGATGGTAAAGTCATCCAGAAAATGGTTAATGAATTTGGAAGATTAACTGGAATAACTAAAGTTTATTCTAATGTTAAACGAATTCCGAATCTTATAGACAGAAGTAAAATAGAATACTTTTTACAAATGTTAAATATTTACAAGGTTTCAGGACGAGTTTAGTTTTATTATTTATTCTCGTTCTGTTACTTAATTATACAATTCTGCGATTATATTACTCCTATATTTAATTCTTCACTCACACTTACGCTTTAATCCATCTTTCCTTATTTTTGTATTAAACAACTATTATTGGAATTATGGAAAACAATACACCAAATTTAAAAGATTCTTTAAAAGAAAAATCTAAAAATTTTATCTATGAAATAATTGATGAAGATTTAAAAACCAATAAATGGAATGGAAATGTTCATACAAGATTTCCACCAGAACCAAATGGTTATCTTCATATTGGCCATGCAAAATCTATTTGTCTTAATTACGGAATTGCTCGAGATTATAAAGGCAAATTTAATTTAAGATTTGATGATACAAATCCAATAAAAGAAGATCAGGAATATGTCGATTCGATTATTGAAGATGTAAAATGGCTTGGTGGTGATTTTGAAGATAGAATTTTTTACGCTTCAGATTATTTTGATAAGATGTATGAATGGGCAATTCAACTAATCAAAAAAGGTAAAGCTTACGTGGATGATTCCGATCCAGAAACAATGCGTGGATTACGCGGAACCGTAACTGAAGCCGGCAAAGAAAGTCCGAATCGTAATCGATCTGTTGAAGAAAACCTTGATTTATTTGATAGGATGAAAAAAGGAGAATTTAAAAATGGGGAAAAAGTTCTTCGCGCTAAAATTGATATGTCATCTCCCAATATGCTTTTGCGTGATCCTGTTATGTATAGAATAATTCATTTGGAACATCATCGTACAGGAAATAAATGGTGTATTTATCCAACCTACGATTGGGCGCACGGACTTGAAGATTCGATTGAAGGGATTACACATTCAATTTGTACGCTTGAATTTGAAGTACATAGACCTTTGTATGATTGGTTTTTAAATGAGCTTGAGATTTATCATCCTCAGCAGATTGAGTTTGCAAGATTAAATTTAACTTACACAGTAATGAGCAAACGTAAATTACTTGAACTTGTGGAACAGAAAATTGTTGATGATTGGGATGATCCAAGAATGCCAACTATTTCAGCTTATCGTAGAAGAGGCTACACACCAGAGGCAATTCAGAATTTTGCAGAGATAGTTGGAGTTGCAAGACGTGATGCAATGACTGATCTTGCTTTACTTGAGTTCGCAATTCGTGAAGATTTAAACAAGAAAGCACAAAGAGTAATGGCTGTTCTTGATCCATTAAAAATTGTAATTACAAATTATAGTGGTGAAGAAGAACTTGAAGCCGTAAATAATCCAGAAGACGTTGAAATGGGTCATCGTAAAGTTCCATTTTCCAAAGAACTTTATATTGAGAAAAGTGATTTTATGGAAAATCCGCCAAAAGGTTTCCATCGCTTAATTCCAGGCGGTGAAGTAAGACTACGTTATGCATACATTATTAAATGCGATGAAGTAATTAAAAATGAAAATGGGGATGTGATTCAACTTAATTGCAGTTACGATCCTGATACAAAAAGTGGAACTGGAACTAGTACAAAAAAAGTTAAAGGAACTATTCATTGGGTTTCTGCAAAAAATGCAATTGATTGTGAAGTTAGATTATACGATAGACTATTAACAGTTGAAGATCCAGCCAGTGAAAAAGATAAAGATTACAAAGATTTGATTAATCCTAAATCACTTGAAATAATTCGAAATGCTAAACTTGAACCATTTGTAAAATCATCCAAACCAGGTGATCGCTTCCAGTTTGAAAGACAAGGTTATTTCTGTGTTGATACAAAGTTCACTACAAATGAGAATATTGTTTTTAACCGAACAGTAACCTTAAAAGATACTTGGGCTAAAACTGGCGGGAAGAAATAAAATAAACTTTATAAGTAACATTATGGCAAAAGAAAAATCTAAGAAGTTATACTCTGTTATTACCGGCGATATAGTAAAATCATCAAAATTATCGCTTGATCAACATAAACAACTTATTAAAGTTATGAGGAGTTGCTCAAAAGATATCTCAAAGGTATTTCCTGATGCTTTAAAATATGAACCTGAATTATTTCGTGGAGATAGCTGGCAGCTTCTTATAAAAAAAACTGAGTTAGCTTTTAGTATTGCATTATTCTATCGAGCTTATTTAAAAGCAAAAATGCAATTAAGTTCAATTGATGCAAGAATGGCAATATCAATTGGAACAGTTGATTTTATTGAGTCCTCTTTTGGTGTTGGTGATGCTTATAAAAATTCAGGAAAAGCTTTAGATAAAAAAGGGAAACGTAAACTTAAATTTGTTTCAGATATTATTACAAATTCTGATGTTATTGATCTAATTATTTACAATGCAGACTTTATTTCTTCAAGATGGACAAGCAATCAGTGTAAAATAGTTTTACTTGCATTACAAAATATGGATCAAAGGGCTATCGCTTCTAAACTTCGAATTACTCAGCAAGCAATTTCAAAACAGATTGATTCTGCTGGTTGGGCGATTGTGTCTGAGAGTATAGCGTATTTTAAAAATACCGTACTTAATACTTCAATTACTGAAAATATTAAAAAATAATTACACAAGCTTAAAAACTTGTATCTCCACAATACAACCTTAAAAGGTTGTATTTACTAATTACAACCTTTTAAGGTTGTAAATTATAATTGCGATGTTCAGTGATCATGATAGAACGAACAAGCTCTTAAGCTTATAAAAGATTTATATGAGTTTTTAAGCTTATGTCGGTTTCAACGAATATTTAATGGATGAAATCAATGGAAAGTATATTCACCCAAATATTAGTGCCATTATTAGCTGCACATTTTCTTGCTGATTTTATTCTTCAAACAGATGAAGATGTAAAACGTAAGCAAAGTGGTTTAGTATTTGGTAAGCATATAATACTTGTTACATTACTTAGTTATTTGTTAGTGGGTAGTTGGTACTGTATTACCAATCCTTTGGTAATATTAATTAGTCATGCTACAATTGATTTGTTAAAAAAGACTATTAAAAAGGATTCGTTAACAATATTTTTGTTTGATCAAGTTGCGCATTATTTAGTGATTATTGGTTTGTCAATTTATATTCAGAATAAATTAACTCAAGAAACGAATAATTTATTATGGTATAGTATCTGGGGAAGTGTTTATGTAAAAACATTGGTAATTGTTATAGCACTAATTCTAATAACAAAGTTTAGCAGTATAATAATCAGTTACATTATAAAACCATTTCAAATAAAAATATTTAAAGGCGAAAACAACAATAAAGATGAAATAAAAACAGGAAGAATTATTGGCTATCTTGAAAGAATTATCATTCTTGTTCTATTCCTTGCTGAATTACCTGCTGTAGTGGGATTTTTAATTACTGCTAAATCGATATTGCGCTATGCTGAAATTAAAAATGAAAGAGATAAAGTTATGGTAGAATACGTTTTAATAGGTACACTTTTAAGCTTTACAATAGGAATCTCAATTGCATTTATAACAACTAAAATTATTTCAAATTTAAATTAAAATTCAAATAGAAATATTTTTAATTGCAGCTTCAATCCTTTTAACAACTTCATCTTTTCCAAGTATATAAAGCAAATCAAACATTCCGGGCCCTGTGCTTTGACCAGAAACAGCCAACCGCAATGGATGAATGAGTTTCCCTTTCCCTACATTTAATTCTTCTGATACTATAGCAAGTGCGTGTTCAAAATCTTCTTTGGTAGGATTATTTAATGAAGCAAATTCTTCCTTTAGTTTAGTTAATTGTTCTGGAGTTTCCAGTTTCCAATTTTTCTCAACAGATTTTTGTTCATATTCGGTTGGAGCTTCGTAAAAGTAAGTACAAGTATCTATAAATTCTTTTACGAATGAAACTCTTTCTCTCATCGCTTCTATAATTAAAAGTAAATAGTCATCTGAATAATTTTGATTTTTAAATTTAGATTTTTGAATATCATCTTTTAAAAGATTTATTAATTCTTCGTTTGATTTTTTACGAAGATGTTCAGCATTTAACCAGTTAAGTTTTTGCAAATCAAAAACGGCTCCCGCTTTATTAACTCGTTCTAACGAAAATGAATTGATCAATTCATCCATATAGTAATATTCTTTATCATCACCGGCATTCCATCCAAGTAAAGCAACAAAGTTTATAAGTGCTTCTTTTAAAAATCCCTTATCACGATAATCTTCAACAGCAACATCACCTTGTCGTTTACTAAGTTTAGAACGATCAGGATTAAGAAGGAGAGGGAGGTGAGCAAATACTGGTCTTTCCCAACCAAATGCATCATAAAGTAATACGTGTTTGGGTGTTGATGAAAGCCATTCTTCACCACGAATAACGTGAGTAATTCTCATTAAATGATCATCAACTACATTTGCAAGATGATATGTCGGAAAACTATCACTTTTAATCAAAACCTGGTCATCAACGTTATTACTTTCAAATTCAACATGATCCCGAACTATATCATCAAACTGTATAGTTTGATTTTCCTCTACATTAAGTCTTACAACTTTTGGAATTCCGGCAGCAAGATTCTTATCAACTTCGTCCTTGGATAAATGAATGCAATGTTTATCATACTTTGCTTGAGGTAATTTTTGTTTTTCTTGCTCTTCTTTTAATTCCTTTAATCTTTCTGGAGTACAGAAACAATAATATGCTTTACCTTTTTCTATTAGTTCATCTGCATGTTTTTTATATATATCAAGTCTTTCTGATTGCAAATAAGGTCCATAATTTCCACCAATCTCTGGTCCTTCATCATAATTTAATCCAGCCCAATTAAGTGCTTTAATTAAATTCTCAACTGCTCCCTCAACATATCTATTACGATCTGTGTCTTCAATCCTTAAAACAAAAGTACCGTTGTTTTTTTTTGCAAAAAGATAATTGTATAAAGCTGTTCGTAATCCGCCAACGTGTAAATAACCTGTTGGGCTTGGCGCAAATCGAACTTTAGGTGATTCATTAATCATTTATGTAAATCCTATAATTGAAATATTAATATGTGAAAAAATTGAAATTACATTTTCATTTAATGAATAAGTAATACAGAGAAGAATAAAATCAGTTAAACTCTGGGAATTTTGTTTTCAGTGTAATATTTAACTTTTTCTATAAATTCCTGACTATCAATTGGTTTGGGAATGTAATCGGTAGCACCAGCTTCCAAGCATTTTTCACGATCACCTTTCATTGCAAAAGCTGTAAGCGCAATAATTGGGATATCTTTATAACCGTCTAATTCACGAATCTTTTGTGTGGCTTCAAATCCATTCATAACCGGCATTTGCATATCCATTAAAATTAAATCATAATTTTGTTCCTGAACTTGTTCATAAGCTTGCAATCCGTTTTCAACTACTACAATTGATTCGAAATTATTTTTCTTTAACAATCTTGTAACAATAATTTGTGAATGTTTATAATCTTCAACAAGCAGAATTTTAACCGAATCTTTTACTTCTTTAACTTCTTCAGGTGTTGCTGGTTCATCGTAACGATTTATCATAGCATTTACAGTTTCAGCCAGATCTTCTATGTTTGTGCTGCTTTTGTGTAAGAGATCGGAAAATAATCCATCAATCTTTTTTAGATCATCTTGATATGATTCTTTACCTGTATAAATAATTATAGGAAGTTTTGAAAAACCTTTATTTGATTTTATCATTTTGATCAAATCAAATCCATTTACTACGGGCATATCTAAATCTATAATTGCTAAATCTAAATTCAGATTTTCAATCATACCCATAACTTTTGAAGACTGATTTTCAGCAATTGCATTAAATCCTGCTTGCTCAACAGCTTCTTTTATAAGATTAAGAGTTGGAATATCATCATCAACGATAAGAATATTTGAATCTTTTTTAAGTTTATAACTTGTTAAAACTTCAACAAGATATTTATAATTGATTGGTTTTACAAAGTACTCAACTGCGCCCATCATAAAAGCTTTTTGCTGCTCGGCTTCAACTGAACAAACGATTACTGGCATATGTTTAGTTAGTGGATTTTCTCTAAACTGTTTTAAAAGTTCAAATCCATTTGCGTCAGGCAGAATAATATCCATTATAACTGCTAAAAACTGTTGTGTCTCAACTATCTTCATTGATTGTTGTGCAGAGTTTACAATTGTGGGTTCATATCCCCATTTAGTTAAGTAGTTACTTAACAGCTTTGAAGTAGCGTAATCATCTTCAACTACAAGCACTTTATTTTTAGTGCCCACAGGTTTTGGTAAGCCCGCAAGTTGAGTTTCAATAGTATTAGTTATTTCTGCATTTACGGAAAAAGTATATGTTATCCCTTTACCAATTCCACTTGAAATACTTATATCTCCATTTAAAAATTCAATATATTTTTTTGTTAATGAAAGACCTAATCCAGTTAGATTACCAAACTTTGAATTATGTAATTCGTTTAAAGTAAATGGTTGAAAAAACTCAGTGCTTTTTTTTGCGTTTAATCCAGGACTTGTATCTGAAATTCTGAATACCAATTTCTTGGTGTTTGGTGCAGAAACTATTACTGATATTTTTCCTCTTTCTGTTAATCGAACAGAATTAGTTAAAATATTTAATAAAATATATCTAAGTTTTTGTGTATCGATTTTAATACTATCGGGAATGCCAGAATCAATTTCAGTCATAAATTCAATTCTGGATTTTTCAATTTTAGAACTGAATAAAGAAACAATTTCATTTATATAATCTTTAAAGTGAACCGAAGTTAATGTTGATTTTGTTATTCCACTTTCAAGCTTGCTGAAATCAATCAAATCATTAATTACTGAAAGTAATTCAAAAGCGTTATCCTTTAATGTTCCAACATACTCTGTTTGTGAAGGGGATAGATTTTCTTCATTAAGTAATGAAGCAAATCCCATAATGCTGTTTGTTGGTGTTCTTAATTCTTGAGCAATATTGGCGATAATCGAACTTAAAGAATTGCTAAGATTGCCTTTATTACCAATCCACAACTTTAAAAGATTTTTTAGCCCTTCAGCAACTAATTCTAAATTATCGGTATCACTTTTTGAAAAATTAGCTTTTTTTGCAACTTTCAGCATTGCAGTCTGTCCATCAGAAACATTTAATAAAACGCATCCTTCATTCATTAAATGATCTGTAATATTAAATGAACAATTAGACTGAATATTAAATTGTGTTGTTTGATTATTATCAATCAGGTTTTTACAATTTGGGCATGTAACTAAAATCTCATTTGATAAAGATTTTTTTGCAGTTATAGATTTTCCAATAAGTTCTAAGCTATTGCTGTTATTTACCTTAAAAAAAGCTGCCGCCTCTAATTCAAACTCTTTTATTATAAAATCACACAACTTGCTCGGAAAATCAGCTGATGATTGTAGTGCAGTTTGAATTAACTCGTTATATTTACCAAGAAAATCAATTTTTGAGCTTTGCATATTCCCTTTGTCAATTCTTAAAATTTTACTTGTATTGGTTAATTAACCTAAATCGAAATTTAATCAATCTAAAATTAAGCAATACTATAATATTATTCTAAATTATTTTTTATTATTTTAAGAATGATTATCGTTAAGCAGCAGCATCAATTCCAGATAATATCGATTTATATTAAAACTTAAATTAAATGAAGCGTTATAAAGTCAAAATAATCATAATTGGCTCTGGCTTTGGTGGATTATCTGCCGCAAAACTGCTTGATGATAAATTAGCCGAGATTATTGTTATTGATAAAACTAATCACCACCTGTTTCAACCATTGCTATACCAGGTTGCAACAGCAGCACTATCCCCGGCAGATATTGCGATCCCAATTCGTTCAATCTTAAATAAAAAGAAAAACACGAAAATTATTTTGGATGAAGTTATTGATATTGATAAATCCCGGAAAGTTGTTCATCTAAAAGATTCACAATTAAAATATGATTATTTAATTGTTGCGCCAGGCTCACACCATTCTTACTTTGGAAATGATAGCTGGGAAAAATTTGCTCCTGGGTTAAAAACGCTAGCCGATGCACTTAAAATACGTGAGAAAATAATTAATTCACTTGAGATTGCTGAAAAGGAAAATGATCAGGATTCCAAGGATAAAAATCTAACTTTTGTGATAGTTGGAGGTGGACCAACAGGAGTTGAATTAGCCGGGGCAATAGCTGAGATCGCAAAAAAAACTATAATAAAAGATTATAAAAATTTTAAACCAGATGACGCAAAAATTATTTTAATCGAAGCTTTTCCAAAATTGCTTAACACATTCGATCAACAAAGCTCTGATAAGGCTGAAAAATATTTAAGTTTGATGGGGGTGAAAATATTAAAAAATAATTTGGTTGAAGACGTTAGTGAAGAAGGAGTTAAAACATCAAATTCTTTTATTAAATCTTCAAATGTAATTTGGGCAGCAGGTAATCAAGCATCATCGCTTCTTAAAAAACTTGATACACAATTGGACAGAAATGGAAGAATAATAGTTAGTGCAGATTGTTCCATCTCAGATAATCCTGAAATATTTGTAATAGGTGATGCAGCACAGGTTTTAGAAAATAATGGAAAAGTTTTACCTGCAATTGCTCCTGTTGCAATGCAGCAGGGTAGGTTTGTTGCAAAGCTTATTAATTCTGAGTTAAGAGGTAAGTCTCGAAATAATTTCAAATATATTGATAAAGGAACCATGGCGACGATAGGAAAAGCAAAAGCCGTTGCAGAAATAAAAGGATTTAAATTTTATGGTTTTATTGCCTGGATCATGTGGTCACTAATTCACATTTTTTACTTAATAGGATTCAAAAATCGATTTCGAGTGATGGTAGAATGGATATGGTATTATATTACCAACAAAAGAGATACAAGATTAATCGTGGGTAAATAATTAGTATAGTCTTGATAATCCTTTTACCTTAACTTAGTTTTCAAAAAAAAATCTACTACTTTTTGAAATCTGTAAAATACTTTAATATCATCTTCATTATCACTTGCTTATGGCTTGCAAAAGCTGAAGGACAAAATGATTATAATTCGGTTTTAGTTACAGATACAATTGCGATAAATTTTCAAAATCGTTATATAATTTCGCAAGTAAATATCCTGCCAAATTCAGAAACAATATTTTTAAAAACTAAACTGCTTATTACTTCTGATTATTCATTCAAGTATTCAGAAGGATTTTTTACACTATCAGATTCACTTCCATATTCAATCTTTGATACTTTAATTGTTACTTATAGATCATTTAAGCTTTCACTTAGAAAAGAATACAAAAGAAGAAGTTTAGTGCTTAAATATGATGAAAAATTTGGAGATACAGTAAGTGTTCTTACTTCAGCCAGTATTTTATCTCCAGATGCAATTTTTGGTTCTGATATGCAAAAAAGCGGAACAATTGTAAGAGGTTTTACTGTTGGAACAACAAAGGATTTTTCATTAACTAGCGGGCTCCGTTTGCAGTTATCAGGAAAGATTTCTGAAGATATTGAAATTGTTGCTGCACTTACTGATGAAAACACTCCAATCCAACCTGAAGGAAATACTGAACGACTTGAAGAACTTGATAAAGTTTTTATCCAGGTAAAACATCCAAATGTTGTTGGAACTTTTGGTGATTATCAGGTTAAACAAAGATTTGGTGAGTTTGGAGTAATAGATAGAAAACTACAGGGACTGATGGGAGAATTTTCGGTTAACGGAGTTAATGGATATGTTTCCATAGCTAATTCACGAGGCAAATTTAACAGTAATAGTTTTAACGGATCTGATGGAGTGCAGGGACCATATCGTTTAAGTGGAATAAATAATGAGCGTGATATAATTGTAATTGCAGGAACTGAAAAAGTTTTTTTTGATGGAATTGAAATGATTCGCGGTGAAAATAATGATTACACGATTGAATACTCAAATGCTACTATTACATTTACCCCTAATCGTCTTATAACTTCTGCAAGTAGAATTAATATAGATTTTGAATATACTGACAGACAATTTGTGCGAAGTTTTTTTGGTGCTGGAACAGCTGCTAAATTATTTAATGATAATCTTCAAATAAAAGCTCAATATATGCGGGAAGGTGACGACCAGGATTCCCCAATAGATATTTCACTAAGTGAGGATGATAAGAATACATTATCACTTGCAGGAGATGATAGAAATAAAGCAATAAAAACCGGTGTAAAACTAGCTGAACCTGATTCACTCGGACAAATAAAAGGTATCTATACAAAAGTTGATACAACAATTAATACACAAACATTTTCTTATTTCGTTTACAATCCTGGAGATTCACTTTCACTTTATACAGTTAGCTTCAGTTATGTTGGAGAAGGTAAAGGAGATTATAATCGACAAAGTCTTGGCTATTATAATTTTGTGGGAATAGGAAACGGTTCTTATCTACCGGTAATATTTCTTCCACTTCCACAACTAAAACAAATGGGTAATATAGTTGTTGATGTGAAGCCTTTTGAAAATGTTACGCTTAGTTTGGAGTACGCTGGAAGTTTGTGGGATAAAAACAGACTATCTACATCAGATGATGGTGACAATTACGGTTATGCAAGAAATATTTCTTTAAAAATTTCTCCAAGTAAAATTATTCTTGGCGATATTGACTTTGGTAAAGCCGGATTAACTTTTCGTGACAGATTTATACAGGGTAAGTTTACGTCTTTAGATAGGTTTGATGATGTTGAGTTTAGCCGCAACTACAATTCAGCAGCACAAACTGAGATTAAAGATGAATCACTGCGTGAGATAGGTGTGCTGCTTCAGCCGATAAATGAAATAACAATAAATTCCACAGCAGGATTTTTAAGAAAGGGAGATGATTTCTCCTCAGACAGATATAACAATCTTTTAAGATTCTCAGATTCTAAAAATTTTAATATAGAGTATAACCTTGATTATGTTAAATCAAACACCACCACTTTAAAAAGTAATTGGCTAAGACACAAGGGAAATGCATTTTATACTATTTGGCAATTAAAACCTGGTTTAGAATTTTTAGCAGAAGATAAACAAGATAAACAGGTTCAAAAAGATTCCCTGCTGAACGGAAGTTTAAAGTATTTTGAATACTCACCTTATTTAGAGTTAATGGAAATCTACGGCTTCAAGATGGTTACGAAGTTTGGATTACGTGATGATTATCTTCCATTTAGCGGAGTAATGGTAAAGGAATCAAAATCCAAAACTTACTCGCTTGAAATGAATTACAGCGGGATAAGAGAAGTAAATACAAATCTTGTTTTAACTTTTAGAAGTAAAAAATATGAAGGGTTATTAAAGACAAAAGGATTTCTTGATAATGAAACAATCTTAATTCGATCTCGCACAAAATTTAATTTTTGGGAACGATTGTTAAATGGTGATTTCTTTTATGAAGTATCAACTCAAAAATCGGCACGTTTGCAAAAAGTATTTGTAAGAGTAGAGCAGGGAACTGGAAATTATATTTATCTTGGTGATCTGAACAATAATGGTATCGCTGATGAAAATGAATTTGAGCCAACTTTGTTTGATGGAGATTTTATCCAGGTTACATTACCAACAGATGAATTATTTCCTGTAATTGATTTGAAAACGAGTACAAGGTGGAAGCTAAACTTTGCAGAGCTTGTAGATAAAAATTCATTTTTAGGTAATGTAATAAGTCCTCTTTCATCTGAAACATTTTGGAGGATTGAAGAAAGCAGTAGAGATGAAAATTATGCAAATATTTATCTGTTAAAACTTTCAAGTTTTCAAAATGAAAGCACGACGATAACGGGTTCAAATTATATTCAACAGGATTTTTTTCTGTTTGAAAATAACCAGGAGCTTTCTTTCAGATTTAGATTTACACAAAGAACCGCACTTAATGAGTTTAGTTCCGGTTTTGAAAGGTATTACAACCGCGAAAGAAGTTTAAGAATTAAGTTCAAAATGATAAAGGAAATATCCAATCAAACTGATATTGTAAACCAGATTGATAACGTTAGTGCGCCAATTAATTCTAATAGAATTAGACAAATAAATTCTAATAACGTTATCTCAGAATTTTCTTATCGCCCTGATAAAAACATTGAAGTTGGATTTAGATTAAAAGCAGGAAGAAGCGAAGACACGCATCCTGTTACACCTACAATAATTGATTTGAACTCTCAATTAATAAGATTTAATCTTTCGTTTTTGGGAACAGGCAGATTGCGAATTGAAATTGAACGTAACGAATTAAGTGCAAATACTACAGAAAATTTTATTCCATATGAGTTAACAAATGGCAACCAGATTGGTAAAAATTATTATTGGCGCTTAAATTTTGATTACAGATTGTCATCGTTTTTGCAAACAACAATTAGTTATGATGGTAGAGTGCAAGGTGTAAATAAAGTTGTGCATACGGCACGCGCAGAAGCAAGAGCATATTTTTAATTAACAATTAACAATGTACAATTTACAATTAGAAACTTAGTGTTTTTTAGTGCTCTAAATGTCTTAGTGGTAAAACTCTTTTTTCACCACTTAGACACTGAGCCCACTTAGTTTCACTTAGAAAGAATTAATGAACATAATCTCAGACTTAATTGAAGCACATATTTTTCGTGAGAAAAATGGAGAGTTAGAATTTCTTCTGCTTAAAAGATCTCCTGATCAATACTATCCAAATTTATGGCAAATGGTTTCGGGTAAAATCAAGGAAAATGAAACTGCATACAACGCGGCACTACGCGAAATAAAAGAAGAAACGGATTTAGTTCCTGAAAAATTTTGGGTCGCACCAACCGTAAACTCGTTCTATACACCGGATAAAGATTACATTTGTTTACTGCCGGTATTTGCAGCAAAAGTAAGCATTAATTCTGAAATTATAATAAGTAAAGAACATACTGAATTTAAATGGCTTAGTCCGGAAGAAGCAAAAAACATACTTGCCTGGGATGGACAAAGAAAATCTGTTGATGTTATTGTTGATTATGTATTAAACAGAAATTCATTTTTGAATTTTATAGAAATAAATCTTTAGCTTTTATTTCTGTAAAATCATTTTTCTCATTTCTTTCTTACCATCAAACTCCAGTGAATACAAATAAGCACCGCTTGATAATTGATCTGCAGAAAAATCAACTTCGTGGATACCTGCAACAAGATATGATTGAACTAATGTTTTAATCTTCTCACCAAAAATGTTATAAACTATAAGTTTTGCATTGCCGGATTTTGGCAGAGCGAATTTAATTTTTGTAACTGGATTAAATGGATTAGGATAATTTTGTTCAAGTTTAAAAGCTTTTGGAATTATTTCTTCGGTCTTCACATTAGTTGGAACAATCGCTGATAGAAAATACGGATCAGCAATTGCATTTTGATAAGCTGTTAGTGATGTTGTTGATGAATTAATTCTCCAATCTGTAAAAACACCGCTTTCATACTTAGCTATATGAAACCAAGTTGCAGCTTTTATTTTAGGATAACCATATTTAAGCCAGGTAAGATATCCTTCTGTAATCCACTGACTTTTTGAACCGCCGTTTTCCACAGAAGCAAATTCAGCAAGCATTATTGGTTTACCGTAATCCTTAAACTTATGGTATAAAGCATTAAAGATATCAAAAAACTTTGCCCAGCCGGACCAGGTTTGAGTTGTTCCAAAATTGTAACCATCAAAACCAATCCAATCTACATAAGCGTCTCCCGGATAGTATGCTTCAGGAACGTTCCATGCTTCGTTTGGTGAACTGCCGTTATTCGGACACCAAACCCATACAACATTATCAACATTTTGTGCTTCAAATAAATCGTGTACTCTTTGATAAGCAGCAATAAATCTTTCCGGTCCATCTGCTTTTGCAGGATCACCATAACCTGCTAATGTGCCGCCGCCGTTTAAAGCTCCGCCGTAAGTATACCAATCGCCGTTAAACTCATGGCCCAATCTTATAAACAAAGGTTTACCCCAATTTTTTACCTGAAGTGCATAACCGTTAATGTAACTATCATACGAACCACTAAGAATTGCATTTAATGGATAAGGCGAACCGTGAACTTGCGGCATCCAGGTAATATGAGGAACTGCACCGTTTGCATCAATTTCATTACACTTTGTTAATGGAAAATCAGGAGTTGTGCTTGTAGTTGGCCAACCAGTAAAAAACATTTCTATAGCAATGTTTTTTCCGGATAAAGTTTCAAAAGTTGGATGATTATCGTTGCCAATAAATGCAGCATGATAACATCCTGTTTCAGGGATAGGTACCTGAGCAAACAATTGTAACGAAATTAAAACTGATATAAATAATATTTTTTTCATTTTATAACCTTTCATCAAATACTAATGTTACAACAATAAAGCCAGCATTAAACAATTCGATATCTGCGTTTTTAATTACTAAATCCATTGTATTAACTGTACATAAAAAATCTCTCTCAAAGTTAATTATTATAACAATAAAATATCATTATCAGTTTCATAATTCAGTTAATTAATTCATTGCGATCCCGACTTGTCGGGAGAAACAATCTGTTATCAGATCGTTTTATCATTTCGAACGACGAGAGAAATCTTTAATTGAAATGTAGGGATTTTATGTGGCTAAAGCCATTTATATTGTTTTCACTTTATTCAGTCAGCTAAAGCTGACTGCAATAGATATTATCAATTGCAGTTGACTTCAGTCAACTGAAAAGTATTAAAAGAAAGAATACTGGCTTTAGCCACATTAAATTTTCTTTCTTCTAATCTCTCGCTTCTCGCAAAATTTCTTTTTAAGTTTCAATAAACAAAAATGTCTTTTGGGATAAGACCTAAATGAAATTAAAATACTTCTTCCTTCTTCTCCTAACATTGTTAATTGTTAATTGTTAATTCTTCATTGTTAATTGGTACCGTCAGGTACGTGAGTAAAACCGGCACGAACACACCACCATACACAAGTTGGCAAACCGCCGCAGACAGTATCCAAAAGTGTATTAACATTTGTGTTGATGGCGATACAATTTATGTGGCTAACGGCGTTTACAAAGAACGCATTGATATGATACCCGGTTTAAGCTTAATTGGTTCGGGAATGGATAGTTGCATTGTTGATACGAGACAATTAGCAGAACCTTACTATTCAATAAGAACTTTTGACAGTTGTTATTTAAATGGTATTGGCATTTATTGCCGTAATGTAAGTGAAGGATGGGCAGTATATATATTAAATTCCACAATAGAATTCTGCAAAATACAAGAAGCAGATGTTGGATTTTTAATTAGTACAGATCAGAGTAAAAGTGCTATTGCTTATAAAAATATTATTTTTAATGTTCAAGACGGAATAATTTGCGAAGGCAAACCTCTAATAACTGAAAACATAATTTCAGCGAATGGATTTGGACTTATATCCCAGATACTTTCTAATCCAATTTATCTAAATAATATAATAATGGCCGATCCCTGTTATAAGGGATTTAGCGCAGGTTTTGGTATCAAATCTATTTTTATCAGCAATCTTATCATTGGTTTTGGAAATACAGCAATTGATGCATACCAAAATGATTCGATCTTTAATAATGCAATATATGGTTCAAATGGTAAGTGGGATACTGGAATCGCGGGGGCAAACACCGTTTTGTTTAACAATCATATTCAAAATACAAATATGGCTTTATACTATGATGAACCTGGTGGTGCTCGGCAAGTATTTAAGTATAATAACTTATGGAAAAATGAAGCAAATTCTATTTACATAACAATAGACAGCACAAATATTTTCAATGACCCAATGTTTGTAAATGAAGATAGTATGGATTTTCATTTACAAATGTATTCACCTTTAATTGATGCTGGTGATCCCAACATACTTGATAAAGATGGTAGCAGAAGTGATATAGGAATTTATGGCGGACCTTATGGAGACAAATATACTTACAGAGATCTTGCACCAAAACCACCATCAAACCTTACTGTAGTAATAGATAGTGGTTTGGTTAAGCTAACCTGGAATAAAAACACAGAAGCAGATTTTAGTGTTTACAGAGTTTACAGGGATACTGTTCCTGATTTTATGTATGATACAACAAAGATAGTAGCAGTACTTTCAGACACAGTATATTATGATGATCCTCCGCAGAAATTCATTTCAGGAAATTACTATTATAAAATAACAGCACTTGATAACACATTACATCAATCAGCACCAAGTGAAGAAGCGCATATAAACATAACCGGAATACCCGAAGCACCGCCAATAGTTGTAGAGCATTATCGATTGTTGAATAATTATCCAAATCCATTTAACTCAAGTACAATAATTCCTTACAGATTAAAAGAAGGAGGATATGTAAAGCTGTACATTTATGATATGAAAGGCGAGTTGGTAAGAGTTCTAGTAAACGGATATCAGAGTGCAGGATATTATGAGGTAAGATTCAATCCTTCCGAAACAGAAAGAGCAAAAGGAAAGTTAGGTGAGGGTTACTGGACAGGTTACAATGATGATATTGCAAGCGGAATGTACATCTACCAACTTCACGTAAGAGGCGAAGGAGACATTCCAGTGTTTACTGATATGGGGAAAATGATACTTTTGAAGTAATGAACAATTAAAAATGAAAAATGAACAATTATCAATTGAATAGAAATAGAACAATGAAACAATATTTTTTTAATTGAGAATTCAAAATTGAACATTTAACATTTCAAAAAATTGTGCATTCTTAATCTATTTTTCTATTTTTCGTGCGTCATTTATAAATAATCATAATCAGGAGTCAGTTTTGGGTTTACTAGTTGTAGGTTCACTCGGTTTAGACACAGTTGAAACACCATTTGATAAAGTGGAAGATGCTTTGGGCGGATCAGCAACTTACATTTCACTTGCCGCTAGTTACTTCGGTGGTCCAGTGGAGTTAGTTGGTGTGGTCGGCAGTGATTTTCCAAAAGAGTATATTAAAATTATGCAGGATCATAATGTTGATGTTGAAGGGTTGCAAATTGTTGAAGGCGGAAAAACTTTTAAATGGTCAGGCAAGTATCATTATGATTTGAATGTGCGCGATACACTTTTAACGGAGTTAAATGTTTTTCAGGATTTTAATCCTGTTATTCCTGATAATTTTAAAAAATCAAAATATGTTTGTCTTGGCAACATCGATCCTGTTTTGCAATCAAGAGTATTGGATCAGATGGAAGATCCGCAATTTATAGTTTGCGATACTATGAATTTCTGGATTGAGGGAAAGAAAGATGAGTTGCTTAAGTTATTACCAAGAGTCGATGTGTTGATTATAAATGACAGCGAAGCAAGATTGCTTGCACACGAACCAAATTTAATTCGTGCCGCAAGAAAGATAAGAGAAATGGGTCCTAAAATTCTTATCATAAAAAAAGGCGAGCACGGCGCACTTTTATTTGTTGAAGATATAGTTTTTTCTGCACCAGCTTATCCAATGGAAACTATTTTTGATCCGACTGGTGCAGGTGATTCTTTTGCAGGCGGATTTACTGGCTACTTATATAAAACACGCGATCTTTCCCCGGATAGTTTAAAACGTGCAGTTATATACGGAAGTACAATGGCTTCATTTTGTGTTGAGAAATTCAGTACCAAAGGATTAGAGGATTTATCATATCTGCAGATACAGGATCGTTACAGAGAATTTATGATGCTTTCAAGATTTGATGAACAGGAGTAGTAGCGGGTAATTTAAGATTTAAGTATTTGTCATTCCTGCGAAAGCAGGAATCTAAATTATTTGATGTAAAATGGATTCCCGTTTGCACGGGAATGACATCACTCCAAAAAACAACAATGAATAATTATTACTCAATAAAATTTGTAGATGATCATCTTTCATTTTTAGATCAAACTAAACTTCCTTTGCAGGAAGTTTATATTGAAACTGATGATTATGAAAGAATTGCTATAGCGATTGAAAAATTGGAATTACGCGGCGCTCCTTTAATTGGAATATCTGCTGCATTTGCAATTGCGTTATCGTTCAAAAACATTTCTTCAAACCACAGAGAACATTTTGAAAAAGTTTACAAAAGATTAGCATCAACCAGACCAACGGCAGTAAATCTTTTTTACGCTTTGGATAGAATTAAAAAAGTTTTTGAAAAGATTGATGATTATTCAAATGCATATCAAATGTTACTCAATGAAGCAAAAGCTATTTATGATTACGAAGAACATTGTTCAAATAAAATGGCTGAGATCGGTGCGAACATATTTACAAAAAAATCTAATGTACTAACTCATTGCAACACAGGTGCACTTGCAACTGCAGGATTTGGAACAGCGTTTTCAGTAATCAAAAAAGCATTCGATGATGGATATTTGAATCACGTTTATGCAGATGAAACAAGACCACTTTTACAAGGATTGCGATTGACTAGTTACGAGCTTGAAAAAAATGGAATTCCTTTTACTGTTCAAACAGATTCTATGGCTGCAGTTTTAATGCAGCAGGGTAAAGTTGATTTGGTAATTACAGGCGCTGATAGAATTGCACTTAATGGAGATAGTGCAAACAAGGTTGGTACATATAATCTTGCTGTACTTTGTAATTATCATAACATTCCGTTTTATATTGTTGCTCCATCTACAACGATTGATAGAAAAATAGCAACGGGTAATGAAATTGAAATTGAATATAGAAACGGATCAGAAATACTTGCGATAAATGGTAATCAAATTGCTGATCCAAACATCAAAACATTTTCTCCAGCATTTGATGTAACCCCATCTCATTTGATCAAAGGAATTATTACAGAAGAAGATTTATATTCTTTTCCTTATAATTTTATAAGATGAGCGATATAGTTAAAACTGAAGCAGTTGTACTTTCCAAGTTAAACTACGGGGATACAAGCAGCATCGTTTCACTTTATACTGAATCCGATGGAAAAATTTCTGCAATAATTAAAGGCGGCCGTGGACCAAAATCAAAAATTGGAAAGATTATTGATCCGATTAATCATCTTCAAGTTATCATCTACAAAAAAAATACACGTGATGTGCAAATACTATCAGATGCAAATCTCGTCTCACATTTTGTAAATCTAAAAGAGGATCTTGATTCAACTAAATATTCATTTGCAATAATCGAGCTTGTTAAAAATTTAACTTCCGAACACGAATCAAACACCAAGTTATTTAAAGGATTGATAAAGATTTTGAATATGATCAATGATAAAAAGGAAAATCCTGCATTTTTGTTTGGGAGATTTTTACTTTTCTTTTTATCTGAACTTGGTTATGAATTATCAATCGATAAATGTGCAATTTGTGGAAACGATGTTGTTGCGAATCGATCTTTAGGTTTTGATTTTAATACTGGACTAATTTGCTCAGATTGTTTTGAATCACACTCAGGATTAGAAAATGTTTCAGCGGAACTTTTTGAGTTAATCTTTTGTCTAAAAACCAATAGATTAGCAGAGAAATTTAATGTTGATCTAATGGACAAGTTTAATTTATTGATGGAACGGTATTTAAAATTTCACGTAAGTGATTTTAAAGGAATACAATCATTTCAAATTTATAAGTAGAGGAATTATCGATATAAGCAATACCAATGAGTAAAAAGTGAATCTAATAAAAACAAAAAATCTATAGGAGAATAAAAATGAAAGTTAAAGGCGTTTTGGGAGCAGTTGCTCTTGTTGCAATCGGAGTTCTTTTCGGAGCTTTGCTTGTATCGGGATTCGGATTGGTTAGACCAGGCTGGGCAGATATAAATCTTGGTGCAAATCAACCTCCGGTAAATCTTGATGCTGATGCAACATCATTCTCAAAAGCATTTATTGAAGTTGCAGAAAAAGTTACTCCGGCAATTGTACAAATTAGTGTAGTTTCTGAAAGGGATAATCCGCACAAAGATTTTTTCTTCTTTCCATTTGATAATGAAATGCCAAAAGAACAGCAAGGTTCCGGCAGCGGAATCATAATTTCTGATGACGGTTACATTTTAACAAATAATCACGTTGTAGAAAAAGCTACAAAAGTTAGTGTGGGATTAGGCGATAAACGCACGTTTGATGCAAAAGTTGTTGGAACTGATCCTCTTACAGATTTAGCAGTAATAAAAATTGATGCTGAAAATCTAACTACAGCTTATCTTGGCGATTCTGATAATTTAAAAGTTGGTCAGTGGGTAATGGCAATTGGTAATCCATTGTCACTTTCTTCAACCGTTACAGCAGGAATTATTAGCGCTGAAGGCAGAGGATTAGGTTTGATAAGAGATAGATATGCGGTTGAAAATTTCATTCAAACAGATGCTGTTATTAATCCAGGCAATAGCGGCGGAGCTTTAGTTGATTTATCAGGAGCTGTAATCGGTGTTAATTCGGCAATCGCAACACAGGGTACCGGAACATACATTGGATATGGATTTGCAATTCCAATTAATCTTGCAAAGACCGTTGCAAAAGAATTAATTGCAAATGGAAAAGTAAATCGTGGTTACATTGGTGTAAGCATAAGTGAAGTTGATGATGCAATTGCAAAATCTGTTGGATTGGACAAACCACACGGAATTATTATTCAGGATGTTGTTGAAGGCGGTGCGGCTGCAGAAACAGATTTGAAAGCTGGTGATATAATTCTATCTGTTGATGGAAAGGAAGTTAATCAACCAAATGCTTTGCAAAGTTATGTAGCTTCAAAGACTGCTGGTACTACAGTTAATCTAAAAGTATTTAGAGATGGAAAAGAGATTGATAGAAAAGTAACATTAAAATCACGCGATGAAGATTCTGAAAAGAAAGTTATTGCGAAAAAAGATGATGAGGATAATTCAAAAAGTGATTCCAAATCAAATACAATTAGTTTTGAAAGTCTTGGAATGACAGTTAAAAATCTAAGTGAAAAAGATAAAGATAATCTAAAAGTTGATAACGGTGTTTTGATTACGAAAGTTGATAATTTTAGTAAAGCAGCTGATCAAAGATTAGGCAATGGATTAGTAATCGTGGAAGCTGATAAGAAAAAAATTAAAGATGTTGGTTCTTTAGAAGATATTATTGACAGCAAAAAAGGTAAAGCCGTTTTATTGAAGGTTCAGGATAAAGAAGGTAATACTAGGTTTGTTGGACTCGAAATTCCTGACTAAAGAAAATTAAATATTTTCTTCAAACGTCCCGATTATTTCGGGACGTTTTTTTTATATATTTGCTAAAACCTTAGGAGAGTTAATGATCAGATTCCTTACCGCAGGTGAGTCTCACGGTAAAGCCTTAACAACAATTGTAGATGGATTTCCATCTAACTTAAAAATTTCTGAAAATTTCATCAATCAACAGCTTAAACGCAGGCAGTTTGGCTATGGTCGTGGTTTAAGGATGAAAATAGAAACTGACAAAGCTGAAATTTTATCAGGTGTTAGATTTGGTAAAACTTTAGGTTCACCAATTTCAATATTAATTAAAAATAGCGATTGGGGAAACTGGCAAACTTTAATGTCAGTTGATCCGGTTAATGAAAAAATTCAAAAGGTTTCGATTCCAAGACCCGGACATGCAGATTTAGTTGGAGTTTCAAAATACAATTTTGATGATATTAGAAATTCTATTGAAAGATCATCTGCAAGAGAAACTGCTGTACGCGTTGCTGCCGGATCGATTGCAAAAAGATTTCTTGAAGAGTTCGGGATATCAATTGGAAGTTTTGTTGAAAGTATTGGCGGAATTTATCCAGAAAAGAATTTTTCTGAAAAACTTTTTAATAATTCAATTTCATCAAATTATATTGCTCAATCAATTTCTGAGAAAGCTGATAAAAGTTCAGTTAGAGTTTTAGAAAATCCGCACGAAGAAAAAATTATTCGTAAGATTAAAACAGCAAAGAAGAATGGAGATACACTTGGCGGAACATTTATTACTGTTGCAACCGGAGTACCTGTTGGTCTTGGTAGTTTTATGAATTATGATACAAAGCTTGATGCTGAAATTGCGCACTCAATTATGTCAATCAATGCAGTAAAAGCTGTAGAAGTTGGTGAAGGATTTTTATTAGCTGAAAAATTTGGTTCAAAATCTCATGATGAAATTGTAATGAAAAAAGATTTTATTGGTAGAAAAACAAATCGTGCTGGTGGAATTGAAGGCGGAGTATCGACAGGTTTACCAATAATTGTTCGCGCTGCCATGAAACCAATTGCCACATTGATGTCTCCAATAGAGAGTGTAGATTTATCCACAATGAAAAAAGTAGATGCCAGACGTGAACGAAGTGATTTTGTTGCTGTACCGGCGTGTGCAGTTATTTCTGAATCTATGCTTGCATGGTCGCTTGCTAAATTCTTTTTGCAAAAGTTTGGCGGTGATTCGATAGAAGAAACAAAAGACAATTTTAATATTTACAATAAAAAGTTACTCAGCAGAATTAAAAACAATTTTAAGAGTTAATATTGATTCAAATACAAAAGTTTACATTTAATTTTTTTTCAGAAAACACATTTGTTCTATGGGATGATGAATTCAACGAATCTGCAATTGTTGATCCCGGTTGCAGTGATTCAGATGAAGAATATGAATTTGAAAGTTTTATAATAGATAATAATCTTAAAGTAAAATATCTTATCAACACACATTGTCATATCGATCATATTTTAGGCTGCGAGTTTGTAAAGAAAAAATATAATCCTATCTATTTTGCGCCGGAGTTAGATTTGCCTTTGATCGAAAATGCAAAAATGCATGCGAGTTTTGTTGGAATGGATTTTTCAACTTCTATTAAACCTGATGAATTTTTGTCCGAAGAAAAAAAATTAAGTCTTGGAAAATCTGAACTAATTTTTCTTTTTACTCCAGGACATACACCAGGTGAATTTTGTATTTACATTCCAGATATAAAATCCTGCATCACAGGTGATGTGCTTTTTAATGATAGCATTGGAAGAACTGATTTATGGGGTGGAAATTATGATACAATAATTAAAAGTATTAACGAAAAACTGCTTACTCTTCCTGATGAAACAAAAATTTTTCCTGGTCACGGTGAATCAAGTACAATTGGTAGCGAGAAAAAATATAATCCATTTCTAAATCATACTATTTAATTAATCGTATAGGATGTTTATGAAAAATAAACTGGCTGAACTATCACAAAAAAAAGAAACTGCAAAACTTGGTGGTGGTGAACAAAAAATTAAGAGTCAGCACGATAAAGGTAAATTAACAGCTCGAGAAAGAATTGAATTATTAGTTGATGAAGGTAGTTTTGATGAAATTGGAGTGTTTGTAAAACATCGGGCAAAAGATTTTGGATTAGAAAAACAAAATTATCCTGGTGATGGAGTTGTAACTGGTTTTGCAAAAATTGATGGAAGACCTATAGCCTTGTTTTCACAAGACTTTACAGTTTTTGGCGGCTCACTTTCAGAAACGCACGCAGAAAAAATTGTAAAGATTATGAAACTTGCAATGAAAGCTGGCATTCCTATTATCGGATTGAACGATTCAGGTGGTGCAAGAATACAGGAAGGCGTAAACAGTCTTGGTGGTTATGCAGATATTTTTTTATTAAATACTCTTGCATCCGGAGTTGTTCCTCAAATTTCTGTAATACTTGGTCCGTGTGCAGGAGGTGCAGTTTACT